>CATYZE010000054.1 GCA_958415525.1 uncultured Collinsella sp. | reverse complement strand
GTAGGAGCCGCTCGCTTCCTTGACCGTGGGCTTGATATCCGTGGCGGTCTTGAGCTCCTGCCCCTCGATGCCCGAGTCGGTGCCGGTGGCGGCGGCCGAGAAGTTGAAGGTTCCGTTGTTGTTGGTCACGGTCTTAATGCCGTTGGTGTTGGCATCGACGTCCGCAACCAGGCCGGAGTAAGCCTGGAGGTTATTTTCGCCGTAGCCGCCGGCGAGCGTCTCGCCATTGGCGACAAAGCTGTGACTCGCCTTAAAAGCCTTCAGATCGCTGGTCTTGATTTTGACGGGAACGTACTTGAGTCCCGTGACCTCGTGACCCGTCATGGTGTACACCGTGCCGTCGGCCGCCGTCACGGTCTTAGCCTTGCTGTCAATAGAAAAGACGTTGCCATCGACATCAACAAAGGACTTGCTGTCGGGATAATACGAAGGGTAAATTTTTACGCCCTCGGCAGTTTTGATCACGTCGGTGCACTGATAGCTGCCGCGATGCAGGCCGTGGTTAAAGGTTGCACGGGTCACCACGTCAAAAGCGCCCTTGTCGGCCTCGTTGCGGGAATCGAGCTCGCTCGACGAAGCGGAGGACCCTGCCGCCTGCACGTTTTCACCAGCCCAATACTCGGCCCACGTCAGGCCAGCGTAACCGTAGGTGTACTCGTCGGTCGCAGGGGTCGACGGATTCTGCTCGTCATAGGCAGCTTGCAGGGCATTATCGACGGCAGCCTTGATGGCGTTGGACGAGATCGTGGCGGTCGAAACAGCATCGATTGAGGTAGTGTTGCCGGCAGTCTCGATTTGCTCGACGATGCCCTTATAGGACGTGCCTTTTTTGCTAAAACCGTTAACGGCCTTGTCCATGCGGTCCCAGTCATCGTCGCCCAAACTACTGTAGTCGGCGACTTCGACCTTGGCAATTTTGCCAGACTTGACGGTTACGCTGACGTTGACGTCATACTTTCCATCAGCTGCGTTCCATTCGTCGCCAGCTTTATTGAGCGGGTCCTTCGAGTCGGCCGTGGCCGTGCCCTCATACGTACCATCTGCGATTTTAGTCAAATCGTAGCTGGTCGAGGAGGATGCGGCGTCGTCAGAGACGGCACTCAGGCTATACTCGGAGCTGAGGGACTTCGTTTCCTCACTGGTGGCGGAGATCGGCGCGTTGTTGGTAGCTTCGGAGCCGGTCTCCGTTGTTGCTGCTGCGGCAAAAGCGCTGGTAGGCATCATCGAGACGGTCATCGCGGCGATGAGTGCGCCTCGGCAGGCATTGCTGCCCACAGTGTTGAGCTTGCGCAGCACAGCGTTATCGTTGTGCATAGAACCTCTTTTCTATCGATCGGTTGTTGGGTGCTGCTCTCCTTTCCTGTTGCACCCGGATGGACAGTGGTCATGTGCGTCGCACATGATAGGTAACTGCCATAGAACTCATGTTGCTTACCGCAAAAAGTTAAAGGCAGTAAACAAAAATACCAGAAATTACCACTGGTTAACTTGTCAATTCAATTGTCGTTTGCCTGTAACGCAAGAGCATCGACTTTTCTGTTTGGAGCGTCTGGCTTTGTTTGGCATTCGATTTGTCGGACAGGCCGGTCAGTTGGGGGTATGCTGGAGGGGATCATCAGCCCAGCGAAAGGGGAGAACATGACGGATCAGGAAACGCCCGAGCGCGCGCATGTGACGGCAGACGATATCGAGGCCGCAAACGACCTCATCGACTTTATCGAGGCATGTCCCAGCATGTTCCATACGGCGGCGACCATTATGGCCGAGCTCGACGAGGCGGGCTTTACCTACCTGCCCGAGAATGCGGCGTGGGATATCGAACCGGGCGGTCGCTATTACACGCAGCGCAACACCTCGAGTGTTATTGCCTTTAAGGTGGGCGAGGACTTGGCCGCGACGTGGGGCGAGGACGGCGTTGCCGGCGACTATCATTTTCAGCTCGCGGCGTCGCACAGCGATTCGCCGACGTTTAAGGTCAAGGCCGTGCCTGAGCTTGACGGCGCGGGCGAGACGCTGCGCCTGAACACCGAGGCTTACGGCGGCATGATCGACTACACCTGGTTTGATCGTCCGCTCGCGCTGGCCGGACGCGTGCTGGTGCGTGAGGGCGACCGTATTGAGAGCCGCCTGCTTGCCACCGAGCGCGAGGTCGCTATTATCCCGAGCCTTGCCATCCATATGAACCGTGGCGTCAACGAGGGCTTTGCTCCCAACCGAGCTGTCGACCTATGCCCGCTCATCAGCGCCGGCGAGCTTAAGCAGGGCGACTTTGATGCCCTAATCGCCGAAGAGCTGGACGTTGAGCCCGAGCAGATCTTGGGCCGCGACCTGTTCCTGGTCAATCGTCAGGATGCGCGCATTTGGGGCTGGGCCGACGAGTTCATCTCGACGCCCAAGCTCGACGACCTGGCCTGCGCCTACACCTCACTGCAGGCATTTTTGGGTGCCGAGAACGCGCACGACGTTTCGGTCTTCTGCTGCTTTGATAATGAGGAGGTTGGCTCCGAGACCAAGCAGGGCGCCATGTCGACGTTCTTGGCCGACGCGCTGCGCCGCATCAACGGATCGCTGGGCTTTGACGACGAGTCGTACCATCGCGCACTTGCCGCCTCGATGCTTGTGAGCTGCGACAACGCGCATGCCGTGCACCCCAACCACGCCGAGAAGTGCGACGCCCGCAATCAGGTGGTACTCAACGGCGGCATCGTCATCAAGGAGGCCGCCAACCAGCACTACTGCACCGACGCCTTTAGCCGCGCGGTGTTCCAGGCCATTTGCGATGACGCCGACGTGCCCACGCAGGCCTTTGCCAACAAGAGCGATATGGCCGGCGGTTCTACCCTGGGCAATCTGTCCAATATGCAGGCGAGCATGCATGCCGTGGACGTGGGCCTGCCGCAGCTTGCCATGCACTCGAGCTACGAGACCGGCGGCGTGCGCGACGTGATGTACGCTATCCGCGCCCTCACCGCCTTCTACGAGCGCAACCTAACCATCAACGGCGCCGAAAGTGTGGAGCTCTAAAACCTGCCAAAAAGGGGCTCTTCGGGGGTTTGTGTGGGTTAGCCGCCCGGTAAAAACATGCGTCTAGCAGCGGCGGCGCGCCTCGCGTATCGTTGTTTTCCGACCAAAGAAAATAATTAACGCGCGAAAGGTGCGCCGCCATGCTGAACAGTCTACTCAAAAGGGCGCTCGGTCTCGAGCGCGCCGTCGTCGAGGGCGCGAGAATCGAGGGCGATTCCATAATCGTCTCCGTGAGGCCCAGGAGGGCGGCGCCGAGGTGCCCGGTGTGCGGGCGCCGCTGCGCCGCCTACGACAGGCTCCGGCCCAGGCGCTGGAGGGCCCCCGACCTCGGCTCGATCCGCTGCTACCTCGAGCACGCCCCCGTCAGGGCCCGCTGCCCCGAGCACGGCGTGCGCACGGCGCCCGTCCCCTGGGCGAGGT
>CATYZE010000053.1 GCA_958415525.1 uncultured Collinsella sp. | reverse complement strand
CTTCTTGCCTCCGGGCATCCCCGGGATCTTAGGCTCCCGGGGAGTCTGGGAATTGTTATCGTTACGGTCGTCGGGCATCTTACGAATAAACCTCCGGTTTCAAAATGCCCAGATACGGAAGGTTACGATAGCGCTCGGCATAGTCGAGGCCGTAGCCCACCACAAAGGCATCGGGGCAATGGGTTCCAACATACTTGGGCGTGACGGCCGAGACGCGGTCCTCAACGTCCTTCCACAGGAAGGCAGCGACCTCCAGCGAAGCGGGCTTGCGGCTCTCGAGGTTCTTCATCAGGTACTTGAGGGTCAGGCCCGAGTCCAGAATGTCCTCGACGATCAGCACGTCGCGACCACGGATGTCGATATCCAGGTCCTTAATGATACGCACGATGCCCGAAGACTTCACACCGTCGCCATAGCTCGAAACAGCCATGAAATCGATGTTGGTCGGCAGCTCGATCTTGCGCATCAGGTCGCCCATAAAGACAACAGCGCCGCGCAGGACCGCGATCAGCACCAGATCCTTACCCGCATAGTCGCGCGTAATCTCCTCGCCCAGGCGAGAGACGATACCGTCGATATCCTCCTGCGTAAACAGAACCTTCTCGATATCCGGATGTTGAGAAGCCATGACAACCCTTTCTTGTGCTTAATCGCCCACACACCGCCGTATGGACGCGAACTACACATTCTAGCAGCGCAGGGGGTATATTTTCCAGCCCGCGCACCATCAGCGCGGGAATACCGTCAACGCCGCACAGAAAAGCTGGTGCGGGGAGCTAATCCGCATCAACCACGCGAAGCAGATAGGCCACGCGCGTCGCCGCCGTGCACTTAAAACGTTCGTCCGCGCGAACGCCCGCGACCCATACTACGGCACCTCCCGGAGCCGTTCTTACCACGGGTACGCCAGAGCGGTCTGAAACAGGAATGCGCGCCTCGTTCAACAGGTCTGACACTTTCTTGCTTCGACCGTTCATCCCCAACGGGCACATCACGTCTCCCGGCACAGGGCTATCCACCCACAGGCGCGCCAATCGCGCCTCGGCGGGAATCTCCCCGCGCGAGCCGGCTAGCATCCGCTCGCTATCGCGGTCGGCGAACCCTAGGGCCGCCGCATCCACCAAGGCCGCAACCTCTCCGGCAGCAGCAAGCTCGCGGGCACGGTGCACGATATCGCGCCCCGGCTCCACAGCCATCGGCTCTGCTGTCAGCATACGCCCCGCCCCCAGCGGCAGACGACCGGGAACGGAGATCCAGTCGGCCACTAAGCCCTCGCGCGCCGCCGGGGCCTTGAACGCCAGCATGCCAAACTCCACACGGGCATCAATTCCCGCAGGAAGCGTTACCGAGCCCGAGCCCGCAGCGACACAGGAGAGCACGCGCTCCACGTGCCGCATCTCCGGTCGCGCGTCGGGATCGATGCGCTTAATCGCCAACCGCACGATACGCCGTGCAATCACAACCTCAGCGGCGGCAAGACGGCGCGCATCGAGCACCAGTGCGCCCGCCGCTTCCTTGCGCAGGCAGCTTCGAAACGACTGTGCCGAAAGCTGGGAAAGAAAGGCGTCTTCGTCGCCCAGAATTTCGCAAGCGGCGCCAATCGTCTTACAGACGTTCGTGTTGCGCTGCGCCACCACCGGCATCACCCGATGGCGCACATAGTTACGCAGGTACGAAACGTCCTCGTTGCTTTCATCTTCCCGCCATGGCTGACCGTGCACCTGCAGATAGCTCACGAGCTCATCATGCGTGAGGTCGAGCAAGGGGCGCACCACAATGTTCCGACGGCGTGGAATGCTTGATAGACCCGCGGGACCCGACCCTTTAATGGCATTCATCAAAAATGTTTCCGCGCGATCCGAAGACGTGTGCGCGGTACAGATACGAGCCGCCGTTCGCGGTGCCCCCGTCTGGGCGCAGAGCTCGCGAACATACCTTCGCGCCGCGGCATAGCGCACCTCGCGGGCAGCCGCCTCGATATTGCCCGATTCATCATCAAAATAGGCATGCTCAACGCACAGCGGCAAGCCGTATTGCACGCACAAATCACGTACAAAGGCCTCGTCGCCATCGGATGCCTCCCCGCGCAGATGATGGTTCACATGCAGCACGTGCAAACGCTCGCGTGCAATGGAAGCGATGCCGCGCCCGTCCTGGATATCCAGCTTTGATGTGCAAGCCATAAGGAGCAGCGCCGTCGAGTCCGCACCGCCTGATACCATGAGCACTACGGGGGCAGCGGTCTGCCGCGTTGCCAGAACGTTCTTATCCGTCCTCGGCGCGGCATGATGTCCATAGTGCTGAGATACCGTTGGCATTCGCTTCCTCCTCTATTCGTCCGCACTCATTGTATCCTTTGGAATCTTATGTCTCGCCTGCACCTTCATATCCTCGGCAGCGGCTCAAAAGGCAACTGCGCACTCGTCGAGGGGCCTCAGGGGCTCATCATGATCGATAACGGCCTGTCCCGCCGCGAGACACTTAAACGCATGGCGGAGCTTGGCCTCTCGGCAGACGACGTCGCCGCTCTTGTAATCACTCATGAGCATGGAGACCATATCAAGGGGCTCGATGTATGGTGCAAGCACTGGCATGGCCCCCTCTTTGCCAGTAGGGACACCCTTTCATGCAAAGAAAACCTCGCGCACCTGCCCGTGGAGGAATTTGACCCCGGCGACACGCTCCCCATTGCCGGCATCCAGGTACAAACCTACTCAACATCGCACGATGTCATCAATCCTGTCGGCTATCGATTCAATGCTCTCGATGATTCCATTGGGTTTGCCACCGACACCGGAGAGTTGTCGAGCAAGGCCATAGGCATCCTCAAAGACTGTCGAGTTCTCGCGCTCGAAAGCAACCACGATGTAACTATGTTGCGCGAAGGACCGTACCCACGCTTTCTTCAGGAGCGCATCCTGTCCACAAAGGGGCATCTCTCCAACAACCAAGCCGCCGAAGCCGCGCGAGAACTTGTTACCGATCGCACAGAACAGCTCATCGCCATGCACATCAGCCAGGACAATAATCGTCCAAGCCTTACCGTCAAAAGCTATGCCAACGCGCTTGATGCAAGTCTCGATGATGAACTCGGCAGCTCAGCCACCTGTCTTCAAGGGCCACGGAAGCTCTCGATACGCCCTGCAAGTCAGTATCAACCGACAACTATTCAATAGCCCACTCAAGACAACAAAAGGGGGCTGGGAATCACTTCCCAGCCCCCTTAATTCACACTCTCGATTGAAGCAGAGCCATCGTTAGTCGATAGAAATCTTCGTAACGTTCTTCTTCTCGACAATCTTGGGAACCGTAACGGTCAGGATGCCGTCAGCATACTTAGCCGAAAGGCCCTCGCTCGAAGCGTCCTTCAGATACACGCCGCGCGTCGCGCTGTACGAGCCGAACTCCTTCTGGAGGAAGTTCTTGCCCTCGTTTTCGGCGCTCTCCTCGACGTTCACACTGATCGACAGGCGACCCTCATTGAGCTCAACGTCGATGTCATCCTTGGCGACACCGGTCAGATACGCCTTGACCTCGTAGCCATCGCCCTTGTCCTCAACGTCAACGGGGAACGCCTTGGAGGCAATCGAGCTATTCGCCAAGTCGGTCATGTCATCAAACAAATCGAACAGCGAACTTGCAGAAGGACGGACGCCAAAAACCGAACGATAAGGAACCATGCTTGCCATGTTTACCACTCCTTTTAAGGACTGCCGAGCCATCTTCTAGGTGGCTGGGACTTCTTTTGACGCTCATATATATGCCCAGCCGCTTCTTATATATACATCGACTATAAAGTTTTTTGAGTCTAGTGATATAAGCATATCTAAGTCTGGTTGACTAAGGTTTTGCCTAAGATACGGAATTTAAACGAAGGCTTAAATAATGTATGCAATCCCATCAAAACTAGACGGCTGGCTTACAATGGGCGCATACACGATATTGATGACGAACTAAGGGCATCATGGACGATCAAAAACAGGACAACACGTTTATGCCGGAGCAGGACGAAGCATCCAGCCCGCAACCGATTCGATTCCATCGCCCCCACATCTCGCAAGAGCCCATCAATGACCCAGAGCCCAAATATGTGACAAGAAACCGATATCAAACACTCGAAGA
>CATYZE010000052.1 GCA_958415525.1 uncultured Collinsella sp. | reverse complement strand
TTCGCCCGCACCATTAAATGAAAGAGCTCCCAGCAATGGGAGCTTTTTTGTTATGCACGATCTCCTTGGACGGGTATCCTAATGCCAACGTGTGCCTATCAGAGGAGAGACCATGCTGTTTTCCGGTATCATCGCCGCCCTTACCAGCCTTTTGATTCCCATCATCATCCTGTTGTTGCTGCTCCCCAACGCCTGCTACGTCGTTGAGCAGCAGCACGCTGTGATCATCGAGCGCTTGGGTAAGTTCAATCGTATCGTCAACGCGGGCTTCCACGTGAAGGTGCCCGTGATTGACCGCAAGGCCGCCACGGTGAGTCTGCGCACCATGAAAAATGGTTTTGGCATCGACGTTAAGACCCAGGACAACGTGACCATTGGCCTTGAGGTCTCCGCTCAGTACCACGTGAGCTATGACATGGGCGCCGGCCCGGCAGATTCGGGCATCTACAAGAGCTACTATATGCTGCAGGAGCCCGTCGACCAGATGCGCGACTTCATCACCGACGCCCTGCGCTCCTCCATCCCCGTCTACACACTCGATGAGGTCTTTGCCAAGAAGGATGACATCGCCAAGGATGTCAACGCTACCGTTTCCGAGCAGATGGCCGCCTACGGCTTCACCCTCGTGTCGACGCTCATCACCAAAATCGCACTGCCGACCGAGGTTGAGAACTCCATGAACGACATCAACGCTGCCCAGCGCAAGCGCGCTGCCGCGCAGGAGCTCGCCGAGGCCGACCGCATCAAGCGCGTCACCGAGGCGACCGCCGAGGCCGAGGCTATGGAAAAGGCGGGTGAGGGCATCGCCAACCAGCGCAAGGCCATCGCGCTGGGTATCAAAGATTCGCTCGAGATCATCCAGGAGACGGGTGTCGGCAATGACGAGGCCAACCAACTGTTCATGTTTACGCAGTGGTCCGAGATGATGACGGAGTTCGCTCGCACGGGTAAAACCTCGACGGTCGTGCTGCCGAGCGACTTTTCGCAGTCGGCCTCGATGTTCGAGCAGATGCTGGCCGCCGGCAAAGTTCAAAACGATTCGAAGGAGTAGACGCGCGTGAAATACACCGTCGTTTGCGTCGGTAAGCTCAAGGAGCGCTTTTGGAAGGACGCGTGCGCTGAGTACACCAAGCGCCTAGGTGCCTATGCCAAGGTGGATATCCGCGAGGTGGCCGATATCGACCCGGCTAAGGCGGGCGGCGTGGATGCCGCGCGCGACAAGGAGGGGGCGGCGATTCTTGCCGCCCTGCCGCCTCGAGCACATGTGATCTTGCTGGCCATTGAGGGCAAAGAGCGCTCGAGCGAGGAACTTTCGGCGCGGCTCGATGATCTTATGCTACGTGGTAACAGCGACATCGCCTTTGTAATTGGCGGATCGGACGGCGTGAGCGATGACGTGCGCGCACGAGCCGACGAGATGCTCAGCTTTGGACGTATTACCTTGCCGCATAACTTGGCGCGCGTGGTGCTGCTGGAGCAGATCTACCGCGCCTGCAAGATCAGTCGTGGCGAGCCGTATCACAAATAGGTCGGCAATACGAAACAATGGCGTGGGACAATACCTTTCGTTTTGAGGAATGTGTCTGAAAGGACTATGAGATATGAAGATTGGATTTGTCGGTTTTGGCAATATGGCGAGCGCTATGGCCGATGGCTGGATCGCTGCCGGTGTAGCTGCGAGCGACATGTGCGCCTGCGCGGGTCGCTACGACGCGCTGGTTGGGCGCTGCGAGGCGCGCGGGATGGCCGCTTGCCACGATGCCGCCGAGGTTGTCGCCGCATCCGATATCGTGGTCGCTGCGGTCAAACCGTACATGATCGAGAAGGTATTCGCCCCGCTCAAGGATGCTCTTGCCAAAAAGGTCGTTCTGTCGGTTGCCTGGACCTGGGACAGTGCCAAGTGGGAGCAGGTCCTGCCGGGCGTCGCGCATATCTCGACGGTGCCCAACACGCCGGTTTCGGTAGGCGAGGGCGTCATCGCCTGCGAGAAGGCTTCGACGCTTAACGACGAGCAGCGTGCTGTGGTGCTCGACCTGCTCGGTAAGCTTGGCGCTGTCGTCGAGCTCGACACAAGCCTGCTGTTTGTGGGCGGCACGGTGGGTGGTTGCGCTCCGGCGTTTGTCGCCATGGCAATCGAGGCCCTGGGCGATGCGGCGGTCAAGCACGGTATCCCGCGTGCGGATGCTTATCGCATTGTGAGCCAGATGGTGCTGGGTACGGCAAAGCTGCAGCTTGCAACTGGCCAGCATCCTGCGGCGATGAAGGATGCCGTATGCTCGCCCGGTGGTGCCACCATCAAGGGCGTCGTTGCGCTCGAGGACGCCGGCATGCGCAGCGCCCTGGTCAAGGCAATCGACGCAACCCTCCAGTAAAACCGACCAAAAAAGGGACAGGTTTATGTTGGCAGGTTTTTCCTGCGGTTTTGTCCTTTTAGCGAAAAGTGCCCCGCAACTGGCTCAATTCCAGTTGCGGGGCACTTGCGTTTGCCCAGATAAAACCGACCAAAATAAACCTGTCCCTTTTTGGCAGGTTAGTCCCAGAAGCTGTCTTCTTCGTCCTCGGACTTGGGGCCGCGGTCGACATACATCTTATGGGTGCGCTTCTCCATTACAAAGGCAATAATCGCAAACAGCAGGATGCCGCCGGCGAAAAGGATGGCAAAACCGGTGCGGGTGCCAAACAAAAAGGAAAAAACTGCGTCCATTGGGTGCCTTCTTGCGTAGTTGAGTTGGGTCGTAAACGCTCATAAGTATATACTTGCCCATACATGTACAAGGTTGCAACCTAAATGGAATGTATATCGCCGGAGGATCTAATGCTTGATATCAAGTTTGTTCGCGAGAACCCCGATGCCATCGATGTCGCCATGGCTAACCGCCAGACGTCTTGGGATCGCGAGAAGTTCTTTGAGCTCGACGACGAGCGTCGTGCCGTCATCACTGAGGTCGAGGAGCTTCAGGCCACGCGCAACGCCGAGTCCAAGAAGATTGGCGCCCTGATGAAGGAGGGCAAGAAGGACGAGGCCGAGGCCGCCAAGGAGGCCGTGCGCGCCGTCAACGAGAAGATCGACGGTCTGGCCGAGCGTCGTACCGCCCTCGAGCAGGAGCAGTACGACTTCATGGCTCACCTGCCCAACATCCCGTGCGATGCCACCCCGTTTGGCAAGGACGAGGACGAGAACATCGAGCGTCGTCGTTGGGGCACCCCGCGCGAGTTCGACTTCGACTTTAAGCCGCATTGGGACCTGGGCACCGACCTCGACATCCTCGACTTCGAGCGCGGCAACAAACTCTCCGGCAGCCGCTTCACCGTTCTCGGTGGCGCCGGCGCCCGCCTGGAGCGCGCCCTCATCAACTTCTTCTTGGACACGCACACCAGCCGTGGCTTCAAGGAGTGGTGGCCGCCCATCGTCGTCAAGCGTCAGACCATGTTTGGCACGGGTCAGCTCCCCAAGTTCGAGGACGACGCCTATCACGTCTCGGGCGACAACTTTCTGATCCCCACCGCCGAGGTCGTGCTCACCAACCTGCACGCCGGCGAGGTTCTGGACGCCGACACTCTGCCGCGTCGCTACACTGCCTTCACCCCCTGCTTCCGCGAGGAGGCCGGCTCTGCTGGTCGCGACACCCGCGGCATCATTCGCCAGCACGAGTTCGACAAGGTCGAGATGGTCAAGTTCGCCAAGCCGGAGGAGTCCGACGAGGAGCTCGAGAGCATGACCGCCGAGGCCGAGTACCTGCTGCAGCAGCTGGGCCTTCCGTATCGCGTCATTAGCCTGTGCACCGGCGACCTGGGCTTCTCTGCCCGTCAGACCTATGACATCGAGGTTTGGCTGCCGAGCTACAACGCCTACAAGGAGATCAGCTCCTGCTCCAATTGCGGCGACTTCCAGGCTCGCCGCGCCAACATCAAGTATCGCGACCCCGAGAACTTCAAGGGCTCGCGCTACCTGCACACCCTCAACGGTTCCGGTCTGCCGGCTGGCCGCACCATGGCCGCCATTCTGGAGAACTACCAGAACGCCGACGGCACCATCACGATTCCCGAAGTTCTGCGTCCCTACATGGGCGGTCTCGAGAAGATCGAGCCGGTCGCGTAGGCTAGCTACATAAGCGATTTGATGGGGCGCTCCTGTCTGGGGCGCCCTATTTTTGTGCGCAGACCCATACCATGTCGTGCGGACAGCTCAATAGAAAATACACGAACAAACGTTCTGTATACAGCTATCTACCTGCTATGCTTTTGCTAGATAAGAGCGAGAGAGAGGGGATGCAATGGAGTTGTTCGATGAGCGGGTAGTTATGTTCGAGAGCGATGAAGACGGTGAGTACCTGCTGGTAACGTGCGAGCCATCGGGTATGGGTGGCTTGGTGGTTCGGCAGACGAGTGAGGGGCCGTTGACGCAATGGTGCTATGAGGAGTCGCCGCATGTGGTCGAGACGTTTGTGCCACGCGAGGGACTTGCGGCACTTGAGCACTTCTATGGGGTTGGAACTTCTAACCAGGTTGCTCGCATGCTGAGCATCTCGTTTGCCGACTATGACTGTGCCCAACGGGTGCGGTCACTCCTTGGGGAACTCGATGCCAAGTTTGACGTGGTCGAAAAACCAATCGATCGCACGGAGAGCGCTGACGTATGCGGAGCAGCGTGAGGTAAATACGCCCAGGAGAAAAAAGTTTGAGATTGCGCTTGACTCTGATGAACTAAAGTGGTTTTATATGTCTTGCGCTGCGGCGTTACCTCAGCTGGATAGAGGGTCTGACTACGAATCAGAACGTCATAGGTTCGAATCCTATACGCCGCACCAATTGAAATTGAAAGCCTCCGGCAACGGGGGCTTTTCTTTTACGTAAACACCGCATTGATTCGAACCTCGGTCGAGGCGCGGGCGTAAAGAAAACGCGGAGCGTTTTTAGCCCGTGGGCGAGCGCGCCGGCAGGCGGGCGAAGCCGGTGCGGATCCGCGCAGCGGATGCG
>CATYZE010000051.1 GCA_958415525.1 uncultured Collinsella sp. | reverse complement strand
AAGCACTTAATGTGCTTTCCGTCTTGCGCAGGACTGTAGAGCAGCAAACTTAACCGCCCCGCCCGGCAGGCGAGCGGACAGCGAACGACATCTGTCCAACAATTCGTGCGAAACACAATGAAAAACCGTTTGATGTGAGTTAATATAAACAATGTCGTGAATCTGACTCCTGCCACATGCATGACAGGGGTTAAACACAAAAAAGGAGTCAACTATGGTTTCTGAGAAGGCTACCCTCGTTAATCCTCAGGGTCTGCACATGCGTCCGGCTGGTCTGTTCGCCTCCACCATGGGCAAGTACGCCTGTGACGTGACGGTCGTCACCCCCGAGAAGGAGGTCAACGGCAAGTCCCCGATGGCCCTCATGGCTGCTGGTATCCCCTGCGGCACCGAGGTCGAGGTCAAGTGCGACGGCGCCGACGAGGCCGAGGCTCTGGCTGCTGCCATCGAGCTCATCAAGAGCGGTCTTGGCGAGTAGAACTCAAACGGGTCGCATGTTGAACAACTAAGTTCATATTTGGGGGCGCAGTGACCTGTTGTAAGGTAGCTGCGCTCTTTTGTCATGGATATGGCAAAACGCTTTATCACATGACACGGAGAGAGGAATGGGAATGTATCAGGGAGTCAACGCTTCCGAGGGTATCGGTATCGGCACCGTTATGGTCGCCGTCGATCCCGACTTGACGTTTGAGCCGCACGAGGTTGCTGATTCGGCAGCCGAGAAGGAGCGCTATCAGACTGCTCTTTCGGTCTTCTGCGAGAAGACCCAGGCTCAGGCCGACCACATGAAGGAGACGGTGGGCGAGGCCGAGGCCGAGATCATGAGCGGACACATTGTCCTGGCTCAGGATCCGGGCATGACCGACGCCATCAACGCTGCCATTGACGGCGGTACCTGCGCCGAGCAGGCGCTCATGGACACCTCGACCATGTTCGAGAACATGTTCCTGTCCATGGACGACGAGATGTTCCGTCTGCGCGCGGCCGATATCGCCGACATCCGCACCGGTATTCTGGCTGAGCTGCTGGGCAAGGAGGTCGTCGACCTCTCCGTCCTGCCCGAGAATACCGTCGTTGTCGTGCACGACCTCACGCCGTCCATGACCGCCACGATCGATAAGGCCCATGTTGCCGGTATCGTCACCGAGACCGGTGGCCGCACGTCGCACTCCGCGATCATCGCGCGCGCCCTCGAGATCCCGGCCGTCCTTTCGGTTTCCAACAGCTGCACCGCACTGCGCAACGGCATGACCGTTGTCGTCGACGGTGGCAAGGGTATCGTCGAGGCCGATCCCAACGAGGAGACGCTCGCCGCCTACACTGCCAAGGCCGAGGCTTTCGCTGCCGAGAAGGCAGCTCTCGAGGCCTTCCGCGGCAAGCCTTCCGTGACTGCCGACGGCATCAAGAAGATCATCGCCTGCAACATCGGCAACCCCGATGACGTGCCCAACGCGCTCGATCATGACGCCGAGGCTATCGGCCTGTTCCGCTCTGAGTTCCTGTTCATGGACTCCGCCGAGCTTCCCTCCGAGGAGGAGCAGTTCAACGCCTACCGCAAGGTCGCCAGTGCGCTCAAGGGCGCTCCGGTCATCATCCGTACGCTCGACGTGGGTGGCGACAAGGAGATCCCGTACCTGCACATGGTCAAGGAAGACAACCCCTTCATGGGCTTCCGCGCCGTGCGTTACTGCTTGGCCAACCCCGACCAGTACAAGGTTCAGCTCCGTGCCCTGCTGCGCGCCAGCGCCTTTGGTGACGTCAAGATCATGATCCCGCTTGTCACCTGCGTCGAGGAGGTCGTGGCCGTCAAGGAGCTCGTCGAGCAGTGCAAGGCCGAGCTTACCGAAGAGGGCCGCAAGTTCAACGAGAACATCGAGGTCGGCATTATGGTCGAGACGCCTGCCGCCTCGCTGCTCGCTGACCGCCTGGCCGAGGTGGCCGACTTCTTCTCCATCGGCACCAACGACCTGATCGGCTACACCATGTGCGCCGACCGTGGCAACGACACCATCTCCAACCTGTACCAGGTGTACTATCCCGCCGTGCTCCGCTCGCTCAAGAACATCATCGAGAGCGGCGTGAAGGCCGGCATCATGGTCGGCATGTGCGGCGAGGCCGCTGCCGATCCGCTGCTTGAGCCGCTGCTGATCAGCTGGGGCCTGGAGGAGTTCTCGATGAGCGCTCCGTCCATCCTGCGCGCCCGCAAGACCATCAGCCAGTGGACCAAGGCCGAGTGCGACGAGCTCGCCGAAAAGGCGCTCGCCTGCAACACCGCCGCCGAGGTCAAGGCACTGCTCGAGTCCGCAGCTCGCTAATTTGGTATCAGAGGTAACCGCGTGGTTGGAATGGGCCGGCCACGCGGCCCTCACATATACAGGGGGTACTGTAAATGTTCTACACGCTAACCGCTAACCCGGCTGTCGACATGACGGTTTCGAGCTCTCCGCTCGAGCCCGACGAGAACGTCCGCACCGGCTCGGCCAGCTACACGGCCAACGGCAAGGGCCTCGACGTGTCCTTCGCCTTTAAGAAGATGGGTGTCGACACCGTCGCGCTCGGCTTCTTCGCCGGCTTTACGGGCAAGTTCATCGTCGAGGAGGTCATGAACCTGGGCTGCCTGTGCCGTCCGGTCTGGACCGACGGCATCACGCGTATCAACACCTACGTCAACGATGGCCAGCACGAGTACGGCATCCTCAACCCCGGTGCTCCTATTACGCCGCAGCACCAGGAGGAGCTCTACAACATCCTGGACACCGCGGGCGATCTTGAGTGCCTGATCGTCTCTGGCTCCGTGCCTCCCAAAGCTACGCCTGACTTCCTGGCAAAGGTCATGGAGCACGCTCAGGCCCGTGGCGCCGACGTCGTCCTGGACCTGTCCTCCGACAAGCTCAAGGAGCTCGCTCACAAGAAGCCGCTGCTCATCAAGCCGAACCATCACGAGATGAAGGCCATCTTCGGCGTGCCGGTCGACACCGACGACGAGGTCCGCGTTGCCATGAAGATGGCTCACGAGGCTGGCGTTCAGAACGTGCTGCTCACCCGTGGTAGCCGTGGCGACGCCTACTTCTCCAACGGCGAGGACATTTGGTATGCCAAGCGTGAGTTCAACATCAAGCTGGTCTCTTCCGTCTGCGCCGGCGACTGCACCCTCGCTGCGTTCCTGCACAAGTGGTACAGGGATCGCGACAACGTCGAGGAGGCCATGAAGCTCGCTATGGCCACCGGCGCCAACGTCGCTGAGTCCGTCGGCATCGGCGACTTCGGTCACGTCGACGAGTACAGCAAGCGCGTTGCCGTCCGTAAGCTCGATCGCAAGTAAGTGAAACGCGACATATTCGTGCGCATGCGGCGTCCCGGTTTTGATCGGGGCGCCGTTTTTTCGTGGGAAAAGTGAGATGAAACCGCCCTTCACCGCTTCCACACCGTTCGCCGAGTTGTTGTAGTCTTTTGCCGAAGGGTGGAATATACTTTCATTAACACGTTGCTTCGTGAAAGGAACATTCATGATTTACACGCTTACTGCAAATCCCGCTATTGACTACAACATCTCCTGCGACGGCCTCACCTCCAATACCGTTACGCGCACCCGTAACGCGGTCTACACCCCCAACGGCAAGGGTCTCAACGTTTCGTTTACGCTCGACCACTACGGCGTCGACACCACGATCTTGGGCTTCTTCGCCGGCTTCTCGGGCGAGTTCATCGTTAAGGGCGCCGAGGCCCTGGGCGTGCCCGTCAAGCCCGTGTGGACTGACGGTATCACGCGTGTCAACGTCTTCCTCAACGCCGGTCCCGATACCGAGTACAACATGGTCAATGCCGGTGCCGCCATCAACGCTGCCAACGAGCAGGAGATGTTTGAGCTCATCGATTCGCTCGACGATATGACCTGCCTGGTCATTAGCGGCTCGCTGCCCCCCAACACCTCCGAGGGCTTCCTGGCCGAGGTCCTGCGTCGCGTTAAGGCGAAAGGCGCCGAGTTCGTGCTCGATATCTCGAGCCATCAGCTGGCTGACCTCATTGCTATGGAGCCGCTCCTCATTAAGCCCAACGACGACGAGCTGCTCGACATCTTTGGCATTAAGGTAAGCGGTGGCGACGACGAGTCCGTTAAGGGCGCTATGGCCGAGCTTCATGCCAAGGGCGCCAAGAACGTGCTGCTGACCCTTGGTGGCGCCGGAGCGTATTTCTCCAACGGCGAGCACATCTGGTTTGCCAACCGTACCTTTGAGGTCAAGCTGCTGTCGACGGTCTGCGCCGGCGATTCCTCGCTCGCTGCGTTCTTGTCCGTGTGGCACGACGCCCCCGAGCGCGTCGAGGACGCCCTGCGCCTTTCGATGGCCACCGGCGCCAACGTGGTCGAGTGCCCGGGTCTGGGCGACTTTGCCAAGGTCGATGAGTATCAGAAGGGTATCGCCATCCGCCAGGTCTGCTAGTTCCGGCACCTTGCCTGAATAGTTCGATTATTTCGCATCCGTCTTAGACCAGGACGGATGCGTTTTTGTTTATCGGACTTGCGTGTGCAGTGGAGGCCTTTTCTTGCTAGACTTCTTGAGAACTATCGATTAACGCTCACAAGTGCAGGAGGCCATAGGCATGTGCAATGTTTCGCTCAACGGTACGCAGCCGACCGATGCCTCCATCCGTGTCCTGCGTGCGCTCGAGGCAGCCGGTCTTGAGGCTTGGTACGTAGGCGGTTGGGTACGTGATGCCCTGATGGGGCGTCCCAGCCACGATGTTGACATGTGCTGCAGCGGTCTGTGGCAGGAGTCCAAAGCGGCGCTTGAGGCAGCGGATATCGCCGTGGTTGAATCGGGCATTAAATTCGGTGGCATTACGGCTATTTGCGATGCCGAACGTATCGAGGTCACCACGTATCGCCTGGATGGTTTTTATACCGACGGTCGCCATCCCCAGAGTGTGGAGCGTGCGGCGTCGCTTGAGGATGACCTGGCGCGTCGCGACTTTACCGTTAACGCTATGGCCTGGCATCCCGAGCGCGGTCTTGTCGACCGCTACGATGGCCAGGGCGACCTGGAGCGCAAGCTCATCCGCGCCGTTGGAGATCCCAAGCGTCGTTTTAACGAGGACGCGCTTCGCATGCTGCGCGCGGTGCGTTTTGCCTGCCGTCTGGATTTTATGATCGAGCCTAAGACCAAACAGGCGCTTGCCGAGTGCGCGCCGCTGCTCGATGCCGTGGCGCGCGAGCGCGTGGGTATTGAGCTTGAGGGCATCCTTTCGACCGGCCATGGGGGAGACGCGATGCTGCGCTACCCCGAGCTTGTTTGCGCCGCCGTGCCCGAGCTCGCGTCCGCTCTCGGGTTTGATCAGCGCAGTGTCTATCATGCGTTTAACGTCTACGAACATATCGCCCGCGTGCTGACGGTGGCAGGGGAGCTGGCGCTTTGCGACGGCGTTGCGCCTTCGTCGAGCCTGATGTGGGCGGCGTTTTTGCACGACGTTTCCAAACCCGAGTGCTTTACGGTCGATCACGACGGCAGCGGACACTTCTACGGTCATCCCGAGCTCGGCGCCAAGAAAGCGCGCGTCATTATGGATCGCCTGGCGCTCTCGCACGACTTGGTGCGCGACGTGTGCCTGCTCATTAAATATCACGACAAGCCGCTGCGCCCCGAGCGCTCCTGCCTGCTCAATATGATGCGCGCGCTTTCGGGCGAGGGCGTCGATACGCCGCGTCTGATTGACGAGCTTATGGACCTTAAGCGTGCCGATACGCTGGGCAAGGCGCCATCATGCTTCTATTACGTCGAGACGATTGAGGAGATGCGCGCGCTGGCGCACGAGCTGCTGGAGGCGGGGGAGCCTTATACGCTCAAGATGCTTGCCATCAATGGTGGCGACCTGATCCGCGCCGGTGTGAACCCGGGGCCCGAGCTAGGCCAGCTACTCAACGCCGCCCTCGAAGCCGTTATCGAGGACAATATCCCCAACGATCGCGAAGCCCTCCTGGCTCATCTCAACTTGAACTAGCTAACCAGTTGACCTGCGCGTTCCATAACCTGCCGACAATTTTTCGGCAATTTGGAATTTCTTCTTGCGCTCACGATTTTTGTCCCGTAATATATTTCCTCGCAGCACGGCAGTGCAGATGTCATGTGGCCCGTTCGTCTAGCGGTTTAGGACGCCGCCCTCTCAAGGCGGAGATCACCAG
>CATYZE010000050.1 GCA_958415525.1 uncultured Collinsella sp. | reverse complement strand
CACAGCGCTTGAATAGCTTGTGCCTGAGGGTCAAAATGGCCTCAACCCATTCGCAAAATTTGCACGCCCTATAGTGAGTGGGCTCTCGCTTGAGCTGATGCTGCCAAGAGGCGGCCGATAGGGGCAATTATGGACAATCGAATCTTTGGGTATGCGCGCGTCTCTTCCGCGGACCAGAACTTGGACCGCCAGCTAGACGCGCTGGGAAGGTTCCCCGTTCAGCGGGACCAGATTTACGCTGACAAAGCGAGCGGCAAGGACTTTAAGCGTCCTCAGTACCAGCGACTTTTTCGTAGGTTGCGCGAGGGCGATGTTCTCGTGATTAAAAGTATCGATCGATTGGGTCGCAATTATCGCGAAGTCCTCGATGAATGGCGACGGATCACGGTGGACAGGCGCGCTGCCATCGTGGTGCTCGATATGCCGTTGCTCGATACGCGCGAGCAGCCTGATGGCATTACGGGAACCTTCATGGCGGACCTGGTTCTCCAGATCTTGAGCTACGTGGCACAGCTGGAGCGCGAAAACATCAAGCAGCGCCAGGCAGAGGGCATCGCATCGGCGCGTCTGCGGGGCGTGAGATTTGGGAGGCCGGCGCTCGAACGCCCGGATAGCTACCGCGATGTCATCAAATCATTCGAAGGAGGCGAGGTTACGAGGCAAGAGGCCGCAATGCTTTTGAACGTCAGCGCATCGACGTTTGATCGTTGGAGACGGGCGGACGCGAACGTATATGACCGTTCGCCGTCTGTCCGTCCTCTTTAGCTAGACATTTTGACGAGGGGAGTTTATTCCACGGAGCTCACTCCTTCCCTCGATGTTTATCCAGTTCACGCCCTTGAGTCAAATAGTGCCACCGCGTCGCCAATTCGTCTGCTATTTGACGAAGGGCTATGAGTCGTAACGTCAATCGAAGGGAAATAACCGTGAAACGAAATATTACTAAAAAGCTGCCTATGATGGGTTTGCTTGTCCTGCTCATCTGTTCTCTGGGGTTCATTTCGGCCTGTTCTCAGAATGCCGCAAACTCAGATAAACCGAAATATGCCGATGACAAGGCGATGAATGTTATCGCCGCCGGGTTTGAGAAAAGGGCCGATGTCATTGAATCTAATGCAAACGATGACGACCCTCATTCAACCGAGAATATTCAGGAGGCTATTAAGGCCGAAATTAAGAATGACAAGGAGCTCAAGAACGCCAAGTTCAAGGATTCCAAGATGCAGCAGGACGTCATTACATATCTGAATTTGCTTGACGACCAGCTTAAAGTGACCGAGGACTACTCACAATCATCTTCGGATTATTACGAAGAGTGGAATAAGGTCTACGATAAGCGGTCTGCGCAGCTCAAGAAGCTTGTCGACGATTACGGGTTGGAAGTTGGGGAGAAATACAAAGATGATTTCGATGATTTGATTAAGAACGGAAGGTCCGTGGCAGAGAAGACCCGCAATGAGGATGCCATTAACAGTTTGATCCAAGGGGCCAATTTCGAAAAGTCGGATGACGGTTATGGTCTGTATACATATACGGCCGTAGTCGAGAATACTTCTGGCATATCATTCTCAAATGTCAGCCTAACGCTTGCTCTCTATGATGCAGATGATATCAAAGCGGGGGAGACCTATGCGAACACTTCTTCGTGGGCACCGGGAGAGAAAGTCAAGTTCGAGGCCATGTCTGATGTGGATGCCGTGCGCGTTGTCGCATCTGTTTCCAGCTACGATGTAAATAAATAAGTTTCGCACGGGAGGGGCGGGCTAATCGGCGATGAATGGTTGGCCCGCCCGTTTTATATCAATTATTGAACAACAAGTGCCGGGTATATGTATCATTTCGGATTGCAAACAACTGCCCTCGTTTAAAGACATGCTGAAAACGACAATTTGGGCACGAGACATAACCTTCGGCAGTTTTAAATAGCAGGGTTAGAAAGGAATAGGGGATGGATGAGATAGAAGAAGGCATGGGGGCGCTGAAAGCGAAGCTCGGGAGAATTCTGACGAAACCCAAGGTATTCCTCGCGGGCTTGGCTCTTGGCGGGGTGATTGTGGCTGTACTTTTTATTACCATCTTTAACAACGGCAAAGCCGCAGGCGCGAAAGAAGCTACCCCCAATACGCTCTCCCCGTCGATCGTGTTTGAGCGCATTGCGTCCCAGAACGAGATGGTTTCCGCATCGCAGAACTATGCGATTGTCGATAAGGTGACGGATACTAAGAGATTCTTCGATTGGTTTGATATTCCGTTTACGGAAAACAGCTTTTGGTATCGCTATGTGGGAACCATTAAGGCGGGTGTGAATCTTGAGACAGCAGAGATACATACGAACAAGAAAGAGCTGACAATTACGATGGATGAGCCTTATGTAATCTCGAATACACCAGATATGAATAAGTCGGGTGCTCTCGAGGAGCGTAACAACATTCTCAACCCCATTGAGGTCAAAGACGTCACGGCGTTTGAAGCACAGTGCAAGAAACGGAGCGAAAGCGAGGCCATCAAGGATGGCAAGTTGCTCGAAGAGGCTCGGGTGAACGCTGAAGCAAATATTCGTGCAATGTTCAACTCGGCGTTTGGCGATGAATATACGGTTGATTTTGACTATCGAAAATAGGAGGTCGCCATGGAGGATAAAGATGATCTGGATATTGTCGTCGAAAGAGGGGGGCAGCCACGACATAAGCAGAGCTTTGATATCCGTAAGGTCGCTGCTGGGTTGGTTGATGGTGCCGGAAATGCGGTAGCGGGTGCGGTCGCAACCGTACAGAAAGTTGCCGATGATGCAATGCGTGCCGCAGCTCCGATGGCCGACGACGCCTTAGCGGCTATTGCAGATGTGGCCGATGGCGCGGCGGGAGCTGCTGCAGATATCGGTGACGCCGTCAACGATTGGGCATACCAACAACAACTCAATAGGTACAGACCGGTAACCAAAGAGGCCTATCAGAGCCCTTCATTCCATTTGCCGAACATGATTCGAATCGTTGACGGAAATGAGCGTCGGGGCATCGACGTCTGTAGGGATGCTATTGGTTGGCTGGATACTGTTAAGGGTACGCAGATTTTCAATTTGTACCGCGAGGCAATCGGGGATAGCGAGCTGTCTTTCTACCCTAAACCATCTCTCTATTCCACCTATTACATAGATGCTTTTGATCGGTCTCGCTTTGTTGATCTTGATTCTTATTTCGCAACCATGCAGCAAGACAAGATGGCCGAGCTGAGGCGGATTGCATTCATGCTTGGTGCAAAGCGCTGCAAGCTGGAGGTGACGGAGTACGAGGAAACTCGGCGAGGCCACCAGGTTAAGGGAAACGCCAAGGCGGGAAAGAAGGGCTCGGTTCGAATCGACGGCTCCTTGAGCGATTCAACGAGAAACGAGAAGAAAATTCTGTTTACACAGGAATTCGAGGGCGACATGGCCCCGCAGCGTCCTGAGCTCCATTGGTATGCCCATGACTCAGATATTCTCTTGTTAATCGAAACGAGATGCGGTGGAGAGGATAAAAACAAGGCGAAGAGCTATCGGGTTGAATTGAAAAGTGAGACGACCATGACCATGTCCGTATCGCTTGCTATGGCTATCGATGAGGCATGCAGCAAGCTGAGCATAAGGGCGAATTCGAGCCTGACAAGTCAAGCCAAGCGAGAACTCCGGCAGTCGTTTGTATTTGAAGTTGAATTCTGACGTGAATCGCCAGCTGTCGAATGTGACAAAGGGGCTGTCCCTTTGTCACATTCCCGGAAAGCCTGTTTGGCGCAGAGCCTCGTAGAGGACGATGGCGGCGCTGTTGGAGAGGTTGAGTGCGCTGATGCGGTAGTCGTCCGGATTGACGAAGTTGCCGCAGATATCCTGTTGAAGGATGGCTTCGTGGCTGTCCTCGGTATGCCCGAGTGATTCCTCGTGGGCTTCCCAGGCCTCGGCGTTATTGAGTGAGTCGCAATCGCGCAGCATCGGGATGCGCTCGCAGCGCTCGGGCGCCGCGGCAAGCAGCGGCTCGGGAATGCCCGAGCTCTCGCTGCCAAAGACCAAGTAGTCACCGTCGCGGTAGGTACTCTGCGCATAGGTGCGGCGTGCCTTTTTGGTCAGCAGATGTAGGCGCTCGTCGGCGGGGGAGAGGCCGTTGCGCGCAAGGAAATCCTCCCAGCCGGCATAGGTCGTCACGTCCAAATTCTGCCAGTAGCCCAGGCCGGCGCGACGCACCGTCTTGTCGTCGAGCGAAAACCCCAGCGGCTCCACCAGATGCAGGCGGGCACCGGTAACCACGCAAGTACGGCCGATATTGCCCGTATTGGCCGGAATCTCGGGCGCATACAGCACAATGTTGAACATGAATCTCCTTGGCTCAGAACGAAAAACCACCACGAAGGGGACAGGCACCTTCGTGGTGGTTTGGCGGTTACGTGGGCGGAAAAATGCCCGCTTGGATAAACCTAGGCGCGGTGCCAGTCGGTCAGGCAGGCATCGAGGGAGGCGATGAGCGCATCCTTGTCCATGTGACGGCCGATGATGCACAGGCTCGTCATGCGGTCGCCCGTCTCGTCGTCCCAAATCTGCATGATCTCGGGGTTCTCGTCGATGATCTTCTGCTTCTCGCCCTCGGGCGCGGAGTCAACGAACAGGCCGTTCTCCATCAGGCGCATCTGGTGGCCGGCCTGCTCAAACATGTAGCACATGTCCGGATTGCTGGCCTGCCACAGCGGGCCCTTGACGCGGATGACCTCGTCGGGCCACTCCTGCTCAACAAAATCGGTGAACTTCTGCAGGTCAAACGGCTTGCGGCGTGAGTACACAAAGGTCTCGATGTCGTACTCGAGCACCTCGGGGTCGTCGTGCTCCTCGGGATGCTCCATGGCCTCGATCCAAGCGGCGGAGTTGTAGGCGCGCATAAAGTCGAAGCGGTCGGTGTCGAGCAGCTCCTCCATGGGGACCTCGCCGTTTTGGGCCTCGACGATCACGGCGTCCTTCTGCAGGCTGCGCACGATGGCCTTGAGCTCGGCGATCTGCTCGGGCGTCACGGTATCGGTCTTGTTGAGGATCAGCGTGGAGCAGAACTCGATCTGCTGGATGAGCAGGCTTTCGATGTCGTCCTCGTCGATATCCTCAGCCAGCAGGTCGCGACCGCCGTTGAACTCGTCGTACATGCGGGCGCAGTCGACCACGGCCACGATGTTGTCGAGCGCGAGCTTGGGCTCGCCGCCCACCTTGGCTTCGTCGCAGAAGCTCGAGATGGTGTAGGCGATGGGGATGGGCTCGCAAATGCCCGAGGCCTCGATGATGATGTAGTCGAAGTTGCCCGAATCGGCGATGCCCTGCAGCTGGTTGGCCAGGTCGTCCGAAAGCGTGCAGCAGATGCAGCCGTTGGTGAGCGGGATGAGGTCGTCGGTCTCGGAAAGGCCGCCGTCGGCGATAAGGCTGGCGTCGACGTTGATCTCGCCGATATCGTTGACGATCACGGCGGCGCGGATACCGCCGTCGTTAGCGAGAATGTGGTTGAGCAGCGTGGTCTTACCGGCACCGAGGTATCCGGTAAGCATGATGATCTTCACGGGTTTGTTGGGCATGTGCCCTCCTTTGTTAGACATGGCTTACAGTTGAATCTTATGCCAAACGCCTGCTCTTATACCCACGCGCTGGCAAATAACACAGGCTACTCCCAGGCTCCCCATACATCGGGGCAATAGCCGACGGTGGCCTTTTTGCCGTTGCGAACGATGGGCTCGGCTAGAACCTGCTGGTTCTCGAGCAACTTGTCGAAGCGCTGGCTAGGGGTGAGGTGCTGGATGAGCGCGAGCGTCTCCTCGTCCTTGGCCTTGGGGTTGAGCAGCTTGTCGATGCCGCCGACCGCTTGCATCACGCTCGTGAGCTCGCCTTTGCTCATCTCCTTTTCCTTAAGGTCAATAAACTGCACCTTAATGCGGCGCTCCTTAAAGAAGCGCTGTGCTTTCTTGGTATCGAAGGACTTCCTAGTCCCGAAGATTTGAATAGTCATGGCCCCGCCGCTCTAACGAATAAAGTTGGTGCGGGCGCGATCGGCTTCGGGGGCTTCGATGCCGGCGGCCTGTCCTGCCTCGATGCAACGCAGGAGCCAGGCCATGTTTTTGCCGATGTTTCGCATGGTGGCCAGACCCTCGGCGTCCTGGGCGGCCTCGCCCGGCATGGCACCAAAGACGTTGTTCCAATAGGTGGAGGCGACCACGGGCATCTGGTTGATGGTGAAGTATTTATTGAGTACATCGAAGGTGGTCGACGTGCCGCCGCGGCGGGCAACGGCGACAGCGGCGCCTGGCTTGTGCGCAAAGGCCTTGCTGCCAGCATAGAAGGCGCGGTCGAGAGCCGAGAGGATGCGTCCGCTGGGATGCGCATAGTAAACGGGGGAGCCAAAGACAAAGCCATCTGCCTGCTCGGCGGCAGCGATCAGCTCGTTCACCACGTCGTCGTCAAAGGTGCAGCGGCAATCGAGCTTGCCGCACTGGCCACAGCCAATGCAGTCGCGAATGGGCTTGGCGCCCAGCTGGAACACCTCGGTATCGATGCCCTCGGCATGCAATTGCTCGGCGACCTCGGCGAGCGCGCGGGCGGTGTTGCCGTTTGCCTTGGGGCTGCCATTGACCAAAAGAACCTTCATCACAAACTCCATCTGCTATCGGTAAATTCTGCTGAGAATTATCTCACGAGCGGGCAGATGGCGTGGGGCGCGATTCCAGCGACCGCCCATCATACGCCCCGTCTCGATCGGTAGCTTCATCCGAGTGTTTCTCGGGGCCGGGAAGCCGGCCCCGAGGGCCAACGGCGGGCTCGCTCACCAGGTACGAGAGGGAAACGGTCCAGAGGATGTTGGAGCGCGGGGCCTCATGCAAGCCGATTGTGAGGAGTCTGGGCAGGTCGCCTTCGATGGCGAACTCCGAGGTCTTAGAAGGCGGGCTGCTGTGCGGCTTGAGGAACGATCTCGGCGGGCAGGAAGTGGCGGCGTGGCAGAACTGGCAGTTCTACAAATACGGAGATCGAAAACTCCGCAGAGGTTTCGCCGGAGGCCAATTGCTTTTCACGCTGCCGTCGTTTGCGGGTGTTTTCAAGCGGGTGAAGCTAGCGGGTCGTCGACTCCTTCATGTCCCGCACGATGTAGTTCATAGTGCGGTAAATTTGCATGCGCAGTTTTATCGCGCAGATGAATTCATGATAGGTGAATCTGATCTGTGCCCCCGTCCTGCGGTACGTGACGTAGTCCGGCCTCGCCCCGTTTATATTTCGACCTTAAGGCGAGTGCCGCATGTTTAAAACGTATTGGGAATACGTTTGTAAAAGAGCAAGCCAAAGGGTACAAATTCTCCTATTTCTTCCATATCGTCCTTTTTCTTTAAACAGACAAAGATGAGGCGAAAGATTGTCCTATAATAAAAACATCAAATTGAGTTTTAGTGTGGGCTTATAT
>CATYZE010000049.1 GCA_958415525.1 uncultured Collinsella sp. | reverse complement strand
GCCGCCTCCGGGCGGGTGCCCTTCCTCTGAGAAGTGGGCTTCGCGAACTTCTCAAAACAAAGTATGTCTCCCCGGCCCCGGCGATGCATCTCTGGCTGACCAAAGTTAGATGCGCAGTTTCCAAGGCAGCATCAGCAAAGTCCCCATTACATCAAAAATTATCAGCCCCCACATATCGAAACGGTCGAGAGGGCCGCCTCCGGGCGGGTGCCCATCCTCTGAGAAGTTCGCGAAGCCCACTTCTCAGAGGAAGGGCACCCGCCCGGAGGCGGCCCCAGCGCGAGACCGTCCCGGATGCTACTCGTTGTCGCCCGCGGTCATTTGCGTTGCGGAAAGCGCGCCGTCGGCTGCGGTTGCGGCAGCGGCGTCCGGCCAGACCCAATCGGTGAAGGCCGGGTGATCGTAGCCCTCGTCGCAGGCGAACTCAAAGGCCTCGGTGCGGAAAGCCTCCCACTCGTTGATCTGCTCGGCAAACTTATCGGCGTCGACCATGCGCAGCACGTCGGCGGCCAGGGCCCAGCGGTCCATGTTGTTCAGGCGCAGCATGTCGAACGGCGTGGTCGTGGAGCCCTTCTCCTCGTAGCCGTGGACGCGGAAGGCGTCGTGGCCGGGGCGGTTCCAGATCAGACGGCGAATCGTGCCGGCATAGGCGTGGAATGCAAAGAGAACGGGCTTCTCGCCGCAGCCGAACAGCTCAGTCCAGCGCTCGTCGCTGATGGCCTGGTCGTTTTCGCAGACGTTCTGGATCTTGAGCAGGTCGACCACGTTGACGAACCATACCTTGATGCCCAGCTCGCGCAGCATGTCGGTTGCCGCCAGAGCCTCGAGCGTCGGCACGTCACCGCAGGTGGCAACGACGACGTCGGCCTCGGCGATCGAGTTGGCGGTCGATGCCCACTCCCAGGTCGCGACGCCCTCGGCGAGCTCGGCCTTTGCCTCGTCGACCGTCTGGAAGGTCGGGGCGGGCTGCTTGCCGCAGAAGATGGCGTTGACGCAGTCGGTTGACTGGTAGACGCGCTCGGCAACGGCAAGGGCCATGTTGGCGTCGGCCGGATAGTAGGCATTCACGATGTGCGTGTCGTTGGCCTTGTTGAGCAGCAGGTCGATGAAGCCGGGGTCCTGGTGCGAGAATCCGTTGTGGTCCTGGCGCCAGACATGGCTCGACAGCAAAATGTTAAGGCCGCTAATGGGAGCACGCCACGGAATCTCGCGCTTGGTAGCCTCGAGCCACTTGCAGTGCTGGTTGACCATGGAGTCGACCACATGGACAAAGCTCTCGTAGGAGCTCCACACGCCGGAGCGGCCGGTGAGCACGTAGGCCTCGAGGAAGCCCTCGCACTGGTGCTCGGAAAGCTGCTCGACGACCTTACCGGAGCCGACCAGCAGCTCGTCGTTGGCCTCGTCCTCGTAGAAGCCGGCATCCCACTGCTTCTTGGTCACCTTGTAGGCAGCCTGCAGGCGGTTAGACGCGGTCTCGTCGGGACCGAAGATGCGGAAATCGTCCATGTTCTTGGCCAGGACGTCGGCAGTGTACTCGCCAAAGACGCGGGCGGCCTCAGTGGAGCCCCAGCCGTGGCCCTTCTCTGCAACGGGAATCTCATGAGCGTGGACATCGGGCAGCTCAAGCTCGCGGCGCACCTTACCGCCGTTAGCGTTGGGGTTGGCGCCAATGCGCAGCTCGCCGGTCGGCATAAAGGCCGTCACCTCGGGGCGCACCTGGCCCTCGGGCGTAAAGAGCTCCTCGGGCTTGTAGGAGCGCAGCCACTCGCGCAGCACGCGGAAGTGCTCGTGGGTGTCCTTGGCGCTCGCCAGCGGCACCTGGTGCGCACGCCAGGAGTCCTCGGTCTTCTTGCCGTCAATCTGCTTGGGGCAAGTCCAGCCCTTGGGCGTACGGAACACGATCATGGGATAGGCCGGGCGGACCACGGTCTCGCCCGCGGCTGCCTGGGCCTGAGCGGTGGCCTTGATGTCGCAGATCTCGTCAAAGACCTGCTCAAACAGGGCGGCGAAACGCTCATGGATGCTCGCGTGACTCTCGTCGTCAAAGCCAGCGACAAAGAAGTGCGGCTTGTAGCCCATGCCCTCAAAGAACTTGGTGAGCTCCTCGTCGGACACGCGGGCGAGGATGGTGGGGTTGGCGATCTTGTAACCGTTGAGGTGCAGGATTGGCAGAACGATGCCGTCAGTTGCCGGGTTCACGAGCTTGTTGGACTGCCAAGAGGTGGCAAGCGGACCGGTCTCGGACTCGCCGTCGCCCACCACGGCCACGGCCAGCAGGCTCGGGTTGTCCATGACAGCGCCGTAGGCGTGGCTGAGCGTGTAGCCGAGCTCGCCGCCCTCGTGGATGGAGCCGGGCGTCTCGGGCGCAAAGTGGCTCGGGATGCCGCCGGGATAGGAGAACTGGCGGAAGAACTTCTGCAGGCCGGCCTCGTCATTGGTGATGTCGGGGCGGATCTCGCGGTAGGTGCCATCGAGCAGCGACTGGGCGGTGCCGGCGGGGCCACCGTGACCCGGGCCCATCAGGAAGATGGCGTTCTGCTTGTGGTCGGCAATAAGGCGGTTGACGTGGCCGAACAGGAAGTTGATGCCGGGCGTGGTGCCCCAGTGGCCGACCAGACGGTGCTTAACGTCCGGACGACCAAAGTCGCGCGTCTCGCCGGTCTTCTCGTCGACAAAGTCGCTGCGCATCAGCGGGTTGGAACGAAGGTAAATCTGGCCGACGGACAGGTAGTTCGAAGCGCGCCAGTACAGGTCGACACCCTCGAGCTCGGAAGCGGGAACCTCATGTCCCAGTTTTTGCCACGGCGTTCCCAGTGTTTTAGCCATTGTTTATGTCCCTTCGCTGCGCGGTCGCCTTCCGATACGGCAACCTTTCGTTGGGACTAGTATATTTGCTAAAACGTTTTATCATGGTGAAAAAACGTTTTATCATCTTTATCGATCCCATCGATCGGCAAAACGCGACATTCACCTGCGGCATTATCTGTCACAGGTACTCCATATTCAATCTGCATGAATTGATAAACGTGTTTAGTTGTGTTTAGTAAGCTCGAGCACGCTGTCCTTTACGATGAGCGCAGGCTCCAAAACGACCTCTTCGGCACGCCTGCCACCCTTACCGGCAAGGCGCTTGGACATGCAGCCAAAAGCGTGTTCGGCAAGCACGCCGGGGTCCTGCTCAATCGCGGTCAGCGCCGGCTCAAAGAGAACGTCGGCTGCCGAGTTGTCATAGCTTACAACCGAGATATCGCCCGGAATGCTCTTCCCCATCTCATGCAGGCGCTTGAGCAAACCGAGGGCAATGTTATCCGAGCTTGCGAACACGGCGGTGGCGTCAGTTGCGAGCACCGCCTCCGAGGCCTCGTAGGCACTCGGAATGTAATACTCGCTCTCAAACTCCAGACGCGCGTCGATGGGCAGGCCCACTTCGCGCAGGGCGCGCTCATAGCCGGCAAGACGCTTACGACCCGTATTGGAACGGCGCGCGTTAACCAAGCAGGCAATGCGACGGTGGCCTTGCTCGATCAAGTAGCGGGTAGCCATGTAGCCACCCATCTCGTGGTCGAACATCACCTTGTCGCACTCGAGCCCCTCAATGGCACGGTCGACCATTACGGCCGGGATAGGCAGATGGCTGACCTCTTCGCGCAGGGCGCGGTCGTCAGAGAACTCGTCGCCTACCACCAAAAAGACGCCATCGACGCCGCGCGTCACCAGCTGGCGCAGGAGCTCCAGATCGTCCTCGGCGCTTCCACCCGAACTGGTAATAAAGAGCGCGTAGCCGTCCTCGCGGCAGCGCTTTTCCAGACTGCCGGCGAGCGAGGCAAAAAAGCGGCTCTCGATGTTGGGAACGATAAGGCCCAGCGTGCGCGACTCACGCATGACCAGGCTGCGCGCAATCTGGTTAGGAACATAGTGGTTGCGCGCCGCGACCTCTTTGATGCGCTTGCGGTTTTCTTCCGAGATGCGACAAGGCCGATTGTTGAGAACAAGCGAGACCGACGAGGGGGAAAGCCCCACCTCCTGGGCAATCTGCTTGAGAGTAACTTTGTTGCCCATCTCGCTCCTTCCGAGTATTCGCGCAATCTCTTGAAAGTATAGCGACCGTCCCTCTACCTCGATGATAAACACTTTACCAATCCGGTAGACGGCTGTTTTATCGCCGCCAGCGCACCAAATCCGCCCGGGTGGGGTATATTGCATTCGATTGATGAAAACGACCACCATAAGGCGGATATTCGTATGCACGAGAATGACTTTTTTAACGAGGACCTGCTCTGCGCGCTCGCCGGTGTTGCCGGCGAGGACAACGTGCTCATGAGCGAGCCCATGCGCGAGCACACCACGTTTAAGATCGGCGGCCCGGCCGATGTCTTTGTCACGCCCGATACCGAGCAGGGACTCGTCGCCACGCTTGACACCTGCTACCGCTGCGACCTGCCGCTCACCATCGTGGGCAACGGCTCCGACCTGCTCGTCGGTGACAAGGGTATCCGCGGCGTCGTCGTAGCGCTGGGCGAGGGCCTCTCTAACATCACCGTCGACGGCACACATGTTACGGCAGCAGCCGGCGCGCTGCTCTCGGACGTAGCGGCAGCGGCAGCCGAGGCCGGTCTTACCGGCATGGAGCCCATCTCGGGCATCCCCGGATCGGTCGGCGGCGCCTGCTACATGAACGCCGGTGCCTACGGTGCCTGCATGGCCGATGTGCTGGAGTCCGTGCGCGTCTACAAGCCCGCCCGCATGCTCGACGACGGTACCCGCGGCAGTGGCAATATCATTGAGTTCGATGTCGATGAGCTCAACCTGGGCTATCGCAAGAGCCGCATTGCTGACGACGGTTTCATCGTGCTTTCGGCCACTTTCAATCTCGCCCCGGGCAACGCCGCGATGATCAAGGCCGACATGGACGACTACCGCCAACGCCGCGAGGACAAGCAGCCGCTCGACATGCCGAGCGCCGGCTCCACTTTCAAGCGCCCCGAGGGCCACTTTGCCGGCAAGCTCATCATGGACGCCGGCCTGCGCGGCCACGCCGTCGGCGGCGCCCAGGTGAGCGAAAAACACTGCGGCTTCATCGTCAACGCCGACCACGCCACCGCCGCCGACGTCGACGAACTCATCCGTCACATCCAAGCAACCGTCAAGGACCAATTCGGAGTAGACCTACAACCCGAAGTCCACCGAGTAGGCGAATTCCTCTAAATAGAAGGCCCCGAAAGGGAGAGGCTTCGTAAGGAAGTCCTCTCCCTTTCGGCTTTTATAATCCCCCACTTATGATTGAATTGGCAGGTAAAATCATAAGTGGAGAATTACAATAGGGAAGGAGGGCTTGACTATGGCGAATGGAAATGCAGCGACTTTTCTCGGCTCGGCTCGGCAGGAGCATAGCGCCGCCTTTTCAGCGCTTCAAGTCTTATTTCATACAATTTATAACGAACCGGTTGCCGGAGACAGGGCACAGTATGCCTTGGCTTCGGCTTTTTGCGTTTTCCGGAAGGATGGTGGTTTGATATTGAAGTCCTAGCCACGACCGGCAAATCAATCTTTTCCGGTTCCGGCTAAACTTTTTTTCTTCTCGTGGTGTGTCCGCTGTCGGAGGAAGTAAATAGCGGCTAGAAGCATTTTGGAGGAATGGAAATGAAGAAGAAACTTCTAAGCGTTCTGCTTGCGTTGTGTCTTGTGGTGGTGCTTGCCCCGATGACAGCGTTTGCGGCAGAAACCACAGACTCTTGGGATGGGACAGCCGATACAAGCTGGTATGATGAGAATGAAACGGAATTTCATCTGCAAACAGCCGAGCAGTTGGCAGGCATGGCAAAGCTCGTCAATGATAAAACAGCAAATTTTAAGGACAAAACTGTTTATCTTGATAATGACTTGGATTTGTCGGGCCATGAATGGATCTCTATCGGTGACGGAGCCAATACGGCTTGGGGATCATTTCAGGGGATTTTTGACGGACAAAGCCATGTAGTTTATAACCTGTATTCTCATGAGGGCCTAAAATCTGAAAACAAAGACAATAAGAATAACTTGTATAGAAATGGTTTGTTCGGTGCTATCTACAATGCAACTGTGCAAAATCTCGGCATTGAAAATGCTGATATCGTGATACCGATGAATGATACCTCCACCTACGGAAAAGGCATTTTGGTGGACTGGATGACCAATTCCACCATTAAAAACTGTTATACTACCGGTTCCATTACCGGCGGTTCTTATATAGAAAAATACATAGGCGGTCTTGCAGGATTTTTAAATGGGAACAACAGTATCAGCCAGTGTTATTCTACCGCTGCAATTACGGGTAACTATGACGGCGAGTACTATGCAGAACAAGAAGGCGGGTTAGAGCCTATGGATTGCTGGGATTCGCTGGGTGGCATTGTCGGAGCCTCATATACTGGTCAGGTGACAATAAGCGACTGTTGGTTTGGTGGAGAAATCGTTGTAAACTCCATTCAGGCTCCTGTTGGCGGTATTACTGGCTTTGGCCAAGGTGTGAGCATAGTCAACTGCCTTGTCGCTACGAAGGGAATCGGCAACGACAACCGGGGAAACACTTGCTGGTTGGGGTATGTCATAAATACCGATGCAAAGAATTGTTTCTGGCCTGCTGATGACAGATATGGTTCAAATGTTTCTAATGAAGAAAGCGGCAACTCAGCCGGAACCGCTACCAACGACTTTAACTCTGACGATGTTCTCGTAGGACTTCAGGCAAATGCAGGAAGCGATGTAGAGTGGGTATCCGGAATCGGTCATCCAACTTTTGTGTGGGATGACAATAACATCCCCGCTGATTACACAGCTGTCGATGCAGCCATCGCAAGGGCAACGGCTCTTGATAGCAGCCTTTATACAAATTATTCTGCGGTAGAAGATTCCATTAACTCTGTTGACCGAGCAAAAAGCAAAGCACAGCAAACAGAGGTTGATGCAATGGCAAAGGCTATTGAAGATGCCATTGCTGCCCTGCAATACAAGGATGCTGATTACACAAAGGTTGATGCAGCCATTGCCAAAGCAAATGCGCTAAACAAGAATGACTACAAGGATTTCTCCGGTGTGGAAGCTGCTGTCAAGGCTGTTGTCCGTGACAAGAACATCACTGAACAGAGCGAAGTTGATGCAATGGCAAAGGCGATCGAAGATGCGATTGCTGCTCTTGAGAAAAAACCCGCCAGCACCAAAGAGAAAAAACCTGCCGGCACCAAACCGGGAACAACCGATAAGCTTCCGCAGGCTGGCGATGCAAACAGCTTTGCTTTGTGGATCGCCCTGTTGTTTGTCAGCGGCGGTACAGCAATCGTTACAACCGTTTACGGCAGAAACAAAAAGCGCAGCGTAAAGTAAAACTAAGTATTTAGTCCAAGGGGCCGTCTCTTTCTTATATTCAGACAACCAGTCCGGTATGTAGCGCGTTGGACCCAAAAGGGCCGCGTGCCCGCCCGCAATATATTTGATTGATCGCGAGTTCCGCACGCAAAGAAGGCCACTTA
>CATYZE010000048.1 GCA_958415525.1 uncultured Collinsella sp. | reverse complement strand
GGCCGCGGCGGCCCGCGCTGCATGAGCATGCCCTTCTGGCGCGAGGACCTCTAAGTTTTTCCGTTTCCGGTGCGGTCCCCCTACAACCGCACCGGTTTCGCCCGTCAAACGGGCGACACTAATACTTACGTAATTCATTTCTTCGAAAGGAAACGAACCATGGGTGTTAACCTCTCCGGCCGTAGCTTCCTCAAGCTCCTCGACCTCACCACCGAGGAGATCGAGTACCTGCTCAAGCTCTCCAAGAACTTCAAGGACATGAAGCGCGCTGGCGTTCCGCACCGTTATCTCGAGGGGAAGAACATCGTCCTCCTCTTCCAGAAGACCTCCACTCGTACCCGCTGCGCCTTCGAGGTCGGCGGCATGGACCTGGGCATGGGCGTCACCTACCTCGATCCCGGTTCGTCGCAGATGGGCAAGAAGGAGTCCATCGAGGACACCGCCCGCGTTCTCGGCCGCATGTATGACGGCATCGAGTTCCGCGGATTTGCCCAGGACGACGTCGAGGAGCTCGCTGCTAAGTCCGGCGTGCCCGTGTGGAACGGCCTGACCACCGAGTGGCACCCCACCCAGATGCTCGCCGACATCCTGACCGTCCAGGAGAACTTCAACTACGACATCAAGGGCAAGACCCTCGTCTTCATGGGCGACTGCAAGAATAACGTCGCTCGTTCCCTCATGGTCGTCTGCTCCAAGCTCGGCATGAACTTCGTGGCCTGCGGCCCCGAGGAGTGCATGCCCGCTGACGACGTCATCGAGGCCTGCAAGCCCATCGCCGAGGCCAACGGCTGCACCATCAAGCTGACCACCGACGTCAAGGACGGCGTCACCGGCGCTGACGTTCTCTACACCGACGTGTGGGTCTCCATGGGCGAGCCCGACGAGGTCTGGGCCGAGCGCATCGCTCAGCTCACCCCGTATCGTGTCACCTCCGAGGTCATGGCTATGGCCAACCCGGGTGCCATCTTCCTGCACTGCCTGCCCAGCTTCCACGACACCAACACCACCATTGGCGCCGAGAAGTGCGAGCAGTTCGGCATCACCGAGCAGGAGGTCACCGACGAGGTCTTCGAGAGCCCCGCTTCCAAGGTCTTCGACGAGGCCGAGAACCGTATGCACACCATCAAGGCTGTCATGTACGCCACGCTCAAGTAAGAGCGTCTAGCATCTCGCTCGGGGTGTATTGCTGCACACCCCGAGCGGTTTTATCTGGTAATAATCTCGCATCAAGCGGCAGGCACGGCACGGAAGAGCCGCTTCGGGCGAGATCAGTAAATGATTTATGAAGGGGGGATGAGAACTATGACTGAGACCGCTAAGAAAAAGCGCGGTATGCCTTCATCGTTCACCATTCTTCTTGCTCTGCTGGCAATTGTCGCAGTGATTACCGTTATCGTCTCCGGCACGTCCGGCGGCGCGGTTACTGCCGCCCGTCTGAGCGATTTCTGCACCGCCCCGATCCTGGGCTTCGCTGACGCTCTGCCCGTCTGCCTCTTCGTTATGATCCTCGGCGGCTTCCTCGGCATGATGACCGAGACCGGCGCCCTGGACAACGGCATCGCCGTTCTGGTGCAGAAGCTTAAGGGCAATGAGATTATGCTCATTCCCGTGCTGATGCTCATCTTCTCCCTCGGTGGTACCACCTATGGTATGTGCGAGGAGACCGTTCCCTTCTACGCCCTGCTCGCTGCTACCATGATGGCCGCTGGCTTCGACCCTATGGTCGGCGCCGCTACCGTCCTGCTCGGCGCTGGCTGCGGCTGCCTCGGCTCCACGGTTAACCCGTTCGCCGTCGGCGCTGCCGTCGACGCTCTGACCGGCGTTGACATTGCCGTGAATCAGTCCATCATCATCGGCCTCGGTGCCGTCCTGTGGATTGTCACTACCGCCATGTCCATCGTCTTCGTGATGAACTATGCCAAGAAGGTCAAGGCCGACAAGGGCTCCACCATCCTTTCGATGCAGGAGCTCAAGGACGCCGAAGAGGCTCACGGTAAGGCTGCTTCCGAGGTTCACAAGGAGGTCAAGCTCACCGGTCGTCAGAAGGGTGTTCTGATCGCCTTCGCCTTCACCTTCGTCGTCATGATCGTCGGCTTCATCCCGCTGGCAGACCTCAACGAGGGCGTCGCCAACTTCTTTGACGCTGGCGCTGTCTACGATGCCGACGGTAACACCGTCGTCCAGGGCTGGTCTGCCCTGATCACCGGCCTGCCCATTGGTCAGTGGTACTTCGACGAGGCTTCCACCTGGTTCTTCCTTATGGCCGTCCTGATTGGTATCATCGGTGGCCTGTCCGAGAAGCAGATCGTCAACACCTTCATCACCGGTGCTGCCGACATGATGTCCGTTGTTCTCGTCATCGCTCTCGCCCGTGGTATCTCCGTCCTCATGGCTAACACCGGCCTCGACGTCTACGTCCTCGACGCTGCCGCCAATGCTCTGGCTGGCCTGTCCGGCGTGATCTTCGCTCCCATGAGCTTCCTGGTCTACTTCGGCCTGTCCTTCCTGATCCCCTCGACCTCTGGTATGGCTACCGTCTCCATGCCCATCATGGGACCGCTGGCTGTTAAGCTCGGCTTCTCGCCTGAGGTCATGGTCATGATCTTCTCCGCCGCCATCGGTGTCGTGAACCTGTTCACCCCGACCTCCGGCGCCATCATGGGCGGCCTCGCCCTGGCCAAGATCGAGTGGACGACCTGGCTCAAGTTTGCCCTTAAGCTCATCGTCGCGCTCTCCGTCGTCTGCGCCATCATCCTGACCGTCGCCTGCGTGTTGATCTAAGTACCCCACGGGTACCCCACGGAAACCTTGACGATCCTGTAAAGGATCACCTGGTCATCGTCTGTCCGGTGGGGTCAACCCACCGGTAGACTCCTACCTTTAGCCCCCTCCCGTTCCGTGCGCGGGAGGGGGCGCTCTTGTGTTCCGGCGTTTTACCAAACGCCGGAACCACTCGACGCTGCAAGCCCGCCAGAGCGGCAATCTGACGTTCAATCGTCGGGCATGGCCAAAAGGCCTATGCCCTCCTCTTTCACGTCACCTTGCTCGCTCTGGTGGGCTTTCGCTGACTTATGCTCAACCTGCGGCGCTGCCATTGTTGGCGCAGGGGGCGGCTTGCTCGCTCTGGTGTCTGTTCGCTGTCCGTTCTCTGCCCGCGACGTTTCTGCTGTTGGTACAAAGGGATCAGGTTACTTTGCGCCAAAAGGGGAAGTTGCGGTGGAATAGTTCCCGTTTGGCCGTCTTGAGGGGTTAAACAGGAGCCATTTCACCGCAACTTATCGATGGCGTGTTTGGTTGGTGCCTGTTGATGGCCTGGGCATCGGGGAGGGTCTGCTCCGTTATAATCGCGTAGGAACTTAATTTACGAAACGGGACGGGAGCCATACATGCGCCAGGGTTTCGACAACGCGAAGTATATCGAGCTGCAGGCCGCTCATATTAAGGAGCGCATCTCGCAGTTTGGCGGCAAGCTGTATTTGGAGTTTGGCGGCAAGCTGTTCGATGACTATCATGCGAGTCGTGTACTGCCGGGTTTTGAGCCGGACAGCAAGTTCCGCATGCTCAAGAGCATCGCCGACGATGTCGAGGTTATCATCGCGATCAACGCGAACCACATCGAGAAAAACAAGGCTCGTGGTGACCTGGGCATTACCTATGACGAGGATGTGCTGCGTCTGGTTGACCTGTTCCGCGGCAACGGCTTTGCCGTCGCGGCTGTGGTCATCACCCAGTACGCCGGCCAGCCCGCTGCCGATGTGTTCCGCAACCGCCTGAACGCGCTCGGTATTCCCGCCAAACTGCACTATCCCATCGAGGGGTATCCGCACGATGTCGATCTGATCGTGTCCGACGACGGCTATGGCAAGAACGAGTTTGTCGAGACCACCCGACCGCTCGTTGTGGTCACTGCCCCCGGTCCTGGCTCGGGCAAGCTCGCCACCTGCCTGTCTCAGCTCTATCACGAGCACAAGCATGGCACGGCCGCCGGCTATGCCAAATTCGAGACCTTTCCGGTTTGGAATCTGCCCCTTACGCATCCGGTCAATATTGCCTACGAGGCCGCCACGGCTGACCTCGACGACGCCAATATCATCGACTCCTTCCACCTGGAGGCCTACAACAAGACCACGGTCAACTACAACCGCGACGTCGAGGCCTTCCCGGTAGTCCGTGCCCTGATGGAAAAGATCCTGGGCAAGAGCCCCTACCAGAGCCCTACGGACATGGGCGTCAATATGGTCGGCTTTGCCATCACCGATGACGATGCCTGCCGCGACGCTTCCAAGATGGAGATCGTTCGCCGCTACTTTACCGCGGTCGAAAATGTGCGCCGTACCGGCGTGGGCGATGAGCAAGTCGACCGTCTCAAGATTATTATGAAGAAAGCCGGCATCGATAAGAACTACTCACCGGCGCGCTCGGCGGCCCTCACCAGGGAGCAGCTGACGGGTGGTCCCGTGGGTGCCATGGTCATGCCCGATGGCTCCGTGGTGACCGGTAAGACCTCCACGCGCCTGGGCGCCGCAAGTTCGCTCATTATGAACGCCCTCAAGCATGTCTCGGGCGTCGACCTTGAGCTCGAGGTCATTAGCGATGAGGCGATCGAGCCCATCAGCAAGCTCAAGACGCATTTCCTGGGCAGCAAAAACCCGCGCCTCCACACCGACGAGACGCTTATGGCGCTGTCGATCACCTCGGCCACGAGTGAGACGGCCGCTCGCGTCCTTTCGGGTCTGGAGCAGCTGCGCGGTTGCGACGCCTTCTTTAGCGTGATTATCTCGCCGACGGACGAGACGGTACTGCGCAAGTTGGGCATCAACGTGTGCTGCGAGCCCAAGTTTGAACGCCGCGGTTTCTTCCATCGCTAAGTTTGAAGCACCGCGGTAATTGCATTGCATTTTGGCCGTATCGGGTTAGCGCCCGGTACGGCTTTTTGATCAATAAAGCGTCTATTTCGGCGAAAAATAGCTGTTTACCTGCCTAGAAACAATTTGAGCGGTATACAATAACCGTAACTGTTTCATCCTTAGCGGGATGCCGCATGATGGATATTACCTGCCATCGTGAGGTGTGTCGGTCGCGCACGGCGCGTTAGATGCTCGTGCTCGGTTTGAGGAGGCTGCTATGGCGGGCAAGGGTCGTGCGAGTGTTAACGATATGAAGCGTGTCGAGGTGCTGGTGTTGATGGAGATCGACCAGCAAACCGAAGACAATGGCGGGCCGTATGGTTTCTCGCGCAAAACGCTTGCCGAGCGCGTGGGGGTTTCGCCGTATCGTGCCCGCGCCGCAATCGATCGCTTGGATTCCGAAGGTATGATTGATGTCGTCTCGCGTTATAGCGACGACGGCGGTCAGCTTGCAAATGGCATTTGCCTCACCGAACGTGGTGAGTGGTATCTTGAGGGCGTCCGTACTGGCATGCTCGTTCAAGAAATGCTTGAGGACGAGGTTGCTGATCGATAGCAGCATGTAACCCTTGCCATAGCGACGCCGCCTGGGAAACCGGGCGGCGTTTTGTTTCAAGATTGAGAAATGCAATCGCACGCGAGAAAAATTGCGGACGGTCCGCGGCGCGAGTATTACAATGAAGACCCGTAAGATGTGGATAAACAACTTCTACGGGAAGCGCAGGTAACTCAATATGACCAAGCATGTGTTCGTAACCGGTGGCGTGGTTTCGTCCTTGGGCAAGGGTATCACCGCGGCCTCGCTGGGCCGTCTGCTCAAGTCGCGTGGCTACAAAGTAACGATGCAGAAGGCCGACCCGTATCTGAACGTCGACCCCGGTACCATGAGCCCGTTCCAGCATGGTGAGGTCTTTGTAACCGAGGATGGTTACGAGTCCGACCTGGACCTGGGTCATTACGAGCGCTTTATTGATGAGAACCTGACCCGCGATTCCAACTTTACGACCGGTGCCATCTACAAAAGCCTCATCGCCCGCGAGCGTCGCGGCGACTTTTTGGGCGGTACCGTGCAGGTGATTCCTCACGTCACCAATGCCATTAAGGACAAGTTCCGCCGCATCGAGGAGCAGACCGGCTCTGATGTAGTCATCACCGAGCTGGGCGGCACGATCGGCGACATCGAGTCCCAACCGTTTGTCGAGGCCATTCGTCAGTACCGCAAGGAGGCCGGCCCCGAGAACGTCTGCTACATCCACGTGTCGCTCGTTCCCTATATCGCCGCCGCCCACGAGGTCAAGACCAAGCCCACGCAGCATTCCGTCAAGGAGCTCCGCAGTTTTGGCATCCAGCCCGATATCATCGTGCTGCGCTCCGACCACCATATCGATGACGCTATCCGCGGAAAGATCGCAAGCTTCTGCGACGTCGACACCGATTGCGTCTTTACCAACGAGGACTGCGCGAGCATTTACGATGTTCCGCAGCTGCTTGCCGAGCAGGACTTTGACCTGCGCATTTGCGAGCGCCTGGGTCTGGATCCGCGTGAGCGCGACATGAGCGAGTGGAACGAGTTCCTGCGCAAACAGAATCACGCCAACCATCACGCCGACAAGGTGAAGATCGCCGTCGTGGGCAAGTATACGCAGCTGCCCGATGCGTACCTGTCGGTTATCGAGGCCCTGCACCATGCGGGCGTCTTCTACGATCGCCATGTGGACGTCCAGCTGGTCGACGGCGAGAGCCTCGACGAGCAGAATGTCTCCGAAGTTCTGGGCGACGCTTCGGGCATCCTGGTCCCCGGCGGCTTTGGCAAGCGCGCCCTGGAGGGCAAGATCCTCGCGGCCGAGTTTGCCCGCGAGCACAAGATTCCGTATCTGGGCATTTGCCTGGGTATGCAGGTGGCCGTGTGCGAGTTCGCCCGCAACGTCGTCGGCCTTGCCGGCGCCAGCTCCTCCGAGTTCGACCCGGACGGTCCGTTTAGCGTCATCGATCTGATGAGCTCGCAGGAGGATGTGACCGAGAAGGGCGGCACCATGCGTCTGGGCGCCTATCCGTGCAAGCTCGCCGCCGATACCCTCGCTCGCGAGGCATATGGCGAAGATCTCGTCTACGAGCGTCACCGTCACCGCTTTGAGTTTAACAACGCCTTCCGCGACCAGCTCGAGGACGCCGGCTTGGTTATCTCTGGCCTCTCGCCCGACGAGCGCCTGGTCGAGATGGTCGAGCTGCCGCGCGACGTGCATCCGTGGTATGTGGCAACCCAGGCTCACCCCGAGTTCAAGAGCCGTCCGACCAACCCGCAGCCGCTGTTCCGAGAGTTCGTGCGTGCCTCGATCGGTCAGCACGAGGGCGTCGATCGCCTGCAGGTGACGCCCATGAACCTCGCTACGGACTAAGGGTGCCGGCGAACAAAGAACATACCGAAGCTACTCCCTCGTCGCTCGCCGTGGCGGCGGGGGAGTATCTCGATTACCTCGCGGTCGAGCGGGGTTTGGCGCGCAACACGATTGCGGCCTATCGTCGTGACCTGACGACGTACTGCGCCTATCTGGAGCGGGCGGGCATCATGTCTTTTGATGAGGTGACTCGTCAGGTCGTGGAGGGCTTTGTCGCCGACCGTCGCGATGGGGGCTATTCCGATGCCTCGGTGGAGCGTGCGCTTGCTGCCGTGAAGGGCCTGCATGCCTTTTTGGTGCGCGATGGGATTGTTGCCCAAAATCCAACGGCGGCGTTGCGCCTGCCTAAAAAGGCTGAGCGTTTGCCGGAGTATCTATCGGTGGAGGATGTCTCGGCGCTGCTCGATCAAGACTTCCCCGAGGGCGAGATGGGCTTGCGCGACCATGCCATCTTGGAAGTGCTCTACGGATGCGGCTTGCGTGTGAGCGAGTTGGTGGGGCTCGATGTGGGCGATATCCATATCGACGATGGCTTTGTGCTCGTTCGCGGTAAGGGCTCAAAGGAACGCCTGTCCCCGCTGGTGGGAAGCGCGGCGCGAGCTCTGACGCGCTATATAACTGAGGGGCGTTCTCGCTTGGCGGCCCATGCCCACGGAACCGAGACCTCGGCGGTCTTTTTAAATAAGAACGGCCGCCGTCTGTCGCGCCAGGGCATCCATGCCATCTGTGAGCGCTACGGGCGCCAGGTAGGGCTGGTGGGACTCCATCCCCATACGCTGCGCCACTCCTTTGCCACCCATATGCTTGCGGGCGGCGCAGACCTCCGTGTGCTACAGGAGATCTTGGGACATGCCGATATATCGACCACGCAGGTCTACACGCATGTCGATCGTACGCAACTGACCGAGGTCTATCTGGCGGCGCACCCGCTGGCACATCGTTAACACATCGCTGGCCTGCATATCTATAGGTATTTGGGGACGGGCCCCAGATTGCCGCTGCGTGCTTTTGCGCTCGCATGGGCAATCTGGAGCCCGTTCCATTTTTCGCCACTTGTCGTCGCGGTGGTGGGCCGCACGTGCCTTGGGTG
>CATYZE010000047.1 GCA_958415525.1 uncultured Collinsella sp. | reverse complement strand
CGCCCAACCCGGACCCCTCGCCCGACACGCCAGACGAGGTCCACTACGCCGACGGCGACTTTACAGGCTACGCCCTCTGCAAAAACGAGGAGGACGACGAAGCCTTCAGCCCCTACTACGTCAAGCTCACCGTCACCGTTAAGGACGGCAAGGTTACCGGTATCCACGATATCGAGGGTGTAGGCGGCAAGCCTGACGAGAGCCTCTCCGACGCGCTTGATCCCTTTGACGAGGATAACGAGCCCTACCTCGATAACGCCATCGACGGCCGCACCTTCCGCGGTACCGTCTACACCGGCATCCCCGAGCAGCTGCTCGCGGGCACCGAGGCTGGCAAGATCGACGTGGTGGCGCGCGCCACCTACTCCAGCCGCGCCATCGCCAACGCCTACACCGACGCCCTCGCGCGCTCGGCCGCGGCTTATAAGGACGCGAACGACAGCAAAGGCGACAAGGCAGACGCTTCTGACAAGACAAACGCCCCCGATGAGCCTACGGCCAACCCGACCGCCGCAAACGGGGCCACCGAGGAGGCTGGCGCCCATGCGTAACCCGTTTGCCCTCCTTGGGCGCCACCTCTGGCGCAACCGCAATTTCTATCTCAAAGCCGTCAACGCCGCGGCCGTCGTCGCCATCGTGGCGGGCTACAGCAGCTGGGCCGCCCAGGCGGCAGAGGCCGACGCCCGCACCCAGGCGGAGGCTGTCCAGGCCGAGCGCTCGCAGACGCGCGGCGCCTACGACACCGACGGCACCTTCGAGGGCAGCGCCCAGGGCTACGGCGGCACTGTCACCTGCCGCGTGACCATCGAGAACGGATACATCGAAAGCGTCGAGGTCACGGACCACGCCGGCGAGACCCCCGCCTACTTTGCGCAGGCCGAGGGCCTCACGCAGACCATCTGCGATGCCCAGGGAACCAACGTCGACACCGTCTCGGGTGCCACGTTCTCGAGTGCCGGCATCCTAAACGCCGTCAACGCGGCGCTTGAGCAGGGCAACGCCGGAGGTACGCAGTAATGGCCAGGACTGCATCCACCAAGACCCGCGGCGCAAAGCGCCCCGCGGGAACCCTTGAGAGCCTGCGCAACGGCGCAAACGTCATCGCGCACCCCAAGAACAAGATGCAGGAGCGCCTGCGCCGACAGTACCTCCATCGCGGTGTGCGCTGGTGCGTACAGTTCGGCTTTCTCATCTGCTTCCCGGCCGCCTGGAACGCCGCCTTCAACGGCGTCAAGTACATCTTCACGCAGCTCGGGAGCCATGCACCCATCGAGCTCACCGGCTTTTTATCCCTGCTTTTGGCCCTCTTGGCCTTCACCTGCGTGTTCGGCCGTTTCTTCTGCGGCTTTGCCTGCGCCTTCGGTACGCTCGGCGATATCGTCTACGCGCTTGCAACCCCGCTGCGCCGGACACTCCGCCTTGAGGGCAAGGGCGCGCACCGGCTCCCCGCGGGCGTGCAGCACGCGCTCCAGCTCGTCAAGTACGCCGTCCTCGTGGGCATCTGCGCCCTCTGCGTGATGGGTATCTGGCCCCAGGTCTCGGGCGCGAGCCCCTGGGTCGCCTTCGCCGGCATCACTGCGCGCTCGCTCGAGGGCATCGCGCCCACGGCCTTTGCCGCGCTTGGCGCGGTCATGGTTGGGATGGCCTTTGTCGAGCGTTTCTTCTGCCAGTTCCTCTGCCCCTTCGGCGCCATATTCTCGCTGCTGCCAGTGTTGCCGGTCTCGCTTTTCAACCGCCGCCGCGAAAGCTGTGCGCGCGGTTGCAACCGCTGCCAGGACAGCTGCCCGGTGCGCATCCACCCCGAGCGCGCCGACCTGCGATCGGGCGAGTGCATCGCCTGCGGGCGCTGCGCCGATGGCTGCCCCATGGCCAACGTGACGCTCGCCCGGCTCGACGGCTTTAAGCGCGATCAAGCAACCGACGATGCCAGCGAGCTCGCGCAGAGCAACACCCGCAAGCGCCCGCCCGCAGGGCCCGCCATTCGCGGGACCGAGGTTGCGCTCACGCTCGTCAAGGCTGCCATCCTCGCCGCGCTCTGCTACCTGCTCATGTAGGGCACGCGCACCCGCGGCCCGGCACCCCGTCAACACCGAGTCGTGCAGGCGCAGGCTCATCCGTAACGCCACCGACCAGAAAGCTCACCATGATCCAGACCCCCCACACCATCGACCGCCGCACGTTTATCGCCCTCGCAGGCGGGGCCCTCGTCTCTTGCGCCGGTGCACTTACCGGCTGCTCGGGCACGCAGGGCGACTCGGGCTCTGTAACCGCGTCCAAAGCGGGCTCCGCGGGCTCCGACAGCTCGCCCAAGGTGCAGAGCACGACGCTCTTTGTCTTCGACACTGTCGTGAATATCAGCGCCCAATGCAGCAAAAAGGTCATGGACGAGGTCGCCGACCGCTGCACCTACTTTGAGAACAAGTTCTCGCGCACCGTGGAGGGCTCGGATATCTGGAACATCAACAATGCAGGCGGCAAGCCCGTGGAAGTCGCGCACGAGACCGCCGAGGTCATCGAAGCAGCCATCCGCTACGCCGAGGAGTCCGACGGGCTCTTTGACATCACCATCGGCGCCGTCTCGAGCCTCTGGGATTTTGACAACGAGGTCAAGCCCGCAGATGAGGACATCCAGGCGGCACTGCCCCATGTCGACTATCGCACCATCACGGTCGACGGTACCACCGTCACCCTCTCCGACCCCGAGGCCAAGCTCGACTTGGGTGGTATCGCCAAGGGCTACATCACCGACGACCTCGTGGCGCTCTTTAAGAAGAGCGGCGTCAGAGATGCTTCCATCAGCCTGGGCGGCAACGTCTACGTGATGGGCAAAAGCTTTGACGGCGACGCCTGGAACGTGGGCGTGCAAGACCCCAACGGCGCGCAGGACGACGTGCTCGCCACCGTCAAGACGCGCAACCGCTCCCTTGTGACGAGCGGCCTCTATGAGCGCGGCTTTGAGCAGGACGGCACGTTCTACTACCACATCCTCGACCCCAAAACGGGCTACCCCGCCGCCACCGACCTCAAGAGCGCCTCGATTATGACCAAGAAATCCGTGCTTGGGGACGCCTACTCTACCATCCTGTTTTTGCTCGGCCACGACCGCGCCATGGAGCTCATCGAAAGCGATGAGCGCTTTGAAGACGGCGTTTTAGTCGATATGGACGATCGCGCCACCAAGAGCGACGGCTCGACGTTCAAGATCTTGCAGGACTAGGAGCCATGATGGTCAAGCGCAAAGGTGCGCGCGATGGGCGCGACAACAAAAGACTCAACCTCATCCTGGTTTTGGCGATAGCGGCCATCGCCTGCGTCGGCTTGGTCGCCACGCGTCTGATGGGAGCAAACACGAACGCCGATATGGCCACGGTCGTTATCCGCGATGGAGAGCAAAACGTCTACGAGCTTCCTCTGAGCCAGAACACGACCAAGGGCGTTACGACCGACTTGGGAACCAACCTCATCGAAATCAAAGACGGCCGCGTGCACGTCGAGGAAGCAGACTGTCCCAACCAGGACTGCGTGCACCAGGGCTGGATTGACGCTGCCGGGGAGCAAATTGTCTGCCTTCCGCACAAGCTTACCGTCGATATCGTCGACGCGAGCGCCGAGACCACCTACGACGTAGTGGGGCGCTAATCCGTGGAGATGGTCGATATCGAGCACACTCGCCGCCTGGCGCGCGTTTCGCTGTTGTGCGCCTGCGCATTGGTGCTGTCCTATCTGGAGACCATGATTCCGCTGCCCGTCGCGGTGCCCGGCATTAAACTGGGCCTTGCCAACGTGGCCGTAGTCGTCGCGCTCTATACGCTCGATGCCAAAAGCGCCGGTGCCGTTGCGCTCGTCAAGGTCTTTGCATCGGGCTTTTTGTTTGGTTCGCCCATGATGCTCGCCTATAGCCTGGGCGGCACGGTCCTCGCCTTTATCGGCATGGTCGCCCTTGCTGCCGTGCCGGGTGTTGGCTTGGTGCCCGTGAGCATGCTTGCCGCCGTGCTGCACAATGTAGGCCAGCTGGGCGTTGCCGCCATGGCGCTGCAGACCCCGGCAGTCTTTATCAATCTGGGCGTTCTGGGCGTCGCCGCCTGCGTCACCGGCGGCATTACGGGCGCGGTGGCAGAAGGTGCGCTCGCCGGTATTGAGCAAGCCGATGACACACGTCCCTCCGTCGATTGCGCTGCACTTGCCGCCAATATCGTGGCAGGAGAGCGCATCGCCTTTGTCGGCACCAACGGCAGTGGCAAAAGCACCTGTGCACTCGAGCTTGCGGGGCTGCTCAAAGACGTGAACGGGCACGCTATGTGCGTGCAGGGCACCGTAGGCCTTGCTTTTCAGGATCCCGATAACCAGATCGTCGCTCCAATCGTGCGAGACGACATCGCCTTTGGACTCGAAAACCGCGGTGTCCCCCGCGACGAAATGCGTTCAGAAGTCTTGCAGGCACTCAACGAGCTTGGCATTGTCGAGCTTGAGCAACGCGATGTCGCCACGCTCTCGGGCGGCCAAAAACAACGCGTAGCGGCGTCGGGATTGGTTGCGCTCACCCCTTCGCTCATGATTTTTGACGAGACGACCGCCATGCTCGACGAGACCGCCCGCGAGGCCGTCAATGATCTCATCGATCATCTTTGCCAGCGCGATGTTGCCGTGATCCAGGTCACGCAGCTGCTCGACGAGGTCGCGCGCGCCGACCGAGTCGCCGTCTTCGAGGCGGGCGCCATCGCATACCTGGGTGCCGTGCAAGATCTTGCCGACCAGCGCGATCTGCTCATTCGATGCGGCCTGGAGGAACTGTGTCGTTAACCTGCTCAAACATAACCGTCCGCCATCCCGAAGCAGACACCTGTACCCTATCTCGTGTTTCGTTGGAAATTAGGCCTGGCAGCGTGATCGGTATCGCAGGCGCCTCTGGCTCCGGTAAGTCAACGCTGCTGCGTGCCCTTGCCGGAGCGCTTGCCGTGCAGGCGGGGTCTGTCGTGGCGGACGGCACCGCGCTTGGCACACACCCCACGGCGGATGAACTTCGTACGTACCGCAAAACCGTGGCACTCGTGCAGCAACGCCCCGAGCAGCAGTTTTTTGCCGCCACGGTCTTTGACGAGGTGGCGTTTGGCCCCCGCAATCTTGGACTGGACGAAGCCGAGGTCAAGCGACGCGTTAGCACATCGCTCGCCAGCGTCGGGTTTGATCTCGCCGCTATCGGCGACACAAGCCCCTTTGCCCATTCTGGCGGAGAGCAGCGCCGCATCGCCGTTGCCGATATGCTTGCACTCGAGACACCGTATTTGCTGCTCGACGAGCCCAGCGCTGGACTCGATCCCCGCGCCCACCGGCTGCTGCTCGAGCGCTTGGCTCAACTCGCACGCCACGGCCGCGGCATTGTAATCGCCACGCACGATTCGCGTGTGCTGAGTATCTGCGACAAGGCCTTTCGACTGCAGGACGGCTTGCTGCTGCCGCAAAGTTCCGAGGGCATCCAGGTGGCATCCGTTGGCGTAACGGCCACACGTCCCGTGGAAACCGGACATACCCCGTTGGCATCCAAGGCGGTCTCGTTTGGCATCTTTCGTCCGGGGTCAAGCCTCGTTCACCTGCTGCACCCCGCCACCAAGCTTGTATTCTGCATGCTCTTTATGATTGCCGGCTTTATCGCCCAGCAGCCCGGCGTCCTTGCCGCCGTCGCGCTCACCGCATTCGCCTCGCTCGCCGCAAGCGGCAGCTCGATGCGCCAGGCACTTCGTGCCCTCAGGCCATTTCGCTGGCTTATGGGGTTTGTCCTGGTCTTCAACGCACTCTTTACGGCATCGGGGACTCTGCTGCTGCAGGCGGGACCCGTGCAGATCACCTCGGGAGGTCTGCTCTTTGGCGCGCTCTGCGTGCTGCGTTTTGCCCTCATTATGCTGGGGACATCGACACTCATGGCGACCACCTCCCCCACCGCACTCGCCGATGGCACCGCGGCGCTTCTGAGGCCCCTCGCCCGTTTTGGCCTGCGCACCGACGATGCCACCGTCGCCATACAGCTCACGCTTCGTTTTGTCCCCGTGCTTATCGAAGAGTTCAATCGTATCAAGGCCGCTCAGGAAGCGCGCTTGGCGCGCTTTGACAGTCCCTCACCCCTGCAGCGTGCACGCGCCCTTGTCCCTGTCATAACACCTTTATTTAGTAGTGCGCTGCGCCGCTCCGACACGCTCGCGCTCGCTATGGTCAACCGCGAATATGGAACGCGCCCACCTGTCAGCAGAACCTGTCTGCGCGACTATCGCTTTAATCGGGCAGACCTTGCTGTTCTGGCGCTCGGATGCTGCATCGTTGCGATTGCGCTGCTCTAGGGCTCGGCATGCCATGCCACTCGCCGGAATGCGGCATGTGACTTGCATGTCGTTTGCGATAATGCCTATATCAATGCTTCGAGAGGAGCCGTCATGAAGCCACGTAACATTGCTATCGCCTGCGGTGTCGCGGGAGTCGCCGTCGGCCTTGCCGCTGCCACCGGTATCGTTTATCACAAGCAAATCAAGTCCGCCGCGTCGCTCAAACGCTTGACCGGCTACGCGGATGGCTATGACCTGTACGCAATCGACATTGCCTACGACTACGATTTTGATCGCATCATCGCCGCTGGCGCGCGCGACGACCAGGCCTACATCGATGCCGTGGTGGCACAGGTGCTGCCCGGTGTGCCGGCACGTGTCCAGGCGCCCCAGTTTGCCTGCAGCGCTTTTGTCGCCGTAGATGCCGAAGGCCGTGTGCGTACCGGTCGCAATTACGACTTTAAGGACGACACCTCGGCGCTGCTGGTGCGCGATCACCCACGCGGCGGCTATGCCTCCATCGGGTTTGCCGCCCTTAACAACCTGGGCGATAACACTCCGCTTGACTCCGTCGCCGGACGCGCCGCCGCACTCATGGGCCCGTTTGCCCAGCTAGACGGTGTTAACGAATGCGGTGTGTCCATTGCCGTACTCACCCTGGATTCCAAGCCCTGTGACCAGGACACGCAGCGCCCCGTCATCAATACCTCGCTCGCCATCCGTCTGGTGCTCGACCGTGCCGCCACCACGCAAGAAGCTGTCGACCTGCTTTCCGCCTACGACATGCACGCCATGGCAGGACGCGATTACCACTTCTTTATAAACGACGCCGCCGGTGACGCGCGCGTAGTAGAGTGGGATCCGCGCGATCCGGACCGCGCTTTCAAAGCGACTCCTGTAACCCAGGTTACGAACTTCTACGCCTGCTATGGCGACGAAGTGCTGCCCAACCAAAAGAATGGCGAGCTAGGCCATGGTAAAGAGCGCGCCGCCGCAATCGCCAATGTCCTCGACGCCCATACCGGCGCCCAAGACGAGGCAGTCGCTTGGAAGGCCCTACGCGCTGCAGCGCAAGAGCCCAATCCGGAAGACATCACCAGCAACACGCAGTGGTCGGTCGTCTTTGACAACACCGAGCCTGCTGCCGCCATCACGCTGCGCCGCCACTGGGGCGACATCGACGCATTCGCACTGTAAGGAGCCAGGCCCGTCGACTTTACGCTCGCCTGGCGTTGTTTACATTTCTATACGCTTGAGCTAACACGTTTTACCCCCGTATCAACAGTGTGCGGGGGTAAACTTATGCGCATGTTATAACTTGCCCGGAAGGATTCATCATGCTCAGGATCGGTCTTCTTACCAGTGGCGGCGACTGCCAGGCGCTCAACGCCACCATGCGCGGCATTGTCAAAACGCTTATGACCAATAGCAAAGAGCCTATTGAGATCTATGGTTTTGAGGACGGCTACCAGGGCCTTATCTACAGCAGGTTCCGCGTCATGACGCCCGCCGATTTTAGCGGCATCCTCACCCGCGGCGGCACCATCCTGGGCACAAGCCGTACGCCGTTCAAGCGTCTGGACATTCCCGAGGCCGACGGCGTCGAGAAGGTGCCCGCGATGGTCCACACCTATCACAAGCTGCAGCTAGACTGCCTGTTTATGCTGGGCGGCAACGGCTCCACCAAGACCGCCAACCGCCTGCGCGAAGAGGGCCTCAACGTTATCGCCCTGCCCAAGACCATCGATAACGACACCTGGGGCACCGAGCTGACGTTTGGCTTTACGAGCGCCATCGACGTCGCCACCAAGTGCATCGACGACATCCACACTACCGCCTCGAGCCACGGCCGCGTGTTTGTCATCGAGATCATGGGGCACAAGGTCGGTTGGATTCCGCTGTATGCCGGCGTCGCGGGCGGCGCGGACGTCATCCTGATTCCCGAGATCCCCTACGACATGGATAACGTCATCAAGACCATCGAGCATCGCATGGAGACCGGCAGCCGCTTTACCATCGTGGCCGTCGCCGAGGGCGCCATCTCCAAGGAGGACGCGGCGCTGTCCAAGAAGGAGTACAAGAAGAAGCTCGCCGAGCGTACGAGCCCGTCAATCGTGTACGACATCGCCAAGGAGATCGAGGCCAAGACCGGTCGCGAGACCCGCGTCGCCATCCCCGGCCACACGC
>CATYZE010000046.1 GCA_958415525.1 uncultured Collinsella sp. | reverse complement strand
ATCTCCACCGTTCCTTCAACTGGGAAAACGGCGCCCCCGGGGCCCGGATGGGGCCTCGGGGGCGTTCGGCTAGCTGTGGGAACGGCCTATTCACTCAATGTGTTCGGCTGAGATCGGAAATCAACCTACTTAAAATAAGCCCCGTCCCAAATTGACTACTTACAGATTGTCTGTGTCCAAGACGATGGTGAATGGACCGTCGTTGACGAGGTCGACCTTCATGTCGGCGCCGAAGATGCCGTGCGCTACGTGCTCGACGTCCTCGCGCACAAGCGTCAGGAAGTACTCGTAGAGCTCGTTGGCGACATCGGGGGCGCCGGCATCCGTAAACGATGGGCGGCGGCCGTGACGGCAATCGGCGAACAGCGTGAACTGCGACACCACGAGAACCTCGCCGTCGACATCGGCAAGAGCCAGATTGGTCTTGCCGTTCTCGTCCTCGTTAATGCGCAAGCCCCGGAGCTTGCCCCACAGCTTATCGGCCTCGGCGCGCGTGTCGCCGTGGCCCACGCCCAGCAGCACCAGATAGCCGCGCCCAATTTTGCCCACGCACTCGCCGTCGACCGTCACGCCGGCGTTGAGCACGCGCTGCACCACCGCACGCACGGCCTACTCCTCGCCCGTCAGTTTGGCGGATAGGTGCTCGAGCGCATGGAATCGATGGCTGATGGCGTTCTTCTCGTCCGCCGTCAGCTCGGCCATGGTCTTGCCCGGCGTGTCGACCGGCAGGAACAGCGGGTCGTAGCCAAAGCCGTGATCGCCGCGGCCCTCGTGTGCGATAACGCCCTCGCAGGCGCCCTCACCATAGGTGACCAAACCGTCCGTGTCGATGAGCGCGACGACGCTCATAAAGCGCGCAGTGCGGTCCTCGTCGGCCACACCCTCCAGATTCACGAGCAGCTTGGCATTGTTTGCGGCATCGTCACCGTGAACGCCCGCGTAGCGCGCGCTATACACACCGGGCTCACCGTCCAGCGCGTCGACGACCAGGCCCGAATCGTCGGCAATGGCCATGAGCCCCGTCTCTTCGACGGCAGCCTGCGCCTTGATGATGGCGTTCTCCAAAAACGTCGTGCCGTTTTCCTCGGGGTCCTCAAAATCGCCCAGCTGGCCGAGCGCCACAAAGCGCACCTCTGGCATGACCTTGCCCAGAATGGCCTCGATCTCGGTGAGCTTATGGGCGTTGCCCGTTGCCACGACAATGGTCGCCGCCGGGTCGAGGGTGTCGATGTCAATCTTCTCAAGTGCCATAGCTGGCCTCCTTGTCTCTATAGCAATGCCGTGTTGAGGACGACGAGGGTCTCCGCCTCTCCCCTCTCAATCAACGGCAGTCTTATACTTCGACGTTTTCCCAGATAAAACCTGCCAAAATAAACCTGTCCCTTTTTGGCAGGTTAGGCAAGGGCTTGGCGCTGGAGCTCGATAAGCTCGGCAATGCCCTTGTCGCCCAGATCGAGCAGGGCATTGAGGCGCTTGCGGTCGAAGGGTGCCTGCTCGCCGGTGCCCTGGAGCTCGATCATCTCACCGGTATCGGTGGCGACAAGGTTCATGTCGACCTCGGCGTGACTGTCCTCGGAATAATCCAGGTCAAGCAGGGTGTTGCCGTCGACAACGCCCATGGAAATCGCGGCAACCTGGCCTGTGAGCGGGATGCGCTCGAGCTTACCCGCCTCGACCCACATAGCAAGGGCGTCGTGCAGCGCCACCCAGGCGCCGGTAATGCTCGCCGTACGCGTACCGCCATCGGCCTGGATCACGTCGCAGTCGACGGTGACGGTGTACTCGCCGAGCGCCTTCATGTTGACGACGGTACGCAGGCTGCGGCCAATGAGGCGCTCGATCTCCATGGAGCGGCCCTTGCGGTTGGCGTGCTCGCGCTTACAGCGCTTGCCGGTCGACGCCGGCAGCATGGCGTACTCCGCCGTTACCCAACCGGCCTTGGCGCCCTTGCGCCAGCCCGGCACGCCCTCCTCGATAGTGGCGGCACACAGCACGCGCGTGTCGCCAAACTCGGCCAGGCACGAACCGTGGGCGTGCTTCATGACGCCACGGGTGAGCTTAACGGGGCGTAACTCGTTGGCGGCGCGACCGTTGGCGCGGTTGACCTGCATGTACTCCATAGAAAAAACCTTTCGGCATAAGGTGTGGCGAAGGCTTTGGCGGCGGCCTTACATCTATTTCAGCTCATCGATATCGATATGCTCAATGCTCTTGAGCGGCTGACCAAAGATAAAGCTGCCCGCCACCGCAAACTCGGCAATGTTATCGGCCGTCGTGGCAAAACGATGCTGCGGCTCGGCGGCGTCGCCCGCCAGCTGCTCGCGGCGCGTAAGGATGTCGGTCAGCTCGCGCGTGGTCTCCTCGGCGGAACTCACGACGCGCACCCCAGGCCCCAGCGCATGGCGGATAGGTCCCACCAACAGCGGAAAATGCGTACAGCCGAGCACCACGGTATCGATACCGTGGTCGCGCAGCGGCTCAACCGTGGCACCCACCAGCGCACGCACGGCAGGCGTATCGAAGATGTCCTCGTTCTCAAGCCACTGCTCTTGCAGATGTGCACCCGAGGCGAGCTCGTGTTCGACAACCTCGACAAAGCTCGAGGCAGGACAGCCGTATACATCGACGCCGGCATCTAGGTCCTGAATGGCGCGCGTGTAGGCGCCCGAGCGAATGGTGAGGTTGGTGGCGAGCACGCCCACGCGACGCGAGCGGGTGCTGTTGATTGCCGCACGGGCACCCGGCGCGATCACGCCGATGACGGGGACGTCGAGCACCTGCTGGGCCAGACGCAAGGCCGCGGCGGTCGCCGTGTTGCAGGCGATGACCATAATCTTGACGTCGTGCTTCGAAAGCCAACGACCCGCCTGCAACGCAAATGAGCGCACCTCATCCTCGGTGCGCGTGCCGTAGGGACAGCGTTTGGTGTCGCCGAAGTAGTAGACGGACTCGTGCGGCAGCGCCGTCGCGATGGCGCGCGCAACCGTCAGACCGCCCAAACCAGAATCGAACACGCCAATCGGGCGCGTGTCGCCTGCCGGATTCTCGATATCGGACATTACCTCACCAGATTCTCTCTCGAAAAGACATATCCAAGTGCGGCGACGCCGCGCTACGAACGCGCCGCGACCAGCAGCTCTGCCGTCGCCGCCCAACCGTCGACAATTTTGCCGCGCGTAACGAAAGCGTTCTCGCAAGCAGCCAGGAACTCGGGCGCGCCGGCGCTCGTCAGGCCATTCTCGACCAGACAGAACGTGCCCACGTGATCGGCCATGTAGAAGTCGGACTCGGAATCGCCGAGCGCCAACGTCTCCTCGCGTTTGATACCCAGGTGCTCGCAGAAGCGCGCAATGGCGACGCCTTTGTTGAGGCCCGCGGGGTTGATGTTGAATGCGCGACCGTCCTCGACGCGATCGAGCTCGAGCGTCGTCGGCTTGGACAGATGCGTCAGGTGACCGTTACAGGCCCACACCAGGCCGCAGCCGGCCTCGTCGAGGATGGCCTGCGCCTCGTCATCGGGGATGTCGCCGCGCATGCCGACGGTGACCTCGCGGTACTTGTAGCCGGTCGACATGTCGTTGTGATACTCGATCTTGTGCGGCCAGCGGGCGAGAATCTTCTCGCACACGCCGGTCTGCTCGATCACCTGGTGCGGCGTGAGGCCGCAAGAAGGGTCGTAGGGCATGTCGCCGGTCAGATACTCCCAATCGTTGGCTTTGAGGTCGTACATGACCAGGCCGCCCATCTCACCAATGTAGGAGTTGAGGCCGAGCACGCGCGCATCCTCGTGGATCATGGTGCGGTTGCGGCCCGAGGTGGGAACCACCTGAATACCAGCGCGGGCAAGTGCCACGACGGCCTCGACGAGTTTGGTCGAGGGGTTGCCGTCGTTGTCGCGCAGCACGCACGAGCCGGGTGCGAGCATCGTGGCATCCAGGTCGGTAAAGACGTACTTGACCTTGGCCAAGCGCTCGCGCATCTCGCCCGAAAGCTCGGCAACGGTCGGCAGGGTGTTGTGGGACATGGTTACTCCGTTTACGTAGAAGGGTTTGGACTTGGACGGCATGCTTTGCTTGAGGGAACACGCTTATGGCGACAGCGCACTCAGGGCGCCGCCGCTGTCATGGTTCATTAGTCAAACTGGGTAACATCGATCAGGCGATTGGCCAACGAAAGGTCGCTCTCGATGGGCACGAACTCGTCGCCCACGTGCATGAGCTCCTCGTCACCCTTTGCCAGCAGCAAGACAATGGTAGGAGCATCGGGGTTGACGTACTCCTCGCGCGCCGCCTTGAACGCCGCATGCACAGCGGTTTCGCGATCGAGGATGATCTTGTTCGGCGTATCGTCGGGAACATGTTCGGCAAGCTCGCGACAGACCTTCATCGGGTCCTCGTGAGCCGGGTCCTCGTTGGCAAAAATCATCAGGTCGGAATATGGTGCGGCCTCGCGCGGAAGCTGCTCGCGGCGCTCCTGCGCCTTGCCGCCGGCAGCGCCAAACACTGCAATGACCGGGCTAGTGGGAAACGCGCGCTTGACCGACGAGAAAAGCGAACGGAACGAAAGCTGGTTGTGCGCATAGTCAACGACGCAGATCACGCGGCCGTCCTTCGACTCCACGACCTCCATGCGGCCCGGCACACGAAGCTTGGAGAGGCCCTTCTTGATAGCCTCGATACCGATGCCGATCTCGTGCGCAGCGGCGATAGCGACCAGCGCGTTCTCCACGTTAAAGTCTCCCGCGATACCCAGCAGGATCTTCTCCCCCGCCTCGGACTCGTCGGCACACAGGCCATGCAGGTTAAACTCGATGTTAAAGCCGACCACGCGGACATCGCTTGCCCACAGGCTTGCCTCGGGATGCTCGACGCCAACGGTCACCAAGCGCTCGGCCGTCGACGCTGCCTCCAGCACACGGTCAACCTCTTCGGTGCCCAGATTCACCACGGCGGTCTTTGCTTGGTCAAAGATCCTGAGTTTGCTCTCAAAATAATCCTCAAACGTGGGGTGTTCGATCGGCGAGATGTGGTCACGGCCGATGTTGAGGAAGCACGCCACGTCAAACGGCAGATTCTCGACGCGTTGGTACTTGAGCGCCTGGCTCGAGACCTCCATGACCATGGACTGGCGACCGGCCTCACGGCAGTTGGCGATATGGCGCCAAACCTCGGGGGCCTCTGGCGTGGTATTGGTGCTCTCGTAGCACTCGATACCATCGTCGGTACTCACCGAGCCGATCATGCCGCAGGACTCGCCCGCCGCTTTGATAATCGACTGGAGCATAAAAGCGGCCGTGGTCTTTCCCTTGGTACCGGTGATGCCCACGATCTTGACGTCGTGGTCGGGACGGTCGTAGACCTCCGGCGGCAACAGGGCCATGGCCGTGCGAACGCTATCAACAACCAGCATCGCAGCACCGCTCTCCTGCGCCAGCGGCTCCAGAGACTCGACCAGCGACTCTTCGCACACAAATGCGACGGCGCCCGCATCGAGCGCCATGCTCAAAAACGCAGGCTTAAAGGCAGCGCCTTTGCAAAAGAACACGTCACCTGCCGAGACCGCGCGCGAATCAAACGAGCAGCCGATCACGGCACGCTCGTCAACCTGCTCTGATGCGCGCAGCTCACCGCACACATCGAGAAGCTTGGCAAGCGTATCGACCGTGGTCACGGTCGCGGAATCCGAATGGTGCATCTTTCACCTTTCTCAGCCATTTGGCAGGGACGGTTTTTATAGTAACTGAAACGCACCCACGCAAAAACGGCTCCCGGAGGAGCCGTTACGCGCAGGCGTTCGTAAGCCGAGGCTAGGCAGCCTGAACAGCGGGCTGGTCCTCGTCGATAAAGAAGCGCTTGTACCACACCAGGAACACGAGCGGCGTATAGATCTTGCGCTGGAAATCGCCCTTGCCCGCAAAGTGCAGATCGAGCAGGTGCATGAGCTCGTCGGTATCGAAGAACTCGCTTGCCCACGGCGCGGTGAAGTACTCCTTGACATAGTCGTACCACTTTTGCTCGCGCAGCCAGTAGACAATCGGCACCGGGAAGCCCACCTTGGGACGGGTGGCCCACTCATCGGGCAGCGACTTGTTGGCAGCGTGGCGGAGTACCTGTTTGTTGCCGTTCTCGTTGATGCGGTAGCGGTCGGGAATGTGCTCGGCGAACTCCATGACTTTGCGGTCCAGGAAGGGCACGCGCAGCTCCAGCGAGTGCGCCATGCACATCTTGTCGGCCTTGAGCAGAATGTCGCCCGGGAGCCACATGTTCATGTCCAGGTACTGTTTCTTGACCAGCTCGGGCTGACCCTTCACGCGCGCATAGATGGGAGCGGCAAGCTCGAAGGCGCCATCGCCGGTGTTGTACTCGGGCTTGAGCACGCCGTCGACCTCGCGCTCCGGCCATACCAGAGCCTGTCCCAGGAACGACTTCTCAGGGATCTCGGCACCCTTGACCAGGAAGTTATGTCCCTTGAAGTACGGCATATGCAACGCCAGGTTACCGAGCGCGCGACGGATGGGCAGCGGCACCATCTTTTTGTACTTGCGGACCGGGACCGTGTCCTCGTAGTAGGCGTAGCCGCCAAAGAGCTCGTCGGCGCCTTCGCCCGAAAGCACGACGGTGACGTCCTTGCGGGCCATCTCGGCCAAGAACCACAGCGGCACGGAAGACAGGTTGGACTGCGGCTCGTCCATGTGATACTGGATGTCCTCGAGCGCACCGAAGAACTCGTCGGCTGTAATCATCTTGCGAACGTTCTCGACGCCGAGCTTATCGGAAAGCTCCTTGGCGTAGTTGGTCTCGTTGAAATTCTTGTAATCGAAGCCCACCGAGAAGGTCTTGTCGGGCATGAGGCAAGCGGCGATGTAGCTGGAGTCGACGCCGCCGGAGAGGAACGACGCGACCTTGACGTCGGCGATGCGATGGGCCTCGACGCTCTCGTGCACGACCTCGTCCAGCTCGTCGACGTACTCCTCGAACGGCTTCTCGACGGCAGAGTAATCGCAATCCCAGTAGCGCTCGATGTTCATCTTGCCGGTCGGGATGTCTACGGTAAAGTAATGCGCCGGCGGCAGCTTGTAGACACCCTCAAAGAAGGTCTCCTCGGTTGCCGAATACTGCAGCGTCATGTACGGACGCAGGGCCTTTTTGTTGACCGCTTTGTGGAAGTGCGGGTAGTCCAGGAAGCTCTTGATCTCGGAACCAAAGAGCACGCCCGGAGCGCCGTCGCCCGCATCGGCCATGGGATAGTAGTAGAGTGGCTTGATGCCAAAGATATCGCGGGCGCCAAAAAGCTTATTCTTCTTTTTGTCCCAGATGACGAAGGCGTACATACCGCGCAAGCGATCGAGTACCGCCTCGCCCCACTCCTCGTAGCCGTGCAGGAGGCTCTCGGTGTCGGCGCCGCAGTGGAACTTGTAGCCCTTGGCCTCGAGCTCGGAACGGAGTTCTTGGAAGTTGTAGATCTCGCCGTTGAAGACAATGACGACGCTACCGTCCTCGTTGGCCATGGGTTGGGCGCCAGCCTCGGTCAGGTCGAGGATCGACAGGCGGCGGAAGCCCAGGGCAACGCGGCCGTCGATAAACTGACCGCCCATGTCGGGACCGCGATGGACGATGCGGTCCATCATCTTGGTGAGCACCTCGGATTGGTTATCCGTCCCACCGACAAAACCGACAAAACCGCACATATACTATCCCCTCTGCTGTTGCTGGGCATCAAATCGAATCAGTAGCTTTTGAGTATACCCGAGGGCGTAAAGAGGGGCGGAATGTTCAGGCAATCTCAACTGAATCAGCTCCGCTGTGACACGCGCCGGTTACCTTTAATGGATATGAGATGAATGAGGCGATTGTTTTGCTATACTCTCTCCGCACGGGCGATTGGCGCAACGGTTAGCGCAGGTGCTTTACACGCACAAGGCTGGGGGTTCGAATCCCTCATCGCCCACCACTGATTTGGAAACGGTCCTCGAAAGGGGACCGTTTTTGTTTGGGCCCATTTCATGGGATTCGAACCCGCAAGGGTGCGGAGCTGAGGAAACGCGAAGCGTTTTCCAGCGCAGCACGCGAGGAGCGGGGCGCGGGCGGCGCCAATCGCACGCGGACATCCCTCATCGCCCACCACTGATTTGATAGGCTCCCAGCTATGGGGGCCTTTCGTTTTTGGGCCCATCGCAGAGGGATTCGAACCCGCCAGCACGTCCGTCACAAAGGCCGTGGCCAAAAAATGGCAAAAATGAGTACTGTTACCAATTTTGTAGCAGCGATTTTTGGGTTTCACTGGATAAATCTAGCTCTGAATCAGCGATTTGAAGCCTTTACTAGCTGTTTTCCCATTAACATAACTGAACATGTGTGGTCTAACTAATCCTAGGTAGTCGGTTTCATATGAGATTCAACTGGTGACAGTACTCATATTTGGCATTTTTTGTCCAAAGGCTCTCCTGGCCATTGCAGATTTATGGCAAAACGGGCTCCAGACCGCCGAATCGTGGGTCGCGCGCGCAGACGTGGTGTAAGAGCGCCCTGAGGTCCGTCGCTGCAAATC
>CATYZE010000045.1 GCA_958415525.1 uncultured Collinsella sp. | reverse complement strand
CCCGTGGGTTATACCCTAAGAGCAAACCACCCTTTTTAAGGGTGGTTTTGATTTTAGAGAATGGGATAGTTATGGCTGCAATTTTCAATAGCCCCAGCAAGTACATCCAGGGTCCGGACGAGCTCGCCAAGCTCGGCTCCTATGTCGAGCCGCTCGGCGCTAAGGCCCTCGTCATCGTGACGCCTTCGGGCAAGAAGCGCGTCGGTGCCAAGATCGAGGGCGGTTTTGCCGAGGCTAAGGCCGAGCTGCTGTTTGAGGACTTTAACGGCGAGTGCTCCAAGGGCGAGGTCGATCGCCTGGTTGCGCTCGCTCGCGACAACGGTTGCGACATCATCGTCGGCGTCGGTGGCGGCAAGATCCTCGACACCGCGAAGGCCGTCGCCTATTACCTGGAGTCCCCGGTTATCATTTGCCCCACCATCGCCTCGACCGATGCCCCGTGTTCGGCGCTTTCGGTGCTCTACACCGACGATGGCCAGTTCGATAAGTACCTGTTCCTTAAGGCAAACCCCAACATTGTCCTGATGGATACGACGGTTATCGCGGCGAGCCCGGTGCGCCTGACGGTTTCCGGTATGGGCGATGCGCTCGCAACCTACTTTGAGGCCCAGGCGACGCATGATGCCGACGGTGGCACTTGCGCCGGCGGCAAGGGCGGAATGGCCGGCCTGGCGCTCGCCAAGCTCTGCTACGAGACGCTTATGGCCGATGGCGTCAAGGCCAAGGTCGCGCTGGAGAAGGGTGCGCTCACGCCTGCCGTCGAGCATATCATCGAGGCCAATACGCTGCTTTCGGGCATTGGCTTTGAGAGCTCGGGCCTTGCTGCTGCTCATGCCATCCACAATGGCCTGACGATGCTGCCCGAGTGCCATGGCATGTATCACGGCGAGAAGGTCGCCTTTGGCACCATCGTCCAGCTGGTACTCGAGGATGCTCCGACTGAGAAACTCGAGGAAGTCTTGGGCTTCTGCATTGAGCTGGGCCTGCCGGTTACGATGAAGGAACTTGGCGTTGCCGAGCTTACGCGCGAGCAGGCCATGGTCGTTGCCGAGGCCGCTTGCGCGCCCGAGGACACCATGTGCAACATGCCGTTTGAGGTGACGCCCGAGATGGTCGCAAACGCCATCCTGGGTGCCGACGCACTGGGCCACTACTATCTCATGGATGAGTAAATCAAGCTAAGGAAGGGGCAAAGCCGGCAGATGGCTTTGCCCCTTTTTGCTATGGTGCAAAGGGGTCAGGTTACTTTGCACCAATTGTTGTTGATGAAAGGGCGGATTCTCGTATGGCGCTTCCCATGGTTTATGGCGGTCCCGGCCGATATGTTCAGGGGCCGGGCGAACTTTCGCGTCAGGGCAGGTATTTGTCATGGTTGGGCTGCGCTGCCTATGTCTTGTTTGACCAGGGCACCGAGGATCGGCTGTGCAGGCAGATCGTCGATGGATTTCTGGATGAAGATCTAAGCGAGCCGTTCTTTAAGATTTACAACGGTCCGTGTACGGAAGATGCCGTTGTCGAAATGGCCAAGGAAGCCCGGGCCGAGTATTGCGACATGGTGGTGGGCATTGGCGGCGGCAAGATGCTCGATATCGCAAAGGCCGTTGCGTTTTATGCTGAGCTGCCGTTGTGTGTATGCCCCACGGCGGCCTCAATGGATGGTCCGTGCAGCGCGATTTCGGTGTTGTATCACGAGGACGGGTCGTTCGACCGCTACCTGATGCTCGAGAAGAATCCAGACCTGGTCGTGGTCGATACCAACGTGGTTGCTGCGGCCCCGCTGCGTATGACGGTCGCCGGTATGGGCGACGCGCTGGCAACGTACTTCGAGGCGCGTTCGTGTGCCGCGGCGAGAGGTGCGAACGAGCACGGTGGCGCGCCGGGGCACTTGGCCTTGGTTACGGCTCGTGCCTGCTATGACACGCTCATGGAGTGCGGCGTCGCTGCCAAGCGCGATCTCAAAAAGGGCCGTATATCGCCGGCGGTTGAGCGCCTGATCGAGTGCAATATTCTGCTTTCGGGTGTTGGCTTTGAGAGTGGCGGCCTGGCGTTGGCACATGCCATCGCCAACGGTCTGACGATTCTGCCCGAGTGCAAGGCCATGCATGGTGAGGCCGTGGCATTTGGTCTGGTGGTGCAGCTGCGCCTGGAGCGTGCGCCCGAGCTTGATCAGGTGCTCGAGTTTTGCCAGCGCGTTGGTCTGCCGACGACGCTCGAGGAGCTGGGCCTTGGCGAGATTTCCGATGCCGACCTGCGGGGTGTTGCAAATGCGGCCTTTAGAAACGAGCGTAACATAGCCAACGAGCAGGCCAAGGTGACCAAACAAAAGCTCGTGCAGCTCATGTGCGAGGCATAGCTTGGCGCTTGATCGACCTTGTGCAATCGGGGCGGCGATAGGCCATAGGCTATTTGCCGCAAAGATGCTCCGCGTGTAATTTGCCCGAGGCGTGGGCCGATGGCGTATCATTATCTCTTGCTTGTTTGCACTGCTCAGGGAGGGGCCGCGCATGGCGCAGGAACACGATCTGTTTGATGACATTATCGAGATCAGCAAGGGTTTCGACTTTCTTAAAAACCCGCTTGGCGGCGTGACCGATGCACTCGATCCGTCAGCGCCGCAGTGGAATCCTGCCGACTATAAGGAGCGTCCGCGCGGCAACACCATTCCGTGCCTGACCTGCAAAAACGAGAAGAGCGGCTGCACCGCGTGCATGGACGTGTGCCCGGTGGACGCCATCGAGGTCGAGGAAGACGCCATCGAGATCCTCGATACCTGTCGCAAGTGCGGCCTGTGCGCCGCTGCCTGTCCGACCGAGGCGATCATCTCGCCGCGATTGGCGCCCAAAAACCTGTATGACGACATTGTCTCGGCAGCTACGAGCCACGAGACCGCCTATGTCACCTGCACGCGCGCCCTTAAGCGTATGCCGCGCGAGAACGAGGTCGTCGTTGCCTGCGTGGGCGATATTACGGCCGAGACCTGGTTCTCGGTACTGGCGGACTATCCCAACGTGAGCGTGTACCTGCCGTTGGGCGTGTGCGATAAGTGCCGCAACACCGGTGGCGAGGATATTCTGGGCGAGGCAATCGCCACTGCCGAGGAGTGGGCCGGCACGGGCATGGGCCTGGAGGTCGACCCCAAGAGCCTCAAATGTCATAAGCGCCGCGAGTACGAGCGCAAGGAGTACATGGATAAGATTGCCCGCACCACGGGCCTTACCGTGACCAAGCTCAACCCGGCGACGGCGGCACTGGCCTCGGTGACGCAGAAGTTGAAGGCCCACCGTCACCAGATCACGCAGCTTGAGCGTACGCTCAACACCATGTGCGGCACCACGACGGCCAAACGTCGCCGTACGCTTACGCACGGGCGACAGCTGGTACTCTCGACGCTGCAAAACCATCCCGAGCTTGCCCAGAACATGCAGGTGAGCACGCCGGAATGCGATTTTGACAAGTGCACGTCGTGCGGCGAGTGCGTCAACGTGTGCCCCACGTTTGCCTGCGATTTGGTGGGAAGCGGCCGCTTTGCGCTGGAGTCCACGTATTGTTTAGGCTGCGGTGCCTGTGTCAAGGTGTGCCCTGAGCATGCGCTCAAGTTGGTTGAGCACGACGCGTCCAATCTGGTCGTCGTCGATCCCGAAGCCGAGGAAAAGGCCGCCCAGAAGGCTAAGGCCCACGAAGAAGCCCAGAAGGTCAAGGCCGAGGCAAAGGCTAAGCTCGACAAGATGCTCGATCAGGTGGAGAAGCTCGCGGACTAGTCAGCGACCCCTATCTCTGCTTCATTCGTGCCGCCGTGGCGTCCGGGTTAGCCCAGATGCTGCGGCGGCGCTATACTTATGCAGTTTGAAATGCTTGTACCAAAAGGAGCTGTCGTGTCCCTTTCCATCGGTATCGTGGGCCTGCCCAACGTAGGCAAGTCGACGCTGTTCACCGCGCTTACCAAAAAGACCGGCCTTGCCGCCAACTACCCGTTTGCCACGATCGACCCCAACGTGGGTATCGTCGACGTGCCCGATAGCCGCCTGCAAAAGCTCGCCGACATCGTTAACCCGGGTCGCATTGTGCCGGCGACGGTCGAGTTCGTCGACATCGCAGGTCTGGTGAAGGGCGCTAACGAGGGCGAGGGTCTGGGCAACCAGTTCTTGGCCAACATTCGCGAGACCGATGCCATCTGCGAAGTCGTGCGCTACTTTAAGGACCCCAACGTCATGCGTGAGGTGGGCCGCACCGGCGAGTTCGTCGATCCCGCCGGCGATGCCGACACCATCATGACCGAGCTCATCCTGGCCGACATGGGCACGCTTGAGAAGCAGCTGCCCAAGCTCGAGAAGGAGGCCAAGCGCGACAAGGAGCTCATGCCCAAGTTCGAGGTCGCCAAGCGCCTGCTCGCCTGGCTCAACGAGGGCAAGCGCGCTGCGTCTATGGAGATGACCGACGAGGAGCGCGCCGCTGCCAAGGGCCTGTTCCTGCTCACCATGAAGCCCATCCTGTATGTGGCCAACGTGGACGAGGACATGCTCAACGACGACCTGGCGCCCATCGATGGTGTCAAGCCACTGCCCATCTGCGCCAAGATCGAGGCCGAGCTTTCCGAGCTCGATCCCGAGGACGCCGCCGACTACCTGGAGAGCCTGGGCCTGGAGCAGCCCGGTCTGGACGTGCTCGCGCAGGCAGCCTACAAGCTGCTCGGTCTGCAGTCGTTCTTTACGGCTGGCGAGATGGAGGTCAAGGCCTGGACGGTTCGTCAGGGCGCGACCGCCCCGCAGGCCGCCGGCGTTATCCACACCGACTTTGAGCGCGGCTTTATTAAGGCCGAGGTCATTGGCTATGACGACTACATCGAGCTCGGCGGTGAGCAGGGCGCCAAGGCCGCCGGCAAGCTGCGTATTGAGGGCAAGGACTATGTCATGGCCGATGGCGACGTCGTGCACTTCCGCTTTAACGTGTAAGGACGACGCACATGTTTAAATATGGCAAAAAAGCCGGTTACATGGGTATTGCGCTACTCGTGCTTGCGGTGATTCCGCTGGTGGTCGCAGCGTGTGTTATCCCCAACATTGGTTCCGAGGTGGCAACAAAGTTTAATGCCGCCGGCGAGGCGACGCGCTGGGGCAAGAGCTACGAGTTGCTGGCACTGCCGGTGCTCAACCTGCTGCTGAGCGTGGCGACGTACTTTACGGCAGGACGCCAGGCTAAAAACAATGATGACTCTGCCGCCATGGCGCGCATCGTGTGCGAACGCTACCTGCGCAACGGTTGCATCACGGGTGTGTTCCTCAACGTGGTTAACGTTTACTTTATGTATTCGGCGATTACCGGAACGGGCTTTGGCCTTGGTTTCTAGCTTGTCCTTTTAGGCAACGAGCCTGCACGCATATTCAATGGCTGCTGCGAGGCCGCCGCTCGATCGTGGTTTAAAGACCATGTCGGCGGCGGCCTCGTTTTCGTATCCGGTGCCGCGAAGGGTGAGCGCGGTACCGGCTTCTAAAAGAAGGGGCAGGCCGCGTTGGCTGGTTGCGATTACGGCAGCCTGATTGAGCGAGCAGCTATGCGTTTGGCATTGGATGGCAAGTTCACCTTGCGCCGGGCAAGGGACCAGAACGGCGGCGACGCGACTTGATAGCAATGCAAATGCTGTGCGCTCATCGGGCGAAAGGCATTCGGCTTCAACGACGACGAGCTTGGGCGGTGCGCTGTTTGTGCGAAGCGTGGCTCGGTACATGCGGACCGAAGAACCCGACATAGAAAACTCCTGTGTATTCGGCAAAACGTAAACTATAGTTTACGTTTATGTTCGGCCCCATTTCAAACTCGTCTGCATGGACGAACGTGCGAAACAGATTCTTGGCAGGCGGGTCGAAGAGACACGCAGAGACCTTGGTATCTCCAAGGTTGATTTTTGTGTGGCGACAGGAATCAGCCGACCCTACCTCGACCGAATCGAAGATGGGACGGCAAATTTCACGCTCAAGGTTCTATTTAAGATCGCGCCTGCACTCGGCATGACGGTGTCAGAGCTTCTCGAGGGTATCGAATAGGGCGTTCCCCCGCTGCTATTTGATGCTCTTTGGGCGGGTCCCCCTGGTTGCGATGTGCAAAATCGCGAGTATTCAGCACCAGTTCGGCTGTAGACGGTAGCTTGAGCGGCTGGTTTTGCCTTTTTGGTAGTAGTTAATCCACACGTTAAATAAAAATGAGGAATAAATATTTACCAGACGGCCCCTTCGTCCTAAAAGTTCGTCTAACAATTGGCCGATTCTATGCCTCTGGCGGAGAAATTGCAGAATACTCCGTTTTTTGCACGGCCCGAGGGGGACCACCTGTCGTTTGAGGCTGCGATAAGTGGAACTGCCTTAGGGATTACGCCATCGGGATTCGGTCGTGGTTGACTTGGCTGTAGAACAGGCGCTGGATCTCGGCGGCATCGCGTGACTGGCCGAGTGCCCACATGGTCTTGGCCACGAGCGTCTCGGTGGTCATGTCGTCGCCGCGCAGAATGCCCGGATGATCGGCGTAAGCACGGCCAACCTCATAAACACCCAGGTCAAGGCCCTCTTCTGGGACCTGCGTGGTCATAACGACGGTGCGGCCCGAATCGACCCAGCGGAAAATTGCCTCTTGGAACGACTCGCCCGACTCGCCAAACTCGGGAATACCGCCAATGCCAAAGGTCTCAAGGATTACAGCATCGTAGCTGTCGGCAAGGGCGTCGAGGATGCCCGGGTTCACGCCGGGCGTTAGCTTAAGGACAAACACGCGCGGGTCGATGCTGTCGTAGAAACGCACCGGGTTTTCGCCCTGATGCGTGCCGTGAAGTCCGTTGCGCACAATGCGGTCGTTGCGGATGTAGGCAATGGGCGGATAGTTGACGCTAATGAACGCGTTAAAGCTCATGGTACGCTGCTTGCGGGCACGCGTGCCGGCAATGGCGACGCCGCCAAACACAATCGAGACGTCGTGCGAATGCTCATCGAGCGCATAGAGCAGGCTCTGATACAGGTTGAGCTTAGCATCGGTAAAGGGGTTGCCCATGGGCTTTTGCGAGCCGGTGAGCACGATGGGCTTGGGGCTGTCCTGAATCAGGTAGGAAAGCGCTGCCGCGGTGTAGCTCATGGTGTCGGTGCCGTGCAGAATCACGAAACCGTCGTGGTCGGCATAACCCTCGACGATGACGTCGCGGATACGCATCCAGTCACTGGGGCGCATATTGGTGCTGTCGATGTTCATGGGCTGCACCACGTCGAGCTCGCAGAGGCCCGAGATCTCGGGGACGCTCTGGGCGAGTTCCTCACCGGTCAGGGCGGGGGAGAGGCCGTTGCCGTCCTCGGTCGATGCGATGGTGCCGCCCGTGGCGATGAGAAGGATGCGCTTCATGCTGGTATTCCTATCGTATTTGCCGCCGCAGAGGCGGAGTCGTTCGGCAGTATTGTGGCACAGGGCGTCCAATGTTCAAACGTAATACATCATCTGTAACGTTTGGTAACACTTCAATCGCCGTCAAATAGGGCCCAGGTCGTGCGTTTGCCGTGCGCTGATGGCTGCGAGGGACGAGAAACCCCATATAACGTGTACACTATGAAAGCTGTTTTCGTTTATTCGCGCGGGTGGGCACCGGCTCCCCGCCAACAAGAGGGGGAAACCATGGATCAAAAGGCTTCCGCAAAGGTCCTCGTACTCGACTTTGGTGCGCAGTACGGTCAGCTCATTGCCCGTCGCGTCCGCGACCTCAACGTGTATTCCGAGATTGTCCCCTGCGACATCTCGGCCGATGAGATTCGCGAGATGAACGCCTCTGCGCTCATCCTTTCCGGCGGCCCGGCTTCTGTGTATGCCGAGGACGCTCCGTCCATCGACCCCGCCATCTTTAACCTGGGCCTTCCCGTCCTGGGCTTTTGCTACGGCCATCAGATCACGGCCGTGACGCTCGGCGGCAAGGTTGGCCACTCCGAGGTGGGCGAGTACGGCCGCGCCACCATCACGCGTACGGCCGGCGCCAAGCTCTTTAACTCCACGCCTATGGAGCAGACCGTGTGGATGAGCCACCGCGACGCCGTGTCCGAGGTGCCCGAGGGCTTTACCGTTACCGCCAGCACCGACGTGTGCCCGGTTGCCGCCATGGAGTGCGTCGAGCGCAAGATCTTCACCACGCAGTTCCACCCCGAGGTCAAGCACTCCGAGTACGGTCAGCAGCTGCTGAGCAACTTCCTGTTTGAGATTTGCGGCCTGGAGCCCAACTGGAGCATGGACAACCTGGTCGAGACCATGACGGCCGAGTTCCGCGAGAAGGTCGGCGACGACCGCGTGATTCTGGCCCTGTCCGGTGGCGTCGACTCCTCCGTCGTGGCTGCGCTGGGCGCTCGCGCCGTGGGCAAGCAGATGACCTGCGTGTTCATCAACCACGGTCTGCTGCGCAAGGGCGAGCCCGAGCAGGTGGAGGAGGTCTTCACCAAGCAGTTTGACGTCGACTTTATCCACGTCCACGCCGAGGACCGCTATGCCGAGCTTCTGGCCGGCGTGACCGAGCCCGAGCAGAAGCGCCGCATCATCGGTACGCAGTTCTGGAAAGAGTTCTTCGCCGTGGCGCAGCAGCTCGAGACCGACGGCAAGCCGGTCAAGTACCTGGCTCAGGGCACCATTTACCCCGACATCATCGAGTCTGGCGCTCGTAAGACGGGCGGCAAGACGGCTACCATCAAGAGCCACCACAACCTGATCCCGTTCCCCGAGGGCGTGCACTTCGACCTCATCGAGCCGCTCGATCACTTCTTTAAGGACGAGGTCCGCGCGCTTGGTCTGGCGCTCGGCCTGCCGGGTCACATCGTGTTCCGCCAGCCTTTCCCGGGCCCGGGCCTTGCCATCCGCATCATCGGCGCGGTCGACAAGGAGAAGCTCGAGATCCTCAAGAACGCCGACGCCATCGTGCGCGAGGAGCTCGATGCCTACAACCAGCGTCTGTTTGAGCAGACTGGCGAGCGCAACTCCGAGCACAGCTGCTGGCAGTATTTCGCCGTCCTGCCCGACATCAAGTCCGTCGGCGTTATGGGCGACGAGCGTACCTATCAGCGCCCGATCATCCTGCGCGCCGTCGAGTCCAGCGACGCCATGACCGCCGACTGGGCCAAGCTGCCCTACGACGTCCTGGCCCGCATCTCCGGCCGCATCGTGGCCGAGGTCCCCGGCGCCAACCGCGTGTGTTACGACATCACGTCCAAGCCGCCCGCGACGATCGAATGGGAGTAGGCTGACAGGGTTCTGACCTGTATTTTTGAGTGCCGCACTGTGCTGCTGAGTTTCGTTTCGTACGAGAGTCATGGCAAAGCCGCCAGCGACGGCGGTGAGTAAATACGGTAATCTGGCCTCCGTTCCCGCGTTGGGACGGAGGCTTTTTCTTTGCCGTTTTACTCCCTTTCACCTGCGATTTCGCGATTTACTCCCCGTATTTCAAGACGACAAGGCACGGGGCGGTATTCGGAGGAACGGGAGTAAAGATTTATCCCGAATGAGTAGACGCGCGATTTTTGTCCCCGAGAACGAAACGAGGCCGTTTCGGGGCCCGTGAAACTCAAATCGAACTCAACGGGCGTTTTTACGGTCTCCGTACGGCGTTTCCCCAGGTGGTTAATGGGGAGTAAAGAATCTCGCCGCCTCAATGAAAACGGGAGTAATCAGGGGAAATGCCGCAGTGTACTGCCGTGTGCCGCCATGTAAGCCACCGCGTCATTTACTCCCCATTTACGCTTGAAATGCCTTTGCATGCAATGGGGAGTAAAAACTCAGCTTACGCAGGAGCGAGCGGAGCTCACCGCCTAGCCTGGCGTCCTGATTCGGTTGCGTTGATTGCGAAATGCGGGGAGCCGTTACAGCAAGGCTTTCCAGTCCTCGTACTCGTCGGCGTCGATCTCGCCGTTCTCGAGCCGTGCGCGCTTCTCTGCCCACAACTCGATCGCCATCGCGGCTTTGGGCGCGTGCGGCGCCTTGGGGTTCAGGGAGAGGCCCGAACCGTCGGCTGAGGGAACTATGCCGAAGGAGTCTTCGAGCCGCACGAGCAGCGACATGAGGTCGCCTGCGGTCTCGACGCCGTAATCCTTGAGGGCGTTGACGGACACGCCGAGCGCTGCGGCGATGGACTCGAGCAGCTCGGGCTTGTCCATCAGCAAATCCTATCAGCGGCTCAAGGGCAAGGACGTGATTACCACTCCTAAGACGAAAAAGAGCAACCGTGTCATTAAGATGCCCAAATTCCTCTGTGGAGAGATGGAGGACTACTTAAAGATGTTTTACAGCACCGGGGCAAATGAACGGATTTTCCCTGCCTTGATTATCAACTTCATCCGAACACCTCCCACATTCATCCGCACATGTGCGGATGAATGTGGGAACCCGATACCCTGAGGGCCGGATCGGCCGGCCCCGGGAGATCGGAGGACGGCATGTCCGGGAAGAAAAAGAAGGCGGCCGGGAAGGCGGAGCCGAGGGCCTACGGCAGGCTCACGAGGCACGAGCGGGACACGGTCCAGAGGATGCTGGAGCGCAGGGCCTCGTGCAGGGAGATCGCGAGGGAGCTGGGCAGGTCGCCCTCGACGGTGAGCGCCGAGGTGGCGTCGCACAGGTTCGTGACGGCGCCGAAGCCAAGGCGCGGCGAGCGCGTCGACGCCTCCGCCGACCTGTCGGCGGCCTGCCCGCGCCTGGCGGCCTGGCCGCGCTGCTGCAACGGGTGCGGGCGGTACCGCGCGATGGGCTGCAAGCTCCGCCCGCACGTCTTCTACGAGGCCCGCGCGGCGCAGCTGTGCGCCGATGTATTCCGTAACATCTAAATCGACAAAAACGGCAGCATAAAGTCGACACTTCC
>CATYZE010000044.1 GCA_958415525.1 uncultured Collinsella sp. | reverse complement strand
CTCAAAAGAGAGGGCTTCCAAGTGCCGGGGACGTTTTCCCCGGCTTTTTCATTTCGGTGTCAACTCAAATGTTTTTCAACCCCACCCCCTCAATAACTTGCGGTGAAATAGGGACTGAAATGGCTGTTCAGAAGCCTATTCAATCCCTATTTCACCGCAACTTATGGGTGGGGATGGCTACGATGCTAGTGTGGCAATGACGGCTTCGTCGCCGGCGTATATGAGGGTGTTGCCGTCTGGGATGATCGTTTGGCCTTCGCGCTTGAGCATCACCACGATAAACGGGTGCTTGCCCTGCGGCACGTCGCGCAGGCGCTGACCGGCCAGGCGACCGTGGGGCGTCACGGTGACCTCGCGCAGCGTAACCTCGGCACGCTCTTCGAACGTTGGGGCTGCCATCACCAGCAGATCGCCTTCCTGGATCACGGTGTCGCCGTTGGGCAGCACGGGGTGCGCGCCGTCACGAAGCACCAGGACCACGAGCATGTCCGTCGCGCTGCCAATATCGGCGAGCGAGCGCCCGGCAAACGGATGGCCAGCGCCTACCTTGAGCTTGACGAACGACATGCCGTCTTCGTCGCGATAGTCGTTAAAGGTGCGGCGCACGTCGCCGGTCGCGTCGATCATGTCGAGCTTATTCGCCACCGCCGGCAGCAGCGAGCCCTGCACCACAATGCTTGACACGGCAATCACGAAGACTAGGTCAAACAGGTCATGTCCACCGGGAACACCGGCCACCACGGCAAAGAGGCTAAATACGACCGAAGCTGCGCCGCGCAGACCCGCCCAGCTTACGAGCGCAACCTGGCGGGGGTTGGTCTTAAAAGGCGCCAGGAGCATGCCTACGGCGATGGGACGGCTCACGAAGAGCATAAACGCCATGAGCGCCAGGCCAGGTAGCAGCATTTGCGGCAGGCGCGCGGGCGTCACGAGCAGGCCGAGCAAGAAGAAGATCGTCATCTCGGCCATCTCGGTAAGGGTGTCAAAGAAGTGCGCCATCTCGACCTTGCCGGTGATGTCGCTCGCACCCAGCACAATGCCTGCCAGGTATACGGCCAAAAAGCCGTTGCCGCCCAGATAGCTCGGCAGCGCGTAGGCGACGATCGCCACGGCGAACAAAAAGATGGTCTGCGCGCCCTCGGCCGTTGCGTGCGCGCGCTCAATCAGGCGGCTGGATGTCCAGCCGATGGCAAGACCCAAACCCACGCCCAGAATGATTTGCTTGGCCAGCAGCACGGGGATGTTAATGTCGCCGCCGGCCGCGAGTGTGGCGAGCACGGCGGTGAGCATGTAGGCGACGGGGTCGTTGGAGCCCGATTCGACCTCGAGCAGCGAGTCAGTCCCGCCCCTCAGCGACAGGTTGTGCTCGCGCAGAACGCTAAAGACGCTCGCCGCGTCGGTGGATGCTACAACCGATCCCAGCAGCAGGCCGCCGATCCAGTCGAACCCCAGCGCGAAGTGGGCGAACACGCCGGTGATGCCGGCAGTGATGACGACGCCGAGCGTGCTCAGCAGCACCGCCGGCGCAGCGACGGGCTTGGCGCGGTCGATATTGGTGTTAAAGCCGCCGTAGAACATGATGAACAGCAGCGCCGTGCTGCAGACGGTTTCGGTGAGTGCGTAGTCGTTAAAGTCGATGTGCGCCGGGCCGTTGACGCCCAACAGCATGCCCAGCGCGATAAAAATGAGCAGGGTGGGGAAGGGGAGCTTTTTGCCGACGGGTTTGATGGTCAGGCACAAAATGATGACGAGGCCGATAAAGAGAAGGATCTGGTTCATGGATGGTGTCCGCTCCTGGGTGGTTGGCGTGGCACGGTCAGTTGTCTGCGGTTATTTGTACCCAAAGATGGTGGGTTTATGGGGTTGGATTGCGGGCGTGCGCGATATCGCCATAGACGGCTGCCGTCTTTGCCTCTGCTCGGAAACCCTTTCCAGCTTTATTGCAACGGAGTACAATGGTTAACATTTAAGTTCAACTTGAAGTTTTAGTTGCGGCGCCGGGCTTCGGCCGCAATGCAAGGAGAGGCGTACCATGGCGATCTATGTGACATCTGATGCTCACGGGCATGTGCGTGCGCTTGACGAGGCCCTGTCTAAGATCTCGCTGGCGTCCGACGACACGCTGTACGTGCTGGGCGACATGATCGATCGCGGGCCCGATCCGGTCGGCGTTATTAAGCTCGTGCGCTCGCTGCCCAACGTCCGCGTGCTCAAGGGCAATCACGAGCAGATCATGCTCGATGCCATCATTGGCCAGGATCCGCTCGATGCCGAGACCTGGGATATCAACGGTGGCTGGACGACGCGCGAGCAGCTCAACGACATGGAATTTGAGGCATACGAGGAGCTCGTGCGATGGATGGCCGCGCTGCCCCTCTACGCGGTGGCCGAGACCGAGGAGCGCCCGTATCTGCTGGTACATGCTGGAATCGAGATGAAGGCGGCGCGCGCGTTTTTGCTTGAGCATGGCGTCGATTGTGCCGATGGAGTCGGAGCGGTGGGTGCCGATCGCGAGCTGCTGCAGCAGATGCTCGCGGTGCAGTCGTCCGATGACCTGCTATGGATTCGTCACGGCTATTGGGATGTGCCGACCGGGCTGCTTTCTGCCGAGGGCAAGGGCCCGGTCGTGGTGAGCGGTCACACGCCCACGGTATCGCTTGGGCGCTATTGCGAGGTCGGTGGTCTGGCGGGGCTCGATGAGGAATCGGGACGCGGGCAGATCGTGCGCTTGGGCGGCGAGGACACTGCCGGCGTGCCCGATCGCATCGACATCGACTGCGCCGCCGCCACCGGCTCCGAGTTCGGTCGCGTGGGCATCCTGCGGCTCGATGATGGGGTGGAGTTCTACGCGAATATTCGCCCCGGGGAATAACCTTGTTCCGCCGTTCTACCGAACGGCGGTCACGTTGACGCTGCGCAGCCCCGAAGCACCCCATCTTGTCGCTCAAACCGTCGCTCGCGTACAGAAGTACGCGTCGCTCCTCTTTCGCGCCACCCTGGGGCACTTCGAGGCTGCTCGCTGTCGGTGCCAAAACATCGACGTTTCTTTTCTTCAAATTGATTCGAATTAGGCGCCGTACGGATTCCGGTCCCTCTCTATGCGTTGGTGGATGCGGCGGTACTCGATTATCAGCAGCACCAGCAGTAGGGCCATGATGGCTAGGTAACTCACGACGGCGCCCATCAGGCCGAGCAGATTGATCAAAATCACCGGCAGCACCACGCTCACGGCAAAGCAGATCAGGTAGACCTTGGTGACGTCGCCGGCATAGCGCAGCACCGTGATGATGGCGTAGATAAAATCGATGGCCGAGGTGACGCCGCCGGCGACGACCATCAGCAGCGCCAGCGTGCGGTAGCGCTCAAAGTTAAGGCCGTACATAAAGCTCATAATGGGGATTCCGGGGCCTGCCATAAATGCGGCGCACATGCCGGTGATAACCACGATCAGCGCCATAACGGCAACAATAATCAAGTCAAAGCGGCGACGTTTGCGCGGATTCGCCCAAATGCTCGACAGACGCAGGAGCTGCGGTTTATAGATAAATCCAATGCTCAACAAAATAGCCTGCGCCGGAAAGAACAGTGCATTAAAGTACAGCTGATACTTGTAGGCCAGCGTGCCTTCCATCACGAATTTTGGCATGCTCTCGATAAGGTTGAACAAAAAGAGCGCGCCAAAGAGCGGGGCGCACTGCGCAAAGAGGTGGCCGACTTCGCGCAGGCTCACGCGACGCGATTTTTCGGTCTCGAGCAGGGCGAGCGGGGCGGTGACCAGCACAAGCGAGGCAATCGCGGTAACACCCATGGCCATGGCCGCGATGGGCATGCTGCGCGTGAGGAGCAGGGCCACGCTAAAGACCGCGATGACGCCGGCGGAGCGCAGCGTTTGACTCATGCCGGCCAAATAGAGCTTGTCGGCCTGCTGCAGGCGGCCCTCGTACACGTCGGCGATGCCGTCGATCACCTTATAGAGGTAGACGCCCAGGCCGATCGTGGCCATCTTCGCATCGTAGCCGCGGGCGCTGCTGTATACCAGGCCGCATGCCAGCGCGAGCGCTCCGCAGATCCAGCGGTTGAGCTGGTAGGAGGCAAAGGACGTCATTTCGTCGATGTCCGAGACCTGGAAATTGCGCACGCCGTAGTTGCACGCGATCATGATGAGCGTGCCGGTGACAAAGGCGATGGAGAACTTGCCGGCCTCCTCGGCGCCTACGAGCTGCGTCGACACAATGGTGAGCAGTGGAAATGCCATGCCCCATACGGCGGTGCCCAGAGTATTCCAAAGGTAGTCGCGACGGGTGGCGTGATCATCGTACTCGGCTTCTTGTGTGGAGAAGCCGCCGCCGTAGACGGCTCCGAGCAGGCGGTTCCACCAGGCATTGACCATGCGGCGGATGGGGCCGGGCTCGCGATCGCGCTCGCGGCGACGGCGCGTGGCCTGGCTGCTGTCGGGACCGCCGGCGTTACGCTGGCTTAGCTCTTGGATTCGAGCGAGCTCCTCGGCGGTGTGCGAGGCGGGGAACAGGCCGTTCTCGATGCGTCCGCCCTGTCCGTGCGCCCCGTCCGATACGGTGGGGTCGGCGACGCCATTGCGGCGGGCGATGGCGCGGCGAATGCTATCGATGGGCGTGATGCTCAAAGCGGAGTCCTTTCTATTGCTGCGCTCTAGTATAGACGCGACGGTGTACGCTCGTGTTTTTGAACAGGTTGTTCGATAATTTCGACGGTGCCATTCAGTAGTCGGCACTTGGGGACGTTCTTTATGTGCCGGCACTTTGGGAACGTCCCTAAGTGCCGGCATCCGGGGACGGTCCTTGGTTGTTGCCTGTTCAAGAATGTCCCCAACGACTAGTCGTTTAAAAACGTCCCCAATGACTAGGCCGCTTGCGTGCGATTTTTGACCGTTGGGCGGGCTTGCCGCCCTTGCCGCAAAAACGTTTTTGCATATCGGGTACAACGGGCTTTACGTGAGTAAAGTGCGCGCTGCGTCCACGTGTCGCGTTTTTAAAGGAGGCCCCATGCCTGGTGTTACCCCTGCAGAAGTTCTGTCCAACTTTGGTATTACGTTGGTCGAAGATCCCGCCGAGAATCAGCCCCGTCTGCTGGTCGATCTACCCGCCGCGGAGCTCGTCGAGCACGCCATCCGCCGCGAAGAAGGCCGCATGGCATCCAACGGCGCGCTGGTGATCGAGACGGGGGAGCGCACTGGTCGTTCCCCCAATGACCGCTTTATCGTTGACACCCCCGATGTTCACGACAAGATTGCCTGGGGCGCCGTCAACCGCCCGCTTTCTGCCGAGAGCTACGAGGTCATCAAGGCCGGTATCGTCAACTACCTCAACGAGCGCGATGTGTTCGTCACCCGCGGCATGGCCGGCGCCGACCGCAACCACACGCGCCGCCTGCTCGTCGCTTGCGAGCGTGCCAGCCAGGCGCTCTTCATTAAGCAAATGCTTGCCCGTCCGCTCGCTCGTGAAATCGCACGCACCGGCGAGCCGGACTTCTGCGTGCTCGCCGCTCCCGGCTACCAGTGCGATCCCGTCATTAAGGGCCTCAACTCCAGCGCCGCCGTGGTCATCAACTTCCAGGAACGCGTGATTCTGGTCGCCGGCACCGGCTACTCCGGCGAGATCAAAAAGTCCATCTTCAGCGTCATGAATTACCTGCTGCCCGTCGAGGACGACGTACTGCCCATGCACTGCTCGGCCAGCATGGATCCCGTCACGCACGAGACCGCCGTGTTCTTTGGCCTGTCCGGCACCGGCAAGACCACGCTTTCGGCCAATCCCACGCGCCTGCTTATTGGCGACGACGAGCACGGTTGGTCCGACATGGGCATCTTCAACATCGAGGGTGGCTGCTACGCCAAATGCGAGGGCCTGGACGCCTTCCACGAGCCCGAGATTTTCAACGCTGTCCGCTTTGGCGCGATCTGCGAAAACGTGGTGCTCGATGAGAATCGCAAGCCCAACTACGATGACGTCTCGGTCACGCACAACACGCGCGTGGCATATCCCGTCGAGCATATCCCCAACGCATGGACCAAGGGCATGGGCACCACTCCAAGCGTCGTGCTGTTCCTGACCTGCGACGCCTTTGGCGTGTTGCCGCCCATCTCACGCCTGACGGCCGATGCCGCCATGTACCACTTTGTGACGGGCTTTACAGCCAAGATCCCCGGCACCGAGGTCGGCGTCACCGAGCCCACGCCCACGTTCTCTTCGCTGTTTGGCGAGCCGTTTATGCCGCTCGACCCCATGGTCTATGCCAAGATGCTCGGTGAGCGCATCGCCGACGGCCGCACGCGTGTGTACCTGGTCAACACCGGCTGGATTGGCGGCGGCTACGGCGTTGGCCATCGCATCGAGCTTGCCTACACGCGCGCCCTGGTCGCGCGCGCCCTTGACGGCACCATCGAGGACAGCGAGTTTGTCCACGACGATATCTTTAACGTCGACATTCCCACGACGTGCCACGGTGTGCCCGACGGCATCCTGGTGCCGCGCCAGTACTGGCAGAGCACCGCGCGCTATGACGAGGCCGCGCACAATCTGGCGGTGATGTTCGAGGAGAACTTCGAGAAGAAGTACTCGCACCTGCCCGAGTCCGTCAAGGCTGCCGGTCCGCACGCTCAGGTGCACGCCGACGCCCGTCATCGCGGCCGCGGCCTGCTGGGACTCCGCCACTAGCGTCGCTTCCGACCCAAAACCACCATAAAGGGGGCAGGCGCCTTTGTGGTGGTTTTACTCGCACGGATGACTCGGGTTACAATACGCCTGACATATCGCTCCCTTCTCCGGATGGGGGCAGCGTAAGCGCTCTTGTGGCGGCACCGTAGGACTTTGAAGGTGGCCGTCGTAAGGGCGCTTTTTGTTTAGGCACCCGGGCTCGGGCGCATGCTATGAAGGGAGAGCACATGAAGAGCTTCGTTGCCGAGGATTCGTTTTGGGAGCTATTTCCGCAGGCGGCTGTCGGTGTTGTGGTCGTAAAGGGCATGAAGCCCGCGGCTCAGATTCCTCAAGAGGACGTTGATGCGATTGCCGCGTTGCTCGACCGCGCCAATATCGATGCGGAGCGTCATCTGACCAGCGATACTATCAGCGAGAACGCACCGGTCAAGGCATGGCGCGAGGCTTATCGGCTGTTCAAGACCAAAAAGGGCGCCCGCTGCTCGATCGAGAACTTGCTCAAGCGCGTGCTCAAGGGCAAACCGGTGGGCCACATTACGCCCGCGGTGGACATCTACAACACGGTGTCGCTGACCTACGCGCTGCCCGTTGGCGGCGAGGACCTACATGCTGTCGAGGGCGATCTGCGGTTGGCGATGACCGACGGTGGCGATTCATTTCTGCCGCTTGGCGAGGAGACAGATGACCCGACGCTTCCCGGCGAGCTCGCCTACATTGATGACGCGGGTGCCGTGTGCCGCTGCTGGAACTGGCGTGACGGCGTTCGCACGGCGCTGTCCGACGATTCGGCCGATGCGTTCCTGGCGATTGAGTGCGTGGAGCCCGAGCGGATGGGGGATTGCCAGGCCGCGATCGATCGCTTAGCCGAGCTGCTTGAGCGCTATCTGGGAGCGACGGTTGTCGTTAAGACGCTTGTGACCCGCGACAATCCTTGCGCGGAGCTGTAGCGAAGTCAGCGGATCAAACTTGAAGGTCAAAACCACCACAAAGGCGTCTGTCCCCTTTGTGGTGGTTTTTATGTTGATGGGTTAACAAATGGGATATTTGGGTATGGGTGTTGCCTTGTGCGGCTAAGATGTTTACCCGTTAGCATCATGCAAGCGAAAGGCGGTCGTCTCCCATGCAGCAGAACGACGAGACACGTTTCGAGGACTTTGTCGGACTGATCAGCGGGCTCTACAAGGAGATCCAGCGCATTAAGACATCCGAGGGCGCAAGGCTGGGCCTCAAGGGCTCCGACGTTATGTGCCTGTACTATCTTGAGCGCAGCAAGGACGGCCTGACTGGTGCTGACCTGGCTCGCATGGCAGGCGTGACCCGTGCCGCCGTCTCGCGCACGCTCGCGCATCTGGAGGAGGGCGGCTACGTCGAGGTCGATGATTCGGGCGATGCCGCCGTTAAGTATCGTGCTCCGGTGCGCCTGACCGCTCTAGGCGGCGAGAGCATGAGCGAGGCGGACCGCATCATTCGCGAGGTGCTCGATACCACCGGTAAGGCTATGGGTGTGGAGCAGCGCGAGCAGATGTATGCGTCGCTGCGCACGATTCTCAACACCCTGCGCGAGATCTAAGGCCGCCAAGGCATTTGCTTCCCATTAAAAACTGCATCGTCCCGTTTGAGCGCGTATGCCGTGCCGGGGCATTGCTGTCAAAATTCCCTACGCGGGACCTGTGCAAGAAAGGATTTGTTATGTCCGTCCGCATTATTACCGATTCCGCAAGCGATATGTCGCCAGCGGGGCACCCCGCTCTGCGTGTTTTGCCGCTGTCCGTTACCTTTGGCACCGATGTGTACATGGATGGCGTCGACATCGATCACCAGCGCTTTTACGAGATGCTTGTGGAGCGCGATGAGCTGCCCAAGACCGGCCAGGTCAACCCGTACGCGTTTTCGCAGGCGATTGCCGAGGCGCGTGAGGCCGGCGACGAGGCGGTGATTATTACCGTGGGTGCCAAACTTTCGGGGACCAATCAGAGCGCCCGTACCGCACTTGCCGAGGCGCCGGGCGGCGACGTGTATGTGGTTGATAGCAATAACGTTACCCTGGGTGAGCGCGTGCTGGTCGAGTATGCCCTGCGCCTAGTGGACGAGGGCCAGGGCGCGGCCCAGATTGCGGCGGCTGTCGAGGCCGTCCGTGACCGCGTGGTGGTTATTGGTCTGCTCGAGACGCTGGAGTACCTGGTGCGCGGCGGTCGCCTGTCTGCTGCTGCCGGCGCCGTGGGCACGCTGCTCAACGTAAAGCCCGTTGTGGCTGCCGAGGACGGTCTGATCGTGCAGCTGGGCAAGGCGCGCGGTTCCAAGAACGGACGTAACCTGCTCAACCAGAAGGTCGAAAAGGCAGGCGGCATCGACTTTTCCATGCCGCTGGCGCTCGGCTATACGGGCCTTTCGGATGCGGTGCTCAAGAAGTATATCGAGGACAGCGCGGCACTGTGGGCTGGTCACACCGAGGGCGAACTGCCCGTTCACACCATCGGCGCCACCATCGGCACCCATGTAGGCCCCGGCGCCGTAGCCGTAGCCTTCTTCCAGCCCGTCAACTAGCTCACCTGCCAAAACCACCACAAAGGGGACGGACGCCTTTGTGGTGGTTTATGCTATTCCGGATGGAAGGGAGCGAGCAATGGCGTCTGAGGGCTTTTTTGAACGGGTGTACGAGGTGGTCGAGCAGATTCCCGAGGGGATGGTCGCCAGCTACGGTCAGGTGGCGCTGCTCGCCGGTCGTCCGCGGAGTGCGCGGTACGTGGGGTATGCCCTGCATGGCAATCCGCGCCCCGGCGAGATTCCCTGTCACCGCGTGGTGTTTGCCGATGGCCGCATTTGCGAGGGCTTTGCGTTTGGTGGCCCCGATGCTCAGCGTGAGCTCTTAATGGGGGAGGGCGTGACGTTTACCGATCCCATGCACGTCGACCTGGGCGCCTGTCGTTGGCCGGCCGGGCTTTAACGGCTTGCTCACGCCAAAACCACCACAAAGGTGCCTGTCCCCTTTGTGGTGGTTCTAGTTTACCTGAGCTAACTTATGGAGAAGGTATGGTGAGGTAGTTTCACACTAGAAAGTAAACCACGGTGAACTATATTGTATTCAGCAACGGAGCAGGCCATAGGCGATGAAAAAGTCTGCCCTGTTGAGTTTGATTCGCATTCCTCCCCTCTGTGCGATTCAACGGTGTACTTCGGGAAAGCGCCCGTCGGCCGCCATGGCCGGCGGGCGCTTTCCTGTAATCATGGGACAAAACATCAGGTCCGTTATCCCAAAATGAGGTGCCGACGTTTGGCCTTAGGGCGGCACAAACTTTGATTGTTAGTCCCGCTTGCAGCAACCGATCTTTGTAAACCCCTGCGGCGCCTCTTCGCTCGCGGGGATTCTTGGGCTGTTGCTTCCCAGATACGCCTCTACATGCCGCGCGAACGCTTGCCACGACCACTCGTCTTTATCGGCCTCAAGCCGATCGGGAGAAATCGCGTTGAACAGGCACGTTGGAATTTCGTGCTCGTGCAGATTCTTGGCGATACAAGGCGTGCAGCCCTTGTCGTGGTTGACAGGGTTAAACGGGCATTTCCGGTCGTTGCATGTACAAAACGCAACTGAGTTCATGGGGCTCCTTCCGGTCGGTCGGCTCTGCTGCAAAACGCTGCCGCATGTTAAAACAATAGGGTGTCATTGCTTAACAGAATATAGTCTTAGGGTGCTTGCGACTTAGGGGTTCTGCCGAGCGGCTGAATACCTCGGCGACCGACCTCTGAAGAAAACAAAACCGCCGCAATGAGGATTGTACTCATCGCGGCGGTTTTGTTTGACTGCTGTTTATTGTTCTCGGCTAGTACACCATGCCCATGGCGTCCTGAACCTCGCCCAAGGTCTGCTCGGCGATCTCATTGGCGCGACGGTTGCCCTCGTGCAGGACGTCCTTTACGTAATCCAGGTCGTTCTCGTAGCGCTGGCGACGCTCACGGATCGGCGCGAAGTACTCGTTGACGGCCTCGGTCACGTACTTCTTGAGCTGGCCGGAGCCGCCCATGCCAATCTCCTCGGCAATCTCGACTTCGGAACGGCCGGTGCAGATGGCGGCTGTCGAAAGCAGACCGGACACGCCGGGGCGGTTCTCGGGATCGAACGTGATCATGCGCTCGGAGTCGGTCTGGCTCTTCTTGATGCGCTTTGCCGTCTCCTCCGCGGTCATCGAGATGTTGATGGCGTTGCCGTAGCTCTTGCTCATCTTGCGACCGTCCAGGCCCGGCAGTAGCGGGGTCTCGGACAGCAGCGCTTCGACCTCGGGGAACACTTTGCCGTAGCGGTTGTTAAAGCGGCGGGCGATGGTGCGGGTGAGCTCGATGTGCGGCAGCTGGTCGCGACCGACGGGCACCACATTGCCCTTGCAGAACAGGATGTCGCAGGCCTGATGCACCGGATAGGTGAGCAGAAGGCCGGTGAGCTCGTGGCCCGAGGCCTCCATCTCGGCCTTGACCGTTGGGTTGCGCGCCAGTTCGGCCTCGGAAACCAGCGACAGGAACGGCAGCATGAGCTGGTTGGCTGCGGGCACGGCGGAGTGCGCGTAGATCATGGTCTTGTCGGGGTCGATGCCGCAGGCAAGGTAGTCCATGACCATGTTGTACACGTTGTCCTGGATGTGCTCGGTCGTGTCGCGGTCGGTGATGACCTGGTAGTCGGCGATGAGCACGTTGGTCTTGGCGCCCATGTTCTGCAGCTCAACACGGCCCTTGAGAGTGCCAAAGTAGTGGCCCAGGTGCAGACGGCCGGTGGGGCGGTCGCCGGTGAGCATGGTGAACTTTTCGGGCGTTTTGGCCAGGCCCTCGCGAATGGCGTTGCTCTTTTGCAGCGCGACTTCGTAGCTGTTCTCGTTTGGCATGATTGCTCCTAACGTATGTTCATGGGTCAAGATGATAACGCGTTTATTGGAGGGGCGGGTCGTAAGTAGGCGAGGGGCGGGAGAGCGGCGGCATGTGCGATGGGCGCGGCGTGGTTGCGCGT
>CATYZE010000043.1 GCA_958415525.1 uncultured Collinsella sp. | reverse complement strand
TCCGCACATGTGCGGATGAATGTGGGAGGTGTTCGGATGAAGTTGATAATCAAGGAGTGTCCCTTTTGACTAGTCGTTTATGAACGTCCCCGATGACTAAGTTGCAGGTGGCGGCGGTTGTGTTACACTAACGCTGCGTAGTTGACGCAATCATCTCGATACAGATCAATGATGTCCGTCGTTTTGAACGGAACTAGACTGTTTAGCCGCCCTGAAGGTTTATGCAGGGAGCATGTGATCACAGGGCTTGAAAAGAAAGTTGAGCAAACACTGTGTCTGATCAACAGCAAGAAAACGAAATAACGACGACGCAAGCCGCTCCCGCTGCACCGGTTGCGTCGGACCAGGTCGCGGCGCCCGCGCAAGCCTCGGCTCCTGAGACGCCTAAGGCTGCTTCGACGCCTATGCCTGTAGCGGCTGAGAAGGCCGTGCCTGCAACCGGTGAGGAGGCTGCTCCGGCAAAGCCCAAGCGCACGCGCCGCACGGCCAAGCCTGCCGCTGACGGCGAGGAGGTCACCAAGCCCAAGCGCCGTACCACGCGCACGACGCGCGCCAAGCGCACCGTTGCGGCTGACTCCTCGGCGCCGATTTCCGATGAGGTCGCGCAGGCACGTGCGTTGGCGCAGATTAGCGAGGCTCAGGTGGTGCGCGCCCGCCGTCGTGCTGCCGAGCGCGAGGCCGCGGCTCTGACCGAGCTTGCAGCTCCGTCAGTGCCCGAGACGCCTGCCGCCATCGAGACCCCTGCCGCCGACCTGCCGACCGAGAAGCCGGCACCGCGCACACGCCGTCGCACGGCTGCTAAGGCCGAGCAGGTTGCCGATCAGGTAACCCCCGAGCTCACTGAGGCTTCGGTCCGTTCCGCGGCAGGGGAGGGCACATCGCCTGTTGAGCCCGCTGCGCCTGTCGAGGCCAACGAAGTTCCCGTTGTCGATCCGGCTTTGCGCCCGCACCGTCGCGGTCGCAAGCCCAAGGCCTTTGTCGAGGCCGAGAAGGCCGCAGCCGCAGCCGCCGCCGCTCGGGATGCTGCGGCGACCGCCAAGTCCTCAACTGCTGCCGATGCACCTGTCCAGGATGCTACGACTTCCGAGGCCGTTTCTGCCGATGTCGATTCCGCCGACGTCCGTCCCGGTCGCAGCCGTCGCACTGCTGCTAAGCGCACGTCCAAGGCTAAGGCTGCCAAGAAGGGTGCGTCCGAGGATTCCGCCGAGACGACCACCGATGCATCGACTGATGCCGCCGAGCCCCAGGACGTCGAACAGCCTGCATCCGAGAAGACCAAGCGCGGTCGCAAGAAGTCCGTTAAGGCCAAGGCCGCCGAGCAGCAGGCTGATGTCGAAGCGAAGGTCGATTCCAGCGCCGAGGCCAATGACGCCGCTGCAGCCAATGTTGACGCCGCCGCAACCGATGGCGCCGCGCCCGCCGAGGGCGAAGACGGCGCTCGCCCCAACCGTCGCCAGCACAAGCGCAACGACGAGCGCAACGAGCGCAAGGACGACCGCAACAACGACCGCCGCAACCGTCAGCGCGATCGCAAACAGCGCAACAAGGAGCGTAATGCCGCCCCCACCGAGCCCACGCTTTCGCGTGAGGAGCTCGCTGCCATGAAGGTCGCCGAGCTGCGCGAAAAGGCCAAGGAGTTCGAGATCGAGACGACCGGCAAGAAGAAAGCCGAGCTCGTCGAGGAGATCTACATTACCGCCGCGAAGGCCGAGGGCTTCCGCGATATCAGGGGCATTCTGCAGATTCGCCCGGACAGCTCCGGCATCATCCACGCCCATGGCTACATGAAGTCCAACGACGACGCCTTCGTGCCCGCCTACCTCATCCGCTCCGCACGTCTGCGCACGGGTGATGTCATCGAGGGCTCGCTGCGTCCTTCGCGCGGCGGCGACAAGCGCGCCGGCCTCGCCAAAATCACGACCGTCAACGGTCTGGACCCCGAGCAGATTCGCAACCGTCCCAAGTTCGGCGACCTCACCCCGGTCTATCCCAACGAGCCGCTGCGCATGGAGCACGGCAAGGACTCCATTACCGGCCGCGCCATCGACATCGTGTCGCCGATCGGCAAGGGTCAGCGTGGCCTGATCGTGTCCCCGCCTAAGGCCGGCAAGACCACGATCCTTAAGAAGATTTGCCAGTCTATCTCGATTAACAACCCCGAGGTGCACCTCATCTGTCTGCTCGTCGACGAGCGCCCCGAAGAGGTCACCGATATGCAGCGTTCCATCAAGGGCGAGGTTGTGGCGTCGACCTTCGATATGCCTGCCGACAACCACACCCGCGTGGCAGAGCTCGTCATCGAGCGCGCCAAGCGCATCGTAGAGCTGGGTGGCGACGTCGTGGTGGTGCTCGACTCCATCACGCGCCTCGCCCGCGCCTACAACTTGGCGGCGCCCGCCTCGGGCCGCATCCTTTCGGGCGGCGTCGATTCGGCGGCACTGTATCCGCCCAAGCGCTTCCTGGGTGCAGCCCGCAATATCGAGAACGGCGGCTCGCTCACCATCCTGGCCTCTGCCCTCATCGACACCGGTTCCAAGATGGACGAGGTCATTTTCGAGGAGTTCAAGGGCACCGGCAACATGGAGCTTAAGCTCGACCGCGACCTGGCCGACCGCCGCATCTTCCCGGCTATCGACCCCGTTGCCTCCGGTACACGTAACGAGGACCTGTTGGTCGACGAGCAGATGCGCCCGTTTGTCTTTGGTCTGCGTCGCATTCTTGCCGGCATGAACAACACCGAGCGCGCAGCCGCATCGTTTATCAAGGGTCTTAAGGGCACCAACACCAACCAGGAGTTCCTGGTGCGTTCGGCCAAAAAACACAGCGACTACGAGCAGACGTTCTAGGTTGTCATCCACGCGCAGCGATAGTCATCAATGCGATAAAGGGTCGGGGCTTTGAGCCTCGGCCCTTTTCCATAGCGCCGCTCCGCGCTTATTTTTGACCGTAAGACCGACGAGCAGCAGGTTTCCCGTTTCAATCCGACATCGTCGCTTGCAATCGACAGGGCGGTTTCGCATAATAGCTTTTAAGCTTCGCGACGGAAAACGCAGATGAAACGAACCATATACCGTTGCTTTGGGGCATAGCCCCGCTTCATCTTCTCTCGCGCAGCCAACTGAATGATGCGATTTGGGTGCTGGAAGATGGGGAGAGCTCATGGCTTCTTCTGATGCAACACAACGAGCAGTCCTTGCCGGACTTTCGTGCGGGATCGGCCTTGCCGCTCCCGTGGTTATGTATGCCGCGACGCTGCCGTTTTCGTCGGTGAACGAGACGGTCGTGGCTGGTGCGGTTCCCTTCGCCGTGGGCGCGGTGGCAGGCGTGGGTATCTATGCCGCCTCGCTGGGCATCTCCGAGTACCGTGCGCAGCGTGAAGAGCGTCTGTTCCAGCTCGATGCCATGGGCGGTGCCGCCAATCTCAATCAGCATCAAAGCGAGTTCAAGACCGCCTCGATTCCAGCTCAGCAGCAGGATGCGACTCCATACGCTGCGGCTTCTGCTTCTCAGGCTCAGTCGGAGCAGTCTACCTCGGCATTCCTTTCCGGCCTGACCGGTGCGTTCCAGCGCCGTCATGCCGATGATGGTGTTCCTACCATCGCTCGAGCCGCAGATGCTATGGACGAGGACGAGGCTTGGTCCATGATCGACAGTATGCTCGATGACGATTCGCCGGTGAGCTGCGACCCTGCACACTCGCGCGACGTCTATCAAGTCGCCATCGACGAGCTCACCAACGGCGGGCAGACCGGCTCCTTCAATCGCGATGACATCGCCGCCGCGGCACGCGCCGTGTCGGGCTCCCAGGCCGCCCCTGCGGGCAGCACGGCGGCTTTCGTGGCACTCGTTGCCAACGCGGCAGCCAATAACGCCTACAGCGCTACCTCGGCGGACGCGAACGCTTCTGCCGATAATTCGTACGTTGATGAAGCCATGACCGCGGACGAGGAGGCCGTTGCCGCCCGCCGTGCCGCCGAAAGCTCGCTTTGGGGCGCTCCTGCCCAGCAGCAGGCGGCTGAGGCTGCGCCGTACAACGCAAACCTCGCCAGCATGCCTATCATCTCCGGTGCCGCGGACATCGATCTCGATGACCTCGATGAGCCTGCAGCCATCACCGCATCGATTGATGCCCAAGATCGCATTGACACCGGCGACCTTCCGGATGCCTCGCTCGAGGTTGATGTCCCCATGGCCGATTACTCGGGCCACGAGGGCATGTGGGCCGCCGCCACCGCGATTCTGGACGAGATCGACGAGCCGGCTCCTGTTGCAGCTCCCGCTCCCGTCGCTGTCCCTCAGCCTGCTGCACCCGCCTATGTCGGCCGTCACAGCGCTGTGTTCCCCGAGGATACCGCCCGTATCTCGCGCGAGGGCATCGAGCGGGCCGAGGCTATTGCCGCCGGCATTATGGAAAATCGTCGTCACGAGCGCGTCAATCAGATCCTCGAGGAAGAGATCGAGCGCCTGCAGTCCTCTACCGCCAAGCGTACGGGCCGTGCCTATCTGAGCGTTATCGAGGGCGGTACCGCCAGCTTCGCCCCGCTCCGCGCGGAGGCATAACTTCTGCATGGTTAAGATCAATCGAAAATGGGCGGTTGTGACCTGCCTGATGGCGCTCTTGATCTGGGGCAATTCGCTGGTTCCCGGCTCGGGGTCGGGCTCGCTGAGCCTAACGGTCATGGAAGCTATCCGCGGCTTCGTGCACGGCGTGGGACTTCCATATGCATGGGTGACCAACTTTGTTGTTCGCAAGTGCGCGCATTTTACCGAGTATATGGTGCTCGGCATCCTGGCAACGCATGCCTTTGATTATGAGGGGCGGCGCACCTTTGACGTGCTGCTGCCCACGGCGGTGTTCCTGCTGCTCGTTCCCTCCATCGACGAGACGATTCAGCTCTTTGTGCCGGGACGTGCCGGCATGATCACCGATGTGATGATCGACTGCTGTGGAGCGGCAACGGGTGTTGTGCTCCGATATCTCTTACGGTCGCTGATGTGCGCCAAAAAAGCCGCCTAGGACGTATTGTTTGGTCCTAGGCGACCTTTTTATTTGAGGGCTTATATGAGGCGTGATGGCGTTGTTCCGTAGGTCGGATTTGCCGTGCGCGCCACGCCCTGCGGGTGCGTCTGTTACTGAAGCGCCTGTGCGCCCAGGGCCAAGCAGCCCATAATGCCCTGTTTGCCCTCGAGGCTGTTGTTGACGATATAGCTATCGATGTCGGCCATCTCGGGCGTGACGATGTAGCCGTTGAGCATCTCGGCGCACTTCTTGCGCGCGAGCGGCACGATGGGGGTGTGGTCGGCCACGCCGCCACCGATGACGATCTTCTGCGGTGCGTAGCACAGGATGTAGGTCATGAGCGCCTGCGCCAGATAGCCGGCAAGAAGGTCCATGGCCTCCGGGTCATCGGCCATCTCTCCGGCGCTCTTGCCACCCCAGCGCTTTTTGACGCCGGGACCGGCGATGAGGCCCTCGAGGCAGTTGTCGTGGAAGGGGCAGCCGCTGTGCTCGCCAATGGTGTCGCGCGGGTCGCGCGTGACCAGGATGTGGCCGGCCTCGGGATGCATCATGCCGTGCACGAGCTTACCGCCCGAGAGCACGCCGGCGCCCACGCCGGTACCGATGGTCAGATACACCACGTCAGTGAGGCCCTGGGCGCAACCAAAGGTGACCTCGCCCAGGCAGGCGACGTTGACGTCGGTGGCGTAGCCGCAGGGAATATTAAGCTCGTTTTGGATGGTGCCCAGCAGGTCAAAGTAGTGCCATGCCGTTTTGGGCGTCTCCAGGATCTTGCCGTATTGGGGCGAGGCAGGGTTGACTGCGGTGGGGCCAAAGGCGCCGATGCCCAGCGCGGCGATGCCCTTGTCGGCAAACCATGCGTTGACGGCCTCAACGGTCTCCTGCGGGGTCGTGGTCGCAATCTGCTCGCGTTCCAGGACCGTGCCGTCTGCATAGCCCGTGGCGCAGACCATCTTGGTGCCGCCGGCCTCGAGCGCTCCGATAAGCTGCTGCTCTGCCATAGTATTCCTCTCTGGGACGAGTTGCTCCGTGACTAAAGTATAGCGCTCTAAAAAATAAATGAGGTCGCTATAAAAAGAAACCTCGTGGCCCAACGGGTTCACGAGGTTTCTTTAGTGCCTTTAGTTACTGACCGTCCTTACCCGCGCGGCTCGATTTTATCACGCAGAGACTTTAGGTTCTCCAGCGCCGCGTTAAGCGTCTCGTCTCGCTTGGCAAAGTGGAAGCGGATGAGGTGGTTGACGGGCTCGCGGAAGAAGCTCGATCCGGGAACAGCGCCCACGCCCACCTTGGAGGCCAGGTCCTCGCAGAAGTCGAGGTCGCTGTCATAGCCAAACTCCGAGATATCCATCATCACGTAGTAGGCGCCCTGCGGCACGTTGTGCGTGAGGCCGATGCTGTCGAGTCCCTGACAGAATAGGTCGCGCTTGGCGGTGTAGAGGTCGAGGACCTCCCGGTAATAGCTATCGTCGAAATTGAGGGCGGTAACGACGGCCTCTTGCAGGGGAGCGGCGGCGCCTACGGTGAGGAAGTCGTGGACCTTCTTGATGCGCTCGGTGATTTCGGCAGGAGCGATGGTGTAGCCCAGGCGCCAGCCGGTGATGGAGTAGGTCTTGGACAGCGAGCTGCAGCTGATGGTGCGCTCAAACATGCCGGGCAGCGTGGCCATGTACACGTGCTCGTGGGGCGCGTAGACGATGTGCTCGTAGACCTCGTCGGTGATGCAGTAGGCGTCGTACTTTTTGCAGAGGTCGGCGATAAAGGTGAGCTCCTCGCGCGTAAAGACCTTGCCGCAAGGGTTGGAAGGGTTGCACAGGACGATGGCCTTGGGATCGTTGTCGCGGAAGGCTGCCTCGAGCGTCTCTCGGTCAAAATCGAATGTGGGCGGGTTGAGCGGCACGTAGATGGGCTCGGCACCCGAAAGGATCGTGTCGGCGCCGTAGTTCTCGTAGAACGGCGAGAAGATAATGACCTTGTCGCCGGGGTTCGTGACCGTCATCATGGCGGCCATCATGGCTTCGGTGGAGCCGCAGGTGACCACGATATTCTGGTTGGGGTCGACCGGCATGCCCATAAAGTGCTCCTGCTTGGCGGCAAGCGCCTCACGCATGGCCTGGGAGCCCCAGGTGATGGAGTACTGGTGGTAAAGCGGCTTGGGGTCGGTGGCGATGGTGCTGAGGCTATCGAGCAGCTGCGCCGGGGGATCAAAGTCGGGGAAGCCCTGCGACAGGTTAACGGCGCCGTACTTATTGGAGATGCGCGTCATGCGGCGGATGACGGAATCAGTAAACGTTGCCGTGCGGTTGGAGAGTTCTTTCATGCCGGTCCTTTCGAGCATTTGCAGTGGGGCAAGTTTACTCCTATCAAACCGATGGGATTTGCTCGAAATGGTCTCGAAAAACTCTTTTCAAAATTCTTGAAAATTGGGGCTTGCATCGCGTGGCGTTCCTTGCAATAATAGTCGAGCGCGAAGCGCACAGGACACGGTGGGTGTAGCTCAGTTGGCTAGAGCGACGGGTTGTGGTCCCGTAGGTCGAGGGTTCGAGTCCCTTTACCCACCCCAGTTCTTGCTTCGTGTTGATATCGGGTCGTTAGCTCAGTTGGTAGAGCAGGGGACTCTTAATCCCAAGGTCCAGGGTTCGACCCCCTGACGGCCCACCACACGATATCTCCTCTAAAGTCCGCAACAACGGACTTTAGCTTTGGGTCGTTAGCTCAGTTGGTAGAGCAGGGGACTCTTAATCCCAAGGTCCAGGGTTCGACCCCCTGACGGCCCACCAAAGAACATGCAGGTCAGCGCTTCGGCGCTGACCTTTTTTATTTTTCGAGAAGCCAATTCATAACCGTCCGTTACCGTTCGCGTTTTACGCCCCCTGCCGTTTATGCGCGGCAGGGGGCGTTTTATGCATTTAGCAGGTAGCGGACCTAGGGAATGCAGTTTTAGAGCGTCTCGGCACCCAGACCGGTGCCATTAAAGCCGCCGTCCGCGCCGCCTCCCTCGACGATCTGCAGGGCGCGGCCGACCTGCCTGGCGGCCTTCTCGCGCTCCGCCAGACCCGGTTTGATGTAATGGCGGTAATCTGTCCCCAGGTCCGTATGACCGTGCAGGTCCATGATGCTCAGCGGGTCGACCTCGGTCGCCGCCATGATGGTCTCGGACGTGTGGCGCAGGGCCTTGGGCGGGATATACCGCAGGTCATGCCGTGCGCACATGCGCCGCCAGGCGCGCACGAGGTTATCGCCGCGCATGTTCACTATCCGCCGGCCGCTCCACTCGCGAACCTGCTCCGTAACCGAAGTGCCGCCCTCGACGGTCATGGACGGGCGCAGCTCGTCCATGATCTGGTGCAGGCGCTCGCGGCCCGCCAATAAAACTGGCACGGTGCGCACGGAATGGGCGTTCTTGGTCTCCTTCACGCCGTCCTCGTCCGTGTACGCGCGGCAGACCTCGATGTACTCCGAGACCGTCGGCTGCCCGGTGGCGAAGTCGTAGGTCGTGGTGACCTTGAGGTCGCACGGGCGAACGGCCAGCGCCTCCTCCTTGCGCAGACCGCTGAGCCCCAATATCAGGTAGGCGTTCATGACCAGGTCCGCGCGGTCGTCGCTGGCGGCGAGCTTGCGCAGCGCCTCGGCGGCCTCGGGGATGCTCCACGGCTCCACGGGCGCCTGCTTGGCCTTGGGCGCGATGACGCGCCGGCGGAACGGCTCGACCGTCACCCATCCATCGTCGAAGGCGCGGCGCATGACGGCGCGCAGCGTGGTCTTGGTCTTCGCCGGCGCGCCCGAGCGCTCGATGCAGCTGCGCATCATGTCGTGGTTTATCTCGGAGATGTCGATGCTCCCCAGGACGGGGGAGATGTAGTTGTCCATCTGGCCGTCGTACTCGCGCAGGCTCGCCTTGGAGCGCGGCTTGCCGCGGTTGCTGGGGGAGTCGCGGAACACGCCCCAGTAGTACATGTCGAGCGTCACGCCCGCGTGCGCCGCCTGGGACACGCCGAGCTTGTGGGCGAGCTGGGCGATGGCGATATCGGCCTCGGTCTCGGTGCCGTACACGGTGCGCGACACGCGCCGCACGTGCCCGTCCGCGCGGAAGCCCGCCTGGACACGGATCACCCACTTGCCGGGCGCGACCTCGCGCTTGGAGCCGAGTTTTGACCTTGAGTTCTCACTGGTTGCCATATAATGGTCCTGCCTTTCCCTTTTTGCCGGAGGGCATATGCCCCGTGCGGATCCGCCAAGATTGCCGCACGGGGTTTCTTTATGTCTCGAGCTGTCAAAGAATCTTTGACAGCTGGTCCGCCTGCCTATTTTGCTGACCCCAGCAAAATAGGGAACAACTGGCGTTTTGGTGTGTCCTGCGCCCGCTGGAGGTTTTTCCGGAAAAACCTGAAAAACCTAGCCGCGATTCCGGTTCCGTGCCTACGCGGTTCTTACTTGATCCGTTTCCAGCCCTTCGATTTCAGGCGCTGCAGCCTGATTTTGGGACAGCTCGGCCTGGTCGCGTGCCGTCTCCAGGATCTTCGAGCGCCTCTTCTCGGTGCTCTGCCGGTAGCAGGTGATCAGCTCGCCCTCCTCTGGCGTCTGGTTATGCTGGGTTTCCACCGGGGACCATTCCCTTCCCCCCAGGGTGTCTAGCGAGCAGTTGAGAGCGTCAGCAATTCTCCAAGCCGCATCAAATGCCATGCTTCGGCGCCCCTGTTCGTATTCCGTGTAGCGGCTTGTTTCAAATCCAGCATGTTCCGCAAACGCTGCGGCGCTTTTGAAGCCAGCGGACTTCCTGAGCAACTGTATGTTCTTGCCGATCCGCTTCCTAAGAGTGTCTTCTGTCATTGGGCCTCCTCCCATCGTTACCTAAGAAATTAAGGCAAAGCGCCAAAGTTTTCAATCAAATACTGATATCTTTGTTGACAATTAGGCGCACAGCCGTAATATTGAATACAGCAATTAGGCAGAGAGCCAAAAAACATCTTCTATATAGAAGATGTTACGGCTGAGGTTGACAGCGCTCAACCTCAGCCCTCTCGGTCTCACAGACGAAAGGAGTTGTCGATGGCGTTTAGCAAGGAAGAGATGTCCGCATGCCTTCGTGAGCTTCGTGCTCGCAAGCGCGTCACTCAACAGGAGGTCGCCGACGCTGTCGGAGTGGATGCCACGAGCATCTACAACTACGAGAACGGTCGCACGGCACCGACCTTTGAGATCGCCTGGCGCCTTGCTGATTTTTTTGACGTTTCCCTTGACCGCTTGGGCGGGCGAAACACGGACGAGGCCGCGTAGCCACGGCGCGCAAACGAACTGCTGAAAGGAGAAGGCCATGATCGACCAGGTGTTCACGTTCAGGGAGAGGGACGGCATCCTCTACGAGACGGAGGAGAGCCTCAGGCGCAGGATCCGGGCGGAGTTTCTCTTTCCCGAGGACCTCGACATCGACCTCGTCGAGACCTCGACGGCCGAGCTGGGAGAGCTCCACGGCTGGGCCTACTCGGCCTTCAGCGATGCAACCATCAGGGTGAAGGGGAAGGGCTACCGGTGGAGCGGCGACATGCTCGTGCGCGTGCCCTCTCTCGAAGAGGAATGGTAGGGCGTGCCCATGGAGGATCTGGAGGAAGAGGAATGACAGGCAAGAGCTACGAGCTGCCCGACGACATCACGACGATGGGCGGCATGGTGACGTGGGCCGACAAGGATGCCGAGTGGCACACGGAGGTGTTCGAGTTCCTGGCCGACGCGCGCTACGCGTTCCGCGAGCACGTCCTTGCCGGCGACCCCGCCTACCTCGCGCGCCTTGTCGAGCTCGGCCGCAGGCAGGCGCTCGACCCGGTGTCCTACGACGTCATGGAGATCGACCCCGCGCCGGGCGAGTGGCCGTTCGGCCGCGGTCGCGGATGACCCGGGCGCTGCTGGCCTCGGCCGTCGTGATGGACGCCGCGGGGTGGATGTGCATCGCGCAGGGGGCCTACGGCCTCGCGCGGGTGTGCTTCTCGGCCGTGCTGCCGTTCATTGCGGCGTGGGCGCTCGCGTCGCTCCGCGACTGACGGCGGGCCCGCCCCCGTCGCGCCACGGGTCTCGCCCCCACACCCCCATTCCACGGGGCCCGTGGCGCGACGGGGTCGGACTCCCTACATCCGGCCCACATGGTGCCGCCGCCGACTTGGCGGGGCGGCGGCACCGCTCCCTTTGGCGGGGGAGCGCCCTCCGGCTGCGCCACTTGGTGCGGCCCTCCGGCAAGGGAATGGCTCAACGGATGAAAGGAGAAGGCCATGTGGATGTCTATAGCCAAGGGCGCGAAGTACGCCTGCTGCGACAGCATCACGTTCCGCGCGATGGTCATGCAGGGCGTGATACCGCGCTACCCGTCGCTCAACCCCAACAGCTCGCGCGAGGTGGTGAGCAGCGAGGACATCGACGCCGCCATCAAGGCGCGCGGCGCGGTGCCGGCGCTGCCCTCGCCCGACTGCGTGCCCGCGCGCCGTCCGAGGCGGGTGGCGTGATGGGCGACCTGGTCTGGGAGGCGGGCTGCCGCCTCGGCGCGTGGTGGGACTCGCTTCCCGAGCGCGTGCGCAGCGTGGTGTGCGCCGTGGCGTTCGTCGGCCTGATCGCCGTCGCGGGCGCCGTCGAGGGGACCGCCCCGAGCGGGATGTACTACTAGGAGGTTTGATATGCAGTTTGAGAAGAGGCAGGTTCGCCTGGGCGACATCCGCCCGAGCGGGCAGAACCCGCGCGAGGACTTCGGCGACATCGGCGCGCTGGCCCGCAGCATCGAGGCGACCGGCGGCGAGCCGC
>CATYZE010000042.1 GCA_958415525.1 uncultured Collinsella sp. | reverse complement strand
ACTTTTCTGAATGCCGGGCCCGAATTAGTTAACCTGCCTCCCGTGTGGCTCCGGCATTCAGAAAATCTAAGTGCCAAAAAATAAGATTTTTTGACTCTGTGTTGTATAACCCGCCATTCGTGGGTACCATTCAACGCGTACGCAAACAAAAAGGGTTAATTCGCGCGGTATAACCGCGCGGCCCAAAAAGGAGGAGACAAGCATGTCGTCTTTGAAGCCGCTTGCAGATCGTGTTCTGGTCAAGCCCGATGAGGCCGAGCAGAAGACCGCTTCTGGTCTGTATATCGCCAGCAACGCTCAGGAGAAGCCGCAGCGCGGCACCATCGTTGCCGTTGGCGCCGGCAAGGTCAACGACAAGGGTGAGCGCATCCCCATGGACGTCAAGGTCGGTGACGTTGTCATCTACGGTAAGTTCGGTGGCAACGAGGTCAAGGTCGACGGCGAGAAGTATCTGCTGATGCGCGCCGACGACATCTACGCCGTCGTCGAGGCCTAGTCTCGTCAGAATCTCTGATTCGTCTTTGAACGCGATCGTCGCATAGGACTCGGAAGCGGCGACGCGAGTCACATTTCTTTTGGAGGATTACCTACCATGGCAAAGAACATTACGTTCAACACCGATGCCCGCGCTAAGCTCGCCAAGGGTGTCAACACTCTGGCCGACGCCGTTACCGTCACCATGGGCCCCAAGGGTCGCTACGTTGCGCTGCAGCGCACGTTCGGTGCTCCGACCATCACCAACGACGGCGTTTCTGTCGCCAAGGAGATTGAGCTCGAGGACAACATCGAGAACATGGGTGCCCAGCTGGTGAAGGAGGTTGCCACCAAGACGAACGACACCGTGGGTGACGGCACCACCACCGCAACCCTGCTCGCTCAGGCCATCGTCAACGACGGTCTGCGCAATGTCGCCGCTGGCGCCAACCCGCTGGCCATCCGTCGCGGCATCGACAAGGCTGTCAACGCCGCCGTCGCCGAGATGAAGAAGCAGGCCAAGCCGGTCGAGACCAAGGAGCAGATTGCTTCCGTCGGTACCATCTCCGCCGGTGACCCCGAGGTCGGCGAGAAGATCGCCGAGGCCATGGAGGTCGTGGGCAAGGACGGCGTCATCACCGTCGAGGATTCCCAGACGTTCGACATCACCATCGACACCGTCGAGGGCATGCAGTTCGACAAGGGCTACGTCTCCGCTTACTTTGTCACGGACAACGACCGCATGGAGGCCGTGATGAAGGATCCGTACATCCTCATCACCGACCAGAAGATCTCCAGCGTCCAGGACATCATGCCTGTTCTCGAGGCTGTCCAGCGCGCTGGCCGTGGCCTGCTCATCATCGCTGAGGACATCGACGGCGAGGCTCTGCCCACCCTCGTCCTCAACAAGATCCGCGGCGCCCTCAATGTCTGCGCCGTCAAAGCTCCGGGCTACGGCGATCGCCGCAAGCGCATCCTCGAGGACATCGCCGTCCTCACCGGTGGCCAGGCTGCCCTGGACGAGCTGGGCGTGAAGGTCGCTGACATCACCGCAGATATGCTCGGTACCGCTAAGTCCGTCACCATCTCCAAGGACAACACCGTCGTCGTCGGCGGCGCTGGCTCCAAGGAGACCATCGACGCCCGCATCGCTCAGATCAAGGGCGAGATGGAGAACACCACCTCTGACTTCGACCGCGAGAAGCTCCAGGAGCGCCTGGCCAAGCTCTCCGGTGGCGTTGCCGTCATCAAGGTCGGCGCTGCTACCGAGTCCGAGCTCAAGGAGATCAAGCACCGCGTCGAGGATGCCCTACAGGCTACCCGCGCTGCTGTCGAGGAGGGCATCGTCGCCGGTGGCGGCGTCGCCTTCATGGACGCTGCTCCTGCGCTCGACGCCGTTGAGCTCGACGACCCCGAGGAGAAGATCGGTGTCGACATCGTCAAGAAGGCTCTGACCGCTCCGGTCGCCACCATCGCCAAGAACGCTGGCTTTGAGGGCGCCGTCGTGGTCGACAAGGTTGCCGAGCTGCCCACTGGTCAGGGTCTCAACTCTGCCAACGGCGAGTGGGGCGACATGATCGAGATGGGCGTCCTCGACCCCGTCAAGGTCAGCCGCGTCACCCTGCAGAACGCTGCTTCTGTCGCTAGCCTGATCCTCATCACCGAGGCCACCGTCTCCGATGTGCCCAAGAACACTCAGCTTGAGGACGCTATCGCTGCTGCTACCGCTGGTCAGCAGGGCGGCGGTATGTACTAAGGCCGACAAGGTCTAGAACTCCCACCGGGAATCCGGGGGCGGGACGGGGTTTCTCTCCGGAACGTCCTCGGACATGCAAAGAGGCTCCGCATCACGCTTCGCGCTGCGGAGCCTCTTTGCGTCCTGCGGAATGTTCCGGAGAGAAACCCCGTCCCGCCCCCGGATTCCCTGCGTTTACGGCCTTGAGGTCGGCGTGGGCGGAGGACTTGGTTGTTGGGAATACGTGTCCCGGTCGCTGTTTCGCGCTTTGCGCGAAAGGCGCGTTACTTTGGGATGGGTGGGGAACGTGGTTGTTGCGGCAACTGATCCCCGCCACAAATTACCCTTGGCATACTTGCGCGAACGATTGCTCGTGCTACACTTGCAATTGCTGTTTCAGGGCGGGGTGGAATTCCCCACTGGCGGTAAATCGGGCGGTGTCAAAGGGACGCCGTGGCGCAGGCGAGATACCTGCGACCGAGCCGATGAGTCCGCGACCCGTGCGTGTGTTGGTTCGCATGCCGGCTGAACTGGTGAGATCCCAGTACCAACGGTTAGAGTCCGGATGAAAGAGGCAGGTGATCTTATGTCTGAACAGTCGCAGCATATCCATTTTGAGAACACGAATAGGTGGAGCACCAAACAGCTCGTTACCATGGCGCTGATGTGTGCCTTGGGCGCGTTGTTTATGTATGTGCAGCTACCCATCCTTCCTTCGGCGCCGTTTTTGACGTATGACCCGTCACTGGTGCCGGCGATGGTGTGCGGTTTTGCGTATGGCCCTGGCGCCGGCACTGCTGTTGCCGCCATGGCGATCGTTATCCATGCGCTCACCACGGGTGACTGGGTCGGTGCGCTTATGAACCTGGTGGCTACGCTGGGTTATATTCTGCCCGCGGCTATCGTCTACCAGAAGATGCATACCTATAAGGGTGCCGTGATTGGCCTAGTGCTCGGCGTTATTGCCGCTACGGCGCTGTCCATGGTTGCGAACCTGACCATTGGTGTTTGGTTCTGGTATGGCTCGGTCGATGTGATCGCTCCGCTCATGATTCCCGCCGTGTTGCCGTTCAACCTTATCAAGACCGTGCTTAACTCGGTGTTGACACTTGCGGTGTACAAGGCGGTCTCCAACCTCATCACGCCTAAAAAGGACCAGGTCAAAGGCCGCGCATGATTGAGTGTCGGGGCGTTTCCTTTAGCTATGACGGTGCCGTACCGGCACTCGACGGCGTCGATCTGAACATCGAGGACGGGGAGTTTTTCTGCATCCTCGGTGGCAATGGGTCGGGCAAGTCGACGTTTGCCAAGCATCTGAATGCACTGTTGCAGCCCGATGTGGGCACGGTACGCATCAACGGCATGGATGCGTCCGACCCCGAGCTGGTCTACGACATTCGTTCGACCGCGGGCATGGTATTCCAAAATCCCGATGACCAGCTGGTGGCAACGCTTGTCGAAGATGACGTTGCGTTTGGTCCCGAAAACCTTGGCGTGCCATCGGCACAAATTGCGCAGCGTGTACGCGAGGCGCTGAAGGGCGTGGGCCTGGTGGGCTTTGAGTGCCACGAGACCCATGCGCTTTCGGGCGGTCAAAAGCAGCGTGTGACGCTCGCCGGCGTACTTGCCATGGAGCCGCGCGTGCTTATCTTGGACGAGGCCTCCTCGATGCTCGATCCGCGCGGACGCAAGGGCCTTATGAAAGCGTGCCGCGCGTTGCACGATCGCGGCATGACCATCGTGATGATTACGCACTTTATGGAAGAGGCCGCCGAGGCCGATCGTGTCGCGGTATTTCGGGCGGGGCGCGTTGCCATGCTCGGTACGCCCGAGGAGATTCTGACGCGGGCAGATGAGCTCGCGGAGCTCAACCTGGATATGCCGGCGTCGTGCTGCTTGGGCACGGCGCTTCGTGCGAAGGGCGTGCCCGTTCATGCGCAGGTGCGCGAGGCGGATATGGTCGCCGAGATTGCGCAGACATATGCCGACCGGAGTGGGGAAGACGCCGCGGGGCGGCCTTCTGCATCCGATTCTCGTGTGCTCGACAACGCCTCCTCTGCAACCGATGGGACAGCCGTGTCGGAGCCCGTCATCGAGATTTCGCACCTCTCGCATAGTTACTCGCTGAGTACCCGCGAGCGCCGTCGATGGCGCAAACGCTCGGCCACTGCGGGCAAATCGAGCAAACAGGCTCTCTGGGGAAACGACCCCAGCAGTCCGTGGGCGCTGCGCGATGTATCGCTGACGGTGCGTCGCGGCGAGTTCCTGGGCCTGGCAGGTCATACCGGTTCGGGTAAGTCGACGCTGGTCCAGCATCTCAACGGTTTGATTCGCCCCCAGGAGGGATCCGTTCGCGCGCTGGGGCTCGATCTGTCAAACAAGAAAGACGCCGCCGCGGTTAAGGCCAAGGTCGGCGTGGTGTTTCAGTATCCTGAGCGTCAGCTGTTTGCCGAAACCGTGACGCAGGACGTGGCGTTTGGCCCGCACAACCTTGGCTTGCCGCAAGATGAAGTCGACCGTCGCGTCGAGTCGTCGCTCTCGCGCGTGGGCCTCGACCTTTCCACGGTCGGCGACAAGAGTCCCTTCGAGCTTTCGGGCGGTCAGCAACGGCGTGTGGCATTCGCCGGTGTGCTCGCCATGGAGCCCGAAGTCCTGGTGCTCGATGAACCCATGGCGGGGCTCGATCCGGCTGCGCGCAGGGATTTCCTTGAGCTTATCGATCGACTTCACCGCGATGGCCTGACCGTTGTCATGGTTTCACACAGCATGGATGACCTGGCCAATTGCTGCGACCGTATCGTCGTAATGAACGAAGGTGCGGTGTTTGCCGAGGGAACCCCCGCGCAGGTGTTTGCGCATGCCGATGAGCTCAAGTCGATCGGCTTGGGCGTACCTGCTGCTCAGCGCATGGCGTTGGCGCTCGCGGAGGCGGGCGTGCCGCTGCGTTGCGGCGGGCTCTATACGGTTGAGTCGCTGGCCGACGAGCTGGCAGATTTGCTGATCGGTCGCTCAGACGGTCTTTCTAACGTCGCGGACATTGCTAAATCCAAGACGGTCGCGCGAGAGGAGGGCTGCTAATGGAGGCGTTTTCGTTTGGCAGCTACTATCCCGGCGATAGTGCAATCCACCGCCTGGACCCGCGAACTAAGTTGCTCTTGGGCTTTGTGTTTCTGATCACGACGCTCACAGTCAGCAGCTTCCGCGGACTGGCCCCGGTCGCAATCTTCGTTGTCCTGATCTATACCGTGTCCCGGGTGCCGGCTCGTCGCGTCCTGTCATCGATGGCGCCGCTGCTGGCGATCGTCGCGGTGGTCGCGGTGCTCAACCTGTTTACCGATCAGAGTGGGCGCATCCTGTGGCAGCTCGGCTTTCTGCAGATAAGCGAGGGCTCACTGCGTTCTGCGGCGTTTATGGCGTGCCGTCTGACCCTGATGATGGCCGGCATGAGCGCCATTACGCTCACCACGCCCACGCTCGACCTCACCGCGGGCTTTGAGCGTCTGCTCGCACCGTTTGCGCGTGTGGGACTTCCTGCACACGAGCTCGGCATGATTATGGGTATCGCGCTGCGCTTTATGCCGCAGTTTGCCACCGAGATGAAGCAGACGGCCGATGCGCAGGCGAGCCGCGGTGCGCGCGTGACGGGAGGCCCGCTCGGCGGCGTGCGTATGCTCGGCAGTGTGGCGATCCCGCTGTTCACGGGTGTGTTCCGCCATGCCGAGACGCTGTCTGCTGCCATGGATGCACGCTGCTATCACGGCGAGCAGGGCCGCACGCGCCTGCATGCGCTTGCATTTCGCCGCGGGGATGCGCTGGCTGCGGTGGTGACGGCGCTGCTGCTCGCGTGTGTCATCGTCATCAACCTTCAACTTGTTTAGGCGCGATTCGAGCGCAAGAAAGGGGTCCCTATGACCGACAACGACCGCACGGCTCAGCTTGAGCGCGCCTGTTCGTATCTCAGGCGCATTCCGGCGTGGTATCTGGCCACGACCGATGTGGCCGATGGACATCAGCCTCGCGTGAGGCCGTTTTCGTTTGCCATGGTCGATGACGGTAAGTTGTGGTTTTGCACGTCGCGCGACAAGGATGTGTGGGCGGAGCTGAGTGCGAATCCCAAGTTTGAGCTCTCGGGCTGGAAGCCGGGGGAGTGCTGGATCGTGTTAACTGGCGAGGCCGCGCTCGAGGATGATGCAGTCGTGAGCGACAAGGTGCGCCAGGCAGGCTTTAAGCACATGGTGGGCATCGGCGAGGAACACGAGAGTGCCAACGACGGCCGCCTTGCTTTCTTTTCGGTCCGCAACATTGCCGCGCGCTTCTGTGATATCGACGGCAGCGAGGAGCGCCTGGAGCTCTAGCTCACACCAACCAGGCTCTCAAACTGGCTAGTACAGGAGGAAACGTGGACGGATTGAATACGGTTTTGGAGTATCTGACGTCGGTGCCGGCGTGGTATCTGGCGACGAGCGTGGACGGGCAGCCACATGTGCGTCCGTTCTCGTTTGCACAGATTCAGGACGGCAAGCTGTGGTTTGTGACAGCGCGCACTAAAGATGTGTGGCAGGAGCTGCTGCAAAACCAGCGCTTTGAGGCCACGAGTTGGTGGCCGGGCCATGGCTGGCTCATCTTGCGCGGGCGTGCCGGCTTGGATGACCAGGCCGCTCCCGATATGCGCGAGGCGGGATGGAACCATCTTGAGCGCTTGAGCGAGCACTATGAGGGGCCTAACGACCCCACGCTCGTCTTCTTTAGCGTGGAGGAACCCGAGGCCTTTATCTGCAACCATGACGAATGGGTGCCGGTCGAGCTCTAAACGAGTCTCTCAACAAGCTTCGACAATTCAAATTCTCGCATGTAGCGGGCCCCACATTGCAACGTCACCGTAAGGCGCACTGGGTAATATGGGGCCCGCATTTATTTGTCAATTCCTTCAAGCGAATGTGTCGGGAATGTTTCAATGCATGAATATGCAAGCTATTTACGTATTCATGCATCTTTTGGTGCTAAAGTTTCAACCCACTTCATAACGACCGCTGCGAAATGCGCATTGGTGCATAACTGCAGACAAGGAGTCTGATATGTCTTTAAAGGTTGGAATCGTCGGTGCGGCTGGATATGCCGGCGCCGAGCTCATTCGCCTCGTCCTCGGTCATCCCGAGTTTGAACTTATTGCCATTACGTCCAACGCCGATGCCGGCCAGCCGCTGTCCGCGGTGTATCCGAGCTTTGCTGGCGTGAGCGATCTGGTTTTCACCACGCATGACGCCCCCGAGCTCAAGAGCTGCGATGCGGTTTTTCTTGCCGTGCCGCACACGGCTGCCATGGCACAGGTGCCCGCGCTGCTTGCATCGGGCGTCTCCTGTTTTGATCTTTCGGCCGACTACCGTCTGAACGACGCGTCCGTCTTTGAGACATGGTATGCCGCCGAGCATACGAGCCCCGAGTTGCTCAAGACCCGTGCCTTCGGTCTGCCCGAGCTGTTCTGCCAAGACTTGGAGACCGCCGCATCCGACCATGCCGACGGCAAACCCGTGCTGGTCGCCTGTGCCGGTTGCTATCCCACCGCAACGAGCCTTGCCGCCGCGCCCGCCGTGCGCGTCGGCTGGGTGGCCGAGAACGGTCCCGTGATTGTCGATGCCATTAGCGGCGTGACGGGCGCCGGTAAGTCCTGCAACGTCCGCACCCATTTTTGCAGCGCCGACGAGAACTTGGAGGCCTACGGCGTGGGCAAGCATCGCCACACGCCCGAGATTGAGCAAATCCTTGGTCTGACCGATCGCGTCGTCTTTACCCCGCACCTGGCACCGCTCAAGCGTGGTCTGCTCTCCACGGTGACGCTGCCGCTTACGCCGCAGGCTATCGATACCTTGACCCTTGAGGACGTCGTCGACCATTACAAGCAGTTCTACGCCGGTCGCACCTTCGTACGCGTACTCGATGCCGGTCGGCAGCCCAAGACGGCTTCGGTCGTCGGCACCAACGCCGCCCAGATCGGCCTCGCGCTCAACAAGCGCGCGGGCGTGCTGGTGGCGACGGGCGCCATCGACAATCTGTGCAAGGGCGCTGCGGGCCAAGCGGTCCAGTGCGCCAACATCGTCTTTGGCTTTGACGAGCGACGAGGCTTGCCCACAGTGGCGTGCCCGGTGTAGCACATTCGATTGTTAACGATTTGGTAGTCGGGCATCGAGTGGGGCGCCACTCTTAAGCTGGTCTCATGATCACGACTGGCATGGCGCACCAACCGATGTCCGTTTTTTGTTTGACATAAGGAGTCATAAAGACGATGAATACCGAGCTGTTTGATATCAAGATTCGCGCCGTCGAGGGTGGCGTTACGGCTGCGGCTGGTTTTAAGGCTGCAGGCATCCACGCTGGGTTCCGCAAGAACCCCGAGCGTCTGGATTACGCGCTCGTCGTGCCCGATAAACCCTGTCCCGGTGCCGGCGTGTTTACCACCAATCGCTTTTGCGCGGCGCCCGTGCAGGTGAGCCGTGCCAACCTGGGCGGTGCCGACAAGGGCTACGGTATCATCGCCGGCGTTTCGGTCAACTCTGGCAATGCCAACGCCGCCACGGGTGAGACCGGCCTTGCATGCGCGCGCGAGACGTGCAGCATCGCATCGCAGGTCATCGGCTGCGAGCCCCAGCAGATTCTGGTTGCCTCCACGGGTGTGATTGGCCAGATTCTGCCGATCGACACGTTTGAGACCGCCATTCCTGCTGCCTACGAGGCGCTCTCCGCCCACGGTGGCGCCGATGCCGCTCGCGCCATCATGACGACCGACACGCACTCCAAGGAGTACGCCGTATCCTACGTCAGTGAGGCTGTGGGTCATGCGGACAATGTCTATACGGTAGGCGGAATGTGCAAGGGCTCGGGCATGATCATGCCCAACATGGCCACCATGATCGCAGTTATCACCACCGATGCCCCCGTCGAGCCTGCGGCGCTTCATGCCCTGCTGCTCTCGACCGTCAAGCAGACCTTTAACAAGGTAACGGTCGATTCCGACACCTCGACCAACGACACCTGCATCATGCTTGCCTCCGGCGCCGCTGCCGCAGATGCCGAGCCTATCGTCGAGGGCTCCGACGCCTTCGACGAGTTGGCATTTGCCGTGCACGAGGTGTGCGAGAGCCTGGCGCGCAATATCGCCGCCGATGGTGAGGGCGCATCCAAGCTTGTTACAGTCAACGTTACCGGCGCCGTGAACGACGAGGAGGCCGATATCGCCGCCCGTGCCGTTGCCAACTCGCCGCTCGTTAAGACCTGCATCGCCGGCCACGACTGCAACTGGGGCCGCGTTGCTATGGCGCTTGGCAAGTGCGGCGTGAAGTTTAATCAGGAAGACGTTTCCATCGACATGATGGGCATGCCTGTCTGTCGCGACGGTCTGACTGTTCCCTTTGACGAGGACGAGGCTCTGCGACGTTTTGAGGCGTCCGAGATTGTGATCTCGGCCGACCTGGGCGCAGGCGACGCGGCAACGACCGTGTGGACCTGCGACCTCACGCATGAGTACATCTCCATCAACGGCGACTACCGTTCCTAGACTCTGGACGTGCCGCACATCCCGCTGTGACTGCGGTCAACGAGGTGTGGCGCGATAGCCACAAGAAAGACGAGGCAGACTATGAAATTCGCACGCGATTGTCGTTCGAGCGAATCCAACGAAGCAACCGCGCAGCTGCTGTTCGAAGCGCTGCCGTGGATTAAGAACCTGACCGGCAAGACGGTTGTTATCAAATATGGCGGAGCCGCCATGGTCGACGAGCAGCTGCGTCGCGACGTGATGAGCGACATCGTCCTGCTCAAGATCATCGGTATGCGCCCCGTTATCGTGCATGGCGGCGGCAAGGCCATCAACGAGGCGCTCAGCCATTACGATATCCCTGTCGAGTTTAAGAACGGCCAGCGCGTGACCACGCCGGCGACCATGGATATCGTGCGCGAGGTACTGGGCGGTAAGGTCAACCAGGAGCTGGTTGCTGCCATCAACCACCACGGCAACCTGGCCGTGGGCGTGTCAGGCAGCGATGCCGGCACGCTCATCGCCGAACCGCTCGACCCCGAGCTCGGTCGCGTGGGCAAAGTGACGCACGTCAACACCGACTATATCGAGCACCTGCTCGATAGCGAGTACATCCCCGTCATCGCTACCGTCGCGGCGGGGGAGGACGGCGGTTTCTTCAACATCAACGCCGATACCGCCGCCGGTGCCGTTGCGGCGGCGCTGCATGCGCATAAGGCGATCTTTTTGACCGACGTCGACGGCCTGTACAAGGACTTTAGCGACAAGGATTCACTTATCTCCAATCTGACGCTCGATGAGGTCAATGAGATGCTCTACGGCGGCGAGGTCGATAAGGGCATGATTCCCAAGCTGCGTGCTGCCGTCGATGCGCTTGCCGGAGGCGTATTTCGCGCTCACATCATCAACGGTACCACGCCGCATTCGCTGCTGCTGGAGCTGCTGACCGACGCCGGCGTCGGTACCGTGATCCACTCCACCGAGACGGCTTACGAGTTCGATACACATCCGCATCCGCTTTCGACGTTTGCTGCGCGTCTGACCGAGAACCTCGACGAGGTCGAGAAGCTTCAGACGGTCTAACTGACCCGCAGCCGCCCCATTCCTGCACCCATAGGCCTGCGCCGTCCGGCGCTCAACGAAAGGCATCCCATGTCACTTGCAGCACAACAATCGCTCGAATCCCACTACGTCATGCACACCTTTGGCCGCTCGCCGGTTGAGTTTGTCGAAGGCTACGGCATGAAGCTCACCGGCGACGATGGTCGCGAATACCTCGATTTTCTTGCCGGCATCGGCGTGTGCAGCCTGGGTCATGGTGACCCGGCTGTGCTCTCGGCGCTCGAGGCACAGACCAAAAAGCTCATGCATGTCTCCAATTACTTCTACATCGAGCAGCGTGGACAGGTCGCGGCGCTGCTGTCCAAGCTTGCCAACGACGACGTAGATGGTGCACGCGTGCTTGCCGATGCCATTGCCGCCGGCGATGAGACTACGGCAGCTGCTCTTGGTGCCCCGGCTGCGGATGAGCAGGTTTGGGAGACCTTCTTTGCCAACTCCGGCGCCGAGGCCAACGAGGGCTCGATGAAGCTCGCGCGCCTGTACGCCAAGCGTGCCGGTAACGGCGGCAACACTATCGTGTGCATGCGCGGCGGCTTCCACGGCCGTACGCTCGAGACCATTGCCGCCACCATGCAGGATTGGCTGCAGGATAGTTTCCGCCCACTGCCGGGTGGCTTTGTGGCCTGCACGCCCAACGATATCGATGAACTGCGTGCGATCTTTAAGCAGCTGGGGGGCGAAATTTGTGCCGTGATGCTCGAGCCGATTCAGGGCGAGAGCGGTGTGCACCCCATGACCGAGGAGTTTATGGCGGCAGCGCGCGACCTGGCACACGAAGCGGGCGCCGTGCTTATCGTCGACGAGGTCCAGTGTGGCATCTTCCGCTCCGGCAAGCCGTTTGCATTCCAAACCTATGGCGTGGAACCCGACATCATGAGCCTTGCCAAGGGCATTGCTGATGGCGTGCCCATGGGTGCCGTCGTGGCAAAGAAGGAGATTGCCGACGTGTTTAAGCCGGGTGACCACGGCTCGACCTTTGGCGGTAGCTGCTTGGCCATCGCGGCGTGCGCCGCGACGCTCTCCGCGCTCGTGCGCGGCGATTATGCCGACCACGCTGCCAAGGTAGGCGCCTATATGGAGGCAAAACTCGCCAAGTTACCGCATGTTACCGATGTGCGCGGTCGCGGCTTGATGCTCGGCTGCGACCTGGATGATGCCGCGGGCGACGCGCATGATGTTGTTGCCCGCGCGCTGGCCGCCGGTGCCGTGATTAACGCTACGGGTGCCCATACGCTGCGTTTCCTGCCGCCGCTCGTCTGCGAGGAATCCGACGTGGACAGTCTGATCGAGATCCTGTCGGGTGTCTTGGGCTAACGCGGCGCAATAACTCAATTTTGACCGGGTTCCGGACTGCGGACGTGCCATATGCGGCACGATTCGGTAGCGCGCAGAGATGTGGTGTAAGAGGCGGGGCATGCCCCGCCTCTTCCCTT
>CATYZE010000041.1 GCA_958415525.1 uncultured Collinsella sp. | reverse complement strand
CCCCCAGCCCCGGAGACCCCCCTGCCGTCACTTTATTCGAATCGTTGTTGTTCCTCGCCGCTTCCGCGGCTCGAGGTCCCCGTTCTCCTCGGCGAGGTTGTCTAAGGTTGTCGCTGAAGCTCTGCCTTTTGCTGAAAGAAAAACGGGAGATGCGATCTGCATCCCCCGTTTTTGTTGCGGTTACTCCAAGTCAATAAACTTGGTGCTCAAAATCTTGCCGTCCTTTACGAGCATTCTGGCCATAGTGGGGCCTCGGCTGCCTCTGGGGTAGCTGGCACTACCCGGGTTGAGGACCAGGCAGCGGCCCACTTGGGCTTCTTTGGTTACGTGGGTGTGACCGTTGATGGCTACGTCTACGGATCCCACGGGCAGGTCTTCACGGTAGTGAGCTACGGCGAATTTGAGGCCTTCGTAGGTAAAGAGGGCCAGACGGTCTACATCCGGGCCGTAGTCGCGGTAGTAGTCGTTGTTGCCTAGGACCGCTCGCACGGGAGCGATGGTGCACAGATGCTCGTAATCCATCTCTGACGTGAGGTCTCCGGCGTGGATGATCAGATCTGCGCCCTTGAGCTCGTCCAGAAGCGCGGGCGAAAGATAGCCATGGGTGTCCGAGATGATGTCGATGCGCTTGGCGCCTGCACTGTTCATGAGATCCCTTCTGCAAAACCGATTCGACGTATATACAAAAAGCCCCACGGCTCCGCAGACAATTGGTCTACAGGGCTGCGGGGCCAGTGTGCTAGAGGCTCAGGGCCTTCTTGAGCGGCACAACGCGGCGGCGCGAGACCGGCACGCGTTCGTCGACGCCCGTGATGCCCAGTTGGATAGCGCCCGAGGGCACGGTCTCCACGTCCGTGACGCACGCCAAGTTGACGATATAGCGGCGATGAACGCGAAAGAAGCCAAAGTCGCAAAGCTTGGCCTCGAACTGCGCCAGCGAAGTCGTCGAAAGAAAACGATCATCGACGGTATAGATACAGGAGTAATCGTCCTTGGCCATGATGAAGCGAATGTCATCCACGGGAATGAGGACCTTACGGCCGCCCTTTTCCACCGGAATGCGCTCGATGGTGGCCTTGCTGTCCGTGACGGGCTTGGCGCGCTGCATGACCTTCTCGATCGCGCGATCCAGGCGTGCCTCCTCAACCGGCTTCATTAGGTAATCGACGGCATCTACGTCGAACGCCTCGACGGCATGATCGCTATACGCGGTCACAAACACAATCGCCGGCGGATTCTTAAGCTTATGCAGTGCCTCGGCAAGCTGCAGACCAGAAGCACCGGGCATCGAGATATCGAGAAATACGACATCGACGCGGCTTTCCATCAACATCTCAATGGCGGAGCGGACGCTCGACGCCTCAGTGATCGTGCCGATCTTGCCCGTCTGCTCGAGCAAGAAGCGAAGTTCCGAACGGGCCGGGGCCTCATCATCCACAATCATCGCACGCAGCATAGGGATTAAACCTTTCGTCAACAAACTACGCTGGGCATCCGCCGCTTGGCGTTGAGCCCATAGCTTTTTATTTTACTCTTGAATGTCAAAGATGCTCTCTGACAAATCAAGGTGCAGGAGCACTTTGGTGCCCTTGCCCGGCGCCGATTCGACGCGCGTATAGGAGTGCGGTCCATAAAAGCGATGGATGCGCTCAGAAATATTGTGCATGGCCACACCGGCGCCGCCGCCTTGCGGGGAACTGGCATCGGGGCGGGCGGAGCGCTCATCAAACAGCCTGGCGGCGGTGCCCTCGTCCATGCCCACACCGTTGTCGGCTACGGCAATCAGGATTGCGTCGTCGCCGTCTTGATGGACGGTCACGTCGATCCGCAGGGCACCGTCATCGCCCATGCCATGCCGCACGGCGTTCTCGACGATGGGCTGGATTACAAAGGCCGGGACCAACGTGTCCTCGACATCCTCGGAGACATCGAAGGTCGCCAGTACGCGGTCCTCGCCAAAGCGCGCCTTCTCAAAGGTAAGGTAGCGCTTGGTCTGGGCGACCTCACGCGAAACCGGAATCAGGGAACCCGAGTTGTCGAGCGTGGCACGGTAGAACGACGAGAACTCACGCAGCAGCTCGCGGGCGCGCAGCGGATCGGTGCGCGTAAACGACGCGATGGTGTTGAGCGTGTTGAACAGAAAGTGCGGATTGATCTGCGCTTGCAGGGCACGAACCTCGGCACGGGCCGTGAGCTCCTTTTGCACCTCGAGCTCGTGGATGGCGAGCTGCGTGGACAGGATCTCGGCAAAACCCGAGGCGAGCGCATACTGGGTACGGTCGACGGCACGCGGGGTCTTGTAGTAGAACTTGAGCGTGCCGACGGTGCGGTCGCCCACCTTGATGGGCGCGATGATACCGGCGGGGACATGGTTGTGCGAACCGTCCGAACCCACCACGTCCACCACGCGGTTGAACGACTGCACGATGCCGTGCTCAATGACGTAGCGCGTGGCAAGCGTGTGGATGGGCGAATCGGGCAGCAGCTTTTCCTCGAACTCGCCCGCGCAGGCCAGCACGTTGCTCTCGTCGGTGATGGCAACGGTCATGGCACGCGTCTCTGGCAGAATGCGCCGGCACACCAGGCGCGCTGATTCCTGCGTCAGACCGCCCTTAATGTCCTCGAGCATGGCCGAGGCGACCGAGAGCGTCTCCTCGGTGTACTGGGAACGCACCGAATCGGGATTGAGCGTCAAAAAGATAAAGATACACAGGAAGATGCACAGCAGCGCACAGGCGACCACCGTGGCAATCGGCTCGATGCCGGTCGCCAAGGCAAAGATAAAGTACGCCAACACGCAAACGGCGCAGACGACGGCGATGATGCGAAAGATTGAAATTGAATTATCGCGCTGGGCGCGGCGGTCGATCATTCAGCCCCCTCCAGGATGCTAATCAGTTGTGCGTCGCGCCAAAGTTCGTCCATGATCTTGGGCCAGAAACTCTGAAAACGCAGGTAGCTTGCGGCGTTTTGGCGAGCATAGGTCCTGGCCTCGTCAATACCATGACGCCAGATGCGCAGATACCCCTCGTGCTCGCGGGTAAACATGCTGCGAACCATGGCGGTCTTGCGCACGCGGTCGTCGAGCTCGCGCGAGATCCACGGACCCGGATAGGGCATGAGCGATGCGGCCGTAACCGGAATGAGCTCCTTTTGGTGCGCAGCGAACGTCAGCTTGGCCCGCTCGTAGTACCAACGGTACACGTCCTGCATAAAGCGCGGCGAACGCTTCTCGGACTCGGGCGGCAGGTGGCGCACGGTCCACTCGTTATCGAACCACACGTCATAGCCGAACATGCGCATGTTAAACAGGTAGTCCAGATCCTCGCCGCGGGTGATAAACGGGTCGAAGGCCACACGCGTAAAGGCGCGGGCGTGCAGGGCCATCAGGCCGCCGCACACGTAATTGGAGCGCGAGATGCGGGTGCCCGAGAGCGCCTTTTTCATCCAGCGATTGAACTCGATACGCTTGGTCCACCAGCGATGGCAAATGCCCACTTTGTCCGTGGGAGCCAGCGGCGACCCGTCGCGATCGTAAAAGTATCCGCTCTTGACCAAAATCGGCAGGCCCTGACGCGTCTGCTGGCCCAGTGCATAGGTCGCACGCTTCATAAAGTCGGCATCGATGACGGTCTCGTCGTCATCCAAAAACACAACCGCGTCGTGCCCCAGCACCGCCGCGCAGGCAAGACCCATGTTGCGGATGGCGCCGTAGCCGCGCAGGCTCACGCACTCGCCCGAGCCTTTGGGCGCAATCTGTGCCACGCGGTCGGCAACACGCGAAGCCTGAGTATTGGTAACGACGGTGACCTTAAGTGTGGGATGCGCATTAACGATTTCGTGCACGCGATGGGATACGTCGGGCGTGGCAGAAACCGGACAGACCACCAAGAGGATGATGCGCGGAATGTCGCGCACCTGTTCGAGCGAAGTCAGGCAGCGATCGAGTTCCGGGTTGGCGGCATTGAGCGACGTTGAGTGATCGTAGGTGCCGGGAGCGTTTGCTTGGGTATCATCGCCAGCCCAATATGTTGGAATCACAACCGTGGCGTTCATACCTTTACCCTCCTTGCAACACAAAAACGGGGCGCCGCCAAACACAGGCGACGCCCCGCGACCTAGCTGATTCCATCATACCCACTTGGGCTAAACATTGCTCGGAAGTCAGAATGATTTATGCGGCTACTTCCAAAAGAGTACTGCAGATAGGCACAATTGCTGTACTGAGCCCGGTTGCCTTACGCCGCCGCCTGAGCCATGCGGGACAGACGGACCAGCAGCACAAAGCCAACAACCAGCAGAACGCCAATAGAAAGGACACCCAGCGACGGGTTGCCGGTCAGCGAGGTGACAACCGACACCAGGAAGGTGCCCATAACGCTTGCGTAACGGCCAAAGATATCGAAGAAGCCATAGTACTCGTTTGACTTTTCCTTGGGGATGATGCGGCCAAAATAGCTGCGGCTCAGCGCCTGCACGCCGCCCTGGAACAGGCCGACAAGAATGGCAAGCGCCCAGAACTCGAAGGCGGTCTTAAGGAAGAACGCGGCGAAGAGCACAATGCCCATATAGGCGGCGACGGCCACCATGATCATGTTGAGCGTACCCACGCGACCGGCGAGCTTGCCGTAGATAATGGCGGACGGGAAGGCTACAAACTGCGTGACGAGCAGCGCCAGCACCAGCTGGGTCGAATCGATACCCAAAGCCGAGCCGTAGCTGGTGGCCATGGAAATGACCGTATGGACACCGTCGATGTAGAAGAAGAACGCGATCATGTAGACCAACACGGTCTTGTTGCGGGCAATCTCACGCATGGTGTGTCCGACCTCGGAGAACACGCCGCCCACAATGTGGCCGAGAGTGTCCTCGGGACCGCGCTCGCGACCGTACTTTTGCTTATAGGTGCGAATGAGCGGCAGGGTAAAGATGAGCCACCAGGCGCCAGTGATGATAAACGACAGGCGCGTTGCCAACATGGTGGGAACACCAAGGGCAGGGCCACCCATGATGAGTGCCAGGCAGACGATGAAGGGCACGGTCGAGCCGATGTAGCCCCAGGCATAGCCCGAGCTGGACACGGCATCCATGCGCTCATCGGTGGTGATGTCGGGCAGCATGGCGTCGTAGAACGTCATGGACGAGTTGAGGCCGATAGTGCACAGCACGTAGACGGTCAAAAACGCCATGGCAGACATGGGGATGGCCTGCGCCAGGCAAAGAACCAGGCCCGTGAGGAAGAAGCCCAGGAAAAACTTGATCTTGTTGCCGGCGTAATCGGCAAGCGCGCCCAGAATGGGCATGAGCATGGCAATGACCAGCGAGGCAATCGTCTGCGCGTTGCCCCAAGCGACCACCAGGTCTGCCGAGGAAGCACCGGTATTGATGGCGTTAAAGTAGATGGGCACCACCGAGGTATTGAGCAGCACGAGGGCCGAGTTGCCCACATCGTACATAACCCAGTTACGCTCGAGCTTGGTGTATTTCATGGACAGGGCCCCTTCGTATTCGCCCGATATGCAGTTAGTTCATCGTACCCCAATTGTCCAGAGGCGCCGGTAAGGATTCGGCAAAGGGGCACGCACGAGCCCTACTCCTCGCGGTCGAACTCTTCGTCGGCGCCGAGCACGCGACCGCTGTAATTGACGTGGTTGGTCACGGCTTCCATATCGCCGGTCTCGATAAAGCGGGCGACCGTGCACTCGTAATCGACCAGCGCGCGGTCAAAGACCTCGGGGAAGCTCTCGGTCGAGACTTCATCGGTAAAGGGGTTCTTCCATGCCAAGTGGCCCAGGTTGCCGGTACGCTCGGGCAGCTCGGTCGTCACGCGGTGCGCAAGGCCGTCGAGCAGCGAATAATCGTGCACCAAGCCCTCGAGCAGGGCAATCGCGCGCGTCTTGGCCGAACCGGCCGGCTCGATAGTGCGGTAGAGCAGCTGCATGTCGGCTACGGCGCCGGCGTACTCCCCCGCCGGGATGTCGATACCGTACACGCGCCCGGCGACGTAGCTCATCAGCACGCCGGCAACGCGATTGATGCGGTCGGTAGTGACGATCTCGCCCGCCGGCGGATAATCCTCGACCGTTGCCCCATCGCGCTTGAGCTGCAGCATCAGCACGTCCAAGTCGCTTTCGAGCACGGCATGAACTTGGCTGCCCGAAGCCTCGAGCTCGGGATCGGACTCGACAATGCCAAACTGCTGCTCGTAGACAAAGGGATGGGCATTGCGATCGAGCACATAGTGCGACAGCAGACCCAGTGCAAACGCGCGACCCAGATTGGCATCGCGCGGCTGCAGGTGCGACACGCCATCGCGCAGACACGAGAACTGGCGCGACATGCGCGAGCGGTGCATGACCTGAGCAAGCGACGTACAGTCGGAAATGCGCGGCGTGAGCATGTGGAAGAAAAACGGGTCGGGACCCTGGTTGCCCAGGATAAAGGCGATGCGCTCCTCGTCGGACGTGATGACGCCCTGCGGAAGACGGTCAATGCTTTCCTCGCCAAACAAATGATGGGTGATAAGCGCAGGCATGATAATCCTTTCGATTTCATTCGATGCAATCCATTATGCCCACCCCACAGCCATGCCAAACCTACGGTGCCAAACGATGACACGCGGGCTCTTATGCAAGCCCCAAGTGCGACTTGACCTCGGCGGCGCGACGACGGGACACCGGCACCGTCGAGTCCACGCGATCGAGCCTCAACTCCATCAGGCCCGTGGAGCCGACTTCAACGTTATGCACGTCCTCCAAATTGACCAAATAGCTGCGATGGACGCGGATAAAGCCCTCGGAGCCCAAGCGACGCTCGAGCGAGGAAATCGACTCATTGATCAGGTACGCTCCCTCGGCGCAGACGGCGTTGCAAAAGTCGGCGCGCGCCTCAAAGTAGCAGACGTCCGAGACGGGGATGAACACCTTTTTACCCCCGCGGTCCACCGTCAGACGCAAGGGCTGGCGCGGAGCATGGACGACACGGCGAGCACCCAGGGCAGTCTCAATCTTGTCGAGCGCCTTTGACAAGCGGGCATCCTCGACCGGTTTGACGACGTAATCGACAGCGTCGAGGTTGTAGGCATCGGCCGCATACTCGGCAAATGCCGTCACAAACACCACGACCGGCGGCGTCTTTAGGTTCTGCAGCGTCTCGGCAAGCTCAATTCCCGAGCGACCGGGCATGGTAATGTCTAAAAACAGCACGTCGGGCTTGTTCGACAGAATTGACTCCACGGCTTCGGTGACATTGCCCGCCTCGGCAATCTGACCCACACGCGTATCCTTTTCCAACAGATAGCGTAGCTCAGCCCTAATTGGTGGCTCATCATCGACCACCAAGATGTTCCAGCCTTCGGACATATGCGCTCCCCCTCTTTTTCTCTCAATCCAACCGCGCGCTACACCGTTAACGGCGCCGGCTCATGCGGCTCGCCGTTCAACTCAACGATGACCTGCGTTCCCACGCCCTCCTGGGACTTCACGCGCATGCCGGAATCTTCTCCGTAAAAGAAATGGATGCGCTGAAGCACGTTGAAGAGCGCCAGGCCGCAACCTCGCTTGATGGAGCCGTCGGCAGTAATGCTCTCGGGCTCCTCTCGGCGATGCTGCTCAAACAGGTGTGCACAGACTTCTTCGCTCATACCGATGCCGTCGTCTTCAACGATAATCTCCAAGCCGTCATCGGTCTCAAAAGCCCTAACACGAATAGAAAGCGGCTCGGTCTCGCGCTGCGCATGCTTGATGCAGTTTTCGAGCAGCGGCTGCAAGATAAACGGCGGCACCATACTGTCGCGCACCTCGAAGTCGATGTCGACCGAAACGCGCAGACGGCCGTCGCCATACCGGGCCTGCATAAGATTGATATAACGAGTGCCCTGTTCCACCTCGTGCTCGAGCGTGGTGAGCGTATCGGAGTCAGAAAGCGTCTGACGATAGTAATTGGAAAAATCGATGAGCAGCGATCGCGCCTTGTCGGGCTCGGTTCGCACGAGCGACACGATGGTGCTAATGGTATTGAACAGAAAATGCGGGTCGACCTGCGATTGCAAGGCGCGCAGCTCCACGCGGGCTGTGAGCTCGTCCTGGCGCTCGAGCTCAAAGCTGGCGAGCTGCGTGGAGATGAGATCGGCAAAGCCCGAGGCCAACGCCGTCTGGCGCATATCGATGCTGCTCAGGCGGGGGTAATACAGCTCGAGTGTACCCACGCAATGCCCGCGCACGGTTAGCGGCGCGACAATGCCGGCGCGCAGACGGGGAAAATAGCCGCCCGTCTCATTGGAGGCGTCGCGCGAAAATACACTCTGTTCGCCGGACTCGATCACGTTGAGCGTGGTCTTGAGCACAACCGGGGTGCCGGCGGGACACTTTGCCGAGTCCTCGCCCCAGCTTGCCAACACCTGTTTGCCATCGGTAAAGCAGATGGCAGAGGCGATGGTCTCGGACAGGATAATTTTAGAGGCGCCCAGGGCCGCTTCGGGCGTAAGGCCGCGCGACGTGTAGGCGAATATTTTTGATGCGATGGCGAGCGTACGGTCGGTTGCGCTCGATGTGAGGTCGTCGGGGACCACAAAGACATACGAGAAAAAGAAGCACAGCATGACCAGGCCGGCAATGACGACAACGGCCGGAACGGGATTGGGATTATCGGTTAGATCCCAAATGAGCAGCAGGATAAGCAGCGGAACGATGACGCCAAGCAAAATCGCCTGGACCACGTGCTGGGCCGTGCGAAAGACCTTGGTAGAGTTGTAGCTCTTGCCCAAAATCAGCCTGTTTAAATCCACCGTCATCCCCTTTTATCTACCGCACCGATAGCAATAAAGAGGGCCGCAAGCGACCCTCTCCATTGCATTATGCAATCAAAAACTGTGTTTTACATCCAGCCATCGACAAACGGTATCTTAGGCGCTGTATTTGTTGGCCTCGCCAAAGGTGCCAGCCTCGACGATCCAGCCGTCCTTCATGATGACGTCCATGTTGTCGGTGTTGAGCACGTGGATGTCGGCGGCGACGTCACCGTTGACGACCAGCAGGTCGGCGCACTTGCCAGCCTCGATGGAACCGGTCTCGTGCTCGATGTGACACATCTTGGCACCGTTGAGGGTGGCGCAGGTGATGGTCTCGACCGGGGTGAAGCCGATCTTGTCGACGAACTCGTACATCTCCTCGATGGAGCAGGTGCCGTACGGGGTGACGAAGGAGAAGGAGTCGGAGCCGATCGTCATGACGACGCCGCGCTTCTTGGCCTCGCGCAGGCAGTCGTAGTTGCGCTGCAGCTCCTTCTCGACCAGGGTGCCCTCGTACTTGTCGTGCAGCTCGGGGACGTAGACGGGCGGATAGGTGGCGTACCAGGTGGGCAGGAAGGCGATCGTCGGGGTGAAGAAGGTGCCCTGCTCGGCCATGAGGTCCATGGTGCGCTCATCGATATCGAAGCCGTGAATCAGCTGCTCGCAGCCAAAGCGAACGGAATCGTAGGCAGCGGCGTGGTTGTTGTAGCAGTGACTCCACACGGGGATGCCGACCATCTTTGCCTCTTCGACCACAGCCTGGATCTCCTCGGAGCAGTAATGCTGGTCGCGACCGGAGTCCCAGCGCCAGATGCCGCCACCAGTAGCCCAGATCTTGATGGCATCGGGGTTCTCGCGCAGGCGACGACGGACGGCCTTGCGCAGATCCCAAGGACCATCGACCTGGTCGCCCCAGGGGTGGGATTCCTTGTTGAGCTCCTGGGTGCAGTGGTGGGAGTCACCGTGACCGGCAACGCGGCAGAAGCCGAGGCCGGTGGCCAGAACGCGCGGGCCCTTAAAGACGCCCTTGTCGATGCAGTCGCGAATCTGGATGCCAAAGCGGCCGATCTCGCAGACGGTGGTGAGGCCGTGGGTAAGGCAGTCGTAGGCCTGCTTGACGGCGACGGCCTGCTTCTCGAGGAGCGGCTGCATGACCCAATCGGTGTCATCGTCGGTCAGGTTGCCCGAGAAGTGCAGGTGGGTGTCGATCAGGCCGGGAAGGACGGTCTTGCCGGCGGCGTCGATGACCTCAACGTCCTCGGGAAGGTCCTGCATAGTGCCGGCGTACTCGATTTTGCCGTTGTCGTCGACGAGAACGAGGGAGTTCTCGACCGGCTCGGCACCGGTACCGTCGATGAGCTTGCCGCCAACGATTGCATACTTAGTGGACATGGTTCCTCCTTATGGATCCATATAGTGGGTGAGGCCGTGTTGGGTTAAGGCCTCACAAAGCTACCCAAGTGGCGCCGGGTTCGGTGCGCGGAAGAGAGGGGCCCGCACACCTGATCCGCCCCGGCTCGGCGTTACTTTTTGCGGGAATTAGTGAAGGCCATGAGAGCCAGGCCGACGGCCAGCCAGCCGATCACGATGCTCCACTCCACCATGTTGAGAGAGGCGGGAGAGAACGGAATCACGAGCAGGCCGATGATGATGGCGCAGGCAGCGATAGCGAGGCCGATGCCAAACTTGCCGCCGGGCACCTCGTAGGGACGAGGCAGGTCGGGCTCGGTGAAGCGCATGCGCAGACAAGCGAGGGCGACCATGCCGCAGGAGAAGATGAAGGCGAGAGCCGACACGTTGGTCAGAGGGATGAGCATGTTCTTGCCCAGGAACGGACCGACGACGGTGATGACGCCCAAGACGACGCAGGCAAGCTTGGGAGCGCCGGACTTGGGGTCGACCTCGGCGAACTGCTCGGGCAGCTGGCCCTTGCGGCCCATGGCGAGCATGATGCGGCTCGTGGCGCCGTAGAAGGAGTTCATCGGGCCCATGGGTCCAAGCGTGGCGATGACGAGCATGGCCAGGTACAGGAGCATGTTGATGCCCTTGAGGCAGGCAAGCGCGGGAACCGGGCTCTTAACAAACTCATGCCAGTCGAGGATGGTGCCGAACGAGTAGATGCAAACCATGTAGAAGCCGCCGGCGGCCAGCAGGGCCAGGGAGATGATCTTGCCGAACTTGTTCCAGTTGAGGCCCTCGGCTGCTTCCTCAGCCTGCTGAGGAATGGTGTCGAAACCGGCGTAGAAGAACGGGGTCAGAACCAGGACCGACACGATGCCGGCAAACAGGCTGGTGCTCTCGGTAGCGGCCTTGCCGCCGCCAGCGCCGGTGACCTGGGAGAACACGGGCATGGCGTTGTCCGGCGAGCCGGTGAACAGCGAGACGCCCATGGCGAGCAGCATGCCGCAGAGCAGAGCCTTGGTCAGGAAGGCCTGGAGCTTGGCGGCCGAGCTGGCGCCGCGGAAGTTGAGGAAGATGACGTAGACTGCAAAGCCGAGCGCGATCAGCGTCGGGAACAGGTAGACGTCGGCCCCCAGGATGGTGTAGAGCTTGACGGCGCGCAGCCACTCAAGGCCGGGCAGGCTGCCGAACATCTCGGACACGAGGGTCGAGATGGCGATGGCCTCCCACGGGCACAGGATGCCGTTGCCCAGGGCCAAAAGCCAGCCAGTGATGTAGCTCAGCGTACGGCCAAAGCTACGATCGACATACTCGACGATGCCGCCCGAGATGGGGATGGCAGCCGTGAGCTCACCGAAAACAGCTCCGACGGGCACGAGGAAGATTGCACCCAAGAGGAATGCGATCATAGCGGGAACGGGACCGCCGCCCACGACCATCCAGTCGCCAACCTGCAGAACCCAGCCGGTACCGATGATGGCACCAAAGCCGATGGTGAAGAAGTTCCAGAGCGAGAGCGTTTTCTTCATGCCGCCGTTATCCTCGACTGCAACCTCTGCGTTCTTGTCCGCCATTGTTCCCCTCCTTTCCTTTTTGACGCCCCTTGGCGTCACCCCTTGCGCAGCCTGTCTAGCTGCGCGCTTTTATTTCGTGGCTTTACAATACGGCCTTGGAGCCGCGGCACCGCCTATAGCTCGACCGAAGGCAAAACCGCGTAACGAACGGCGCCGTTTTTGGGACGAACGGCTGGGGAGACCATTTGTCTTGGATGCCCATTTGCCTGTCTTTGAACCGACGCCGCCACAGCAGCCGACGCGCGGCGCGGCAACGTTCATACCGTTTGTAGGGCTTTTGGCGCACATACCCATGCGTCGTACATCTTTTTATGTAGGATAGACAAGTTACACACGAGGCAAGGTGATTCGAATGGCATACGGATACAACGATGGCGACCAGCGGCCACAAAGTGTGCGCCTTGCCGGTCGCACTACGCCAACGCCCAGAAGCACCTCCGACAACGACAGCCCGCAACGGCCACAAGAGCAGCTTGGGGCTTCTTCGCGGCAACAAAGCCGCACCGCGCAGCAGTCAAACCGCGCGAGCACGAGCACGCGCCAACGCCAGACCGACGCATCGCAGCCACGCCGCCATGATCGCCGTAAGACCGACTACTACGTTAAGCGCTCCTTTTCGCAACCCCAACGCGGCCGCGGCAGCTCGGGCTCTCATCCCGCGCCACATGCCAATAGCCATGGACTGCCCGTCCGCCGCCTTCGCCTTGCGCTTTGTTCCATTGCCGCCTGCCTGGTCTTTTTGTTCTTGGGATCCTGCATCTCTCACGGCTCAGCCGGTCTTGAACCGACCGCCGAGGATAAGCTGCTCAAGGCCCCGGTCACTCCCGGCTATTCGTTTGCGTTCTCGACCCCGCGGTCGCAATGGCAGGCCGGCACCATGCCTCATATCTACCAGATCGATCCCGCATGGTCGGAGCTCCCCTACGCCGGCGGCACCATTCGCGAAAATGCCTGTGGCCCCACCTGCCTTACCATGGTCTACATATTTAAGACTGGCCACACCGATAAGACGCCGGTCGATATGTGCGCACTGGCCGAAGCCGGCAATTACGCCCCCACCGGCGCCACCGAATGGTCGTTTATGACAGGAGGCGCGTGGCAGCTGGGACTCAACGGGACACAGCTCTATAACGATCGCGACTCGATGACCCAGGCGCTTCGCTCGGGCGCACCCATCATCGCCGCAGTGCGCCCCGGCACCTTTACCAACGTGGGTCACTACATCGTGCTCTACGGTATCGACGACGCCAACCAGATTGGCGTCTACGACCCCAACTCGGCCAGCCGCAGCGCCCGCCGCTGGGGCGTGGTGGAGGTCCTCAACGAAATCGAAGCCATGTGGGCCTACTACTAGTCAATGGACGTTCTTTTTTGACAGCCAAGATGGACCGTCCCAAACTGCCGGCACATGGGGACGTTCCTAAAGTGCCGGGTTTGGCCAATAGCAAAAGCCCCGCGGTCGGAGCGGACTGCGGGGCTCATGAAGAGAGGCTAGCTTGCGGGCGCCTTGCCCGGCGCCCACGAGAGAGGCGACAGAGTAGGGACTACTCGTGGATGCGGGTGCCGGAGAGGCCGGCCATGGTCTCGGCGGCCTTGTCC
>CATYZE010000040.1 GCA_958415525.1 uncultured Collinsella sp. | reverse complement strand
GAACCTGAGACCGCTATCGATCGGCCCGGTGCACCGGGCCGCTGTCCTCGAGCCGACATCAGCTTGCCGGTCTCAAAACGTATACTTGATTTAAGGCGGAGTGGAATGTGGGCGCGCAAGGAGATGCGGAATCGATGAGAGCCTCAAAAAAAATTACTGCAGTGTTATCATCTTTCATCCTCTCTATTCTTCCATTTCTGATTCTATGGGCGGCTTGGTCAGTCCTCCCTGATACAATTCCCGCTCATTGGAGTGGGGGTGTGGTTGATCGATGGGGTAATAAGCTTGAATTGCTGGTTGTTCCGCTGTTTTCCCTGATTGGTTCTATTGCAATTTCTGTGTACCTTATTGTTTCCACGCGGCGAAGAGAGTTCGCGGATTTCTCTGTTCGAATGCGACGGGACTTTGTTGCGTGCTATATTTCTAGTCTTCTTTTATCGACAACCTGCTCAGTGATAATTGCCGTTTGGGTTCAGTTGATTCTTACGCAAAACACTGCGGTTGATGGGGGGCTTGGACTATCGATCCTGTATTCCCTTCCCGGGCTATATGTGATCTTGTGCGCTTTGCCGCCTTTTTATGCGAGCGGCGAGAGCAAAAAGGCAGAGCGCCTGATAACAGTTCTTATTGGCGGCGCGGAGATTGTTCTTTGTGGAATAGTGCTTGAAGGTTCGGCTGCCTCTTATGCGATGATTGGACTGATGATTCTGTTCTGTGCGTTTGAGATTGTGTCACAGGTAAGGGATAGCCGGTCCTTATGAGTTGAATTACGCGCGTGCGGATATAAAGGGTGGCATGTTAAATTTGTTGAAAACTCTGACATGCGCTGCCGACTTCATTAAAATCGATTGCCAATCAAGTCTTCCTATATATGCGAGCCCTAAGAAGCTGCGCTGTGAACCTGAGACCGCTATCGATCGGCCCGGTGCACCGGGCCGCTGTCCTCGAGCCGGCATCAGCTTGCCGGTCTCAAAACGTATGCCGTCCGGTACGACCAACAGCCGAGTCTTGCGCCCAGTTCGAGCAGCGCCAGAGCCCCGTGCCGGAACCCACGCAGCCGATGGCAGGGGAATTCAGCCGCGGCCATCGAGGAGCCGACCCAGGGACGGCGCCCCCAGTCCTCGAAAGATTTCCACCGCCCCCTGCAGGCCTGGATTGATTTAACAGTTGATTTAATCCGGCTGAACAAGCCGAGCATGGGCCGGTTGACAAAATGTAAGGTAAAAAAGCAGATACGACCGTACGCCGGTGCGGGGTTCGGGTGATGTGATAGAAAGTAATACACGTATTACATCTAACCGGGAGGTGCATCATGGCAACCGCCACCGCAGCCCTGAGAACCCCCGAGGACCTCGCGAACAGGTACGACCGCCTGGCGAAGTCGACGGGCCGCACGAAAACCTTCTACATGACGGAGGCGCTTGCCGCAGAGATAGGCAGGCTCGAATACGAGTACGGCCTCATGAATTATCCGGGAAGCGTTTGGTTGCGAGGTATGCCAGTGTGCGGGGCCTGATTCGTCAGGCCCCGCACAGGGGGACCGCGATGGTGGCCACCGCGCCGCCCGAGGGGCTGTTGGCGAGCGAGACGGAGCCCCCGTGGGCGCTCGCGGCCTCGGAGGCGACGTGGAGGCCGAGCCCGTAGTGGCGGCCTCCGTCGCGCGAGGAGCGGGAGGAGTCGTCAGTGAAGAGGCGCTCGCAGCCGCGTTCGAGGGCGGCGGGAGAAAAGCCCGGTCCGTCGTCGGCAACCTCGATGACGAGGCGCCCGCCCGCGACGTCGCAGGAGACAGCCACGCGCGATCGTGCGTGCTCGGCGGCGTTGGCCACAAGGTTCGCGGCGGCTCGCGCCAGGCTGGTTCGGTCGAGCGCGGCCTCGGGCGCGCCCGCGACAGCGGGGCCCGTGGCCGCGTCGAGCGTCACGCCTCGCACCCGGGCGATCTGGGCGGCCTCGGCGAGAACCTGCTCGCAGAACTCGGCCGGCCGCATGGGGGCCCTCTCCGCCCCGCCGGACCCGCGCGAGGCCTCGATGAGCAGGCGCACGTAGCCGTCGAGCCTTTCGACACTGCCGGCTATGTCGCGCGCGGCGGCCGCGAGGTCGGCGTCTTTCTCGTCTTCCAGCTCCTCCGCCACGAAGTCGGCGTTGGCGCGCAGCACGGTGAGCGGCGTCTTGAGATCGTGGGCGAGCGACGCCACCTGCTCGCGCTGCCCCCGCTCCGCGGCCCAGCGGGCCTCGAGCGACTCGGCGAGGGAGGTCCGCATGGCGTCCATCGCGGCGAGGACGTCGTTCACCTCGCGCACGTTGGTGCTGCCGACCACGAAGTCGAGCTCCCCCGCGCCGACGCGCCCCGCCGCCTCCGCGAGCGGCGCCATCTTGCGCGAGATCACGCGGCTCGCGCGGCGCGCCACGAGTGCGAGCGCGAGCGCGCTTCCCGCCGTGGCGCCGACGAGCATGAGGTTCTGCGGGTTGGGAAGCAGGCCGGCGAGGTCGCGCGAGACCCACTGCGGAAGGTACTCGCTGACGAGTGCGCAGGCCCCGCCGCCCTTGAGCGGAAACGCGGCGTAGGTGAGGCCCGAACCTCCGCCCTCGATCTCCACTGTGCCCGTTTCCGCGGCGAGTGCCGTACGGGCCATTTCCGTCGCGTCCTCGAGCCGCGTGTCCTCGAGATCTGTCATCAGCACGTATCCGTCCTTGTTCAGGATGAGGTAGCGGTACGCCGTCGGTACGTCCTGCTGCCCGCAGACGCCGTCGCGTGCCAGGCCCTCCGCGACCTCGCGCGCATTGGCCGGCCCCCAGCTTGCCTCGTAGACGAAGCCCGCGTTGATCGCCGCGGAGAGCACCATGAACGAAGCGAACCACGCCGTGGCGACCGCCGCGAACGCGTAGGCGAAGTAGCGCGCGATGACGAAGGAGAGCGGCATGCCCCCGCGACCTCGCGCCCCGATCTTCAGAGCTGCCACTTGTACCCCATCCCCCAGACGGTCGCGATCGGATCGGCGCCGGCCTCGGAGAGTTTCCTCCGGGCGCGGCTGACCTGCATGGATATGGCCGCGTCGTCGGCGTCGCTCTCCCAGCCGAGCACCGCCTCGCGTATCTGCGCGCGGCTCATGACCTGCCCGGGGTGGCGCGCGAGGTACTCGCAGATGGCGTACTCGGTGGGCGTGAGCGGCACGGTCTCGCCGCCCACGGCGAGGTCACGCGCCCCGAGGTCGATCCGCACCTCCCCGAAGAAGAGAGCGTGCGAGCGCGGCCGGCGCTCACGGCGTAGATGGGCCGCGACCTTGGCGCGCAGCTCTGCGGCCCCGAAGGGCTTGCGGACGTAGTCGTCAGCGCCTAGGCCGTAGGCGGCCACAGCATCCTCCTCGGCCACGCGCGCGGTCAGGAAGACGATGGGCCCGTCGAAGTCCGGGCGGATCTGCCGCACGAGTTCGAAGCCGTCGAGCCCCGGCATCATGACGTCGCAGAGCACGAGGTCGAAGCGCGAGAGGTCCATCCCCGGGACCGCCGTCGGGTCCGCTGCCTTCACGACCTCATGGCCGTCGCGGCCGAGGACGCGCGCGAGCGCGTCGAGGATCGCCCGCTCATCATCCACTGCCAGTATCCTCGCCATGTTAGACCTCCTGAAACTCTCGTCGGAATTGTACTAACGCCGCGCTCAGCGGTCCAGAGCCCTGCGCGCAGCCGCGGGCGCCTCGGCCGCGTCGCACGCGTGGTAGCGCACGCCCGAGCCGCCGCGCGCCTCGATCTCGAGCCAGCCCTCGCCGTCCGACTCCCGCCCGAAGAAGATGAGCTGGAGCTCTCGGACATTGCCCCTGTCGTCCGCAGCGTCCACCAGGTAGACGTAGTTTGTCCCCGCCCCGGTGGCGTCGGCGTAGGAGCTCGCGTGGCTGCCGGGCTCGGGCGCGGGCGCCCACATGGGGATCTCAGGGTTGGGCAGCACGCAGTCGGCGATCGAGCGCAGCGCCGAACCCCAGCCGGCGTCGAGCAGGGCATTCCCGCCCAGGACAAACGCTGCGGAGAGGGGGATGAGCACGGCGGCGAGCGGCTTCCTATGCATCTGCCCTCCCGTCCTCAAAGCGGCAGAACCAGGCGAGAAGGACGGCGTCGGCTGCCAGGGTGAGCACGAGGCCGGCGAGCGCAGTCGTGAGGAGTGGGCCCGCCGCGCGTGCGGCGTCGATGAAGGCCTCCACCCCGAGCGACCCCAGGCGCGCGGGCCAGGTGAGCGGCACCCAGCTCAGGGGCGTCGCCAGGGCACCGGTGAGCTCGCCGGTCATGAGGCCGTGCGCAAGTCCGCCAACCGAGAAGAACGCGAGGAGCATACCCGCCGCGCCGGCGCCGATGGCGGCGTTGCGGCCGAGGCGCAGGGCCACGCCGAGCCACAGCGCGTAGAGGGGCAGGCTGCCCAGCACGATGCCCGCCCAGGCGGCCGCAAACGGAGCGGGCCCGAGCGGCAGGCGCCCGGCGACGGCGAGCGCGCCCCCGAACACGCCGAGCGCCACGGCCAGCGCGCCCGCGCCGAGCGCCGCAAGGGCGAGCAGCTTCGCCGCGACGGCGCGCCCGCGCGAGGGGACCGCCGTGAGGTTGGCGAGGCGCCCGGCAGCGCGCTCCTCGTCCACGGCGAGCCCGCAGACGATGGCGGACATGAGCGGCATGAGGGCGCCGAGGAACTGGGCGTAGGCGTCCGCGCCCAGCGCCGGGTCCCATCGGGTTACGGAGAAGTACTCGCCGCAGGCAAGACCGGCTGCCAGGCCGCAGACGAGGTGCACCGCCGTGAGCGGGGAGCGCGCCAGGCGCAGGGCCTCGGAGAGCAGGGCCCGCGAGAGAGTCATGCGCGGCGTCGGGTCGGAGAGTCGTGTCACGGCCATCACCTCTCCTCGGAGTGCGCGAACCAGGCCGCGCCCGCCGCCGTGAGCGCGGCGAACGCGAGCGCACTGACCGCAAGGCCCGCCAGCGTGAGCATGCCGTCCGCCGCGAGCGCCCCGCCGAGCGCCATGTCCGCCGCGAGTGGCTCGCCGCTCGGCAGCACGGGGATGAAGCTCGTGGGGATGACCATGCTCGCCGACGGCGGAAAGAGCTGCGGCAGCGGCACCAACGACCAAGCGAACCCACCCACGAGCTGCGCGGCGAGCGGGCAGAAGATGCCCGCGAGCATGCCGAGCCGCGCCGTGAGGAAGAGCCCTGCGGGGATCATCCACGCCGCGGTCACCGTGTTGGCGAGCGCGCAGAGGAGCATCGTGAGCGTGCCCGCGGCCGTGAGGCCCTGCGAGGAGAACGCCGATCCCGCGAGGTAGATGCCGAAGACCACGAGGTTCGAGAGCGTGCAGAGCGCGAGGCACCAGAGCGCCTTGGCCCACCAGGCGCGCCCGAGCGGGAAGCCCAGGCCCAGAAGCCCCCGCATCCGCGTGCGAGCGTCCGCCCGCGCGACGCACGCCACCACGAGCGAGAGAGACACGGGCAGGAAGAGCGCGTACCAGTAGTTCCACGCGCTGAAGATCTGCACGCCCCGGTAGGGCATCGCGCCGAGCAGCGGCATCGGCAGCGCCATGAGCACGGCCAGGCGAACCGGTGCCGCGTGGCGCGACTTCAGGGCCTCGGCGCGCAGGCCCGCGAGCAGGCCGCCTTTCTCGCCCGTCATGCCGCCACCTCCCCGCGTGCTCGTCGCCCTTCCCGGCAGAAGCTCATGAAGAGTTCCTCGAGGTCCTGCCCGGGCCGAAGCGCATCCTCGTAGGCGAGGCGCCCCCCGCAGATGATGCCGATGGTGTCCGCCATCTGCTGCACCTCGGAGAGGATGTGGCTCGAGACGATCACCGTCGTACCCGCCGCCGCGAAGCCGCGGATCTGGTCGCGCAGCTCCTCGATGCCGATGGGGTCGAGGCCGTTGGTGGGCTCATCGAGCACGAGCAGGCGTGGCCGGGCGATCAGCGCCAGCGCGAGCCCCAGGCGCTGCCGCATGCCCATCGAGAAGCGCCCGGCGCGCTTCTTCCCGGTGTCCGCAAGGTCCACGGCGGCGAGCACCTCATCTATGCGGCTCTCGGGAAGGCCCAGCAGCGTGGTGCGCACGCGCAGGTTCTCGCGCGCGGTGAGGTTGGGGTAGAGCGGCGCCTCCTCGATGAGGCTGCCGATTGCGTAGAGGTCCTCGCGGCGCCAGGCGTGCCCGGCAAAGAGGATCTCCCCGGCCGTCGGCCGCAGCATCCCGCAGATCATCTTAAGCGTTGTCGACTTGCCGGCGCCGTTGGGACCGAGCAGCCCGTACACCTCACCCTCGCGGATATGAAGGCTCACGTCGGCCACGGCGTCCTGCGCCTGGTCGCCGCGGCCGAAGCGCTTGGTGAGCCCGCGCGTCTCGAGCATGTAACCCATGGGTTTATCCTTTCTCTTCCGGGAGCGCGGGCCGAGTCACCGTGCCCGCGCGCCTCACCTTTCGGGTTCACCATCCATGGTGGGGTGCGTTTCTAACGAAGCCGTAACGGCCGTTGGGTTCTTTTGGCGCCAACCCTTCTCGACCCGCACATCATGATTAATTTGCTTAAGGCAACAACTTTCCCGATCGATGTAATCACCGAATCAAAACGTGTACATCAGCCATCAAAGATGCCGAAATATGTCATATTTGGAGGCTGATGTACACAAATGCAGAATCCCGCACAACCCAGTACCATCCTCCATATGTCTGGACTCTCTATGCTTGCGCTGGATAGACATCGCCAGAACGGGTATAGTATCGAAAGTTTTGTCGTTTACCAGCGGGGGAGTCCTGTGGGCATCAAGAAGAAGATCAAAAAGGAGCTTATCGGCACTTCCGATTACCCGTCGAATAAGATCTTTACGATCTCCAATTTCATCACCTTTACGCGCCTGATCCTCACGCTCGTCTTCCTGTACCTGTTTGTGACGGACAACAACCGTGTCGTCGCCATTGTCATCTATGCCATCGCGGCCTCCACCGACTGGATGGACGGTCAGATTGCCCGCATGACCAAAACGGTCTCGTGGCTCGGCAAGGTTATGGATCCCATCTGCGACCGTGCGCTGCTGTTTACCGGCGTGCTGGGTCTCGTGGTCCGCGGCGAGCTTCCCATCTGGGTCTGCGTGCTCATTATCGGTCGCGATATCTACCTGGGCATCGGCACGCTCATCGTGCGCCACTACCACCGGCGCCCCATCGACGTCGTCTTTCCCGGCAAGATTGCCACGGCGCTGCTCATGACCGGCTTCTCGCTCATGCTGCTTGGGTTCCCCGTCGTGGAAGGCTGGCATCTGTTGCCCGCCACGTACACGGCATTCCCTGGCCTCAACGGCAGCTCGGTGCCCCTCGGCATCTTCTTTGTATACGGCGGCGTCATCTTCTCCATGCTCACCGCAGTCATCTATTCCATTAAGGGAGGGGTGGCCATTAAACAGGCCATCGCGCATCCCGAGGACGAGGACATCGACTTTCTTAACCCCGAAATCGAAGACTGATTCATTGGGGTATGATTACGTACGGTTCATTCTTTGCGGCGCGGCCGCGTTAGATAGGGGTTGTCATGGACAACAAGGTTAACAATATGCCTCAGAACGATAAGACTGCGGACGCTACCTGCGTTTTCCGTGTTCCTTCGAGCGATGTCACCGTTCCCGACCTTATGGCCAACGTGCGCATCACCGCTCCGGTTCTGTCCATCGTCAAGGGTCCGCAGACCGGAGCTGCCTTTGAGCTCGAGGACGACGTGACCACCATCGGCCGCGATCCCGCGAACGGCATCTTCCTCAACGACATGACCGTCTCGCGCAGCCACGCACGCATTATTCGTGAGGGCCTGGGCGCCCGTATTGAGGATCTGGGCTCGCTCAACGGTACGTGGGTCGACGGCGCCATCGTCAACGGTGCTCCGCTGCACGACGGCTCTTCCGTTCAGATCGGTACGTTCACGCTCATCTACCACGAGAGCACGCCGGAGCGCATCGAAACCGGTGAGTAGGTAATGGCCGAACGCAACTATCTGAGTATCGGCCAAGTCGTCAACCTTCTTCGAGGCGCATACCCCGATCTATCGAACTCAAAAATTAGATTTCTAGAAGATGAGGGGCTCATCACCCCTCATCGTACGCCTAAGGGTTATCGTCAGTACTCCAAGGAAGACGTTGACCGTCTTGAGGTTATCCTGCACCTGCAGAAGACCCGTTATATGCCGCTCAACGTCATTAAGCAGCGCTTGGAAAACGCAACGGACCTGTCCACTTTGGCTTACGAGGTAGGTCTTCTGTCCGATGTTCCGCTTAAGACGGAGCCCAAGGAAACCAAGCAAAAGTTGCATCCCATCGAGACCATTCCCGACATGCTCGGTGTTGAGATTTCGTTTATCCGCTCCCTTGCCGAGAACGATCTAATCCGCATCATCAAGAGCCCGCAGAACCGAGAGCTCGTCGATGGCCGAGATTTCCCGATTATCCGTTACTGCTCGGAGCTGTCGCGCTTCCACATTGAGCCGCGCAACCTGCGTCAGTACGTATCGTCGGCAAATCGCGAGTCTTCGATGTTTGAGCAGGTTCTCGTAAGCATGCTCGGCATGGATACCTCCGATGACGAGCGCGACGCCAAGCTCGAGCGCGCTTTTAAGAAGCTGCACGACCTCACCGAGGGTGTGCACACCGCGTTACTTAAGAACCGTGTCTTTGAGTCGCTCAACGCCGTGGTCGAGGACGCTGACATCGATGCTCTCGATGAGGAGATTGCGCGTTCCGAATCCACCAAGGCTAAAAGCGATGGGGCAAGCGTCCCCGCGGTTACCGCGCACGACGAGTCGCTCGTGCAGCCGTCCAAGGTCGTCGTCCCCTCGCATAGCTCGTCTACTAACACGGGCAAATAACCGCCGTCCACCCGGCAATCCATGAAAGGTCACGCCATGTACGACTTCGAATCTCATATCGTCGATATCCCCGACTATCCCGAGCCCGGAGTCGTATTTAAGGACATCACGCCGCTCTTTGGCAATCCCGAGGCCCTGAAGGCCATGGTGGATGCCCTGGCCGAGCATTTTGCTGGCATGGGTATCACCAAGGTCGTAGGACCCGAGGCCCGCGGCTTTATGGTCGGTGTGCCCGTGGCCGTCGCCCTGGGCGCCGGCTTTGTTCCCGCACGTAAGCCGGGCAAACTGCCGCGCAAGACGGTGAGCGAGAGCTACGAGCTCGAATATGGCACCGACTCTATCGAGATCCATGCCGATGCCATTACCTCTAAAGATACCGTGTTGATTCTGGACGACTTGGTCGCGACGGGCGGAACCGTCGAGGCAACAGGTAAACTGGTGCGAGATATGGGCGCAAAGCTTGTGGGCTACGGTTGTATCCTTGAGCTTGCGTTTCTCAACCCGCGCGAGAAGCTCACGCCGTCTGATGACGATGTGGAGCTCTTTAGCCTGGTGACGGTAGGCTAGCCGTTACCCTTAGTTACTGGAAAGGAAGCTACATGCGCACAGCAAACACGCACAAAAACATGGCACGCTGCGCTGCTACGGCAACCCTCGCTTGTGTTTTGGGCTTGGGCCTCGCGGCTCCTGCCTACGCCGATACCGCATCCGACCTTGCCGCTGCTCGTACGAAGCTCGAGCAGATCGGCACCCAAACCCAGCAGATTTACGATGAGCTTGCCACGCAGACGCAGGCGCTCGATCAGACTGCCGGCGAGATCACGCAAAAGCAGCAGGAGATCGCCGATGGTCAGGCCAAGCTCTCAACCTATGTCGCCGGCGAGTACAAAACCGGCGGTCTGAGCCTGCTTCAGGTTTTGACGGGTGTCGATGATCTGAGCGATATGCTCAACCGTCTGTTCTACTACGGCAAAGTTTCCGATAAGCAAGCTCAGACCATTCAAGAGGTCAAGGAGCTTAAGCAGCAGCTCACCGATAAGCAGGCCGAGCAGGAGAAGAACGTCGCCACCACGCAAAAGAAGGTCGACGAGCTTAACGCCCAGCAGGCTGAAGCCCAGAACGTCGTAAACTCCCTGGATTCGCAGCTGCAGGCCGAGCTTGCCGCAGAGGCCGAGGCCAACGCCGCGCTGCAGGCCGGCATCAACGCCAGTACTGCCGAGAAGGCCACGGTGAGCAACGAGACTGCCGGTACGACCGTGAACACCAACAACGGTGGTCAGACCAGCAATAACAACAACCAGGGCGGCAACACTCCGGCTCCTACGCCGACACCTGCTCCGACGCCGCAGCCCTCCACGCCTGCTCCGGCTCCGACGCCTTCTGCTCCGAGCCAGTCCGTCGATGGTGGTTCTGTTGTCTCGCGTGCATACAGTAAGCTTGGTTGCGCTTATTCCTGGGGCGGAATTGGCCCGAACAGCTTCGACTGCTCTGGTTTTGTTAGCTATTGTCTCACTGGTCGCTATTGCCGCCTGGGCACCACGGGTACCTTTATGGGCTGGACGCGTGTGTCCGATCCGCAGCCCGGTGACGTTGTGGTCAACTCGTACCACACCGGCATTTACATCGGTGGTGGTCAGATGATTCATGCTTCCGACTACAATACGGGTGTTATCATCAGCTCCGTTGCCGCCGGCATGAACAACAACTATATCTTCGTGCGTTACTAAGTCATCTTACACAGCGTGTGAATGTGGACCTCGTGGCTTTAAGTCGCGAGGTCCATTCTTTTTTTCTCTAATCTTGTACGGCTATCTAGTATTCAAAACTAGATAGCCGTACATTCAGTTTGCAAGATGGCTATAATTGTTGAGGAACAATTAGAAAGGACCCTCTATGAGCTGGGCACTTATCTCAGATTCAAGCTGCAACCTCCGCGATTGGCAACCGACCGCGCCCCATACCACCTTTGCATTTGCGCCCCTCAAAATTCGAGTGGGGGAGCGTGAATTCATCGATGACCTTTCACTCGATGTTCATGAGCTCAACTGCGCTGTTCAGGCGGAGACGAACGCTTCTTCGAGCGCTTGTCCCAGCGTAGGGGAGTGGGCCGAGCTCTTCAAATTGGCAGACAAGACCATCTGCATGCCAATCTCTGAGGGCGTGTCGGGCAGCTACAACGCAGCAGCCACGGCTCGCGATATGGTTCTTGCCGAGGAGCCCGACCGGCAGATTCATCTAGTCAATTCGCGCGCAGCTGGCGGCAAAATGGACCTCATTTTCTTGCTGTTCGACCGCTATCTTGCAAGCAATCCGGATGTCTCATTCGAGGACGCTTGCGCATACTTCGATAGCCTTGAGCAGAACAGCAAAATCCTCTTCAGCTTGTGCAATTACGAAAACCTGGCCAAAGCCGGACGTATCCCTAAGGCAGCCGGCGTCATTGCCAACAAGCTCAATATTCGCATTTTGGGCACGGCGAGTGAAGCCGGTAAAATCGAACTCGTCGGACACACGCGTGGCGAAAAGAAGATGCTCAACAAGATTATCGACACCATGGAAGCCGAAGGTTTTACGGGCGGCGAGGTCGTTATCGACCATGTCGAGAATGAGGCAGGCGCCCAAGCACTTGCCAGCCGAATTGTGGAGCGCTGGCCAGGCTCCAAGACTATCATCATGCCCTGTAACGGGCTAGATTCATACTATGCCGAAATGCATGGGCTCATTATCGGCTACGGCATGGGCGTGGCTTCGGGCCAATAACGTCCAACCAAGCAAAAATACGGGCGGGACAAAGTGGCAGATAGCCCTTTGTTCCGCCCGTTTTATACGTCGGCTAGCTATTAAACCCATTAAACTTTAGATAGCTCATCAGGTACGCTTTCGAAACGAAGGATGAAACTGCACTGCGCACAAGCAGCGACTCCCGCGTTACCTGATGCGCCGTATCGGGAACCGGCGTCTGCTCGACGGAAAACGCCGAACGAATCGAGGCCTCGAGCTGATCGACCACATAATCGAAGGCCGTCGGGGCATCGTAGCTCAAACGCTGAATGTTAAAGAGTGCCTGCACCGCAGCAATAGGTAACACCTGCTTAAAGAGGCAGATAGCGATCAGGCGGGCAATCTGCTCGCGGCCATATTGCTTTTTGACCGGAGCAGGCACCAGGCCGACCTTCACGTAATTATTGATCATCGATGGCGTAATGACGGGTTGCTCAACACAAATGGACAGCGGCTCCATCCACAGCGCAACATACTCAATGACCTGGTCGCGATAGAGCGTCACATTGGGCAACTGGTCATAGCGCGGCAGACTCAACGTATTGAGTTTGCGCACGATTTCGGACTGAATAAATGCATCGGGCAGCACAGTGGGCTGAATATCCTCAGGCTTAATACTGACCGACGAATCGGACATCGGAATAACGTGTTTAACGTGGTTCATAAGAGGCCTCCGTTCATTTTCTATATTGTATTCTAGGTTATCTAGTTTTGCATACCACATAGCCGCCAAGAAAATTGGCGGGACAGTGCACTGATGCTTCGTCCCGCCATTTAGTAAATTGATAACAACCTTACATAAGATATATTATCGTACTTATGCGCGTAGGAAAGCGTATGCGCTGGTTGCTGCTATGGCTCCGTCCGAAACGGCGGTCACAACCTGGCGTAAACGTTTGGAACGGATATCGCCGGCTGCGAATAAGCCGGGCGTACGGGTGGCCATCGAGTCGTCGGTGACAATGCCGCCGTCGGGAGCCAGATCGACCAGATGCTCAACCAGCTCGGTATGTGGCTGCGTCCCCGTAAAGACAAAAATGCCAAATGAACCAGGTTCAAAGGACTCAGTGTGCATTTCACCAGTCGCATTGTCCTTGAACGTAATTGTCGTGGGCATCGTTTCACCAGAAAGCTCAACAATACTAGTTTGGTACCTAACTGAAATATTGTCCTTAGCAAGCACCTTATTCACAACGCCCTCGGGTGCACGGAACTGATCGCGACGCAGCACGATGGTCACGCTGCTGGCAATGTCGGACAGGAACAGCGCCTCCTCGCATGCCGAATTGCCGCCTCCGATAACAAAGACCTGCTTGCCACGGAAGAACATGCCGTCACACGTCGCGCAGTACGAAACGCCACGACCGCGATACTTATCCTCGCCAACAAAACCCGCAGGACGCGGCGTGGCGCCCATGCACGCAATGACGCTCTTGGCCGCTGTATCGCCCATATCATGATGGATGGTAAATTGAGCCGCATCGGCATCGTAATCGACGCCTGTCACCATACTCCATTCAACCCGAGCCCCCAGGCCTTCAGCATGCTGTTGGAACCGCTCACCAAGTTCGACACCGCTCAGTAGCGGAATGCCAGGATAATTCTCAATCTCGTTGGATGTGGCGATCTGTCCGCCCGACATGCCCTGCTCAATCACGGTCGTCGTCAGGTTGGCACGCGCAGCGTAAATGGCGGCAGCATAGCCTGCAGGGCCTCCGCCGATAATCGCAACATCGATCGGCTGATCGGTAGTCATGAAGAGTCCTCTCGTAGAAACATTGACGTTCGTTGCGCTCATACCCAAATTTACGTGAACATGACACTCATGCACTACAATGATAAATCGCGTAACAAAGCTGAAGGGGAGTTATCGATGAATCAAACGCAGACGAGCAATGACGCTCCCCTGCCTATGCAAGCCACTCCCCAACCGCAGCAAAAGGCTGTTGTACCTGCACAAAAGCCCCTCGTAACCATTGTGCACGCATCGGTTGGATCGGGCCACAAAGCCGCCGCTAACGCCATCGCGCAGGCATTTGATCTTATCCGTGGCACCAAAGGTATTCCTGAGGATATCGAGATTGAAGTACTCGATATCCTCGATTTTGGACGTATTAAATTCGACGGCAATAAAACCGCAGCTTCTTTTACGGGAGCCACGCGCCCCATTTACGACCTGACCTGGCGATATACGCTTACGGGACATCTGCTCTGGGGTGGCGGCACGGCATGGTCGCGAATTATGTTCCCCGCCTTCAACGAATATATTCGTAGCCGCAAGCCTATAGCCGTGGTCGCAACGCACATCACAGCAGCCAATGTTGCTGTGGGCGCTCGCGTAATTACGGGTATCGATTATCCGGTCATCTGCGTACCGACCGACTACGAAGTCGAGGGCTGGTGGCCCCACAAGGACACCGATCTATTCTGTGTTGCCAACGAATTTATGGCCGAAACGCTGCGTCCGCGCAAGGTGCCCGAGACAAAGATTCGCATTACCGGCATTCCTATTCGCGCCGGATTCGACACGGATTACGATCGAGAGGAAGAGCTAACCAAGTTCAACCTCCCCACCGACAAGACCGTCGTGCTGGTAATGGCCGGTGCCAGCTTGCCTCAGCCTTACGTCCGTTTTCGCGCGGCGATGGACCACACACTCCCCTTCCT
>CATYZE010000039.1 GCA_958415525.1 uncultured Collinsella sp. | reverse complement strand
TTATTGGTACATGTGTTTAAGGCTTTTTTTGGAGGGGCGGGTCGTATGTTGGCGAGGGGCGGGAGAGCGGCGGCATGTGCGATGGGCGCGGCGTGGTTGCGCGTTTGGCCGGCGGCGCCTGGGCGCATCCTCGACAGCTTACCCTAGCGCCTGTGGTGGCGCTCCTCCTTGCGTTCTTCTGCCGCCTGCTCCTCCTGCTTAAAGGCGGGATCGTCGGGGGTGACGAGCTCGTCCTCGTGCGTGCGCTTGTTGTAATGGTGGCGCAGCACGGGCTCAAACAGGTGCAGGTGCTTGGCAAAGGCCGCCGAGCCAATGGCGAGTACGGTAAAGATGAGCACGCGCATGGGCACCTCGACCTGGTTAATCGCGGCGGCGCCGGCCGAAAGCATGATGCACCAGGCGTAGATGAGGAGCACTGCCTGCTTTTGGTTGTAGCCCTCTTGGATCAGGCGGTGGTGGATGTGGCCCTTGTCGGCCTGCCCGATGCTAATGTGGGCGCGCTTGCGGCGCACGATGGCGCTAAACGTGTCGATGATGGGCACGCCGGCAACGATGAGCGGGATGATAAGCGAGGTGAGCGCGGCGGTGCGGCTCACGTTGAGCAGCGAGATGGAGCCCAGCGCAAAGCCCAGAAGCAGCGACCCCGAGTCGCCCAAGAAGATGCTTGCGGGGTTGAAGTTGTATCGCAAAAAGGCCAGGCAGGCGCCAAAGAGCGCAATGGAGAGCGCGGCGGCGTCGATGCGGCCCGAGAGAACGGCCATCGAAAACATGGTGAACGACGCGATGCCGCAGATGCCCGTGGCCAAGCCGTCGAGGCCGTCGATGAGGTTAATGATGTTGGTGAATGCCACCAGATAGATCACGGTGATGGGGTAGGCGAGCCATCCGAGCATGATCTCGCCGGGGGCAAACGGGTTGACGATGACGCCGATGCGCAGGCCGCCCACGCAGGCGATGAGCGCAGCGAGGACCTGTCCGGCCAGCTTTTGCTTGGGCTTGAGCTGGATGGCGTCGTCGATAGCGCCGGTCGCAAAGATGACGGTAAAGGAGAGGGCCAGCATGGGATAGCTAATGTGAAGGCGCGGGTGCGGCACCAGGACGGGCGGCCAGCCTAGGTGCCAGGTGCCTAGGATTTGCACAATGCAGGCAACGACCAGGCCCAAAAACACCGCCGTTCCGCCCAAACGCGGGATGGGCTTGGTGTTGATGCGGCGCTTAGAAGGATAGTCGACGGCGTCGAGCTTAATTGCCAGGCGCTTGACCAGGGGCACCGTGAGGAAGGTCGTGATAAAGGCCGCCGCTGCCACGCATAGGTACGGTATGTAGCTCGGGGATGAAGCCATGAATCTAAAAACCGCCAAGCGTCGAAGGGAAAGGTCAGAAGAACGCCATGCGCAAAGGGCATAGCCGAATCATGATACTCGACCAAGGGGGGTGCATGGAATTGCACGCAGCGATAATCACGCGCTTACCAGATATTGGGATGTTGTCGATGGCTTGTCGGGATGCCGGCGGGGATCCATGTGGACTGTAATGGTGAATTTCGGCAAAAGAAAACCACCCCCCACGTTACGAAAATGAACCCACCTAAAACAGGTGGGTGCCCTCATCGACTGTTCCAGCGTCCTTAACAACGAAGGATACCTGTACTGAGTACGACTGTGTGGGCTCCCTAAATAAACGCGACGGTTCACCCAGTTGCTCCGCGGGGGGCGGAATACCTACATCATAAAGCGGCACTTTATCGATTCCAGTCTTGACATTACAAAAATCGTGTCGGACGATTACGGCACCTTTAGGCTCGAGCCGTCTGTACGGCTGGTCCTTTTGCGTTTGAGCTGCTGAATCATTGTTTTGGAGCATGTTTTTATGCCGACGTCGTTGACCGAACTTTTTTCGCCCGTCTGCCATTTGTGTCCGCGCCGTTGCGGTGCGGCGCGCGACGAGGGCGCGCGTGGCGTGTGCGGCGCCGACGACACGCTTAAGGTCGCCCGCGCGGCGCTCCATATGTGGGAGGAGCCGCCTATTTCGGGCGAGGCCGGCTCGGGTACGATTTTCTTTAGCGGCTGTTCGCTCAAATGTATCTACTGCCAGAACCACGAGATCTCGACCGGCAATTTTGGCCTTGAGATTTCGCCTGAGCGCCTGGTCGAAATTATGCTGGAACTGCAGGACCAGGGTGCCAACAACATCAATTTGGTGACGGCGACGCACTATGCGCATCTGTTGCCTGCCGCGATTGCCGCGGCACGGACGCGCGGGCTGGTCATCCCGATCGTCTACAACACGAGTGGTTACGAGCGCGCGAGTGCCGTGGCGGCGCTGGGCGACCTGGTCGATGTGTGGCTCACCGATTTTAAATATGCCGATGCCGGGCTTGCGCAGTCGCTTTCTCATATTAAGGACTATCCGCGCGTGGCCGTGTCGGGTCTGGCCCAGATGGCGCACGAGGTCGAGCGCCGCGGGGGAGAGTTGGTGGATGAGGGCGGGCTCATGAAGCGCGGCATCATCGTGCGCCACCTGGTGCTGCCGGGGCATGCGGATGACTCGTGCCGCGTGTTAGACCTGATGTGGCAGACGGTGGGCGACGTGCCGATCTCGGTCATGAACCAGTACACGCCCAATGCGCTCATGCGCGAGCAGGGCGGCGATCTGGCGCGCGCCGTGACGCGCGAGGAGTACGAGCAGGTGCTCGACCATGCCGACGACCTGGGCTTTACGACGATGTTCTGGCAAGAGGGCGGCGCGGTAGACGAGAGCTTCACCCCGGCGTTCGATACCACCGGTGTTCTTACTAGTGCTCAAACCAGCTAATCTGGGACGAGGCTCTTTGAGTAGTCTTTTTGGGACGGGGCTGTTTTAGCTACCCCTGCCGCTGTTCGACCAAACCGTTCGCGTTGTCTGTCGGGGTAGCTAAAACAGCCCCGTCCCAAAAAGACTGGGTATTGGGCGTTGACAGTTGGCGAGCCGTAGGTAAAATATCAACTTGTCCTGGGGACGTAGCTCAGTTGGGAGAGCGCTGCCGTCGCATGGCAGAGGCCGAGGGTTCGACTCCCTTCGTCTCCACCCTTGGATTTGATAAGCCGCTGACATTGTGTCGGCGGCTTTTTTTAAAAGAAAGGGCTGTACCATGGCCGAGCTTGAGTCCCAACCACTGTCTGCCGAGGAACGCGCCGAGTTGGAAGAGCTCCGCGCCGAGAAAGCTCGTCGCGAGGCCCAGGAAGAGGCACGCCGCGAGCGTGAGGAGCTGGCCGCCCTGCGTGCCGAGCGTGCGAAGGCCGAGGAGGCCGCCGCGAAGCCCGCGCCCACCGCACCCAAACCTCAGCCTAAAAGGGCCACTCGTCCCAAGCCCGTCGAGCCCAAACCGAGCCGTGACGAGATGAGCTTTGCCCAGCGCATGGTTACCTCCAAGGAGCCTACGGGCGAGAACGAGATCCCTGGCATGGCGCCGGCTCAAAAAATCATCATTGTCCTTGCCCTCATCGCGTTTGTCATCTTTATGGGCTACACGATCCTGACCAGCATGGGCCTGCTCTAGCCGATTCGCGCCGGGTGTCATGCCCGAACACTCTGCCCTTCTCCAACCCTCAACCTCTGCACAACGCATCCGAAAGGTCGCCCCATGGCTTTGACCGATATCTCTCATCCCACCGACATCGCAATGCTCACCGATCTGTACGAGCTCACTATGGCCCAGGGCCTGTGGGAGAGCGGCAAGGCCAATGAGCAAGGTTGTTTTACCGCGTTTTACCGCGACCATCCCTTTGGCAGCGCCTATGCCGTCATGTGCGGCACCGCCGAGCTGCCCGAGCTGGTCGAGAATCTGCGCTTTACGCCCGAGGACATCGACTACCTCGCCTCGCTCCAGGCCCCTGCCGGCGGCGCGATGTTCAAGCCTGGATTCCTCGACTACCTGCGCGATTTTCGTGCGCATGTAAACATCGACGCCGTGCCCGAGGGCGAGCTCGTCTTTCCGCGCGAGCCCATGGTGCGCGTCACCGGTCCCGCGCTGGAGTGCCAGCTGCTCGAGACGGCGCTGCTCAACATCGTCGGGTTCCAGACGCTTGTCGCCACCAAGACGGCGCGCGTGGTGCTCGCCGCCGACGGTCGCCCCGTGGCGGAGTTTGGCCTGCGCCGAGCCCAGGGTCCCGATGGCGGCCTGGCCGTTGCGCGCGCGAGCTACGTTGCCGGCTGCTCCTCTACGTCCAATGTGCTCGCCGGCCGCCGCTACGGTATTCCCGTCTTTGGCACGCATGCGCACAGCTGGGTGATGAGCTTCGATTCCGAGCTCGAGGCCTTCCGCGCCTTTGCCAAGTCGAGTCCCAAGAATTGTACGCTGCTTATCGACACCTATGACGTGCGCGAGGGCTGCGAGCATGCCATTACGGTTGCCAAGGAGATGGAGGCGGTGGGCGAGCGTCTGTCGGCCATTCGCATCGACTCCGGCGACCTCGCCAAGCTCTCCAAGTATGTTCGCGGCCGTTTTGATGCCGAGGGCCTGCCCTATGTGGGGATTTCGGTTTCCAACGATCTGGATGAGTACACGATTCAGTCGCTGCTCGACCAGGGCGCGCCCATCGACAGCTTTGGCGTGGGTACCAAGCTTGCGACCTGCTATGACCAGCCGGCGCTGGGCGGCGTGTACAAGCTTTCCGCCCGCCGTGCGAGCGAGGCAGATCCATGGACGCCGGTGGTCAAGCTCTCCGAGCAGCCCTACAAGCGCACGATCCCGGGCGTGCAACGTGTGCGCCGTTATTACGACGGCTTTGGCGGCCCGGTCTGCGACATGATCTACGACGAGGACCATCTGGCGGGGGAGGGCGCCGCGCGCGGCAATACCCTCGTGGCCGTGAATGATGCCGCCTTGGTGACCGACGTGTCCGAACTTGAGTATCGCGAGCTGCTGGTGCCGATCGTGCGCGATGGCAGTGCGGTGGCTCCGCGTGAGAGCATCCAGGACGCGCGCGAGCGCTGTGCTTGGGCGCTCGATCATCTGGACGCAGCTTTCAAGCGCTTCCTGTACCCGCAGACCTATGTGGTGGGCATGGAGCAGGGCCTGGCTCAGGTGCGCGACGAGCTCGTGCGCAAGAACATGGCTGCGGCTTCGGCCTTCCCCTGGGCAAAATGATCCGAAGGGGACGGAGGAAAACGGATCATTTTCGTCCGTCCCGCACTAGGCGCCCCGACTGCCCCAGCTCGCCCGAACGCTCGACATTCGATTGGTTTGACGTATGACGACTTCTTATAAAACGATGGTGGTAAAGATCGGTTCGTCCACGGTGGTGGGCGCCGACGGCAAGGTCAACCGCGCCTTTATCGGCGGGCTTGCCGACCAGGCCGCAGCGCTGCGCGAGCTTGGCTGGCGCCTGGTCGTGGTGAGCTCGGGTGCCATTGCCTGCGGCTATCCCGTGCTGGGCTTCGACCGCAAGCCGGTCGGTGACCTGCCGAGCCTGCAGGCCTGCGCCTCGGCCGGTCAGTGCATCATCTCGTCGGCCTACGACGAGGAGTTCCATGCGCGCGACCTGCTCACCTCTCTCGTCCTGCTCACGCGTCACGACACGGCGCGCCGCACGTCCTACCTGCACGCGCGCGACGCCCTGCTGCGCCTGGTGGAGCTGGGCGTGGTGCCGGTCGTCAACGAGAACGACACCGTTACCGTCGATGAGATCAAGTTCGGCGACAACGACACGCTGGCGGCGCTTGTGAGCTGCCTGGTTTCTGCCGATCTGTGCGTGACGCTCTCGGACATCGATGGCCTCTATACCGCCAATCCGCACGAGGACCCCACGGCCGAGTTCGTCCCGGTCGTGCATAAGATCGATGCCAAGATCATCGCCTCGGCGGGCGATTCTTCGACTTCGGTGGGCACGGGCGGCATGATCACAAAGATTCGCGCGAGCCGCATTCTGATGACGGCGGGCATTCAAAGCGTGATTTGCTCGGGCGAGGAGCCCGATGCGCTCGTGCGTCTGGCCCGCGGCGAGAGCGTGGGTACGTTGTTCGATCCGCCGGCTGAGCGCCTGGACATCGCGCCCCGCAAGCTGTGGATCGCGCTGGGCGACAAGGCGCATGGCTCGGTGACGGTTGATGACGGTGCCGCTAAGGCGTTGGTCAGCCGCGGCTCATCGCTGCTCGCGGTGGGTATTCGCCAGGTCGATGGAGATTTTGCCGAGGGCGATGTGCTCGATGTGTGCGATCCGAGCGGTATGGTCGTCGCCCGCGGTATCGCCGAGGCCGATTCGGACGTGCTGGAACTTGCCGCCGGCCGCCGCCAGGACCAGATCGCCAGCAACCGCCTGCTCGCTAACCTGGCCGAGAAGCCGGCGATACACAGGGATAATTTAATCGTCTTCGCATAACCAATTGACGCTGCAAACGCCCCTAAGCGGCAATCTGACGTTCAATCGTCGGGCATGACCAGAAGGTCAATGCCCTCCTCTTTCACGTCACCTTGCTCGCTTAGGGGCGTTTTCGCTTTCCGTTCTCTACCTGCGGCATTGTCGTTGCCGGCACTTGTTCGGCACTTGGGGACGTTCTTTTTGTGCCGGCAGGTGGGGACACTCCTTTGCTAGAAGATCTGGCGCAGGTCTCCTCGGTTGAGGGCTTCGTCGAAGAGGTACTTGAACACCACGCTGCCGTGCAAGCCGTCGTGCTCGAACTCGTTGGTCACCCAGGCATGCGAGTTGCCCACGCGGCTGAGCGTGTCGAGCTGCATGCCCGAGTCCACGTACATGTCATCGAAGTACACCGCGGCCTGCAGGGGCACCTCGTTGCACGCCAGGCGCTGCGGGTCGTAGATCTTGTCCCAGCTGGTGTCTTCCATCAGCAGATCCATCGCCGGCTTGAAGGGCTTGAGCTCGGGCATCTGCTCAAACATCCACGGGAACATGGCCTCGCCGGTAAACATGAGCGGGCGCGCAAGCGTGTCGAACTCGGCACGGTGTGCCTTCTCTTCTGCCGCGGCCCAGCGAATGGGCATGGTGTCGCCGTCGGCGTAGATGAACTCCTGAAGCGTCCAGTACAGCGGATTCGTGCGCGTGTTGGTGCGCTCGAAGGCGCGCATCAAAAAGCTGTCAGATACCGAGGCGCCGCAGGTCAGCGTGCCGTCGCCGCCAACAAAAGCGTGATCGATAATCCAATGCATGCGCTCAAAGCTCGGCTTCATGCCGAAGTCGCTGCCCATGAGCTGCAGGCGCTCGACCGTCATCGGCGAGCCGTCGGGCAGCACGGCTTCTGAGCCTCGAGCGCATCGGCCAGGGCTGCCACGCGCTCGACATCGGCGGGGTAGCGGTCGTAATACTGCTGCGTCTTGGCGGCCATGCGTGGGAAGGTGTGCGCGTAGACCTCGCTGGCGCTCGCCGGCACGTGCGGAATGCCACCACAGGTAAAGCTTGCCGCCACGCCCTCGGGGAAGAGCGACAGATAGCTCAACGTCAAAAAGCCGCCGTAGCTCTGCCCGAGTGTGACCCAGGGCTTGCCCCCAAAGCCCACCAGGCGCAGATACTCAAAATCGCGCACGATTGAGCTGGCGAGGTGACGCTTGAGGAAGTCCGCCTGCGAGCGGGCGGCATTGGCGCCTGCTGCCTCGGCGCGATCACCTAGCGCCGCGATGGTGCGTCCGTCCACGCAGCTACTGCGTCCGGTGCCGCGCTGGTCGGGAAGGACCACGCGGAAGTGCTTGACGGCCTCCTCGATCCAGCCATCGCTTGTGGGCGACAGCGGACGCGGGCTCTCGCCGCCGGGGCCGCCCTGCAAAAACAGGAGCAGCGGCAGATCGTCGTTGATGCGGTCGGGCGCGCAAACCACGCGGTAGAAGAGCTTGATGCTCTCGGGCGCGCCGGCGATTGGTGCCGGCATGGCGCCGCGGCGCATGGTGCTGCCGACGGCCAGGAGCATCGGCTCCAGGCCGCGCCAGTCGAGGGGGACATCGATGCTGTGGTCCTCGACATACAGGCCGGGGACGTGGTACGAAGTGATGAGGGCCATGTGAGTCTTCCGTTCGTTGCGGTGTTTCGGGTTGACCAATTCTACCGCCGCGGGCGAGGCCATGCGCAAATCGGCTACCATGGTTGCAAACTTCTAGGAGAAAGGGCCGCCCATGTCGGTCGATATAGCCACGTATGTCCACGATCTTGCCGTTGCCGCCAAGGCAGCGTCGGCCTCGCTTGCCACGGCGAGCGACGAGCAGCGCCAGGAGGCCGTGCGCGCCATGGCCGTAGCACTGCGCAACGGTGTCGACTCCATCGTCGCCGCCAACGAGCTCGATATGTCCGCCGCGCGCGATGCGGGGACCTCGGCGGGGCTCCTCGACCGTCTGCTGCTGACGCCCGAGCGCGTTGAGGGCATGGCCACCGGTCTGGAGAAGCTTGCCGAGCTGCCCGATCCCGTGGGCCGCGTGCTCGATCACCGCGTGCTCGCAAGCGGCGTGGACCTCACCCGTGTGAGCGTGCCGTTGGGCCTTGTCGCCATGGTGTACGAGGCGCGCCCCAACGTGACGGCCGACGCCGCGGGCATCTGCATCCGCACCGGCAACGCCTGCATTCTGCGCGGTGGTTCGCTGGCCTATCACTCGTGTGCCATGATCGCCGAGCTGCTGGCCGATGCGCTCGAGGCCAAGGGCTTCCCGCGCGAGGCCGTCTCGATGATCGAGTCTACCGACCGCGAGGCAACCGGCGAGCTCATGAAGTTCCGCGGCATCGTCGATGTGCTCATTCCGCGCGGCGGTGCAGGCCTGATCCGGCGCTGCGTGCGCGAGTCGCTTGTGCCGGTGATCGAGACGGGCACGGGTAACTGCCACATCTACGTGCATGAATCCGCCGACTTCGATAAAGCGCTCAATATTATCGTCAACGCTAAGACGCAGCGCGTGGGCGTGTGCAATGCCGCCGAGTCGTTGCTGGTCGACCGTGCTGTGGCCGATACGTTCTTGCCCGCTGTCGTTGCCGTGCTGCATGACCACGGCGTACTCATTCACGGCGACGAGGCCACGTGCGCCGCATGCGCCGGCGCCGGCTTTTTGGAGGGCGATGACTACGTCGTCGCGACTGAGGAGGACTGGGGCCGCGAGTACCTGGCGCTCGAGATGAGCGTGAAGGTCGTGGCAAACGAGGACGAGGCCATCGCGCACATCAACCGCTATGGCACCATGCATTCCGAGGCCATCATCGCCGAGGACGTGGATGCCTGCGAGCGCTTCCTGGATGCGGTCGATGCCTCGGCCGTGTATGCCAACGCCAGCACGCGCTTCACCGACGGCGGCGAGTTTGGCCTGGGCGCCGAGATTGGCATCTCGACCCAAAAGCTCCACGCCCGCGGACCCTTTGCCGCCGAGGCCCTCACCACCTACAAATACAAGCTCCGCGGCACCGGCCAGGTCCGTCCCTAAACCTACCAAAAAGGGACAGGTTTATTTTGGCAGGTTTTATCTGCGGTTTTGCCGGGCACACGTTCGCCCGGCTTTTTTCTCCTCAAACCTTTTCTGCCTTTCGGCTTGAGCCGCGGCGATATACGATAGTGACACCGTGTCCTAGCACCGAATCACCAGGAGGTATTGCCATGTCCCAGACGCTTTCCGCCGGAATCACCCGCGACCGCGCGTTCGAACTGCTCAACGAGCACAACAAGGACCCGTTCCACATCACCCACGGTGAGACCGTCGAGGGCACCATGCGCTATTTTGCGCGCGAGTTCGACCCCGAGAACGAGGAGTTCTGGGGCATCGTCGGCCTGCTGCACGACTTGGATTGGGAGGAGCATGAGGACGACCCCATGAACCACACCATCTATGCGGCCGAGATCCTTGAAGGCGAGGGCGCATCGCCCGAGCTCATCCGCGCTATCCAGACGCACACGTCCGATTTCAATGCTTCACTGCCTAAGCCCGAACTGCAGATGGAGAAGATTCTGTTTGCCTGCGACGAGCTCACCGGCTTGATCGGTGCCGCCGTCATCATGCGCCCAAGCAAGAGTGTCATGGACTTTACGACCAAGTCGCTCAAGAAGAAGTTCAAGGACAAACGCTTTGCCGCCGGCTGCTCGCGCGACGTGATTTCGCAGGGCGCCGAGATGCTGGGCTGGGAGCTCCCCGAGCTCTTTGACCGCACCATCGCGGCCATGCAGTCCTTCGCGCCCGACCGCGACACCTTCCAGGCCTAACCTGCCAAAAAGGGACAGGTTTATTTTGGCATGTTTTATCTGCGGAAACGCCTCCGTTGTAGTTCTTAGCTGCGGAGGCGTTTCCGTTTTCTTGTGACGCCTCGGGACTATTCTGTCGTTGCCGGCAGGTGACTATGCGGCATTCTTTATAATCCACGTTCCCAACCCGGTTAATAACTGAACCTGTTTGATCGTCAGCCCTTCTTTTCGAAGGGCCAGTATCGCTTCGTTGCGAAGTGCCTTGGAGATGGATTTGAGTTCTGTGGGCGCACATCCCGCGACGTTTTGCACGACTGCCGCACCAAATTCACTTAGATCTTCCTCTCGCACTTTTGCCGTTGCGCTCGGACGATAGGGCAGCGTGGGTACACTTTTCATGAACTTGAGATATGAGCGCGGCGTCGGAAAAAGTGCGTCGACAACGTCCCCGGTGACATGCGGCCGAGACCTTGCTCCCATTAGGTACTCACGATGGCTGCTCCATGGATAGTCGTCATATGTCGCCAGTCCTGCTTTTTGAGGATTCAAATGAATATATCGAATTGCTTCGAGCAGATACTCCTCCGATTTAATCGGCGAATCCCAGAAGCGCTCCTGAAATACGTGGCCGATATGACCCGCGCGTGCATTGTACCTGCCCGCATACGATACGGCTATCGCGTGCATCGCGTCGCTCTTGCGGTCGTCCGGATCGTCGACGAGCAGATGAATGTGATTTCCCATAAGGCACCAAGCGATAAGCTCAATATTGTGTTTGGGGAGGATCGCATCGAGGATTTGAAGCAAGGCGATTCGGTCCTCGTCACCGTCAAACAGCAATTGCCCTCCGTTCCCGCGCAATGTGACGTGGAAAAAACCAGTCGGTGACTTTGAACGAGGTTTTCTCGGCATGGCCCCTCCTTTTAGCTCGGATGGGCTGAAGATACCTTATTGGGAGGTATTGGTTGTCGAGATTCAGTTCACCGACTATAGCTGCTACCTGCCGAAATGTTATTGCGTTTTCAAATTGATGCTTTTTAATGGTAATTGAGCGGGGTGAGAGCCCTCGATGCGGATGCGGACGTTGCCAGCGTCGAGCTGGATTGTTCTTGTGTGAAGACGTCGCAAATGGGCTTCACGCATTTCTACGTAGATAGAAAAATGGCCGGGCGCTCAAAATAAAACGGAGCGCCCGGCCATTTACTAATTGTTCATCGACGTTTGGCCAGATAAAACCTGCCAAAATAAACCTGTCCCTTTTTGGCAGGTTAGTTAAGGGCGGCTTGGGCTAGGCGGGCTTCGGCGTCCTCTTCGGTGACGCCCAGGGCCACGGCGAACTCCTCTATGGAGCGGCGCTTGGCCTCCTTAAGTACGCGCATGTAGTAGGAGCTGGGCTTTTTATCAGCTTCCTCGGCCTGGCGAATGCGGTGCATCATGGTCTTTGCCACGCGGACCGTCTCGGGTGCGCCCAGCTTGAGCTGCTGCTTAAAGTGCGTCTCCTCAAGCGAGCTGTTACGCTCGGTAAAGGTGTCGCACTCCAGCTCGTCATAGTGGCTCAGCAGGTGCTCGGCATCTTGCTGGGAGATGGCGGCATGCAAACGATCGGCCTGCGCCACGGGGTACATGAGGATCGTCTGCGCATGTCCCTGCTTGGTCTCGAGCAACAGCATGGGCTGCGGCGTGTCGTCCCTAAAACCGACGACGGTGCAGACTCCCTGACCCGGATGAATGACGTGTTGACCGATTGAGAACATGCTACCTCCAACTTATACGAATTTGCGTATGTCTAGAATACCACGCTGACGTGCGGAAACCCTTACTTTATGCAGGAAAAGCACACAACTCCGATAGGTAAGAGTATTCGATAAAAGACACAGCTCATTCACACCTTTATGCATTTTCAACGCGTGCATAATCTGCAGGCAGACCGGCATCTTTGAGAGACTCCATACAAGCTGTAGTCAATTTTGTGCATATGCAATTTCGATTGGCTTTACCCTGCGATAGTGCTCGTCGCTTGTGATAGAGTGCTACAAACTCTGGCTTTTGCCCTACGAGTGACCAAGAGCTCGGGGGCTTTAACACAAGGAGGATCTATGCCCGAGAAGATTGAAGAGCTGGTACGCGCTGCGCTTGCTGCGGCCCAGGAGGCCGGCGACCTTTCCGCATTTGAACTTGACGATTGCGCTATCGAGCGACCGGCTGACACTTCTCATGGCGAGTGGACCTCTACCATGGCCCTGAAGTCCGCCAAGCTGGCCCACTGCGCCCCGCGCAAGATCGCCGAGGCCATCGTTGCCCATATGCCCGAGGATCCCGCGATCGAGAAGGTTGAGATCGCAGGCCCCGGTTTCATCAACTTCTACCTCTCCGTTGCCGTCAAGAATGCCATCTTTGGCGAGGCTCGCGAGAAGGGCATGGACTTCGCTAAGTCCAACGTCGGTGGTGGCCTGAAGACCCAGGTTGAGTTCGTTTCCGCCAACCCCGTCGGCCCCATGCACATCGGCCACGGCCGCTGGGCCGCGCTGGGCGATTCGCTCTGCCGCGTTATGGACCACGCCGGTTACGACATCCAGCGTGAGTTCTACATCAACGACCACGGCTCTCAGATGAACACCTTCGGCAACTCCATCAGCACGCGCTATATGCAGCTTGCCGACATCATCGCCAAGCAGGGCGTTGATATCGACGAGGCTCACAAGCTGCTGATCGCCGACCGCGACGCCTTCGTTGCCGACGAGAACGACGAGCATCCCGAGACCCATCCGTATCAGGACAACTTTGCCGAGACCCTGGGCAAGGACTCCTACGGCGGCGACTACATCATCGACGAGGCCGCCGAGTTCTGGCGCACCGACGGCGACAAGTGGGTCGACGCCGATCCGCAGGAGCGCATGGAGAGCTTCCGCGAGCGCGGCTATGTGAAGATGGTCGACAACATGCGCGACCTCTGCCACGCCGTCAATTGCGACTTCGATCGTTGGTACTCCGAGCGTTCGCTGTACGTGAAGGACACCGAGGGCGAGACCGCCGGCACCTCCGCCGTCGACCGCGCTTTTGAGAAGCTCGACAAGATGGGCTACCTCTACACCAAGGACGGCGCCCTGTGGTTCCGCTCCACCGACCTGGGCGACGACAAGGACCGCGTCCTGATCAAGTCCGATGGCGAGTACACCTACTTCGCCTCCGACGTCGCCTATCACTGGGATAAGTTCCAGCGCGTCGATCACGTCATCGACATCTGGGGCGCCGACCACCACGGCTACATCGAGCGCGTCCGCTGCGTCTGCGACGCTCTGGGTTACCCCGGCAAGTTCGAGGTTCTGCTGGGCCAGCTCGTCAACCTGCTGCGTAATGGCAAGCCCGTCCGTATGTCCAAGCGCAAGGGCACCATGGTGACCCTGCAGGAGCTCGTCGACGAGGTCGGCTCCGATGCCGCTCGCTACACGCTCATCTCCAAGAGCTCCAACCAGATGGTCGACTTCGACATCGAGGCCGTTAAGAAGCGCGACAACTCCAACCCGGTCTATTACGTGCAGTATGCTCACGCCCGCGTGTGCTCCATCCTGCGCCGTGCCGCCGACGTAACGCCTGAGCAGGCCGACGAGATGGGCATGAAGGCCGTTGCCGCCAAGGCCATCGGTGAGAACGTCGATTACTCGCTGCTGACCGACCCGACCGAGCTCGCCCTTTCGCGCAAGCTCAACGAGCTCACCGACCTGATCGCCAGCTGTGCTCGCGATCGCGCTCCGTTCCGTCTGACCCACTTTGCCGAGGAGCTCGCCGGTGACTTCCACAGCTTCTACGCTGCCTGCCAGGTTCTGCCGAGCGAGGGTCGTCCCGTCGACCCCGAGCTTTCGCGTGCCCGTCTGGCCGCTTGCGACGCTGTCCGCGTGACGCTCGCCCTGGTGCTCACCCTCGTTGGCGTTTCCGCGCCCGAGCAGATGTAATCTGCGGGTCATTTGACCGTGTAGGTTTGCTTTAACTGAGCCCTATAAGCCCGATCTCCCACGGAGGTCGGGCTTTTTTCGCAAATGCCGACGTATTGACGAATTTGGAACTGCTGGAAATACGAAACTATGCCGGTTTACTACGATGAATTGAGAATCTCCAACCACGCCGGCTTTTCGCAAAAAAGCGCAAGGCATCTACCTGCGGTTTTAGTTCAACATGTTTCGGAGTGGTCGCGGTTGAGCGATTCGTCGTAGTAAACCGCCATAGTTTTGGCGGAGGCAGTCTGATTTGTGGGTGGTAAACCAAAGAGTGTCCCTTTTGGGTTGATTTCCGATCTCAGCCGAACACATTGAGCAAATAGGCCGTTCCCGCAGTT
>CATYZE010000038.1 GCA_958415525.1 uncultured Collinsella sp. | reverse complement strand
TGCATGTATGGTGCCCGAGGCGAGACTCGAACTCGCACGTTGTTGCCAACGGTGGATTTTGAGTCCACTGCGTCTGCCAATTCCGCCACTCGGGCACGTAATGCGTGAGTTAGTTTATCACAGCTTTCTGTTGATTAGTCCGAAAATGGAACTTCTAGCATTTCGATAAGCTCAACCTTGCGCAACATCTCCCGCTTACGACATCCACGTCCGTCAACCGAGGCCTCGCCCATCTGGTTGTCATAGGGATCCTCGCGCATGCCGTCGAAAGAGGGCTCAAACTCTGCCTGGAATCGATTGTTGGCCACCATACGCCACGGGTCGAGATTGCCAAAGTAGTGACGGCGGCGCCACTCCTCCCCCATCCTGCGAGCAGAAGATCCAAATGACACGTCGGCGTTGAGCCAACCGGTCTGCGGCGTATAGAACTCTGCCCAGTCGTGCGACCCCACCGAATCGGGCGCAACATACAGGCCGCTCTGCCAACGGGCAGGCACGCCCGCGATACGGCACATGGTGATAAACGTGAGCGCCATAACGCCGCAATCGCCGCGGAGCGAATGCGCGCAGTCATCGGCAATAGATCCCAAAAGCAAGTACGGCGGCTGATAGCGATAGTCGATATGCTGCGTCAGGTAATCATAGATAGCACGGGCGCGATCGAGCGGATCCTCGAGCCCGTCAATGACACGGTCTGTCAGCTGCTGTAGATACGGCGTGAATGCAATGTGCGGACGGTCCTCGGAAATATCCTCGGGCAGAGGCGCGTCCATACGCGGGTGAACCGGAAGTGTGCCACCGTAGACATCACAATAAGCAGCATCGATGTGATAACGATAGGTCACCGAGAATGAGCGTTCACTCGAAGAAGACCACGAGGCGGTACGCGCCGAAGCGTTCGCGGGAGCAACAGCACCTTCCGGCGTCATGTCGAGAATCTCGACCCGAGACTGCTGACGGCAGGCAGCCGCGACGGGAAGCCAAGCGCAAACGGTCTCCCCCTCCAGAGCGCCGGGGACAGACACGGACGCTTTGAGCGTAATGACGCGAGCCAATCCGTTTTGCGACTCCATCTCCTTGAGCATCTCGTTGCGCAGTGCAATTCCGTCCGTAGAATCGGGCCGCATGCCGGGGACCTCTTTGGGATATACGCGAAGCGAATCGAGGAAGTTGTCGAGAACGAACAGCTCGCCATCGATAAAGCGCCAGTCAATACGCTTACGGTCAATCAGATCGTCAAACTGCTCTTCGGTAAACTCTGGCCACTCCTCGCGAATCATCGCAATAGCCTGGTCGCGCGACACCGAAAAATGAAGCGGCGTCTCGAGCATGCGATACCGCTCGGAACGAACACAAGCAGCCAGCGAAGGCTCGGGGTTCTGCTCCAAAAGGCGATCGCAGGCAGCAACAGCCTGCGTCAAATACCCGGCATCCTTAAGACGAAGAATCTCGGGCGGCAGCCCAACATCGAGATGACGAAAGTCATCACAGCAAACATCAACAGAGCAACCGACTGGACCCTCGTCAATAACCTTCCCATCCGAAGGCAGTACATTAATAACAGCCATACCAAAACTCCAAGTCACTAGAACGCTTGAAGTCCATTGTAGCGAGATAAAAAGAAAGCCCCAACAAGGGAGCCATCAACACCGCTGAACGGTAGTCAAATAAATAATTCAGCCTCGTAACCCTGCGGCGTTAAACGAAGGAAGCCCCGTCCCCCGGAACTGTTTCCTTGGCGCGACTTCTGGCAAAGCCAGTAGCCATCTTAATTCAGCCCAGTAACCCTGTAGCGAGTTAACGAAGGAGGCCCCGTTTCCCCGGAGCTGATTCCGTCGCGCGACTTCTGGCGAAGCCAGGTGAGCGCGAGGGAAACAGCGCAGGGGAAACGGGGCCTCCGGCGGGAAGTTAAACCGCTACTTACGCCTTGTTGACGGAGCCAAACTCCTCCATGAGCTCCTTGGTGCGGGCAACGATGTTGTCGCGACCAGGCTTGAGGAGCTTGCGGGGGTCAAAGCCCTTGCCCTGCTGATCCTTGCCAGCCTCGATGTACTCGCGGACGCCCTTGGCGAAGACGAGCTGCAGGTCGGTGTTGACGTTGATCTTGGAGATGCCCAGGGAGATGGCCTTCTTGATCTGATCCTCGGGGATGCCGGTGCCACCGTGCAGAACGAGGGGCAGGTCACCGGTCTGGGCCTTAATCTCGCCCAGACGCTCGAAGGAAAGGCCAGCCCAGTCGGCGGGGTACACGCCGTGGATGTTGCCGATGCCGCAGGCGAGGAAGTCGACACCCAGGTCAGCGATCTGCTTGCACTCAGCAGGATCAGCGAGCTCGCCGCTGGAGGTCACGCCGTCCTCGGTGCCGCCGATGCCGCCGACCTCGGCCTCGATGGACATGCCCTTGGAGTGGGCAAGCTCAACGAGCTCCTTGGTGCGGTCGAGGTTAAGCTGGAAGGTCTCCTCGTGAGAGCCGTCATACATGATGGACGTGAAGCCGGCCTCGATGCACTTGAAGCAGTCCTCGTAAGAACCGTGATCGAGGTGAAGGGCGACGGGAACGGTAACGCCCGTGGCCTCGACGGCAGCCTTGACCATGTCGGCGCAGACCTTGAAACCGCCCATCCACTTAGCGGCACCAGCGGTGCACTGAAGGATCAGCGGAGACTTGGCCTCCTCGGCGGCCTGGAGAATAGCCAGGGTCCACTCGAGGTTGTTGGTGTTGAAGGCACCAAGACCGTACTTGCCGGCCTCGGCCTTCTTGAGCATGTCTGCTGCGTTGACGAGCATAAAAGAAACCTCCTGTAAGGTTGCTCCGATAACGCCTGAGATTTTACCACGGCGCACCCGAGCATAAACGTTCGTTTGTTCACGAATATCGTCCAAACAGACTTTTTTGACCGTTTGCCCTACGGAATCGACCCGTTGGGGAAAAATAGCTTGACGTTTGGACGCTTCTCGTGCTTCAAAAGCCGACTATTAAGCTAAATCTGCATGAAAGGGTTCTGCATGAGCTCGCGTGCCATAGTGGTCGAATCGCCATGGCCGGTTAGGCAAACGGTATCGGGCGGGAGAAGCCGGGCGAGCTTGGAGAGCGAGCGCAGAATCGCCGCCTCGTCTCCTCCAGAAAGATCGGTGCGGCCGTGCCCACCCGGAAACAGGGTGTCGCCCACAAAGGCAATGTTCCCCTGATCGGTGGCAGCAAACAAGACGATCCCGCCCGGCGTATGCCCTGGCGTCTCGATCACCTGCAGGTAGATATCGCCCACCTCGATAGCATCTCCCTCGGCGAGCAGGCGCGTCGGCTCCCCGGGGTCAGGCGTCTCAATGCCCCACATAGCTCGCTGTTCCTCGATGTTCGCATGCGGCACCGCCACATCCTTAGCACACAGCTCATACTGGCAGCCCTCGCCAACGGTGGTTCGCACGCCTGCAACACCACCAACATGATCGGCATGGCCATGAGTGCATACGGCGCCAAACACGCGTACGCCGGGATGCTCGGCTTGAATATGCTCCACCAGGCGTTCGCCTTCCCATGCGGGATCGATAATCACGCACTCATTGTCCGAAATAACAGCATAGCTATTGGTCTGAATGGGACCGTTTACGAGCGTCTCGATCTCGACCGATCCCTTGGGAGTTAAATCCAAGGACACAGCACTCATGTCCCTCTCCTCTCTATAGAACTCGAGGCATCAAACGATGCCTCGAGTGTAGCGAATATCGATAATGTGACACGTTCGTCGCGACTAAACGCGGCGCTTAAGCTGGGCTCCACCCTCACCGGGCATCAGGCGGCGCGCGTCGTAGACCGAGTCAACGCTGCTGATGGAGGCCAGCAGTGGATCCAGACCACTCGCGTCCGAGATCTCGACCATAAAGCGCAGGGTTGCAATACCCTCGCGGTTGGTCGACGTGGCGGCAGAAAGGATATTGCCGCCCGCATCGCCAATGGCAATGGTGACATCCTTGAGAAGGCCCATGCGGTCCAGGCACTCGACCACGATCTCGACCTGGAAGAGGGTGTCGGCAGCGCCGTCCCACTCCACTTCGATCATGCGCTCGGGATGCTCCATAAGACCCTTGACGTTGGGACAGTTGGCGCGATGCACCGAAACGCCACGACCGCGCGTGATGAAGCCGACGATGTCGTCGCCCGTCACGGGGTTGCAGCAATGAGCCAGACGGACCAGTAGGCCGCTGTTGCTCTCACCCTTGACGATAATGCCGTTACTGGCGCTCTTGCCGCGCTTTTGCGGCTTGCGGTTGGAGCCGCGAGCAGGCTGCTTCACGACCTCGGCAATAGCCTCGGCCTTGGTGAGCTGTTCCTCGGGCTTGGGGTCCAAGATTTGCTCGACCTTATTGCCCACAGCGCGCGGGGCAACCTTGCCGGCGCCGACGGCGGCAAACAGGTCCTCGAGCTGCTTGAAGTTAAACTGCTCCGCCACGGCGTTGAGCGCACGCGTCGAACGCGGCGTAGAAATGCCATAGCCACGCTTACGCAGGTCCTTGGCCAGCATATCGCGACCAGCAGCAGCGTCATCGTCTTTGGTCGCGGCGGCAAAATAGCGGCGGATCTTTGACTTGGCGGAAGGTGTCTTAACGATCTTGAGCCAATCACGCGACGGCTTGGAACTCTTGTTAGTCAGAATCTCGACACGGTCACCCGTCTTAATCTCGTGCGTGAGCGGAGCCACCGCACCGTTGATTTTGGCGCCGACGCAATGGTTTCCCACCTCGGTGTGAACGGCGTAGGCAAAGTCGAGCGGCGTGGAGCCGGCACGAAGCGCCATGACCTCGCCCTTGGGCGTAAAGACAAAGATCTCCTGATCGAAGAGGTCGACCTTCAGCGAATGCAGGTATTCCTTGGCGTCGGTAATCTCATCAGACGCAGCCCAATCGAGCGAATGTTTGAGCCAGTTAATCTGGTCGTCCAGACGCTGGGCATCATTGGTCTTGGAGGCAGACGATCCGCCCGACTTCTTATATAGCCAGTGGGCGGCAATGCCGTACTCGGCCTGCTCATGCATCTCGTAGGTTCGAATCTGAATCTCGAGCGGGCGAGCCGTGGGGCCGATGACCGTCGTGTGGAGCGACTGGTAGTTATTGACCTTGGGCATGGCGATATAGTCTTTAAAGCGACCGGGCATGGGGTGCCACAGCGTGTGCACCGCGCCGAGCGTGGAGTAGCAATCGCGCACCGAATGCGTGATGACGCGCAGTGCCACCAGGTCGTAGATCTCGGAGAATTCCTTGCCCTTGCGCTTCATCTTTTGATAGATGGACCAATAGTGCTTGGAACGGCCGTTGATCTGGAAGTCTTCCAGGCCAATGCGGTTGAGCTCGTCGGTGAGCGTCTTGATGGTCTCGGCCAGATAGCGCTCACGGACCTCGCGCGACTCCGCCACCATGCGTGCGATGCGCTGGTAGGCATCAGGCTCCAGGTAGAAGAAGGACAGGTCCTCGAGCTCCCATTTAATGGAGCTCATGCCCAGGCGGTCGGCCAAGGGCGCGTACACGTCCATGGTCTCGCGAGCCTTAAACAGGCGACGATCCTCGCGCAGGGCTGCCAGCGTTCGCATGTTGTGCAGACGATCGGCAAGTTTAACGATGATGACGCGAATGTCCTTGGACATGGCGAGGAACATCTTGCGCAGCGTGAGCGCCTGCTTCTCGTCCATGCTGTCGACTTCGATGTTGGTGAGCTTGGTCACGCCATCGACGAGCTCGGCCACCGTATCGCCAAACAGGCCGGAAACATCGGCGAGCGAGGTCTCAGTATCCTCGACGGTATCGTGCAGCAGCGCGGCGCACACCACATCGCAGTCCATCTTGAGATCGGCCAAAATGATGGCAACCTCGACGGGATGGTTAATGTACATCTCGCCCGAGCGGCGCTTTTGGTTGCAGTGCTTCTCGGCGGCAAAGCAGTAGGCCTGCTCAACCTTAGAAAAGTCGTCCTCATTCATATATTTGAGGCACAGGCGCTCCAGCTTGTCGTAGCTGTCCGCCATAATCTCGGGCGGCAGCTCATCGGCATGCTTATAGTGCTCCATCTCCGAAAACGGCTGGAGGGTGGAATCATGGGCGGTACGGGCTGCGGCATCCATCGAGGTCCCCTTCCCCTAGGCCCGCGGTACGATCGGGCGGTTAACTTTGGCTAGCATATCAGAAGCGCACGAATCGAGCGCCCAGCTCCGGAAAGCCGAAAACTCCATGCGCGAGCGCAAGCCCTCCAAATAGCGAATTGACCTGCTCAATTGCACGCGGCCGGGGTTTTCGGCCATCGCGATGCGACGAGTGTCGTCAAACCCCGAAACTCGACAGAAACCAAGCTCTTCGAAGATTCCCAGGCCGCTTTCCACCGAACGCTCGTCGACCGGCGTGCGAGCATCGATGGCAAGGCACATCTGCGCGATGTCGATATCGCTTGCGCAGAATGAATCATCCCCGGTCTTACCGCGGTTGGAGCGCCACATGGTCTGCAGCGCACGATAGAGTGTGACGAGTTCGTCACGCTCGGGTGCGTAGCAGTCGAGCAGGCGCTCGTTGATGCGGGCGTCGCGCGACGAATAGAGCAGGTGGATCACGGCGGGCTGTCCGTCACGACCGGCACGCCCGCTCATCTGGTTGAACTCAATGGCGCCAAACGGCATGTGGTACAGCACGACATGGCGGATATCGGGCAGGTTGACACCCTCGCCAAAGGCGGAGGTCGAAACGATGCAGCTGAGGCTTCCGTCTCGGAATGCTTCCTCCACGCGGCGGCGATCGGAGCGCGCAAGCCCCGCGTTATAGAACGCGATATGGGTTGCGCAATCGGGCACACGCTTGCGCAACGTCTTGGCAAGCGCCACGGACTGGTCGCGCGAATTGACGTAAATGACGGTCTTCTCCCCCGTCGCCACGATCGACACCAAACGGTTCTCGCGGCTCGCAAGGTCGCGGTCGTCCTCGAGCTGCAGGTTCTCGCGCACCGTCTCGTCGACCACCGTGCGAGTAATCGGCAGCATGCGGGCAAGCTCGGCCACGACCGGAGCCGTCGCGGTGGCCGTCGCAGCCATAACAACCGGGTCGCCCAGGGCTTTGAGGATATCGGGCATGTCGAGATAGGCGCTGCGGTCGCCGCCCTTGGCAAGGCCGGCGTGGTGTGCCTCATCGATAACGACAAAGCCGATGCGGCCCGAACGCGCGAAGCGGTCACGGTGGATAGATAGGAACTCGGGCGTCGTGAGCACGATACCGGTGCGGCCCGAAGCTAGGCCGGCGAACACGTCATCGCGTGCGGCCTCCACGGTCTCGCCGGTCAGCACGCCAACGCTAATGCCAAGCGCTGCCATCGTCGACGAGAGGTGATAGGCCTGGTCGGCAACAAGCGCGCGCAGCGGATAGACAAAGATACTCGCACGTCCGCGAAGGACAGCCTCGCGCGCAGCATGTACATGGAAGATGAGAGACTTGCCGCGGCCCGTTCCCATAACGGCCAAGACGCTCTGGTGGTCGGCCAAGGCATCGAGCGCCTCAACCTGCGCGCGGTGCGGCTGGTTCGATCCGATAAAGCTATGGATAAGCGAGCGCGTGAGCTCGGTATAGGAAAGCTGGGCGAGCGTCTCGCGCTTACGCGACTCCAGGCGCAGGCTGGAATCCGCCGGCTGCACGCCACGACGAAGCTCGCATGCCGGATCGTCGACGCTGGGCAGCGTGGTATCGCGGACCAGAACATCCTTGATCATGAGCTTGGGCTTCACACGCCCCTGCCAATGCTCGGCCACGGCCTCGAACACCAAGTCGACGGCGCTGTCGCAATTGATAAGCCTGTCGATCTGCGGTACGCGGAACATGATTGCCGGCACGCTCGCGGCTCCATCCGTCGCCACGAAGCGCATATGCTCGCCGGTTTTGCCCACCACGGCGCGGTCGCACATCGTCACGCCCTCGACAGCCAGCAGCGGCACCTTGTTGCCTTGGCCAAACGGCTCAAGACGGGAGATTTGCTCGATAGTCTCGATATTCAGCTCGGAAAGGTCGACGGTGGCGGCGACCTCGTCGGTGTCTTCAAAGTCCTCGGTGGGAAGCTCGGACAGCACGGCGGAAAGGCGGCGGCGGAACTCGTCGAGCTTGGATGCCTCGATGGTCACACCCACCGCACCGGCATGTCCGCCGCGACGAATCAGCAGGTCGGAACAGCGCTCGACGGCGTCAAACAGGTTAACTTTGCCCACCGAGCGACCAGAACCGCGCGCGATACCGTCCTCGATCGAGAACAGCAGCGCCGGCACGTGATAGCGGTTGGTCAGACGGCTTGCCACGATGCCCTTGACGCCCTCGTGCCAGCCCTCGCCACCCACGACGATTGCGCGTCCGCCGTCATAGGTCTTCTCGACCTTTGCCATGGCATCGCGCGTGAGCTCCGCCTCGATCTCACGGCGCTGGCGGTTAATCTCCTCGAGCTCAGCCGCCAGTGCGCTTGCTTCGATGGGATCGCGGGCAAGCAGCAGGTCGAGCGCCAGCTTGGGATCGGCCATGCGACCGGCAGCGTTTAAGCGGGGAATGAGCGAGAACGATAGGCCATCCGCCGTAATGCTCGAAAGGTCCGCCTTGGCGAGCGCAGCAAGCGCGATATAGCCGGGACGAGCGGTTACGCGCATCTGCTGGATGCCCTCGGCAACCAGCGCGCGGTTCTCGGGCGTGAGCGGCATCATGTCGGACACGGTGCCCAGCGCCGCGACCTCGATGAGCGAACGCCAATACGACGGCTTGCCCAGGCGCTCACCCAGGACTTGCACCAGCTTGAGCGCCACACCAGCACCGGCAAGTTCACGCGAGGGCCCCTCACCCTCGAGCTTGGGGTCGGTCAGGGGCACGCCCTGCGGCACCTGGTCGGACGGCTCATGGTGGTCCGTAACCACCAGATCGATTCCCAGGCTCTCCAGATAGGAAACCTCTTCCTTGGCGGCAATGCCGTTATCGACGGTCACGATCAACTGGGGGTGAGCGAGCTCGTTAACGCGGTCGAGCGCCGCGCGCGAAAGACCGTAGCCCTCGTCAAAGCGATGCGGAATAAACGGCGTGACATCGGCGCCAAACGTGCGCAGTGCCTCGGTTAGCAGGCAGGTCGACGTAATACCGTCAACGTCAAAATCGCCAAAGACCGCAATGTGCTCGTGGTTGCGAACAGCACGCTCGACGCGGTCGGCAACGACCGACATGCCCGGGATAATGAGTGGGTCGGCCCAGTCGCGATCGAGCGAAGGCGTCAAAAACAGCTGGCCTTCTTCGATGGATGTAATGCCGTGCGCAACCATAATGCGCGCCACCAGCCCGGGTATTCCCAGGCCAGCCGAAAGCTCCTTTTCGAGTTCGGGGTTTTGCTGAGCGACCGCCCAGCGATGCGTCGTCTTAAGCGATGACATAGGCGCCCACCCCCGATAGGGGCAGGTCGCCGCGATACCTCTCACGGTTCATAGCGATGAGTCCTCTGTGTATGCCCGCTTCGGCAGGCAGATCTGTTGAACGGATTTATTATACCGTGCAGCGCGGACGCAAATCGCCGCAGCACGCCGCGGTTTCGGTAAACGATGCCGGTAATAGCCTCGAAATATTCGAGCGTTTCTGACGCACGGACGCATGCGAGCGTCTAGCATATCCATTCAAAACGGATTCACGAGCAAAGGGAGTCACAAGCGCATATGAAGCAATGGGTTGGACTGGGCAAGTTTCTCGCGGGGCACATGCAGGTCATCGTTCCGATTTGCGTGACGCTCGGCGTGCTCTTTCCCCAGCAGATCGGCGTGCTCAAGCCCATCGTTCCCGCCCTGTTTACCTTTATGACGTTCCAAGGTGCGCTCAGCAACACCTTTCACCAGGTTGCCGAGGTGTTCCGCCGTCCGTTGCACCTGGTCTTGGCGCTGCTCGTCTCGGCGGTGCTCATCCCTATCGCAGCCTATGCCATGGGGTCGTTGTTCTTTGGTTCCAACCCCAACCTTGTCTGCGGCATCGTGCTCGAGTACAGCGTACCCGTGGCAGTCACCGCCTTTATGTGGATTAGCATGTTCGGCGGCAACGGCCCGCTTGCGCTCACCATTATCCTGACGTCCTCGGTCATCTCGCCTGTGACGATTCCGCTCACGCTCAAGCTCCTGCTGGGCGCCACCGTCTCGATCGATGTGCCGAGCATGATGCAGAACATGGCCTTTATGATCGCCATCCCCGCCGTGCTCGGCATCGTCATCAACGAACTCACGCGCGGCTGGGGTCACGAGAAGCTCTCCCCCGCGCTCTCGCCCGCTTGCAAGTTCATGATGATGGGCGTCATCGCGTCCAACTCCACCGCCATGAGCGAGTACGTGCTGCATATGAATGTTGAGCGCTTGGAAGTCGCCCTCTTTATCCTGGCGTTCGCCATCAGCGGCTTTATCATCGGCATTCTGGTCGCACGCGCCCTGCACCTGCAGTATGGCGAGGCGACCACCATGTGCTTTACCTGCGGCATGCGCAACATCTCTTCGGGCGCCGTCATCGCCACGCAGTATTTTCCCGGCGAGGTCGTGTTCCCCGTCATGTGCGGCACGCTGTTCCAGCAGGTGCTGGCCTCGATTATCGGACATCTCTTTGAGCGCCTAACCGGCGAGGAGCGTGCCAAACAGCGCAAACGTGTCGAGGCCGGCCGCGACGCAATGGCACGCTAGGCTGTCCGCATTACGCGGGTGTTAGTCTTGCTATACGAGCGTTTCCAGATGCGCACGCAGACGCTCAGCATCGATATCGAGCGTCGTCTCGGCATTGACTTGGGCCAAACGATAGCCGACAAAGTAGGGCGAAACCACCCAACGCGGCAGCGCCTTGGCAATGGTCCGACCGCCCAGGTGATAGAAGAACAAGTTGTACGACTCTGCGCGACCACCGTGGTGCCCGTTTAGGATAAAGCGCAGAGCTACCTGGATCGCATCGGTAAAGAGATCCGCCTCGGCTTGGTCTCGTGCGCCATCGCTGGCGGCGATTCCCTGCGGGGCTGAAACGTTGATCTCAAAGAACCCCATGATCGGTTCGGTTGAGATATTGACCGATATTCTCCCCTGTTGCCAGACATTGATTCCTTCGAAATTGGCGGAAGTCAGCAAAGCATAGCCGTCTTCCTGCTCCAAACCTACAATCTGCATGTGCGGATGGACCAGACTGCCGCCCGAAAGTGGGCCCTTGTTCTTGTACATAAGAACACTGCGATACTGTCGGGAGTCAATCATCCGCTGCCAGCAATCCAGAGCAAACCGCATAACATGATGCAGCTCGTCCGGTGCATAGGTCACCAGGTCGGCGTCGTGGTCGGACGACTCAATCAATACGGTCTGGCGAGTGGCGCGCAAGGTCTTAAACTTATTCTCGAGCCAGATGCAGTCACCGTCGCGCCGGATGATATTGGCGAGTTCCTCGGTATCGCAAAAGGGGCACGCGGTGCCGGGACGACGGTTGTCGTCGGGCTTACCGTTCGCCTGCTGAACGTCAAATACCAGCGCCACGGGTTATACCTCCAGCGGCACGATCTTGGTGCCATGGAGCTCGGAGACGCCCAGTGCCGCCGCCACGGTATCGCGATTGGCCGTGGAAATGCCGCCACCGGGAAGGATGGTCAGGCGGTCGCCCGCGTACTCGATCAAGCGGGCCAGGTTTTCGAAGTTGTCCTCGATCGGCGTACCGGCAGTACCACCGTGCGTCAGAATGCGCGTGACGCCGCAGTCGGCGAGCGTGTCAATGGCGTCCAGCTGAGCCTCGGGCGAGAGCTGGTCAAACGCCATGTGGAAAGTGATGTCGATAGGATCGCGCTTGCACTCCTCGGTCGCGCAGCCCGCAGCCATCACGAGGGCGCCAAGCGTAAGTTCGTCGAGCGCCCATCCGCCCGCGCAGGGCTTGCAGCAGCCAAAGACCAAGCCGTCAACGCCCGCACTCACGGCAAGGCCCAGATCCATCTCCATCATACGCAGCTCGTCCTGGTTGTAGTGAAAGTCACCGCCACGCGGGCGAATCATGCACATCACCCGTGCATCGTGCTCGTGAGCATAGTTGGTCGTAGCGCTGATAACGCCGGCCGAAGGCGTAGTGCCACCAACGGCAAGGTTGTCGCACAGCTCGATACGCCTTGCACCGGCATCGATAGCCGCCGGCACACGCTCAAAGTTCTCGGCACAAAACTCGTACAGCATAGATAGACCCCCAAAGACAGCAGATGTTTTCCGACGGGCATTGTCACACACCCCCATGAAGTTGCGGTGGAATAGGGACTCTTTTGGCCTCTGAGGCTCCCATGTAGTCCCTATTCCACCGCAACTTAAAGGGGTAGTCGTTGGCATCTGCCACAACGTCGATGTTTTGGCAACGACAGCGAAAGCCCGTCAGGGCGAGCAAGGTGCCTTGAAACGAGGCGGCATTGACCTTCTGGTCATGCCGCCGAAGTTGAAAGGCAGATTGCCGCCCTGGCGGGCTTGCAGCGTCAAGTAGTTACGGCGTTTGGTAAAACGCCGTAACTATCTAACCACCAAGATATGCTTTGCGAACGTTATCGTCGTGCAGGAGCTCTTGGCCGGTGCCGGTCATGGTAATCTTGCCGGTCTCGAGCACGTAGCCGCGTGTGGCGATGGAAAGAGCCATCTGTGCGTTTTGCTCGACCAGAAGCACCGTGGTGCCGGCCTTATGCAGATCCTCGACAATCTGGAAGATCTGCTCAATCAGAATCGGCGCCAGGCCCATGGAAGGCTCGTCGAGCATGAGCAGCTTGGGGTTACTCATAAGGGCGCGGCCCATAACGAGCATCTGCTGCTCGCCGCCCGAAAGGGTGCCGGCGACCTGGCGACGGCGCTCCTTCAGGCGCGGGAACTGCTCGTAGACGCGCTCAAGGCCCGGAGCCACCGTGGACTTGGGCTGCGTATAGGCGCCCATCTCCAGGTTCTCCTCAACCGTCATCTGCAAAAAGGCGCGACGACCCTCGGGAACCTGAGCCAGTCCCTTACCAACCAGCTTATCAGCGGGCGTATGGGTAATGTCCTCGCCCATAAACTTGATGGAGCCGGTCTTGGAGCGCAGCAGGCCCGAGACGGTCTTGAGCGTTGTGGACTTGCCAGCGCCGTTCGCGCCGATCAGAGCCACGATCTCGCCCTCGTTGACGTTAAAGGAGATGTCCTTGATGGCGTGGATGGCGCCGTACCAGACGTTGATGTTGTAGACGGAAAGCATCGGCTCTGCCATTTAGTTCTCCCCCTTATCCTGCTTGCCCAGATATGCCTCGATAACGGCATCGTTGTTCTGGATCTCCTCGGCCGTACCCTTGGCGATAACCTTGCCAAAGTTAAGCACGCAGATGCCCTCGCAGATGTTCATAACGAGCGACATATCATGCTCGATAAGCATGATGGCGATGCCGAAGGTGTCGCGGATCTTGACGATGTTCTCCATGAGCTCCGCGGTCTCGGACGGGTTCATGCCGGCGGCAGGCTCGTCGAGCAACAGCAGCTTGGGGTTGGAGGCAAGCGCGCGGACGATCTCCAGACGACGCTGAGCGCCGTAAGGCAGCGAGCCGGCCTGTTCATTTGCCAGGTGCTCCATGTCAAAAATGGACAGCAGCTCCATGGCGCGCTCGTGGGCGGCCTTCTCGTGCTTCCAATACGTCGGCAGGCGCAGCACGCCCTCAAAGCCGGAGTAGCGCTCCTGATTGTGCAGACCGACCTTGACGTTATCCTCCACCGTCATGGTGTTGAACAGGCGAATGTTCTGGAATGTACGAGCAATACCCATGCGGTTGACCTGATAGACCGACTTGCCCGAGGTGTCCTCACCATCGAGCAGGATGGTGCCATGCGTGGGCTGATACACCTTGGTGAGCAGGTTGAAGACCGTGGTCTTGCCGGCACCGTTGGGGCCGATGAGACCGGCGATCTCGGTCTTGCCGATGGTTAGGCTAAAGTCGTCGACCGCCTTGAGGCCGCCAAACTCAATGCCCAGGTGGATGCACTCGAGCGCCGGGCGCTGGCCCAGGTCGCGGTCGGGGACAATGGCGCCAGAAGGATACGGGACCATCTTGCCCTTGTTGAACTCAAACTTACTGGGCATCGGCTGCCACCTCCTTCTTGGAAGCAAAGCGGTCCTTAATGCGTGCGAAGAACGCCTTGAGCTGCGGGTTGTTGGTAAAGATCATGACCAGAATCAACACGATGGCGTAGATGAGCATGCGGTAGTCCGAGAACTGACGGAGCAACTCGGGGAGCACCGTGAGCAGCGCCGCCGCGATAACGGAGCCGCGCATGTTGCCCAGGCCGCCCAGGACCACGAACACCAGAATGAGGATCGACGTGTTGAAGTCGAACTTAGTGGCGGAGAGCTGCGAGAAGTTACCGCCGAAGAGGGCTCCGGCAGCACCGGCGAGAGCAGCGGAAACCACGAAGGCGATCATGCGGTACTGGGTGACGGAGATACCCACGGACTCGGCAGCGATCTTGTTGTCGCGCACGGCCATAATGGCACGGCCGGTACGGCTGCGGACCAGGTTGAGTACAATCACGAGCGCGACCATGACCAGGATGGCGCCGGCAAGGAAGGTCGAATAGGTCGACACGCCCGATGCGCCCTGCGCGCCCTTGATGATGGCGGTGCCGTCCTCGAGCAGGTGCAGGTCGTCGATCGTGGAGTTACCCGTGATGTTAAAGATCACATGCAGGCCGCGGGAGTCGACGCCCACGATAAGGCAGGTGACGATCTCTTTGATGATCTCGCCAAAAGCCAGGGTCACAATGGCCAGATAGTCGCCGCTCAGGCGCAGGACCGGGATGCCGATCAAGAAGCCCAGGATGGCGGCAGCGATGGCGCCGACCACGATACTGATGATCAGGCGCACCGGATCGGAGGGAACGGCGCCCTCGAGGGCGACCGCGGTAACGATGCCCGTATAGGCGCCGACGCTCATAAAGCCCGCGTGTCCCAGCGACAAGTCGCCCGCGATGCCGACGACGAGGTTAAGGGAGATGGCCATGACGATATAGGCCGTGATGGGGACCAGCTGACCGGCGATCATGCGCGGAATCATATGGTTGGACTGCATAAAGAACACGATGGCGAAGGCCACGATGCACATGGCGTACGTAACAAAGTCGTGACGCGTCTGCTTGTCTTTAAGAAACTTCATAACGCTCACCTACACCTTCTCGGGGACGTACTTGCCCAAGAGGCCGGCAGGCTTGACGAGCAGGACGATGATCAAAACACCAAAGACGATGGAGTTGGCAAGGCTCGTGGAAATATAGGCCTGCGCCATCGCCTCGATGATGCCGATGAGGATGCCACCGACAAAGGCACCGGGGATGGAGCCGATGCCACCGAAAACGGCAGCGTCGAAGGCCTTGATGCCAGGCATGGCGCCCGTGGTGGGCTGCAGCACCGGCGAGTAGGAGCACAGCAGCACGCCGGCGATGGCGGCAAGGGCAGAGCCGATGGCAAACGTCATCGAGATGGTGCGGTTGACGTTGATGCCCATGAGCTGAGCGGCGGCTTTGTCCTCGGACACGGCGCGCATGGCTTTGCCCATCTTGGTCTTACCTGTGAAGAACATCAGGCCGGCCATGATAACCAGGCAGGCGACGATGGTGACGAGCGAGACGGCGCTCACGTTGAACTTGGCCAAGAACTCCGGCACCGGGAAGGTGACGAGCGAAGTGAAGTTCTTGGGCGTGGCGCCCCACAGAAGCTGCGCGGCGTTCTGCAGGAAGTAAGACACGCCGATGGCCGTGATCAAAACGGCCAGCGGGCCTGCTTGGCGCAGCGGCTTATAGGCCAGACCCTCAATGAGAACACCGAGAACCGTGCAGACCACGCAAGAGAGAATTACAGATGCCCAGCCCGGGAGGCCGAGATACGACGTGGCGCAGAACGAGACATAGGCACCGACCATGATGACGTCGCCGTGAGCGAAGTTCAGCATCTTGGCGATA
>CATYZE010000037.1 GCA_958415525.1 uncultured Collinsella sp. | reverse complement strand
GCCGGGCGGCGTGCATATCGATACGCTTGAGGACGATGGACATAGCGTGCGTACCAATGACGACGGCACCGTCACCATCGACGGCGAGACGTTTTCCAGCTGGAAAGAAGCACACGACAAGCTCGACCATCATGGCAAGCATTTCCACACCAAGGTCGGACGTGCATGGAACAAATTCCCCTTCCCCGCACTTGTCACTCTTGCCTATCTGGTGCTCGGCATTGTCTACGGCACATGGGGCATGGGGCTTTTCCTCGTCTTTTTGGTTCCCGTCTACTACGCGATTGGTGACTTCATCGATCGACGCCACCTGTCTAAGCTGATCGAGGTCATCTACCCGGCAGCCGCCATCGCTTGGTTCCTCTACATGTGGCTCTGTTTGGGACAGCCCCATCCTGCATGGATCATCCTCATCACGATTCCCATCGTAAAGGCGCTCATGCGCTGGTGTCGCAAACAATGGAAGTGCCGCAAGCAGGCCTAAACCGCCCCAACCAGCCAGCGCCACTCATCCGACACCGCCCGCCCCTTTCAAGTTGCGGTGATATAGGGACTGTTTTGAGGCTCCAAAGCGCCAAACAGTCCCTATATCACCGCAACTTACAAACAACTGGGTCAGTTCCGGCACGGAGATTAGCATTGAACTGACCGCACACCAAGAAAAGGGCCCATTTACTACGTTTAACTCGAGAGGGCCGACCATACCCGCCTTTTCCGATAATTGGCAAGCCCTCTACCTGCGGTTTTAATTTCATAATCTTTGTCATGGTCGAGGGTGTGGTAGCAAACGTAGTAGATAGGCCATTTTATGACATACGACCCATTCAAGCTCAATCTCGAAGGCTAAAGAGAGCCTCTCATCCACGCCTGTGAGCGAAAACCAAATAGAATGAAAGGCAAATGGAAAAGCCCGTTTAACGAGCGGAGGACATATGCGCGACGTAGCCGAAAGCGACTGGAAGCTGTTTAAGAAAATGCTTCCTCAATGGCAAGAACGTTATATGGAAAAGCTCATCGGCCAGTACGTTGAGATGCTGTACGGCGACAGTGAAGCGTCCAGTAGATTTTGGGCACTAGAAGAGCGCCTCAATAGAGACAAGCTGTCCTCAGGCGTAATTGCAAACGACATTCGCCGCAGCACAATGCACCGCGAGATAGCCAATTTGCTTATCGACAGCGTGATCACCCTTGACGACCTTGACGGTTTTACCGAGGACATTAAGAGCTATGCGCAACACTGGATTGGCCAGTAAGAGCACTGAACGACAGACATCCCCAGCAAAACGGGGCAAACGCCGGGCCACCTAATGGTTGTCCGGCGTTTGCCCAGATAAAACCTGCCAAAATAAACCTGTCCCTTTTTGGTAGGTTACTCGGCGCTTTTGAGGGCGCCGACCATGTCGATCTTGTTGAGTGTTCGGTTGGTGGCGAGGTTGACGATGATCGTGAACGCAAAAGCCAGCACCACGGCAAGCACGTAGCTCAACGGTTCGACCTCAACGTCAAAGTACAGCGACGGCATCTGCAGGATGTACGTAAAGCTCTCGGCTAGCAAGCCGCCCAGCGGCACGCCCAGCGCGGCACCAATCGCTGTCAAAATCAGCGTCTCCTTGTTGACGTAGTGGTGTACCTCGCCGCGACGGAAACCCAGCACCTTGATGGTCGCCAGCTCGCGCTCGCGCTCCGAGATGTTGGTGTTGGACAGCGTAAACACCACCACAAACGACAGGCACGCCGCCATAAAGGTCACGAGCACCACGACCGAATTGATGATGGTGAAGTTGGCCTCATAGTTCTCCCAATGCTCGGCAGTGCTCGAGATTGTAAGCCATCCGTCGTTTTTGAGTTGCTTGCTAAACGCAATCTGATCGGCCGATGAACCCTTGAGCAACGCAAAGATGCCGTTGAGACGAACGCTTCGACCAAACGCACGCTCATAGGTGCTCTGTGTCATATAGAGCGTGTTGCCCAGGTAGTTGAGCGAGATGTCACTCACCTCGACATCGGCGACATTGAGCGACGAGTCCTGAACCTGCGCCGTATCGCCTGGCTGAATCCCCAACACCAGCTGCGAGCTCTTGCTCAGATACACGTCTCCGTCACGCAACGAAAGCGGCGCTTTGGACTCATCCTCCAGGCGCACGTAATCGCCCAAGTCACCCGCGCGGTCGTCGGGAATCACGATCAGCTGCACGGTCTCGCTCTTGCCGCCAAATGTAAAGGTGACGTTGTCGGTCATAATCGGCAGCGTCGAAGTCACGGTCACATTGGAATCTTTGGCTGCACTGCGTTCATCCAGTGCTGCGCACGTCTGCGAAAAATCGTCAGAATTGGCGACCGCAAGCAAGTCGTAGCGCGTGATGTGCCCGTACTGTTTGGGCGAAAGCGCCACCGACGTATCACGAATGCCCATGCCGCAGATCACGAGCGCTGTGCATCCCGCAATGCCAAAGATGGTCATAAAGGCACGCTTTTTATAACGGAACAGGTTACGCGCTGCCACCTTGTTCAAAAAGCCCATGCGACGCCAGACAAAGCCGATGCGCTCAAGCAAGATGCGCGAGCCGGCGCGCGGGGCCTTGGGACGCATGAGCGAGGCCGGGGTCTCAGCCATCTCGTGGCGGCAGGCGATAATCGTGGCGCCCACCACGCCCACGGTAAACAACGCCACCGATACGAGCGATGACACGATGTCGTACGAAAGCAGCATCTGGGGCAGTGAGTACATGTCGTCGAACACCGTAAACAGGAACAGCGGCAGGCCCACAAATCCGATGATATTGCCGAGCACGCCACCGATCAGACACGCCCACAGCGAGTAGTCCACATATTTGGACAGGATACGCCCACGTGAATAGCCGAGCGCCTTGTACAGGCCAATGAGCGTGCGCTCCTCCTCGACCATGCGGGTGGCGGTGGTGAGGCTGATAAGCACGGCGACGATAAAGAAGATGAACGGGAACACCGTGGCGATGGCCTCGATCGAAGAACTATCGCTCTCGACGCTCGAGTAGCTTGCGATATTGCCGCGGTCCTGGATGTACCAGGTGCATTCGCCTAGGTCAGAGAGCTCGGCGCGGGCATCGGCAAACTGCTGGTCGGCGGCGGCGCGGCGCTGGTCCAGGTCGGCTTGCGCCTGCGCACGCTCGTCGCTGCCCTCGGCCATGCGATTGATGTTGTCCTGCTCGATCCCAAAGAGCATGGCGGCCTGACGCTCGGCCGTATCCAAGCTTGTCGGCGTGTCGACTGTCAACTCCTGAGCACGCGCCTTCTCGCGCTCCTCGCGGATCTTCTCGATATTGCCCTTGACCTCATTGATCTTTGCCGAGTAGGCATCCGAATAGGAGTTGAGGCTCTTGGCTCCCTCGACGACCACGTGAATCGCGGAATAGGACGACGATGTCGCGGCATCCTCACTCACATAGAACTTATAGTCCGCGGCCGAGGCGGCACGGAAGGCGTTGACCGTCGAGTCGGAGCTCACGTCGGTGGGATCGAGAACCTCTGCCGTGATGGTGTACTCGCCCGCGGCAAACTGATCCTTGGCGCTTTGGTTCGACGAGCTCGCGTCATTGGCGGCAAAACTCACCGTATCGCCGAGCTTTTTGCCCGAAGCCTTCAGGAACTTCGAAGTCACCGCGACCTCATCGGCGCCCTCGGGCAAATCGCCGTTCACGAGCACTGGCTGATCGATGTTCTCCTTGGAGAGACTTTGCACGACCACGCGCTCGCGCGTTGTGCCCACGGCGGTGTAGGCGGTCTCGGTGTAGATACCCTCGGCCGTCTCGACGCCGTCGACCTCTTGAATGGCCGCAAGATCGTCACGCGTAAGACCATAGGTCGACTGCACATTAATGTCATAGACATTCTGCTGGTCAAAATAGGCGTCAACCGAATCGCACAGGTCCTCGCAGCCCGCCTTAAGACCGCACATCACACTCACGCCGAGCGCGGTGATGACCACGATGGACAAGAAGCGCTTAAGACTGCCTCGGATTGTGCGGTAGATGCCACGGCGAAACACCGCCGGCACCATATCGTTTGAGCTTTGGGCAGTGCGGTAGGTCGTAAAATCCTGCTCTCGCTCCGTGTTCTGCGCGTCGCGGCGTAGGCTGTTTTGGCGATCTTGCTCCATGGGCACTACCACTCGATCGTCTCGATAGACACGGGATTTTGCTGAACCGTCTCGCTCTCCACGCGGCCACTCTTAAAGCGGATCAGGCGATCGGCCATGGGCGCCAGCGCGGAGTTGTGGGTGATGATAATGACCGTGATGCCCTGCTTGCGGCAAGTGTCCTGTAGCAGCTGCAAGATCTGCTTGCCGGTTTTGTAGTCGAGTGCACCCGTAGGCTCGTCGCACAAAAGCAGCTTGGGGTTCTTGGCCAGCGCGCGGGCTATGGACACGCGCTGCTGCTCGCCGCCCGAAAGCTGCGCCGGAAAGTTGCCCAGGCGCTCGCCCAGGCCAACCTGACGAAGCGTTTGCTCGGCATCGAGCGAATCGGGGCAGATCTGCGCCGCGAGTTCGACGTTCTCAAGCGCCGTCAGGTTAGGAACCAGATTGTAGAACTGGAAGACAAAGCCGACGTCGGCGCGGCGGTACTCCACGAGCTGCGCCTCGTTGGCGGAGCTCACGTCGCGCCCGTCCACCGTCACGGTGCCGGAGGTCGCCGTGTCCATGCCGCCCAGAATGTTGAGGGCCGTGGTCTTGCCGGCGCCCGAAGCGCCCAGAATGATGGCGAGCTCGCCGCGCTCGACCGTAAAGCTCGCGCCGTCGAGCGCGTGGATGCGGGCGTCGCCCTCGCCGTATGCTTTGATGACGTCTTTGAATTCGATATAGGCCATCGATCGGTTCCCATCTGGTCGGATAACTCTTTAGTATTACCCATTTCGCACCGACCAAAAAGGGACAGGTTTATTTTGGCAGGTTTTATATGGGGGAACGGCAGCTATAGATAAGGCGCCGGGGAGGCCGAGAAATCATCGACGGGGTCAGGCCGACCGCCGAGCACAACGCACGCATCTCAATCTGTCAGCCAAATCATTCGAACAGCTGTTCGTTTCTATGATATGATTCGACTATCTAAGCGGGCCAATACGCAGAAAGGCGGCCAACATGGCGTTCGACTTTAAGAAGGAATGCAAGGAGCTCTATAAACCTGCAAGCAAGCCGAGTATCGTAACTGTCCCGCCTATGAGCTACGTTGCCGTTCGCGGAAAGGGCGACCCAAATACCGAAGGTGGCGAGTATCAAAACGCCCTGCCGCTACTTTACGGCATCGCCTATACCGTCAAGATGTCGAAGAAAGGCTCAAGGAGTATCGAGGGCTATTTCGACTTTGTGGTACCGCCGCTCGAGGGTTTCTGGTGGCAAGAGTCCCCGAGCGGCGACATCGATTATGCACGCAAGGACGATTTCAACTTTATCTCGTGTATCCGCCTGCCCGATTTCGTCACCCGAGATGACTTTGACTGGGCAGTCGCGGAAGCCACAGCCAAAAAGAAACTGAACTTTTCCGCCGTCGAGCTGCTTAAAGTTGACGAGGGTCTCTGCGTTCAATGCATGCATACCGGACCCTACGACAGCGAGCCGGCGACCGTAAACGCTATGCATGAATACACGACCGAGCAGGGCTATGTCCCCGACCTCTCAGACACCCGTTTACATCACGAAATCTATCTCTCCGATCCACGCAAATGTGCACCGGAGAAACTTAAGACCGTGGTTCGTCATCCTATCAAACGCGCTGAATAGCGTGGGGCGTCATTTCACGCGCTAGGTTTTAAGCCAGCCAACCAGCCGCCTCCTAGGCCGTCCGGTAATTATCTTGACGCGGCCCGTCGCATCTTATAAGTTTGTTTTGCTAAAGCTGGAAAGCCTCTCAACGATGCGCAACTCCAGCTCTTTTTCTATCAAGAGAGCAAGTGTCAGAAAGCAAAATGTCAGAAAGCAGCGCATCGAGCAGGATTAAACGCCTGGTCAACACCTATAGCGGCCTCGTGCTTATGGGTGCCGTCGGAATCCCTATCGGCATCATCGTTGGCGTCATCTGTGCCCTTTTTGGTCGTGTGCTCCTGGCAATTGGCGCCTTCCGGGACTCGCACGTCGCGTTGCTCCTTCCCTTCCTCGCCCTCATGGGCTTGGCCATCGTATTTGCCTACCGCACCTGGGGCAAAGGCACCGATCGGGGCATGAGCTTAGTATTCGACGTAGGCCACGGACGCGAGGACGCCATCTCCCCGCGTCCGTGCCGCTCGTTATGCTGAGCACGTGGGGGACGCACCTCTTTGGCGGCAGCGCGGGACGCGAAGGCGTAGCCGTGCAGATCGGCGCAACCGTCTCGCATTGGATCGGCCGACGCCTGCCTTTCCGCGACCCCGGCAACACGTTTTTGCTTATCGGCATGGCCGCCGGCTTTGCCGGACTCTTCCGAACGCCCCTCGCCGCCACGGTCTTTGCCGTCGAGGTGCTGGTCGCCGGACGCATGGAATACCGCGCGCTGTTTCCCGCGCTTACGGCTTCACTTGCTGCAAGCATGACCTCCGGCGCTCTGGGACTCGAGAAGTTCGAGGTCGCCATTACCGCCTCGTATGCGCTCGACCTCCCCGGTCTTGGACGGCTGGCGCTGTCGGGCATCGCGTTCGGCATGGTCGGTGGAGCTTTTGCCTGGTGCCTTGCCCATGCCAAGACCCTTGCAGCGCGGCTGCTCCCCAACCCTTACATACGCGTTGCCGTTATGGGCCTTGCGCTGTCGGCGATTCTGTTCGTGCTGTGGCAGGGGCGATACTGCGGCCTTGGCACCAACCTGATATCGGCGGCGCTCAACGGTGACGGCAAGGTCGCCATCATGCCTTGGGACTGGGCGCTCAAATTCACACTCACCATCGCCACGCTTGCCGCAGGATATCAGGGTGGCGAGGTAACACCGCTGTTCTCCATCGGAGCCAGCCTGGGTTTCGCACTCGCCGGGATTCTCGGCATGCCCGTCGAGCTCTGCGCCGCGCTGGGATACGCCGCCGTCTTTGGCAGCGCCACCAACACGCTACTCGCGCCGATCCTCATTGGCTGCGAGGTCTTCGGTTTCGGTAATCTGCCGGCGTTCTTCATCGTCTGCGTTGTGGCATATCTGTTCAACATGGACAAATCGATCTACGCTCTGCAAAAGCGAGCGTAGAAAGATGTCCAAACAGGTTGTCTCAACCGGAAACGGCGTCCCGTTCTGAAGCCTCAAACTGGGATGCAGTTTCCGCTAGGCGCCCCAAGAGGAAAGTGCGTCCCGCTCCGCAGCGTCACGCCGGGACGTACCCTCAGCCCACAGCCTCCTCTGTCGACGTTTCCCCAGATAAAACCTGCCAAAATAAACCTGTCCCTTTTTGGCAGGTTTTAGAGGCGGACGGTGAAGGTGATCTGATGATCGTGGCCGGATACGGTGGCGGATCCGCCATGGGCTTCGGCGATGGCGCGCACGACGGATAGGCCCACGCCCGAGCCGCCCGTCTTGGAGTTGCGTGAGACATCTGCACGGTAGAAGCGGTCGAACAGCCGGTCCAGGTCGCCCTCGGGCAGCTCATCAACAGCATTCGATACGACAAGCTCGGCCGAGCCTTTGCCCGCACCGCGCGAAACGGCACGCAGGCTCAGCTCGATCACGCTGTCCTCGCTTGCGTAGCGTGTGGCATTGTCCAGCAGCAGCTCAACAACCTGTGCCACCGCCGCGGCATCGACATGGGCCCGCACACTGCTCGCGATCGACGTCGACAGCCGTTTGCCGTGCGAAACCGCCACCGATTCAAACGGCGCCGCAGCCTTGTCCACGGCCTCCGAAAGATCGATCGATGTCATGGTAAAGCCCGCCGAGCCCTCGTCCATGCGCGCCAAAAATACCAAACGCTCCGTGAGCGCCGTCAGCCGCGCGACCTGCTCGTGAATGCTCTGCGTCCACTCGCTCTCGCCGCTCTCAATCTCCTGCACCTCGTTCGCGGCATCGATCACAGCGAGCGGCGTCTTGATCTCGTGGCTTGCATCGGTAATAAAGCGCTTTTGCTTGCTGTAGCTCTCGACTATCGGTCGAATCACCGCGCCCGAGGCACCCGCCACAATTGCCAACACCGCCAGCCAGCCAATGCAACTGATTGCCACACTCGCGCTCAAAAACGAATGGAAACTTGCAAGCTCGCGCGAACAGTCCACGAACACATAGGTGGTCTCATCGTCTTGAACGTCGGTCGTATAGCGATAATTGCCAGAAAAACCCGAGACCCAACCCTTGGAATGCAACTTGGCGGCGATACTGGCGGCGCGCTTGGCACTCACCGCGGCAATGCGGGCCGTATTGACATCGGCAACCTGTCCGGCGTCAATCGTCACCGTAAAGTAGCGCGTGTCGAAGGGAGACTCCGCCGTCATGCCTTCGAAGTGTCTGATGCGAACGCCCGCTTGGCTATCGCCGGCATCCTTGCCATTAGCGGGCTCGGCTTTAGGCTCGTCCCCCCAATCGATACCGTCCTTGCCCGCCAGAATATAGTCCAGGCGAGCGTCGGCCATCTTGCAGACATGCGAATAATTGACGATGTTGATGCCGGCGATGATGAGCGTGAGCACCACGGTCACGGCGCCCATGGCAACGAGGATAAACTTTCGACGCAGGCGGCGGCCCAATGCGTCAACAGAATTAGCCCGCCCCTTACTACTCGAGGCGGCGTGAAACCACTCCGTCATGCGCTTGCACCACGCGCTCGCGCTCACGCTTATTCGCCTTCCTCGACAACCTCGAGCGAATAGCCCTGGTTGCGCGACGCGCGAATGGCAACGTTGGCACCAAGCGCCGTCAGCTTTTTGCGCAGGTACGAGATATAGACCCACACCACGTTGGCGCCTTCGGGCGCGTCCTCACCCCAAACCTCGAGCATCAGACGTTCAGTGGGCATGCGCGTGCCGGCGTTGCGCATAAAGAGTTCCATAAGCTGAAACTCGCGATTGGCCAGGTGCTCCTCGCCCAAGGGTCCCACAAGCGTGCAAGCCGCCGTGTCGAGGCGCACGTTACCCACGCTGAGCGTCGTGGCGTCAATTGCCGTCGCGGCACGCGTCATGGCACGAATACGCGCAAGCAGTTCCTTGGCGGCAAACGGCTTGGTCAGGTAATCGTTGGCACCGGCATCCAGGCCCTCGACCTTATCGGACACCTCGCTTTTTGCCGTGAGCATGATGATGGGCAGTCGCTTTCCGGCGGCGCGTGTACGCTTGAGCACCTCGATGCCGTCCATGCCGGGCATCATGATGTCCAGGATTGCGGCGTCGTAATCGTTGGTGAGTAGATTCTCGAGCGCCGTCAAGCCGTCGAGGGCGGTGTCGACCTCGTAGTCGTTATGTTGAAGAATCGCGGTGAGGGCGCGGGAGAGACCAGGTTCGTCCTCGGCAAGCATCAGCTTCATAGTTGCTCCTTTGGCGCATGGCTCTACAGGTTTCGATACTGCCGATGATAGCGTACCGTCAACCGCCTTAGCGCAGCCTTAGCTGCTCAACCTGCGCGTTTTTAAATACGCAGGATGTGGCTTAGCCAAACTTAAGGCGCACGTGCCGAGCGCTTTGACGCATGCCGGGCGCGAAGGGACAGTGACTCGTCCTTTCACGGCGTCCTAGTTATGCAAAGTGCTCGAGCGTTACTCCTCGTACGCGCCCTCAAGCCGAAGCAGCCACTCCTTGCGGTCGAGGCCGCCGGCATATCCGTTGAGCGATCCGTCGGCCGCGACCACGCGATGGCACGGCACGATTATCGAAATGGGATTACGCGCAACCGCAGCCCCCACCGCGCGAGGAGATACAACGGGTGCCTCGTTTCCCGGCACATGATGTCGAGCCGCAACACGCTGGGCGATCTCGCCATACGTAGCGACCTCGCCACGCGGGATAGAAAGCAGCTCAAACCAAACCTCGCGCTGAAACGCCGTACCAATCAAATGCAACGGCGGCGTAAATCGAGGCTCCTGCCCCGCAAAATAGGCATTCAACCAAGCCCAAGAACGCTCAAGCACCGAAGAAGCCGCACCATTTGCCGGACTCACCGACGATATGCCACCAATACCGGAAACCGCATCGGCGCCTTCAACATGTTCGGAGTCTTCCCGGAGAAGCGTGGAGCCAAAGTGCTCCTGTCCCTCAAACCAAAGCCCCGTCAGACCGCGGCCATCAGCGGCAAGCAAGATTTCGCCCAAAGGCGAGGCAAACGTCGTCGTGACCACCAGCGACTCCTTTCAAAACTCCGCAACATAATACCGCGAATTGTGCAGACAACCCCAATCGACCCCAAAGTCACCCAAGGCAGCAGGCGCGAAGCGCCGCAGCTGCCGCACGACCCCAAAGTCCCCGCAGGCAGCAGGCGCAACGCGCCGCAGCTGTCGGCCGCACCCCACAGTCCCCAAAGGCGGCAGGCGCGAAGCGCCGAGGCCGCCGCCGGGACCAGGACCCGCAACAGCCGCGCGCCCCCGCATCAGCCCAGCGGCCCCAACCAGCAACGGCCCCATCGCAGGCCGCTCGCAGCCGAGTCACCGCAGGCAGGGGCCGGGCTTAGTTTCCAGAACACTCCGCAGACCAGTGTGGCGCCTTGTCCGCGGCTCCGAAGGAGCAGGACAAGGCGCCACACATGGTCGAGGACGTTCTGGAAACTAATCCCGGCCCCACCGGACAGGTCACACTACTCGCAGATCAGCTTATCGATCTGGTCGGCGGTGGTTGCCGCGCCCTTACGGATTTGGTCGCCGCAGCACCAGAAGGTGATGCCACGCGCGGCCTCGGGGTTCGAAATGTCGCGACGCACGCGACCGACCCAGATCAGGTCCTGGTCGGAGGTGTCCATCGGCATGGGGAAGCGATCGTGCGCATCCTCGGCGCTCATATCGTCAACCAGCTTCACGCCCGGAGCGGCAGCCAGCGCGGCACGAGCCTCCTCGACCGTAATGTCGCGCTCAAACTCGAGCGTAATGCTCTCGGAATGCGAACGCAGCACCGGCACGCGCACGCAGGTGCAGTTCACGCGCAGCTCAGGCAGGTGCATAATCTTGCGGCCCTCGTTTTGCAGCTTCATTTCCTCGGAAGTAAAGCCCTCCTCCTTGACGCCGCCGATCTGCGGAATCAGGTTGCTCGCCAGTTGGGCGGCAAATGCACGCGGCTCGGGAATCTCCTCGCCGCGGCCCAGGGCGGCCAACTGAGCCTCGAGCTCGGCCATACCGGGAGCGCCGGCACCCGAAGCCGCCTGATACGTCGAGACGATCATGCGCTTTACGCCGGCGAGCTGATGCAGCGGCCACGTGGGAACCAGGCCGATGATGGTCGCGCAGTTGGGGTTGGCGATAAGGCCGTGATGCCACTTGATGTCGTCGGCGTTGATCTCGGGCACGACCAGCGGCGCCTCGGGATCCAGACGGAAGGCGTGGCTGTTGTCGACCACGACGGCGCCGCGCTTGACGGCCTCGGGCAGCAGCTCCTTGGCGATGTCGTCGCCGGCAGCGCCGAGTACGATGTCGCAGCCCTCAAAGGCCTCGGGGCAAGCCTCTTCGATCACAATCTGCTCGCCGCGGAACTCGACGGTCTTGCCCGCAGAGCGTGCGCTCGCCAGCAGCTTGAGCTTACCGACCGGAAATTCCTGCTCGTTGAGGCACTCGAGCATCTGGGTGCCCACGGCTCCCGTCGCGCCCAAAATAGCAACCGTGTACTGTTTCATGCTTCCCCCTTTAAAGGTTGTGGCTATCGCCCGCACGCCAAGCAGGCCGGATATTCTTGCCCAGTTTATACAAGAACGGGGCGGATACAAAACCCGCCCCGTCGAAACGAAACCGAAACGAAACGCCCGACAGTAGATTTTTGAGACATGACTCAAAAATCCAGCGAGATAGCAGCTACTTATGGAGCGCGGCCATGGCGGGATCGACCGGCGCGGGAGCCTCCAGGTCGGAGACCTTTACAATGCCGTTCTCATCGGAGAAGGCGCGGTAGATGGTTTGGATCGCCAGATCGAAGTCTTTCTCCTCCACGCCGATAATGATGTTGATCTCGTCGCAGCTCTGCGAAATCATACGCACGCTCACGCCCGCCTGGCCAAGCATGCCAAACAGATGGCCAGAGATGCCAGCACGACCGCGCAGGTTGCGGCCAACGGTAGCGATAAGCGCCAAGCCCTCGACGACCTCGATCTCGAGCGGCTCGACCTCCTGCTGGATGTCGCCCACGAGCGAGTACAGCGAATCGTGCACGTCCTGCTCCTGCACCACGGCGCCAAAGCGGTCGACACCGGTGGGCATGTGCTCGACGGAGACGTCATAGCGCTCGAAGACCGAAAGCGCACGGCGCATAAAGCCGACACGGGGCTTGGTGCGGTCGCGGGCAACGTTGATGGCGACAAAGCCGCGCTTGCCGGTCACGCCGGTAATGATGGGCTCTGCCTCGCCCTCGTCGGCCGTCTCGCTAATGATGGTGCCGGGGTCCTGCGGCGCATTGGTGTTCTTGATGACCAGCGGAATACCGGCCTCACGCACGGGGAACACAGCCTCCTCGTGCAGGACGCTTGCACCCATGTACGAAAGTTCGCGCAGCTCCTCGTAGGTAACGCGGGCAATGGGCTGAGCCTCGGGAACAATACGCGGATCGGCAGAATAGAAACCCGAGACGTCGGTCCAGTTCTCGTACAGGTCGGCGCCCAGGCACTTGGCCAGGATCGAACCGGAAATATCGCCGCCGCCACGGTCGAGCAGCTTGATCTGCCCCTCACGCGTCGCGCCGTAGAAGCCAGGCATAACGAAGCCGCCCTGCTGACCGTACTCTTGCACCAGCTCGGAGGTGCGGTTCATGCTGAGCGTACCGTCATGATGGAACGCCACGACCGTCGCGGCGTCCAGAAACGGCAGGCCCAGGTACTCGGCCATCAGGCGAGCAGTGAAGTACTCGCCACGGCTCACGAGCTCCTCGGTGGAGTAGCCGCCCGAGCGGGCGCGCTCGGCAAAGGCCGCGAACTCCTCGCGGATGGGATAGGTGAGCTCCAGCTCGTCAGCGATATCAAAGTAGCGCTGGCCAATGTCCTCGAGCAGCTCCTCGCACGACACGTGATACTTAACGTGTGCGTTAACCAGGTAGAGCAGGTCGGTCACCTTGGTGTCGCCCTTAAAGCGGCGACCGCAGGCGGAAACCACCACAAAACGGCGGGCAGGGTCGGCATCGACGATGGCCTTAATCTTCTTGAAGTGTTCGGCGTCGGCGACCGACGAGCCGCCAAACTTGGCAATTTTTATCATGGCGTGGAGGTTACCTTTCTAAAAGCCTCTGCAAACCTGTTTTGCGCGCTCTGATACCATGGTTTCACCGATTGGGACCAAGGCATCCGAGGAGCAGTGTTATATGGGAACTTATCATAGTACACGAGGACGCACTTTATCGTGCTCAAGTAAGGTGGCAATCCGTACCGGCATCGCTCCCGACGGGGGTTTGTTTGTCTCGGACGAGCTCGGCACCCAGCAGGTCGATATCAGCTCGCTTGCAGATAAATCGTACTTTGAAATCGCTCAAGATGTGTTGGGAATGTTACTGAATGATTACACGGACGAAGAAATTTCGGCGTGTGTCAACGAAGCATACCGCGGCACGTTCGCGAGCGAAGAGGTCACGCCGCTCGTCAAACTCGACGCCGCACCGGGCGCCGACGCCCCTCAGACCTATGTGATGGAGCTCTTTGGCGGCCCCACGAGCGCCTTCAAGGACGTCGCTCTGCAGATGCTCCCCCGCCTGATGGCCCGCACCTCTGCCAAGGACGGCGGCGCCGAGCGCATCATGATCGTCACCGCCACGTCGGGCGACACCGGTAAGGCCGCACTCGCCGGTTTTGCCGACGCTCCGGGCACGGGCATCACTGTCTTTTATCCCGAGGGCAAGGTCAGCCGCGTCCAGAACCTGCAGATGTCCACGCAGGAGGGCGACAACGTCGCCGTCTGCGGCATCCGCGGCAACTTTGACGACGCCCAGAGCGCCGTCAAGCGCATCTTTGCCGATAAGGAGCTTACCGAGCGCCTGGAGGCCGCTGGCACAGTGCTTTCGAGCGCCAACTCCATCAATGTCGGCCGTCTGGTACCGCAGGTCGTCTACTACTTTGCCGCCTATGCGCAGCTGCTGCGCGCCGGCGCCATCGAGGCCGGCGACGCCGTGGAGTTCTGCGTACCGACCGGTAACTTTGGCGATATCCTGGCCGGCTACTATGCCAAGCGCATGGGTCTGCCCGTCGCCAAGCTTATCGTCGCGAGCGACAAGAACAACGTACTGGCCGACTTCCTGACCACCGGCGTCTACGACCGCAACCGTCCGTTCTTCACGACCATCTCGCCGTCGATGGACATCCTTATTAGCTCCAACCTGGAGCGCATGCTGTACTTCCTGTCCGACGGCGACTGCGAGCTCGTTGCCGGCCTTATGGAGCAGCTTGCCCAGACCGGTCGCTACGAGGTGCCCGCCGAGCTGCTGGCAAAGATTCAGAGCGTTTTTGGCTGCGGCTGGGCCAGCGAGGACGAGGTTCGCGCCGCTATCAAGAGCTGCTGGGATGCGAACGGCTACGTGATCGACCCGCACACCGCCTGCGGCTATCACGTCTTTGAGCAGGTCGCCCCCGCCGAGGGCGCCAAGGCCCGCGTGCTGCTTTCGACCGCCAGCCCCTACAAGTTCCCGCGCGCCTGCTGCGACGCCCTGGGCCTCGACGTGCCCGAGGATGACTTTGAGGCTATGCGCGTGCTCGAGCAGGCCACCAACACGGTCGCCCCGTCCCAGCTCGCCGAACTCGAGTCCAAGCCCGTCCGCTTCGAAGACGTCTGCGACGTCGATGAGATGGCAAGCTACGTCGAGTCTGCAGCAAAACGAATGAGCACCAACTAGATCCCTTATTAAGCGCCGGCGTAAGCCGGCGCACTTTCTTTCATCAGATAACCCCCGGGATGATGACGAACATGCGAGCGGGTCTGGCCGTTTAGTTCGTCGCGAGTTCCGCACGAGCCGGAAAGCACTTAATGTGCTTTCCGAGCGAGCCAGGACTGCCCGAGCAGCGAACTAAACGGCCAGACCCGCCCAGGAGGACCCACATGATCAAAATCACCGTACCCGCCACAAGCGCCAATCTGGGTATTGGTTATGACACCCTCGGCATGGCCGTCAGCCTCTACTCGCACTTCACCTTCGAGCGCGCCGACAAGCTCACCATCACGGGCTGCCCCGAGGAGTTCCAAAACGAGAACAACCTGGTCTACGTGAGCTTTGTCGATGCTCTGGCCGCCTGGGGTGAGCCGGCCTTCCCCGTCGCCATAGACATCCAGACCGATGTGCCCGTCGCCCGCGGCCTGGGCTCCAGCTCCACCTGTGTCGTCGCCGGCATCATGGCAGCTGCCGCGCTGACGGGCCACACCGTCGATCGCGCCGAGCTTGTCCGCATCGCCACCGAGGTCGAGGGCCATCCCGATAACGTTGCCCCCGCCATCCTGGGCGGCGCCGTCTGCTCCTTTACGCCGACCGATTCGCTCCCCCAGTGCCTGCGCTACGAGGTAAGCGACAAGCTTCGTTTTATTACCGTGATTCCGCCCTACGAGGTACACACGAGCGAGGCGCGCAAGGTCGTGCCGCAGGAGATTCCGCTCTCCACTGCCGTGTGGCAAATGGGCCGCATCGCCGGCATGACGCGCGGTCTGGAGACCGGCGATCTGGACCTGATTGCCGCCGCCAACGATGACCGCATTCAGGAGCCCTATCGTCGCCGCCTGATCCCCGACTACAACGCCGTGCGCGACACCTGCCTCAACGGTGGCGCCAAGACCATCTGGATCAGCGGCTCTGGCTCGACCCTCATGGCCGTGACCGATGACACCATCGTGGCAAAGTTCCTGCAGGTCAAGCTGCGCGAGCAGTTCCCTAAGTGCGAGACGCATATCCTGACGTGCGACACGGAAGGCGCCCAGATCGAATACCTGTAGACATCCTCCCCATATACCTGTCCGGGACGGTCGGGGTGTTCCCTCAAAATCGTCCTCGCGCATGAAGGCCCCTTGTCCTGCTCCTGCGGAGCAGCGGACAAGGG
>CATYZE010000036.1 GCA_958415525.1 uncultured Collinsella sp. | reverse complement strand
GCCCTCAGGGTATCGGATTCCCACATTCATCCGTACATGTACGGATGAATGTGGGAGGTGTTCGGATGAAGTTGATAATCAAGGGAAGGCAGTTTCATTCCTCGTTATTAGTATTGTGTGCTAAATACGGTATCATTTACCTACGACCGTTGATAGAAAAGAGGCGAGGCGCATGGCGGTACAAAGACGAAATACCAAACAGCGAAAGCTGGTCTTGGACGCCGTGCGCCAAAGCTATAGCCACCCCACCGCCGACGAGATCTACAACGCTGTACGCGAGCAGGACGACAAGATCAGTCGCGGCACGGTCTACCGCAACCTCAACCTTTTAGCAGACGCGGGAGAAATCCTCTCCATCAAGACGCCGGGCGGCAGCCGCTTCGACCGCACGACCGAACCGCACGCTCACGTTATCTGCACCTCATGCAGCCGCGTCATCGATGTGCCCTTGCCGTTCGATGCCCAACTCGACGCCCGTGCAAGCGAGGAAACCGGCTGGCATATCACCTCGCACTACACCATCTTCGAAGGCCTCTGCCCCAACTGCCGGTAGGCATGTCCCAAAAGCCTACTCAGCGAGCAGGCGACGCAGCTCCTCTTCGACCGTTCGCACGTAGCGGACGCGGTCGTTGATGCCACGCATGGTAGGATTGCAGTTTTCCATCAGATAGGGATGGCCCACGACGTTGAGCATGTCGCGATCGTTCTCGTTGTCGCCAAACGCCATCATCTCATCGGGCGAAATCCCCAGGGCGCGACCGTAGTCGGCAAGCGCGGAACCCTTGCCCGAACCAAACCCGATAAAGTCCGTCCATTCGGTTCCCGATGTCATGACATCGACTCGATCGCTAAAGTGGCGCTCGAAATACTCCAGTGCCGCCGGCTGCTCCGCCTCGGGCGTCTGGAAGGCAATCTTAATGACATCCTCGTCAATGTCCTCGGGACGGTCGACTACCGCCACATCGCAGTGGACCTCATAGCGCAGGTGGTCGACGAACGCATCGTTGCCGCTCATGGTGTAGAGGTGCCCCTCGCACGAAAGAGTCACGTCGGCATGGGGATACGCAATCACGGCATTCGCGATATCCATCGCCAGCCCACGCTCCATGGAGCGCTTGACGACGGCACGTCCCTCACTCATGACCAAGGCGCCGTTTTCGCAGACATAGGCGAGCTCGTCGGCCACCGGCGCAAAGAGGTAGCGCAAGCTCGCATATTGGCGACCACTCGCCGGCATAAACACAATGCCGCGACGATGCAGTTCATCGATGAGCTCAAAAGCCTCGGAACGCGGTTCGCGCTCCCCCAGATGCAGCAGCGTGCCGTCCAAATCGCAGGCGATCAGCTTGATTCCCTCAAGACCCATATGCTTCCCCCAAAGCATCTCATCAACACAAGACGGACTTTGAATGGTTGCCCCTCAAAGTCCGTCCCACACGCACCGGCGCTTAACCGCGCGCCTTCTTTACGATGGTAAAGTCGGGAGCCATGCTCACGACGACGTCCGCCGCGCTCGACGCAAAGCGTCGACTGGCATCGAGCTCGCGTGCTACCACCGAGAGTCGTACGCCCTCGATACCCCGAAGCATGCGGCCCAAAACAGGCTGCACCGGCGTATACATGCGCACGGCATGCTCATCCGAGTCACCTCGGAAAAGCGGCGCATGCATGTTGCCAATCTCCCAGCAGGCATGCGCCAGGGCAATAGAGTCCATACGATCGACTTCGATCAGATAGACCTCCGCGCTGCGCAGGCGCACAACAACCGCCACGGGCACGATGCCCGACCGGTCCGTCGCGAGCACATCGCCATCGGCCAAGCGCTCGCCTGCTACAGAAGCATCCCGTCGAATCTCAACCGCACGCCCCAGCTCCGTCACCCCCACAAACGAGGGAGCGTCCGCCTGGTCCCAATCGAGCAACAACTCATCGGTCTCAAACACGCCGCCCAGCTCCCGGCGAAGCAAGAGCTCGTAGGACAGATCGTTGAGATTTCCCAAGACCACGGTTGAAACCAGACGATCGGGCATGTTCTAGCCCTCGACCTCGACGAGCTCGATATCAAAGTTGAGGTCCTTGCCGGCCAGCTCGTGGTTGGCGTCGAGCGTCACGGCCTCGGGCGTTACGTCGATGACCACGGCGGGGACGGGCATACCGCTCGGCGTGGACAGGAAGAGCTTCATGCCCTTCTCGATCTGCTCGATGTTGGGAACCTGTTCGGCCGGGAAGGTCAGGACCATCTCGGGGTTGTGCTCGCCGTAGGCATCAGCAGCAGGAATGTGCACGGTCTTCTTCTCGCCCACCTGCATGTCGACAACAGCGGCGTCGAAGCCCTTGATCATCTGGCCGGCGCCACAGGTGAACTCCAGCGGCTCGCCGCGATCGTAAGAGCTATCGAACTGCGTGCCGTCGTCGAGCGTGCCACGATAATGGGTCTTGACCTTCTTGCCCTGGTTGGACATGGAAACCTCCGTATATAAGGGCGGCGCACAACGCAAGCCGCCGTGAACATATGGCGCTAACTATACCCTAGTCATACAATTTGAAGACAGTTTGCAAAGAAACGCTGCAACCGGAGGAACTATGGCATATCCCGTATTTGACCTACACTGTGACACCGCCGACCGCATCGGCTGGGCCACGCTCGATCTCGACCTGCGCTTTACCGCCGGCACCGACGGTTATTTCCCCGGCGACGAAACGCATCCGCAGGATTTCGACCTCATCGAGGGCAACGCCTGCGCCATCTCGCTCGCAAAGATCGGCAACACGCCGTGGGCACAGTGCTTCGCCACGTTTGTCCCCGACGAGATTCCCACCGCCCACGCCGCGCGCTTCCAGGCGCAGATCATGGCGCACATGAGCGGCCAGGCAATGCTCAACCACGACCGCATGGTCAACGTACGCAGCGCGGCAGACATTCGCCCTGCGCTCAAAGACGGCAAGGTCGCCTGCATCCACACCATCGAAAACGCCACGTTCTTTGCCGAGGACCCCGCGCTGATCGAGGTACTCAAGAGCCTGGGCGTACTCATGTCATCACTCAGCTGGAACGCGCAGGGGCCGCTCGCGAGCGGCCACGACACCCACGCCGGCCTCACCGCCGCCGGCATCGAGGCCCTTACGCAGATGGAGCACGCCGGCATGGTGCTCGACGTCTCCCACCTCAACGATGAGTGCTTTGACGAGGTTGTCGCCCACGCCACGCGCCCCTTCGTCGCCAGCCACTCCAACTCCCGCGCGGTTTGCGGCGTCAAGCGCAACCTCACCGACGACCAGTTCCGCACCATTCGCGACATGGGCGGTATCGTCGGCCTCAACTACTGCAGCGAGTTCCTTTCCAACGACGCAACCGACAAGACCGCCGCAGACGTCACCTTCGACCAGTTGGCAGCACATATCGAACACTGGCTCGACCTGGGTGGCGAGGACGTCATCGCGCTCGGCGGCGACTGGGACGGCGCCAAGGTGCCCGCCTTCCTCTCCGATGCCAGCAAGATGCCCGAATTCCAGAACATGCTCTCCAAGCACTTTGGCAAGACTGTGATGCAGAAGCTCTGCAGCGACAACGCGCTTACCTTCTTTGAGCGTTATTAATTTCACATCCCTTGAGCGGGCCGGCATGTCGAACGGTCGGCATACCGGCCCGCCTCCAATCTGAAGGACCGCTTTTGACGCAGCAATTTACGATTTCTGTATCCCGACCGGATGGGACGTCCTTGCCCGTCATCGTTACAAAAAAGCGCGTCAAGAACTTCAACCTACGCGTCACATCGAGCGGCGAGGTCCACGCCAGTGCACCGCTCGGCGCCAGTCGCGAGCGCATCGAAGCGTTTGTGAAGCGCAACAGCGCCTGGATTATCAGCCGACTTGCCCAGCGCGAGCAACGTCAGGCGACAGCGCAAGAGCCGCTCAGTCCCTCGTCCATCATTGCACTTTGGGGCAAGCCCATCACGGTACAGGACGCACTCGATCACAACTTTGCATCGCCCGCACCGCGACCCAAGCAGGCCACCTTCGCAAGTTTTATGGGTACCGATGAATCGGACGAAAGCCCACAGGCTAAGCGGCGCGCAATCCTCGACGGCCTAACGTCCGACGAGCTCCAAGCCCACATCGACCAGCTCTATGCGTCCGAGGTCGCATCGGCGCTGCGCGATATGGTGCACGCATATGAAATCGCAATGGGTGTCGCCGTTTCCCGCATTTCCGTACGCAGCATGAAAACGCGTTGGGGCTCATGCACGCCCAAATCCGGCGCCATTCGCATCGCGCGCGAGCTCGCCGCCTACCCCGTCGAATGCCTCGACATGGTTGTCGCCCATGAGCTCGTCCACTTGCTCGAGCCAAGCCACAACCAGCGGTTTCACGCCCTGCTCGACACGTACTGCCCTAACAATAGAGCTCTGTCGCAGCGGCTCAAGCAGCCACCCCTCAACAAGCTCTAGCGTCGACTAGCGCACGCGCTCGATCTCGACACCGCAGCTTGCCAGGGGCAGGCCAACAGGAGCCCACGGCTTATCGAGCTTTATGCGCACACCAAGCAGCGAAGGATAACGGCGCAGCAACATCTGGGCTGTCCCCTCGGCTGCCGCCTCGATGAGCTTAAACGTATGCTCGCGCAGATAGCCATCAACATCGTGGCACACCGAGCCGTAGTCAATCGAGGCATCCAGGTTATCGTGCTCCCCCGCCGCGCGCAGGTCGGCATAGAGCACCAGAGAAACGATGAACTTCTGACCCAGCGCGTTCTCCTCGGGATACACGCCATGGTTGGCAAAAACCTCAAGGCCGTCAATGACAATACGATCGGCATGGCGCAGATCGTCATAGCTCACGTGAGGCACCGCCGTTGCTGTGGATATTTCGCCCCTTCCACGGCGAGCGAGCTCGGCGCCTTCAGTCTTGGTTGCACTCTCGGGCAGTTTCTTGTTACTCATCGCGATCGTCTCCTTCGTTTAGAACCCCGACCGCGCAAATCAACTACACGCGAATCGACAGGTTCTTTTTATCATCGCTCCAGTTGCAAGCATTGCGCGCGGGGCATGCAAAGCAGGCGCGCGACGCTTTGTCGGCTGCATAGAGCAGACGCTCAAGCGGTTGGCTGTTCACGCGCAGCTTTCGATGGCCCAGAATAGCCGTCTTAATGGCCGCGGCATCGGCCGACTCAAACGCCACGTCATCGGGCATGCCGGCGAGTATTGCATCAGCGACGCGCTCGCTTGCAACATCATGGGATATACCCGATTCGTACTGTTCATCTTTGCCGATATCGTGAAGAAGTGCCGTGGCGTAAATGACCTCGCGGTCAAATTCGAGCTGCTCCTCGAGATTCTTGATCCACATAATGCGAGCGACATCGAGCAGATGGTCAATACCGTGGCGGCAGAAGATGCGCCCCGATTCCAACTGTGCAATGTTGCCCAGGTGCCGCCGGAACAGCCCGTTGGCACAAATGTAATCAATGCGAGGCATGGCGCCAAAGGGGGCCAGGCCCGAAGCCATAAAGCCGCGACGCGACGTCCCCTCATCGGTCTTCGATGTAAAGTCGTTGACGACTCTCATGGTTAGCGGCCCAGCATCCTAAAGAAACGCTCCTCGAGCGCGGGATCGGTCTCAAAGACGCCGCGGCGAGCGAGCGTCACGGTCTTGGTGCCGGGCTTTTGCACGCCGCGCATGGTCATGCACATATGCTCGGCCTCCATGAGCACAATCGCCCCCTGGGGGGCAAGATAGTCCATAAGGGCATCGGCAACCTGCGCACACAGCTGCTCCTGCAGCTGCAGACGGCGGGCATAGACCTCCACCGTGCGGGCAAGCTTGGAAAGCCCGGCCACCCGACCGTTAGGGATATAACCAATGGCGGCTTTGCCATAAAACGGCAGCAGATGGTGCTCGCACAGCGAATAGAACGTGATGTCGCGCTCAATAACCAAATCGTTCGAGGCGACGGCAAAGGTTTTGGACAGGTGCTCCTCGGCACTTTGATCCATACCGCCGGCAATCTCACCGTACATACGGGCAACGCGCGCCGGGGTCTCCAGCAGGCCCTCACGAGTTGGGTCCTCGCCTATACCCTCAAGCAACAGCTTAATGGCGGCCTCGACTTTTTCCTGATCGACCATCTGGGCCTCACTTTTCCGATTTCACGTTCGCGCTATGGTACCACGCCCTCCGGCATCGACCACAAGCTACATAGTATGGGTCGAATAGACCGGATCATCACGCCAAAGTTCAACCGCATCACAAAGCGCAACGCCCTCGCGCTCAGCACGGGCGCGCGTAGCGTTCATATCGATCACGCGCTGGTTGCTCGAGCCCCTAAAGCGCAGCGAGATATCGTACAGATCTTGAACAAACGGGCCGTCCACCAACATGTCGAGGCAGGCAAGGATGCGGTCCGTCACCTCGGTATGATGACGACCGCCCGGTATAAGCTCCTCGAGCACGTCACCGGTAAAGCACCAAATGGTCTTGCCCGACCCCATAGGATAAGCGGCACGAACACGCTCAATGAAATCAACGAGCCCCGCCTGATTCTCAGGTTCCATAGGCTCGCCGCCCAAAATCGTCAGACCATCGATAAAGGGATGGTCGAGGCTCTCGATAATCTTGTCCTCGACGGTGCGATCAAACGGCTCGCCCGCAGCAAAGTCCCACGCGACAGAGTTAAAGCAATTCTTGCACCCACGACGGCACCCACTCACAAACAGAGAAGTACGAACGCCTTCCCCATCAGCAATGTCGAAATACTTAATGTTCGCGTAGTTCATAAGTAACCTTCCTGGGGGTCTGGAGTATATCATTCCGTCCTCAAACATTCTCGGCCTTTGGCCTGCGAAACTGCGGGCGGAACGATATACTCCAGACCCCTCGCGAGCAACACTCAATGAACGAAGCGAACATCGAGTATAGGGTTCGAAGTCCAATAAAAAATTTGTTGCAGCTCAACCGTTGCTGCAAGCAAACCGTTATTGCAAGTCGACTCATTTCCGCTAAGAACTTCGAGGAGTGAGCAGACTGCGCGCTGCATCTCAGCTACGTCAACTTGGCCGCCCCGTAGCGAGGCCCCGGACCTTTGCTCGATATAAGTTCCGCACGAACAGGAGGCGCCAGTGGCGCCTCCGTCGTGAGCCAGGACTGTCCGAAATAGCGAGTAAAGGTCCGGGGCCTCGCTACGGGGCAGTCTGGGATGGTTATTAGAGATGCAGCACGCGGTCGCGGATCTCCTCGGTTCGACCCTGGTTCCAGAACTGGGTACCGATGTAGCCGCACGTACGACGGGCGACATTCATCTTCTCCTGGTCGCGGTTGCCGCAGTTGGGGCACTCCCACACCAGCTTACCGTCGTCCTCGACAATGCGGATCTCGCCATCGTAGCCGCACACCTGGCAATAATCGCTCTTGGTGTTGAGCTCGGCGTACATGATGTTGTCGTAGATGTACTGCATCACGCGGATGACAGCCTTGAGGTTGTCCTGCATGTTGGGAACCTCGACGTAGGAGATGGCACCGCCCGGCGAAAGCTGCTGGAACATGCCCTCGAACTTGAGCTTATCGAATGCGTCGATCTCCTCGGACACGTGGACGTGGTAGCTGTTGGTGATGTAGCCCTTGTCCGTCACGCCCGGGATGATGCCAAAACGACGCTGCAGGCACTTGGCGAACTTGTAGGTCGTCGACTCAAGCGGGGTACCGTACAGCGAGAAATCGATATCGCTTTCGGCCTTCCACTCGGCGCACTTGTCGTTCATGCGCTGCATGACGGCCATGGCAAAGGGCGTGCCCTCCTTCTCCGTGTGGCTGTGGCCCGTCATGTACTTGACGCACTCATACAGGCCGGCATAGCCCAGGCTAATGGTGGAATATCCGCCCACGAGCAGTTTGTCGATCGTCTCGCCCTTCTTCAGGCGCGCCAAGGCACCGTACTGCCACAGAATCGGTGCGGCGTCCGAAAGCGTGCCCATCAGGCGCTCGTGACGGCACAGCAGGGCACGGTGGCACAGCTCGAGGCGCTCGTCGAAGATCTTCCAGAACTTGTCCATGTCCTGATGCGAGCTCAGCGCGACATCGGGCAGGTTGATGGTCACAACGCCCTGGTTAAAGCGACCGTAGTACTTGGGCTTGTTCGGGTCATAGTTCAGCGCGTTGGCTACGTTGTTAAATCCGTTACCGGAGCGGTCGGGCGTCAAGAAGCTGCGGCAACCCATGCAGGTGTAGCAATCGCCGTTGCCGGCGGTCTCGCCCTTAGACAGCTTGAGCTCGCGCATCTTCTTCTCGGAGATGTAGTCGGGCACCATGCGCTTGGCGGTGCACTTGGCAGCCAGCTGGGTCAGGTAGAAGTACGGGGAATTCTCGTGAACGTTATCGTCCTCAAGTACATAGATAAGCTTGGGGAATGCCGGGGTAATCCACACACCGGCTTCGTTCTTAACGCCCTCATAGCGCTGACGAAGCGTCTCCTCCACGATCATGGCAAGGTCGTGCTTCTCCTGCGCTGAGCGAGCCTCGTTGAGATACATAAAGACCGTCACAAACGGCGCCTGGCCGTTTGTGGTCATAAGGGTCACGACCTGATACTGAATCGTCTGGACGCCGCGACGGATCTCGTCACGCAGACGGTCCTCAACGACCTCACGGACCTTTTCGGCAGATGCCGAAACACCGAGCTCCTCGAGCTCGCGGGCAACCTCGCCGCGAATCTTTTGACGGCTCACCTCAACAAAGGGGGCGAGATGGGTCAGCGAGATGGACTGGCCGCCGTACTGGGAGGAAGCGACCTGGGCGATAATCTGCGTCGCGATGTTGCAGGCAGTCGAGAAGCTATGCGGCTTCTCGATCAGCGTGCCCGAGATAACGGTGCCGTTCTGGAGCATGTCCTCCAGGTTCACCAGGTCGCAGTTATGCATGTGCTGGGCAAAGTAGTCGGAATCGTGGAAGTGGATCAGGCCCTCATTGTGGGCATCCACGATCTCCTGAGGCAGCAGCACGCGCTGCGTCAGGTCCTTGGAAATCTCGCCGGCCATATAGTCGCGCTGGACGGAATTGACGGTCGGGTTCTTGTTAGAGTTCTCCTGCTTGACCTCTTCGTTATTGCACTCGATCAGCGACAGAATCTTGTCGTCGGTCGTGTTCTTCTGGCGCTTCAGGCTCTGAACATAGCGATAGATGATGTAGTGGCGGGCAACCTCGTAGCAGTCGAGACGCATGATCTCGTCCTCGACCAAATCCTGGATCTCCTCGACCGAAACGGTGTGGCCCGCGTTCTCGCATGCCTCGGCGACGTTTTGCGCCGCGTAAACCACCTGGCGGTCGGTTAGACGAGAGCTCTCCTCGACCTCCAAGTTGGCGGCGCGGATGGCATTGACGATCTTATCGATGTCAAAGACAACCTCGGTGCCGCTGCGCTTGATGATCTTCATCCTCTTGCCTCTTTCGCATCGTAGCCTCATTGCGCTTCAGAGCCAAACGATGCCCGGCAGGGCCTGTCCCTGTCTTGCGGCGCCGTCGCGCAATCTGTGTTCTCGATAAACCATAAGCCTCCATGCGGACATTCCCAGAAGCCGATCAAGCGGCTCAAGGACACGTTCAAAAGAGGCAGTTAAGGTCTTCGTTCTCTGTCCGCCATCTATCATACGACAAAGAGGCATCTATATCCTGTATTCTTTTTTTAGGTCAAACACAACATATAGTGTTTCAGCAGGTCAAAGCAATTAGTCATTTTGCAGACGCATTAAAAATGAAGGGCTCTTGGCAGAGTGCTAAAACGTTATCAGCTCGACTACCTGCACGGCAGTTTTGAAACCCCCTCAACCGCGCCGCTGACAAATCCTACCAAAACCAAGCCGCTCACGCCAAAAGAATCCAAAAGATTATGCTTGACCAACATGTTGCGGTCGTGCCTTGCCGTGCCTCATGCAACCGCGGCACGAATCCTTAAAAGATATGTGTATGCAAACGGAGAAGATGAGAGTTTCCTCGGATGACTACTGAGAAGCATCCCGGAAGATCAAAAACTCGAAATTTGGTGACGTATTTGGCGACCCATTTGGCGACCAAAACAAAACAGCCCAGAGGACATAGCCTCTGGGCTGCGAACATTTGGTGGGCGTTAGAAGATTTGAACTTCTGACCTCTTCCGTGTCAGGGAAGCGCTCTCCCCCTGAGCTAAACGCCCAAATGGAGCGGACAACGGGGCTCGAACCCGCGACCCCAACCTTGGCAAGGTTGTGCTCTACCAACTGAGCCATGTCCGCTTACGAGGATTAATCTTACGTGATACCCGCATCCTATGCAAGAACTTTTTTTGAAAAGTTTTGCGACGCCCTCGCGAACCTCGCAAAGACATCAGCCACCACGGAAAGCACAGGCAAACGCAAACTCGCCGCAAGAGGCCCCTACAACTCAGCGAGCATGATCCAGGCAGAACTGTCCTGCGCGAGCCTGCCGTCTACAAGCGGTGATGAGGTGAGCAGGACCCTGCCCGCCGGCAGCTCCACGGGTGCTGCACCGAAGTTCGTCACACACGCCCAGCCGTTGTCGTGGCGATAGGCGATGACGCCACCCTCAGCGCCCTCGGCACCATCCGCAAGGCCGGTGCGTCCGTCAAGATCAAGCCACTTAAGATCGTTGGCGCGCCCGCGCAGCTTGCGCCGCAGCCAGAGGGCGTCACGATAGAGCGCAAGCATCGATGTCGGGTCCGCTTCTTCCCTATCGGCAGCGTAATCGGAAAACCATGCAGGCTGCGGCAGATGGGGCGCCGCATCGGCGTCCGCCGGTGAAAACCCAAACGATCCGCCCTGCGTGGGATCGTCCGCTGCCACCCACGGCAGGGGCACGCGGCAGCCGTCGCGCCCCTTCTCGCGCTTCGGTCCGTGCGTATTGGTCGCAGTAGGATCTTCGAGTGCGGCCCACGGGATATCGGCCACCTCAAAAAGACCGAGCTCCTCACCCTGATACACGTATGCCGAGCCCGGAAGCGCCAGCTCGAGCAAAAGGGCCGCCCGCGCGCGGCGCTCGCCGAGTTCACGGTCCTCGTCATAAGACGACCCGTCGCGTAAGAGCCAGTCGAGCGCAATCTGGTGGTAGCGCGTCGCCTTGATCTGCGGCAGGGCATAGCGCGTCGCCACGCGCGGCACGTCGTGGTTGGAGAGTACCCAGGTCGAGGCAGAATCGGATTCGATAGCTGCCTTCAAGCCCTCCTCGATTGCAGCGTGCATGTCATTATAGGTCCAAGTGGCCTTGGCAAACTCAAAGTTGAATGTCTGGCCAAGCTCGCTGGGACGCGCGTAGAGATACTGGCGCTCGGGCAGCACCCATGCCTCGGCAACGGCGCTGCGCGGCGGATTATAGCGGTCGAACACGCGGCGCCACTCGCGATAGATCTCATGGACCTCGTTGCGGTCCCACAGCGGATGGGTGCCGTCGTCAACCATGTCATCGCCCTCGGCGAGATGCCACCTGTCGAGGTCATCGCGGTCGAGATCCTTGGCGAGACCGTGCGCCACATCAATGCGAAAGCCATCGACGCCTCGATCGCTCCAAAACGCCAGGACGTCGCAAAAGAACGCATGAACCTCGGGGCACGACCAGTCAAAGTCCGGCTGCTCGGGCGTAAACATGTGCAGATACCACTGACCGTCCGCGACGCGCGTCCAGGCGGGGCCGCCAAAGTTGGCATTCCAATTGGTGGGAGGCAGCTCGCCGTGCTCGCCGCGACCATCGCGGAAGATATAACGGGCGCGCTCGGGCGATCCGGGGCCGGCGGCAAGAGCGGCTTTGAACCAGGGGTGCTGGTTGGACGAATGGTTGGGCACGATGTCGACGATGACCTTGATGCCGTGCGCGTGAGCCGCAGCGATCATGTCATCGAAGTCGTCAAGCGAGCCGAGACGTGGGTCGACATCGCAGTAGTCCGCCACATCATAGCCGCCATCAACAAGAGGCGATGGGTAAAACGGGCTCAGCCAGATGGCCTCGATACCCAGCCGCTCAAGATAGTCCATCTGCTGGGTAATGCCCGCGATATCGCCCAGACCCGAACCAGTCGAATCCTTAAACGAGCGCGGGTAGATTTGATAAATCGCGGCATCGGACATCCATGAGCGCGAAGAGGACTTTTCTGTAGCCATGGGGTGCGCCTCCCTTGCAACGAGGTTTTGCGAGATGCCCACGATGATACGCCCAAAGCGGACATTCGCGGCAAACAACGCCACAGCCACGCCCCAAAACGCTCGCTCCCTCACGGGTTCGAGCCCAGACGACGGGTACGAAAAAGCCCGGCTACCGTAGTAGTCGGGCTGTTACGCTTGGAGCGGACAACGGGGCGTCTGCGTATCCGCTTCGCGGATCCGCACCGGCTTCGGCCGCCTGCCGGCGTCCTCGCCAGCTCGCTACAAACGCTCCGCGTTTGCTTAACGCTCGCTCCCTCACGGGTTCGAGCCCAGACGACGGGTACGAAAAAGCCCGGCTACCGTAGTAGTCGGGCTGTTACGCTTGGAGCGGACAACGGGGCTCGAACCCGCGACCCCAACCTTGGCAAGGTTGTGCTCTACCAACTGAGCCATGTCCGCATATGTAAAACAAAACGGGCGCCGGAGCGCCCGGATGTTGCCTGGAGGCGAAGCCCGGATTCGAACCGGGGGTAAAGGCTTTGCAGGCCTCTGCCTTACCACTTGGCCACTTCGCCGAAAAAGGACCGCCTAAACGGTCCGGAAATGCAATGGAGCGGACAACGGGGCTCGAACCCGCGACCCCAACCTTGGCAAGGTTGTGCTCTACCAACTGAGCCATGTCCGCTTGCGGGTTATTAATTTACGCGAGTTGTCCAAAAGACGCAAGTACTTTTTTCAAAAAACTTGTCTGCCGCATGTTCTTAGTAGCTAAACGCGCTAAAGCGATTGGCTAGGCACACGATTCCAGCGCTCCGCTAAACAGCTTCACCATCTGCACGCGCGTGCCGGCGCCGTCCGTACGACGAGCAACCTCCACGTTATCGACGAGCATACGCATAAGCTTGATACCACGGCCGCGCTCCTCTGATGCGACCGGTTCGCTCGTTTCATCGATAGAATAGCCGGCACCTCGATCAAGCACCTCAACCACAACGCGATCGCCATAGGCCTGAACCGTCAGGACGCACCCGATACCGCCCGCATGGTCATAGGCATTACCCAGCGCCTCCCCCGACGCCAATGCGACATCGTAGCGCTCGTCACGGCGCAACGGAAGCGATTCAAGGAGTTCGGCGATGCGATGTCGGTAGTATGGAAGATTCTCGATACCCTGACGGACCTCGACGCTCTTACTCCAGCGAGGCAGCTCCCCCACCGGAATGGCGGGAATAGACTCCCGTGCCGGCCCCGCGACATGAAGAATATCGACAAGACGAGCAATCTCCAAAAAGCGAACAACTTCACCTGATGCATTGACGAGCGAAAGCAGGCCTTCTCGCCTCATGAGCTCACGAGCGCGCGTAAGCAGGAATGCCAAGCCCGTCGAATCGATAAAGCTAACAGCCTGACAGTTGATGACGACACGACGCACGCCGCGGCCAATCAAAGCATCCAACCGCCGACGCAGCGCAGGCACCGTGGCGATGTCGATATCGCCTGGTGGCGTCAAAACCGCTATGTCATTCCACTCATTCATACGACCATGGTTCCCCAAAAAAGCCCACTCGATGCATTCGTTTCCCCAACCGTACGGATTCAGCCCGCCCAGCGTCGTCTATGAACGACCCCGTAAAAACTCAAGGGACACCAATGCAATGTCATCGTCCAGCGCCGATTCGGTAAATCGGTCGAGCTCGCCCAAGACCTTGCCGCAGATTCCCGATACGCCCTCACCCGAGACAGAGAGCAGAAGGTCACGAAGGCGCTGCTCGCCAAAGAAAGCACCCGAGCGGTCACGTGCTTCGATTGTTCCGTCGGTGTACATAAATAGCATGTCACCAGGAGCGAACGTAAACACGCCTGTCTCGTACACCATGCTCTCAAAGGCACCGATTACCCCCGATTGGCATCCAAGCAGCTCGACCTCTCCCCCACGAGCCTCGTCGCCACCCAGCGGCATCGACTCTGGCCTGATGACCATGGTCGGAGGATGGCCCGCCGAACAATACGTTGCGCGTCCGGCTTTAAGGTCAATCTTGGCGATAAAGGCCGTCACGAACGTCTCGACCCTCGAAAAGCCCATGAGCATGCTGTTAAGGGAGCGTGCCATGCGGGCCGGTCCAGCGCCCTCCCAGGCATATGCCGTCAGGGCCGTCTTGACGAGCGCGGACATCGATGCAGCCTCAATGCCTTTGCCAGACACATCGCCCAGAATCATGACGGCGCAATCGTCGGGAAGACGGATGAGCGTATAGAAATCGCCGCCGACCAACGCCGAGTTCGTGGCCGACAGGTACACCGAATCGGTTGCGATACCCGGAACATCCCCCAGTGAATTTCTCATGCCAATCTGGAGGGTCTGAGCGATATGGCGCTCCTCACGCTTTTGAGATTCGCCTTCATAGATCAGTTCAAAGTCATGAGCCAAGTGCACCAAGTAGTCATATTCAAGGTCATCAATCGGCTCTTGGCTACCATCACGAAGCAGCAGCGCGCGCGTCGTCGGGCCCTTCGCAACAGAAGCAGGAACGATCGCGTCGTTACTGTGCTTGCCATCGCCCTCAGAGCGCGGGCGCCCCGCCTCGATGCCGGCGTCGACGTAGAGACCCTGGCAAGGCAGGCCATGTGCCCTAAGCCAGCCTCCCATAGGCATCGATTCGTCAACGCGAGTTATACGGACGTGTTTAAGGTCCTCGGCACTCGTGCCGCCCAAAACAGATGCCTCAAAGCCATCGGGGGCAGCCCCCAAACGTGCCGCTGGCGCCGTCGTGGAAAAGAAAAGCTTCTCGGGATCGTCCGGCAAAGCAACGCGACTGCCGCCTTCAAAATCTATGACGTAGGAATCCAGACTGGCGTCATACTCAATAGGGCAAAAATGGCAGTTGAGCATATTGCAGATCTCGGACGATACCGCCTGGGTAGCCGCGGCGGAATCGTCTAGAAAGGTAAACAACTCATCCCGCAAGACATTGAGCGAGCGGCCGAGCTCGGCCGTGCGACGGGAGCGAAGGCTCGATGCCATGCCGACCAGCTGGATAGACAGGTAATCGCAAATGACCTCGAGCACATTAACGTCATAGGCGAGCGGTGCCTGGGGGCGTTTCCAACCAACTTCCAGCACGCCAAGGATCTGCGTACCGTAAAAAACGGGAAGACAGATCTCGCTGCGGTACGGAGGCATATCCTGCATGCGCAACAGGTGCTTAGAACGATTATCCAGGTCCATGAACATACCGGAGGCGGCCTTATCGCCCTCAAGGTCCTGTTGAATCGACAAGCGACAAGCACGCGACTCGCGAAGAACATACGTCGGAATGCCAGCGCCATACGGCAAAAACTCGGGCAGGTAGCTGTCGTACAGCTCCTTGGAAACACCGCGTAGCTTAAAACCGCCGCTCTCAGAAAAATAGATAGCGGCACCCGAAGCATCGAGCGTTCCTACAAGTTGGTTCAAAACGGTATCAAGCAGGCTGGGTAGCTCATCGGAGCCCACGGTGCTCATAATGACCGAGAGCGTGCCAGAGAGACGCTTGTTCGCCACTCTAAGCTCCGATAACGCACGCTTGAGTTGACGGTCGTGAGAATATTGTTCCTCGATACTGTGAAGTGCCACCAGAACACGTGGCGCGCGGCGCCCAAAGATGCGCGGAGGCGTTACGGAGCCTGCGCGAACCAATACGGGAATAAAGGAGCCGTCGCTCAGCTTGAGCATCAGTTCGCTCTCGGAGCCATCGGTTTCAAATGGCAGACGATGTTCCGTCGCACGTTCAAAAGCGGACGAGTACAGGACGTCTTTGACATCTCCACCGATGACGTCGGCGCGTTCCTCGCACATCAAACCAAGTAAGCGATTATTCACATGCAGAATGGTTCCGTCGAGCTCGCAGATGATGACAGCATCGCTCGTGATCTCGACTAGTTGGGCAACGTCTGCCCACTCGTTGCGTTCAAGCGTTTCCATCGTGGACCCCACCGTCTATCGGTAACAAAAAAGCCTCCGAAGAGGCTTCTCAAATGCGATGGTGTCGGAGGCGGGACTTGAACCCGCATGACCAAAAAGCGGTCACTAGCACCTCAAGCTAGCGCGTCTGCCAATTCCGCCACTCCGACATGCTCTGTTGTTGATTCGCAGTTCGTTTTGTTCGACCCGCGCGTTCAACGAGGAAGATAATAACCTATGATTCGAGAACTGTGCAAGCACTTTTTTGAAAAAAGTTTTCGAATTTGTGAATGCGCTGGTAGATGTTTATGTCCGGGTCGGAATGGGGTAGCTTCCCAACGCGTCCTCGGGCATGCGGTACATTTTGATTAGCGCTTCGCGCAACAAAAATTACCGCCCCCAGCGGAATGCGTTGGGAAGCTACCCCAATACGACCCAACAACCACCTAAACCAAGTACGATTAACAA
>CATYZE010000035.1 GCA_958415525.1 uncultured Collinsella sp. | reverse complement strand
TCTTCGCTGCGGGTGTGTTTGTTGGGGCGGGGGGGGGTGTTTTTTTTTTTTTTTAAAAACCCCCCCCCCCGGCCCCGGCCTGCGGTAACGTTGCTGGTGGTTCTTGGGCATCGCTTGCTGGCGGGGTTCCTTATCTGAGTTGGGCTTAGCTGATGGGACCACTAGTCCCAATCGCTGTCCCGCGCCTTTGGCGCGGGAGACGCGCCGCTGCGGAAGTGCTAGTCGGTCATTGTTGGCGCCGAAGCACCATCCCGTCCCAACATCGACCTTAGCTTCTCAAAGCTTTCCTCGCTCAGGCAATGCTCCATGTGGCAGCCCTCTTGCGACGCGACCTCAGCCGAAACACCCGCATCCTCCAGCAGCCCCACGAAAAAGCAGTGACGCTCCCACATTTGACGAGCGACCTCCAGACCACGCTCCGTCAGATGAACGTCGCGCTTGCCCATTTCGACATAGCCGTTGCTTTCCAACGTCGCCATGGCCTTGGAAACGCTCGCCTTGGTTACGCCGAGGTACTCCGCAACGTCGATCGAGCGCACGATGCCCTGACGTTCCGATAGAACGTAGATCGATTCGAGATAGTCTTCTCCGGATTCACGCAGGGCCATGGGCCGCCTTTCGCGATGGCTTCTAGTTAGCCTTTGGATACTTTTGCTTGATTTACTTTACCGCAAAAGTTGCCCATGTCTTACTACTTTGCCTAAAAGTTAGCCGTGTTTCACAAAACATGCGGGACGAAAACAAAATGGGGACGCCCCGCAAGGAGTGTCCCCAGCTGCCGGCAGAAAAGGAACGTCCCTAAGTGCCGGCCGCAGCTACAGTAGCCCAAAGTGCTTGGCGGCGTTGTAAATGCCGTCGTCGTCTACGGCGGTCGTAACGTAGGTCGCCGCGGCCTTCACGGTATCCTGCGCGTTGCCCATGGCCACGCTCGTGCCCACGGCGGAAAACATCGACAGGTCGTTCTCGCCATCGCCAAAGGCGATCGCCTCGCTCGCGTCGATATCCAGCCGCTCGAGCGTCGCCGCCACGCCCAGGTCCTTGCCGCCGTTGGAAGGGATAATGTCGCAGAACAAATCACACCAGCGCGTAGTGAGCGAATGCGATACCGAATCGGTCACGATATGCTCGTCGGCCGGATCCACAAAGGCGCAAAACTGGTAGACCGGCGCGTCAAAGGCATGCTCAAACGGCTCCTCGTGGTAAACGATTCCCGCGTTGCTGCCGGCCGTCACCACGCGCTCGGACAGGCGGTTCACAAACGAGTTCTCGCCCTGCATACACAGCGAATCATAGCGCCCCTGCGCCACCTGGTCCACAATCACCGCAACGTCGTCCGGGTCAATCGGGCAGCTACGGTAAACGCCCTTGGCATCAAAACAGTGCTGGCCCGAAAGCGTAATGTACGCATCCCAACCCAAGTTGAACAGCCAATCGGGCATCTGGTAGGTCGGGCGACCCGTGGCGATCACGCACGCAATCCCCTGCTCATGAAAGCTGTCGAGCACCTGCTGCGCCGACGCCGGAATCCGATGGGTCTTAAAGCTCAGCAACGTGCCGTCGATATCGAAAAACGCGGCCTTGATCATCCTCGCCTACTCCTCGCCCTCGAGCTTCTCGCTCGCCTCGAGCCACGCCATCTCCAACTCGTCCATGGCGGCGTGGGCCTCGTCGATCTTTGCCTGCTGCTCGCCCAGCGCCGTGTAGTTGGTGGGGTCGACCTGAGCCATCGCGGCCTCGGCCTCCTCCACGCGGGCGCGCTGCGTCTCCATTTTGCGCTCGAGCGAGCTCACCTCGCGGCGAAGCTTCTGGCGTTCGGCGTTGGAAAGGCCATTGGGCTGGCCGCTCGACTTGGGCTTTTCGGCCGCAGCCGCCGCGGCACCAGTGTCAAACGTGCCGGTCTTGGCGCTCGGCGCACCCACGGGCTCGCCCTCGGCGGTGGCGTTGCACAGGCGCAGGTACTGGTCCACGCCGCCGGGCATATGCGTCAGGTGGCCGTCGAGCAGCGCCCACTGCTGGTCGGTCACGCGCTCCATCAAGAAGCGGTCGTGCGTCACCAGGATCAGCGTGCCGGGCCAGCCGTCGAGCAGGTCCTCGACAATCGCGAGCATGTCGGTATCCAGGTCGTTGCCGGGCTCGTCCAGGATAAGCACGTTGGGCTCGTCCAGGATCGTCAGCAGCAGCGACAGGCGACGGCGCTGGCCGCCCGAAAGATCGCCGATGCGACTCCAGAGCTGCTGTGTCGTAAAGCCCAGGCGCTCGCAAAGTTTCTCGGGCGAAGTCTCCTTGCCGTCGATGACGTAGTATTTCTTATAGTTGCCGAGCACCTCGCGAATCGTGTCGCCCATGTAGGGCTCGAGTTCCTCGAGCTGCTGCGACAGAACGCCAAAGCGCACCGTCTGGCCAATCTTCACACGGCCGCGCGTGGGCTCAATCTTGCCCTGGATCACGTCGAGCAAGGTCGACTTGCCGGCGCCGTTCTCGCCCAAAAGGCCATAGCGGTCGCCCGCACCGATGAGCCAGGTCACGTCGGTGAGCACCTGCTTGGGCGCGCCATCGGTATCCGCATAGCCGGCGTCCACATCGACCACGTCGATAACCTGCTTGCCCAGGCGGCTCACGGCCAGGCGCTTGAGCTCCAGCTCGTCGCGCACGGGCGGTACGTCGGCGATCAGCTCGCGAGCGGCATCCACGCGAAACTTGGGCTTGGTGGAGCGCGCCTGGGCACCGCGGCTCAGCCACGCGAGCTCCTTGCGCGCCATGTTGCGACGGCGCTCCTCGGTAACGGCGGCCATGCGGTCGCGCTCCACGCGCTGCAGGATATATGCCGAGTAGCCGCCCTCGAAGGGATCTACCTGGCCGTCGTGGACCTCCCACATGCTGGTGCAGACCTCGTCCAAGAACCAGCGGTCGTGCGTGACCACGAGCATGGCGCCCTGGCCGCGCTGCCAGCGGGCCTTTAAGTGACGCGCAAGCCAGTTGATGGTGCGCATGTCCAGGTGGTTGGTGGGCTCGTCGAGCATGAGCACATCGTAGTCGCCAATCAGCAGGCGCGCGAGGTCCACGCGACGGCGCTGACCGCCCGAGAGCTCGCCCACCATGCCCTCCCAGGGCACATCGCTGATGAGACCGGCCAGAATCTGGCGCGTACGCGGACTCGACGCCCACTCATACTCGGGCGTGTCGCCCACAACGGCATGATGCACGGTATCGGTGTCGACAAGCTGATCCTTTTGGCCGAGTAGACCGATCGTGGTGCCGCGGCGGTGCGTCACGCGTCCGTCATCGGGCTCCAGCGTGCCGGCGAGCACGCTCAGCAGCGTCGACTTGCCGTCGCCGTTTTTACCGACAATACCAATGCGGTCGCCCTCGCCCACGCCGAGCGTCACGCTATCGAAAATATGCTTGGTGGGAAACTCTAGGCTGACGGAATCGCATCCCAAAAGAATCGCCATATGCCCTGCTCCTTCGTAGAAATTCAACGTTGTCCATGATAGCAGCGAAAAGGCAGGCCGCACACGACACAAAAAGGCGGGCCATCTCCCGCAAGAGATGACCCGCCTCTCCAATCAGTCCCGCGACAACCGTGGCCGCCGCGGGCCTCAAGCATGTCCCGGACTAGGAGAACATGCCGGTGAGGTATTCATTCAGCCGCTTATCCTTGGGCCGTTGGAAAATCTCGTCAGTTTCGTCGTACTCGACCATATCGCCCATGTAGAAGAACGCCGTGCGGTTGGACACACGCGACGCCTGCTCCATGTTGTGCGTCACGATGACGATGGCGCGCTCGGCCACAATCGACGACATGAGGTCCTCGATCGCCAGCGTCGAGATGGGGTCGAGCGCCGAGCAGGGCTCGTCAAACAGGATCACGTCGGGGTTGAGCGCGAGCGTGCGCGCGATGCACAAACGCTGCTGCTGGCCGCCCGAAAGCGCATAGGCGCTCTTGTCGAGCTTGTCCTTGACCTCGTCCCACAGCGCCGCGCCGCGCAGGCTTTCCTCGACCATGCGATCGAGCTCGTCGCGGTCGGTGATGCCGTGGCGCTTGGGCGCAAACGTGATGTTGTCGCGAATGGACTTGCGGAACGGGTTGGGCTGCTGAAACACCATGCCAATGGAGCGACGCAGCTCGTACGTGTTCTCGGTCCTGGTGTTCACGTTGCGCCCTCGGTAGTTGATCTCGCCCTCCACGCGGCAGCCGCGAATCTCGCGATTCATCAGGTTGAGGCTGCGCAAGAAGGTCGACTTGCCACAGCCCGAAGGCCCGATGAGCGCCGTGATCTCACCCTTGTGGAAATCGAGCGACGTATTGTGCAGCGCATGGTGCTCGCCATAGTACACGTTAACGTCCTTGGTGGAGAGCACAACCTCGTCGCTCACGGCCTTGCCGCTCACGCGCACGCGCTTTTCGCTCTCCCCCACGCTCGACAGAAAGTCCTGGGTCTCGGACGCGGCCGCTTCGGTTGCGGGCGTCGCATTTATCTCGCTCATTCGGCCGTCATCTTCCTTGCCAGTTGCTTGCCCACGATACGGGCGACTACGTTAAACAGCAGCACGCAAATCATCAGCAGCGCCGCGGTGCCCCAAACGATCTGCTGGGCCTCGGGACTGCCCTCGCCATAGATCTTGTAGATGTGCACGGCGAGCGACTCACCGGGGCGGAACACGTTCCAGGCGCAGGTGGGACTCGACAGGTTAAAGCTCAAGAAGTTCAGGCGAACCGGCGAGCTCATGCCCGAGGTAAAGAGCAGCGCTGCAGCCTCGCCAAACACGCGGCCGGCCGAAAGCACGATGCCGGTCACGATGGCGGGCATGGCCTCGGGGATCAGGATGTGCAGCGTGGCCTCCCAGCGAGTGAGGCCCATGGCCAGGCACGCATCGCGCTGGGCCTGCGGCACGTCCTCGAGCGCCTGCTGAATCACGCGCACCAGGATGGGGATGTTGAACATGGTGAGCGCGACGGCGCCGGAGATGATGGAGTACTTCCAGCCCAGCTGTACCGAGAACACCAGGAAGCCGAACATGCCGACGACGATGGAAGGCAGCGAGGACAGCGTCTCGATGGCGGTGGAAGCGATATCTCGAATGGGGCCGTCGGGTGCGTACTCGACCAGGAAAACCGCGCCGCCCAAGCTGATGGGCACCGAGATGACCAAGGTGATCAGCAGCAGGTAGAACGAGTCGAACAGCTGGTAGAGCACGCCGCCCTGGGTGCCGTTGGCGCGTGACGGCTCCGTGAGGAAGCCCGGCTGGAACAGCGTCGATATACCCTCGAACAGGATGTAGGCCACCATGGAAACGACGATGAGCATGACGATGGCGACGATCGCCGTCAACACGCCCGTGGCGATGCGGTCCTGTTTTTGGACACGCCCGAGTCTCGCCTCGTCGATATGGATGCGCGTGCTAGCCACGAGCCTTCGCCCCCTTGCGGCCAATAAGATGGATGATCAGGATGAAGATGAGGCTCATGCCCATCAGCAGCAGACCGAGTGCCCACAGGACGTCGTCCTGGGCCGAGCCCTCGGCATAGACCGCCATGGACGTGGTGAGCGTGGTCGTGATGGTCGAAGCCGGCGACAGCAGCGACGTCGGCATGGCCTCGATACCGCCGATGACCATGCGCACGGCGAGCGTCTCGCCAAAGGCGCGGGTCATGCCCAGGATGACCGCGGTCATGAGCGACGGCATGGCGGACTTGAGCACCACGTGCCAGATGGTCTGCCAGCGGGTATAGCCCAGCGCGAGCGAGCCCTGACGGTAGCTGTCGGGCACGGCGCGCAGGCCGTCGACCGAAAGCGTGGTCATGGTCGGCAGGATCATAACGGCCAGCACGATGGCGCCGGGCAGGATGCCCAGGCCCGTGCTCACGTGGAAGATGCTCTTCATAAGGCCGACGACCACGTGAAAACCGATCAGGCCAAAGACGACCGAGGGGATGCCGGTCAAAAGCTCAATGAGCGGCTGGAAGACCTTGGAGCCAAACTTGGGCTGGATCTCGACCGCGAAGATGGCAGAGCCGATGGCGATGGGCAGCGCGATGAGCGTGGAGAGCACCATGACCGCAAACGAGGTGACGATCAGGGGCAGGGCACCGGTATAGGGCAGGCCGTTTTCGGCCGTGTTGGCCAGGTCCCACTTGGTACCGGTGAAAAACTCGACGACCGAGACGCCGTCCTTGACAAAAGCCGAGAGGCCCTTTTGGGCGACCATAAAGATGAGCGCGGCAACAACAAGCGTCACGAGCGCTACGCACGCGCCCGTGACGCCCAGGCCCACGTTCTCAAGGTCGCGCTTTGGCAGCTGTTTTGCCATTGCAAACCTTTCCGGGGGCGATTACTTATTTAGCGGAAACCTTGCCGCTGGCGTCCTTGACGACCTTCATGGCGGAGACGGGGATGAAGCCCTGCTCCTCGACGAGCTTGCCCTGGACATCGTCGGAGAGCATGAACTCCAGGAAGGCCGTGGTGGCATCGTCGGCGTCCTTGGAGCAGTACATGTGCTCGGTAGCCCAGATCTTGAAGGAGTCGTCGGTGACGTTTTCGCTCTTGGGCTCCACACCCTCGACCTTGATAGCGTTGAACTTGGAGTCGTCGAAGTGCGAGAAGTCAAGGTAGGAGATGGCGTTGTCGGTGCTGGTGATCTGAGTCTGGACGTCACCGGACTTGTCGAGCTCGGCGTCGCCCTTAAAGTCGACAGCCTCGTCGCCAAAGACAGCGGCCTCGAAGGTGGCGCGGGTGCCGGAGCCGGCCTTACGGTTGAGGACGACGATGGTGGCGTCGTCGCCGCCGACCTCCTTCCAGTTGGTGATCTGGCCGGAGAAGATGCCCTTGAGCTGCTCGAGGGACAGGTCGTCGACCTTGACGTTCTTGGAGACGACGGGGCCCATGCCCACGACGGCGACCTCGTGGTCAACGAGGTTCTTGACCTGGTCGGCCTCGAGCTTGGTCTCGGCGAAGACGTCGGAGTTACCGATGGTGACGGTGCCGGCGGCGACAGCGGTCAGGCCCTTGCCCGAACCGTTACCCGAACCGGAGATGGAAACGTCGGGGTTGGCGTCCATGAACTTCTCGGCAGCAGCCTCGACGAGAGCCTGGAACGAAGAGGCGCCGTCGTAGGTCACCTCGCCGGAGACGGACTCGGCAGCGGCAGCGGCGCTACCCTTGTCGGCGGCATCGGAAGTGTTAGAGCCGCCGCAACCAACAAGGCCGAGACCGACGATGCTGGCAAGACCACCAGCGAGGCCGAGGAACTGACGACGAGAATAAGCCTGATCGAGCATGATCTTCCTTTCATACATGCGACTCGCGGGCACCCTGCCCGCTTTGCTGTTTGGAAAGATACGACCTCGATTGGACGACAGCCGCGCCAGCTGCGGTTTCTTACGGGCATCTGATAGACCCTTACCGCAAGCACGGCCCAGCCTTTACAAACGAATAACAATCCCCACCACAACCATGGCACGCCTTTTACACCGATAAAAAGAAGTTGCGGTGGGATAGTTCCTGTTTGGCCGCCAAGCAGCCGATTCTAGGAACTATTCCACCGCAACTTATAGAAGCCCGGAGCCGAAGCACCGGGCTCGTGTATCCAAGCAAAATGTTGGGGTTTCCCAGGTGCCCGAGATTGCCCCGAAAGAGGAGCGCCGCGTACTTTGGTACGCAAGCGACGGTTTGAGGGGCAAGGTCGGGTGCCTGGGGAAGCCCTACAGTTCAAGTTCGTTGAGACGGAGGATCGCCACAATATAGATCTTGAGCGCCTGCTTGAGCTGTTCCTCGTTGGCGCACTCGTTGGGACCGTGCATCTGGCCGCCCCACGCGGGCAGCTCCAGGCCGGTCTCCTCGGGGCCAAACGAGACGGCGCGGGCAAAGTTGCGCGCGTACGTGCCGCCGCCCATGGCAAAGGGCTCGGCATGCTTGCCCGTAAACTCGTTATAGGTATCAATAAGCGCCTTCACGGCCGGATCGTCGGCCGAAACTGAGAACGGCACCTTGGCGCGGCCCACGCGATACGTCACGCCAAAGCGGCCCACGAGCGGCTCAAGCTGCTCGCACATGGTGTCGGCGCTCGTGCTGTCGGGGAAACGCACGTCGATGACCTGCTCAATGTGGCCATCCACCACGCGGATGACGCCGGGGTTGCAGGTGAGCGGGCCAAACGCCGCACTCGTCGCATCAATCCCCAGGCCGCGGCCATAAGCATCCGCATGCACAAAGGCCAGGAACTTGACGAACTCGTGCTCGGCAGGCGTCAGCAGACGCTCGCCGCGGGCGCCAAACGCGTCCTCGGCCTCGCGCAGGTACGCCACGATCAGGCCGACGGCGTTGACCGTACCCTCGGGCATCGAGGCATGGCCACCAATGCCGTGGGCGAAAATCTGCGCATGACCGTTGTCGAGCGCCGTGATCTCCAGGCGGTCGGCGTTCTCGACCGGCGCCGGCAGCTCGTCGACGGCAATCGCAAGCTCGCAAATAGACTGCGACGGGATAGCGTTGGTCGCCTCGGCGCCGCTCCAGGACACGATGCGCCCGCCGTCGATCTTGGGGCTCACGAACGTCGCCTCGAACTGGCCCTTCTCGGCATTGCAGACCGGGAACTCGGCATCGGGCGTAAACAAAAAGTCGGGATCTGCGTAGTTCTCCAAATAATGGTGAACGTCGGACATGCCCACTTCTTCATCGCAGCCTAGCAGCGCGCGGAAGGTATAGCGCGGGGTGATGCCGTGCTTGAGCAGGTAGGCGCCGGCGTAGAGTGACAGCACGGCCGGGCCCTTGTCGTCAATCACGCCGCGGCCGAGCAGCCAGCCCTCGCGACGCTCCATCGCAAACGGATCGGTGTTCCAGCCGGGGCCGGCGGGAACCACGTCCACGTGGCAGATGGTCGCGAGCTGTTTGTCGCCGCGACCCGGGATATCGGCGATACCCACATAACCCTCGTCGTCGCTCGTCTGGTAGCCGAGCTTTTGCGCGATACCGAGCGCGCAGTCGAGCGCATCACGGACCGGGCGGCCAAACGGCGCGCCGGGCTCCGCATCGGCAGAAACCGCCACAGACGGATATCTCACCAGTTGCTCAATATCGGCGACGACATCCTCCCAGACCTCGTCGACATACTCGGCGACGCTCTGCTCCACCTGATTCATGGACAACCTCCCAACCAATGAGCGGCGAGCGCGCCCGCCCCTCACATCAAACACTTATATAGCGAAAAGTTTAGCAAGCTCGGCCACCGAGTGCACCACCGCGTCGGCGCCCGCGGCCTCGTGCTCCCCCGGCGCCGCCGCGCCCGAATAGATGCCGATACACGGCACGCCCATCGCGTGCGCGCCCTCGACGTCGTTAAAGCGATCGCCGATCATCACGGCCTCGTCCGCGGTCGCGCCAAGCGCCGCCAGCGCGTCGCGCACCGAATCCGCCTTGGTCTCGCGCCCCTGCGGCGGATTCATGCCAACCACGGCTTCAAACTGGCAAAGCCCCAGTTCTTGCACCATGTCGATGCACTTTGCCTCCATGCGCGAGGTCGCGACCGCCATGCGATGCCCCTGCGCCGCGAGCCCATCGAGCAGTTGGGGGATCCCGTCGAACACGGGATACTCCTCCGGCCCCAGCTCGTCAAAAAAGACGCGGTACTCGTCGGCCACCACGAGCGACTCCTCGCGCGTAAAGCCGTAAAAGTCGTGGAAGCTCTTCCACAGCGGGGGTCCGATCATGCGGCGCAGGTCACCCATCTGCACTTCCGAAAACCCGCGCGCAGCCAGCGTCTTGCGCGTCGAGGTCATCACCGCCCGGCCCGTGTCAGCCACCGTACCGTCAAAATCGAACAGCACGACCGGCCGCTCGCATAGCTGTAATGCCGCCATCGACATCCCTCTTCCCCAATTGGCGATTTCCACACCGACGCTTCAAACCGTTGACTATTCAACAAATAAAGCTGGCAATGTGGAACAACTCCACTATACTTGACGCACTTTGCTCTCAATCGGCGGCGCGCAGGCGCCCCATCGAAAGGTGCAATTATGTCTTTTGCCATCATAACCGACTCCACGTCGGACATCTCCCCCGCCCGAGCCCAAGAGCTCGGCATCTACGTGATTCCGCTGCATGTGATTATCGAAGGCGAGGACCTGCTCGACCAGGTGCAGATCACCGCCGAGGAGTACGTCGCCCGCATGGCCGGCTCCGAGCAGCTGCCGCACACTTCGCAGCCGAGCGCCGGCGAGTTCAAGGAGCTCTTCGATCGCGTGCGCGCCGACGGCCACGACAGCGCGATCTTTATCTCGCTGTGCAGCGAGTGGTCGGCATGCTACGCCAACGCGTGCCAGGTGGCCGATACCCACGAGCTCGACGTACGCTGCATCGATTCGCGCACCGGCTCGGGCGCCGAGGGCCTGCTAGTGGAGTACGCGCTCGCCATGCGCGAGGACGGTCGCAGCCTAGACGAGACCGAGGCGCAAATCCGCGCGACCCTGCCCGACGCCCACCTGCTGCTGATTCCCCGCACGCTCGAGAACCTCGTTAAGAACGGCCGCGCCCCCAAGCTCGCCGGCCAGCTCACGCAGATGCTCAACATTCGCCTGGCCGTTTCGCCGGAATGGCAGTCGGGCGAGATCAAGGCCATCAAGAAGGGCCGCGGCGCCAAGCGCATCGTCGCCAACACCATGGCAGACTGCCTCGCGTTTTTGGCCGATCACCCAGGTTCGAGCGTGCGCGTACTCACGACCGGGGCCGCCGAGGAGCAGGAGCTCGTCAATCAGACGCTCGAGGGTCAGGACTACGTCGATGCCGGCACCGGCCCCATCGGCTGCACCATCGCAACCCACGTAGGCGTTGACGCCATCGCCATCAGCTACTGCCCCCGCTACCAGCCCACCCGCTAGGGGCACCCCCATCACTTGCGGTGAAATAGGGACTGTCTTTGGCTTATCAGCCGCAAATCAATTCCTATTCCACCGCATCTTTTTAGTTGCGCCATCCATATACAAGATATTAATGGCGATCGGCGCATTCTCAGCTGTTTGAGGGAGCTTCGACTAGCCCCCAACGATACCCAGCGGGCAAAAAATGGCAAATATGAGTACTGTTACCAAATTAGTAACAGCAAAATCTAGCTGAAATTGTCCGCTTCCACCGATTTCAGGGGTCCATAAAGCCCCGAATCGTCGTGTTTAGGGGGTTGAATATACTAAAAAACAGTCAATTGGTCTTAAATACTTTCCAAATGATATGATGCTATCCTGGCAACAGTACTCATATTTGCCATTTTTTGCCCACCGGGTCAGGATGAAGCCCGCTCTTTACGCCTCCGGCTGCCCACATGACCGCAAATCCTGATTATCAAGGGCCGTCGCGTACCTTAGCATCGATCGAAAGCCGCTCGCGGAGCAATCCCTCACCATTAGCGAACTTGAATCGAAATTGCATGCCCCGCAAAGCCGCAATGCCGTACCCTCGTTCTCAGCAACTCCACTACAAGAATGGCATTCAAATGGGCAACACCATGCATCAATACGCCCTCTTTGGGGCCACGCAATTTAAATACGATCAGACAATCACGCATATATCGGACCAACACCGACAAATCGTCATTTGCAACAACGGTTCAGACGTACGCTACGCCACACTTGAAGAGTGGGAAGAAGCCGGCGCTTTGTTCGATGAACGAGCGCAAATCGAGGGCATCGTCACCAGTGCGAGCCCAGCACGTGACAAACTCGAGCTCTTTCGCAGCCTCTTTACCGGGCGTAAAGATGTTTACGCTCATGGATATCGCAGAAAAGACGGAGGTATCGGCTATACGCCCGCTTGCGCAAACGAGTGGAAGCCGGGAATTTGTCCCAAAGTAGCCCATCAAAAAGTCAAATGCGCAGAATGCCACAATCGCGTCTTCCCCGAATTAAGCGATGCCGCAATCATTGGTCACTTTAAAGGCAACGATGACCGGTTCCGCGATGTCCTCGGGCAATATGTTCTCGACAGGGACTGCAACACGAAAGTTCTCGTCATCGATTTTGACAAAGCAGACTGGAAAGAGGCAACAAATGCCGTACGGCTTGTTGCAAAACGACGGAACATTTACGCCGCCGTCGAGCGCTCAAGGTCCGGCAACGGCGCACACATCTGGTTTTTCTTTCTCGAGCCAATCAGCGCAAAGGCCGCCAGAGAGTTTGGAAGTTGTCTCATAACCGAAGCTGCGGCGCTTAATAAGACAATCACGTTCGAGGCCTTTGATCGAATGCTACCCGCTCAGGACACTATTCCCGATGGAGGTTTTGGAAACCTCATCGCACTTCCCTTTCAAGGCAAGGCGCAACGTGAAGGAAACAGCGTATTTGTAGACGAACAATTCGAGCCCTTTCCCGACCAATGGCTTTATCTGTCGCAAGTCCAGCTGATTCCGCGCTCGACAGTGCAAAATCTGATCGAGACCACTGGGAACAACCCACACGGGCTATCAACAGCCACGGTGGCAAACAAGGCCAAACGATATGTCCAAAAGCCACGAAAGCGGCTACCACTCACATCGCAGGACTTTCCTTCATCGCTGCCCGTCACGCAAGCCGATATGCTCTACATCCCCGAAAAGTCTCTGAGTCCTGCAGCTCAAATGGAAATCCGCGGGCTCGCGATATTCGCCAACCCGGAATTCTATCGCGCGCAGTCCATGCATCAATCAGTATTCGGCAAACCGCGGCTCATAGACCTCAGCGAACTGAGAGATGGTTATGTTGCGATTCCCCGGGGCTGCAAAACTCAGCTTGAGCAGCTGCTCCGAGAAACCGGCGTTACTGCCCACTATTCAGACGAACGCAAATCCGACAATCAAATTGTGATGACATTTAAAGGTGCCCTTCGCCCTGAGCAGCAAATCGCCGCTGATCAGATGCTTATATACGAAGACGGAATCATGTCCGCCCCGACAGGCTTCGGCAAAACCGTCATCGGGGCTTACCTTATTGCCTCCATTGGCCTTCCAGCGCTCGTCATCGTTCCCAAGACCGCACTCATAACCCAATGGAAATCCCAGCTCGAGCGATTTATCGACATTACGGACAACAGAGAACCCGTCCGAACCCCAAAAGGACGAATCAGCAAAAGGCAGCCTCCCCTTATTGGGCAAATCGGAGGAGGCAAAAATGCCGTAAGCGACCTCGTCGACGTCGCTTCGTTCCAGTCGCTGTCTTGCAAAGACCCCCAAACCGGGGAGCCGATAGTTAAGGACCTTGTTCGTAATTACGGCCTCATTATCTGCGACGAATGTCACCACGCCGCCGCGCCACAGCTCGAGCTTGTTCTCAAGTCTGCCCCGGCCAAATACGTATACGGCCTTTCTGCGACGCCCGAACGATCCGACGGCCTTACGAAGGCGCTCTCCATGCTTTGCGGCCCGCTTCGCTGCGTCATCGACCCAAAAACGCAAGCGATTCAGCAGGGCATCCAGCGCATCGTACGGCCTCGTTTTACCGGAATTCGACTACCCGCCTACGAGCCGGGAGCAAGCTTCAATCAGATTCTCGATCTGCTGTGTGCACATGCAGCAAGAAACGAATTGATTGTCAGCGACGCTCTTGAAGCTGCGTCAAACGGTCGGCATCCGCTCGTGCTATCTAAAAGGAAAAAGCATGCTGAGGAGCTGTTCAGACTGCTTAAAGACCGAGGACACGAGCCCATTCTCCTGACCGGGGAAATCGACGCCAAAGAAAGAAGAGCGATACTGAACAGTCTTCCCTGCTTCGAGCATGAACATCGAATCATCGTCGCCACCGAAAGCCTTCTGGGCGAGGGCTTCGATCTGTCCTACCTTGACACTCTCCTCATTGCCACGCCGATATCGTGGGACGGCAGCATCACGCAGCAGGCGGGCAGGCTCCACAGAAGCCACGAGGGCAAGCGACAGGTTGAGATATTCGACTATGTTGATTTGTCGATACCCATGCTCGCCCGCATGTACCAGAAAAGACTCAAGACCTACGCCAAGCTCGGGTACGAGGTTTATGCAGCGAAAGACGCCAGCCAAGCCGAGGCAAACATCCTAATTGACTCTTCGCATTTCCTTGAGACCCTGAACAAAGATATCGTCAATGCCACGAAGAACGTTTTCATCGCCGCACCCTATGCATCTTCCGCATGCCTTACGAAACTCAAGGATTCACTCACCAGCCCCATGAATCGAGGAATTAGCATTGAGATAATCGTTGCCTCTAATCCACGTAATGACACAAAAGCGGTCTTTGCCGAAATGGGCATCGACTATTCCGTCAAAACTGAAGGGCGTTTGTGCGCGACAGTGATTGACGAGGAAACCGTCTGGTACGGAACCATTCCATTACTGGCTTTTCCCAAGAAAGAGGATTGCAGCATTCGTTTTAAAAGCAGCGAAGTCGCCGCCGAGCTTTTGGACGAAATCCAGCGAAGAGGAGAACCGAATGTTGCAGCAACAGGTGGGACACCCCCATCACTTGCGGTGAAATAGGGACTGTCTTTGGCTTATCAGCCGCAAATCAATCCCTATTCCACCGCAACTTAAAATCGAGTGGCTAGCTCAGTGGGCCCTGGAACAGTTCTTGATGCGAACCCATTCTTACAAGTCGAATCACTGGATTAGTTTTGTGCGGCAGGTAGAGAACGACCACGTCGACCAGGCCGTCGGATAGATGGAAATCGATGTGACCGTTGTAGTTGCCGCCCGGGTTGGAGGGCTCGTGGGCGCCATACTCTGCCGGAAGCGAGCCATGTGCCGCAAGCTCGGCGACAGCTGCCCTAAACTCGGTTTTTAACTGCGGATGGCTCTGCATCGTTCGCTCATAGTCGGTCTTAAACTGAGCCTCGACCTTAATCTCAAACATCGCCTAGTCCTCATCGAGGAACGACATCAGCTCATCAACGTTATCGAATGACGGGCTATCGTCCGGCAAAATTCCCAGCTCACGAGCCTCGGCGATCACCATGGCGCGCCTCGTCGCCTCGTTGGGTGCCTCCGGTCGACCCACAATCTCAAACGGAATCTTCCGCTGATTTACAAGCTGCCGAACAGCCAGGTTGAGATACGAATTAAGGCTCAAGCCAACCGAATCTAAAAACTCAGTCGCCTGCTCCTTGAGCCCCTCTTCGATGCGAACCGTCGTGGGCTTAACCGTTGCAGTAGACATACGCGACCTCCTCGACTCGTCTTTTGCATCAGTATACCCAATGAAAATGGCAAACTGATGTTAGATAGCATCAGATTGCCATGCATATTCGTGTCACGACGGGCACGATCACTCTACATCAGCCCGCTGAGGGCGACGTCGACCGCCTCGTTGAGGTCGTCGGTGATGTGCACCAGGTCTGGATCGAGCGGGCTGATCATACCGGCGTCCATCACCGGGCCGTTGAGCCAGTCGAACAGGCCCTGCCAGTACTCGCTGCCCACCAGCACGAGCGGCATGCGCTTGACTTTGTGCGTCTGCACCAGCGTGAGAACCTCGAACATCTCGTCGAGCGTACCAAAGCCGCCGGGAAATACGATGGCGCCCGAGCTGTATTTGACGAACATGGTCTTGCGCACAAAGAAGTAGCGGAAGTCCATGCCGAGGTTCACGTATTTGTTGAGCCCCTGCTCGTGCGGCAACTCGATACCCAAGCCAACCGACTTGCCGTTGACGCTCGCCGCTCCCCTGTTGGCCGCTTCCATAATGCCGGGGCCGCCGCCGGTGATAACCGCCACGCCGCGCTGGGCGATCTTGCGGCCGACGGTGCGTGCCGCCTTGTAGAGCGGGTCGGTCTTGGGCGTGCGGGCACTGCCGAAGATGGTCACCGCGGGACCGAGTTCGGCAAGTGCGCCAAAGCCATCGACGAATTCTGCCTGGATGCGAAGCACACGCCACGGATCGGCATGCAACCAGTCGGTCGAATCCTCGGGCGCCAGCAGATTGGCGTAGGTGTTGTCCTTAGGAATCATGGGGCCGCGCATGACCACGGGGCCGCGGCGGTACGTCTCGTCGTAGGCGGGCTCGCCCTCGACATTCTCGTTCTTAATCATGGGTACTCCTATCGAGAAAAAGAAAACGGGCGGGGTCGACGCCATGCGCCAAACACCCGCCCGAACATCAACTATCCGGTATGGTACCCACGATGCATCAAGTGCTTGCAAGCTATCGGTCAGCGGTCGCGCAAGCAGTGTCAGCGAATGTGCCGACCGGCCGGTGCTCGCCCCTTGCCGTTGCCCACGCCTTGCAAGCACCCGTGCCGCTCTTAGTAATCCACTGCCGCAGGGCTGTTCATCCAGTCGCTCACAAACGCGCCGTAACGGCCCTCGATAATGGCCTGGCGAGCACGCTGCATCAGGTTGAGCAGATAGTAGATGTTGTGCATCGAAAGCAGGATGCCGCCGAGCATCTCCTTCTGCGTGACCATGTGGCGGATGAGCGCACGGCTGTAGCCGCCCGTGCACACCGGGCAGGTGCAGGTGGGATCGATGGGGCCGTCGTCGTGAGCAAAGCGCGCGTTACGGAAGTTGAGGCGACCCTCGCTGGAGAACGCCGTGCCCATACGGCCGGTACGCGTCGGCAGCACGCAGTCAAACATGTCGATGCCCACGCCCACGCCACGCACGAGCGTAGTCGGGTTGCCGACGCCCATCAGGTAGCGCGGCTTGTGCTTGGGCATGTACTCACTCGCGAGCGGCGCCAGGGTCTCGAACATGGTCTCGTGGTCCTCGCCCACCGAGTAGCCGCCGATGCCGTAGCCGGGGAAGTCGCCGCACTCCTCCAGGTGGCGCAGCGAGCGCAGGCGCAGGTCCAGGTGCATGCCGCCCTGGACAATACCAAAGAGCGCCTGGTCATCGCGGGTGTGCGCCTTATAGCAACGCTCTGCCCACATACTCGACAGCTCAACGGCGCGCTCGACATACTGGCGCGTGGCAGGATAGCCGGGGCATTGGTCGAGCTGCATGCAGATGTCCGAGCCGAGCTTCATGGCGATTTCCATGTTGTCCTCGGGCGTCCAGAACACATGGCGACCGTCGTAATCGTTGACGATAAAGCGCACGCCCTCGTCGGTGAGCTTGACAGCATCGTTGTGGCTGAACACCTGGAAGCCGCCCGAGTCGGTGAGGATGGGACCGTGCCAGTTCATAAACTTGTGCAGTCCGCCCAGCTCGGCGATGGTGTCCTCGCCGGGACGCATAGACAGGTGATAGGTGTTGGCGAGCACGATCTGCGCGCCGAGCTGCTTGACGGTCTCGGTGGGAATACCCTTGACGTTTGCCTTGGTACCCACGGGCATAAAGATCGGCGTCTCGATGTCGCCGTGCGGGGTGTGCAGCACGCCGGCGCGCGCATGCGTCGTCAGGTCCTCGGCGATCAGGTCGAATTTAAAAAGGTTCTGGTCCATAAACTGGAACTCCTTGGTTGCGGTTCATACGCAGACCATTATACGGGCAACCCGCAAGAAGCACCGACTCGACAGAAACTGGCGCAAGAGGTGGCGCGGCAGGGACACGGCAAATGAGCGCGGATTTTTGGACGCTTACCGAATGAGCGTGGATAATCTCCCACTTTTGCCCAAAACACAGACCAAAAACGGGAGATTATCCACGCTCATTTTGTGGGCACTCATTTAAGTACGTCCCCAATGAGTGGAGCTATTTACCAACCACGGAAACGCCGATGTTTTGTCAACGTCAGCGAGCGGGTCGCATTTGAGACAAGGTGACGTGAAACGAAAGGGCGCTGACCTTCTGGTCGC
>CATYZE010000034.1 GCA_958415525.1 uncultured Collinsella sp. | reverse complement strand
GAGAGATGTATTAAATTCGCTGGTAAAATGCCTGAAAACGTCTCTCTAACCAACAATCACTTTAGAGAGACGTTTAGAGAGACAATTGCATCCCTCTAATCTTCGCCCCCTTTCTTTAGGGAAGCGGTAAACCTGCCAAATAGGGACAGGTTTATTTTGGTCGGTTTTATCTGGGGAAACATCGCGGGGAGCTCGCCTCTCTAAAGCGAAGCCTATCTCTCTAACTTTAGAGAGACGAGTGCATTATTTTAGAGAGACATTTAGAGAGATGTATTAAATTCGCTGGTAAAATGCCTGAAAACGTCTCTCTAACCAACAATCACTTTAGAGAGACGTTTAGAGAGACAATTGCATCCCTCTAATCTTCGCCCCCTTTCTTTAGGGAAGCGGTAAACCTGCCAAATAGGGACAGGTTTATTTTGGTCGGTTTTATCTGGGGAAACATCGCGGGGAGCTCGCCTCTCTAAAGCGAAGCCTATCTCTCTAACTTTAGAGAGACGAGTGCATTATTTTAGAGAGACATTTAGAGAGATGTATTAAATTCGCTGGTAAAATGCCTGAAAACGTCTCTCTAACCAACATTCACTTTAGAGAGATACTTAGAGAGACAAGAACAATCTCTCCAACCTTTGACTCCGCTCTTTAGGACTCGCGCACCCCGGATCCTCCTAAGTTGCGGTGGAATAGTTCCTGACCTGCGGCTTTTTCGTCCAACCAGGAACTATTCCACCGCAACTTCACTGGCAAACCTGCCAAATAGGGACAGGTTTGTTTTGGTCGGTTTTATCTGGGGAAATGCAAACAGGGCTACGGCGCCATGTGACGTCGCAGCCCTTTTCCTTGGAGAAGGATCGATTAATGGAACGGAGAACCCGTTCTAGCCCTCGAGGCCGGCGTTGATAAGCTCGGCAATCTCTACGGGGTCGGTGCTTTCGCGCACCTTGTCGCGGAAGCCGGCGTCCATCAGCATCACGGCTGCCTTGGAAAGCAGACGCAGATGCGTGGTTCCAGCCTCGCCCGCAGGTACATACAGCGCGAGCGCCACATCGACGGGCACGCCATCAAAGCTTGGCCACTCAACAGGCTCGGCCAACTTGAGCACGGCCACGCCCGGCGTATGAATCGCATCGCTCTTGGCATGCGGAACGGCAAAGCCAGCGACAAGACCAGTCTCGGCCTCATTTTCGCGAGCAATAAAGGCGGCCTCTACGGCAGACGCGTCATCGGCAAAGCCAAGTTCAACAGCCTGCTCGGACAAATAATGCAGAGCATCCTCGCGCGAGGCGGCAGCATGTCCGATCGTCACCTGATTGGCAGATACAAATCCCATGGAAAACCCTCCTTACAGCACGGACCTGACCGCGGCTTCGATGCCGTCGGCATCCAAACCGTACTTGTGCAGCAAATCGACCGCAGGGCCAGACTCGCCGTACACATCGCGCACGCCGACGCGACGCATCGGCACCGGATGCTGCTCGGCAAGCACCGAGGCAACGGCCTCGCCAAGACCGCCGATAGTCGAATGCTCCTCGGCGGTGACCACGCGACCGGTCTTCTTTGCGCTGGCGACAACCAGGCGCTCGTCGAGCGGCTTGATCGTATGCATGTTGATAACCTCGGCATCGATGCCATCGGCGGCGAGCGCCTCGGCAGCGGCAAGCGCCTCGGCGACCATAAGGCCGCAGGCGACGATCGTCACATCGGACCCCTCGCGCACGACCACGCCGCGACCGATCTTGAACTCATAGTCCTCGCGATCGTTGATGACCGGCGTCGCCAGGCGGCCGAAGCGCATGTAGACCGGTCCCTCAAACTCGTAGGCGGCGCGCACGCAGGCGCGAGCCTCGACATCGTCGGCGGGAACGATCACCGTCATGCCCGGAATCGTGCGCATGAGCGCGATGTCCTCGCAGCACTGGTGCGTGGCACCATCCTCACCCACCGAAATGCCCGCGTGGGTAGCGCCGATCTTGACGTTGAGATGCGGGTAGCCGATGGAGTTGCGGACCTGTTCGTAGGCGCGACCGGCGGCAAACATGGCAAAGGTGCTCGCGAAGGCAACGCGGCCCGTGGTCGCGATGCCGGCGGCAAGGCCCATCAGGTTGCTCTCGGCGATGCCGGCATCATAGAAGCGCTCGGGATGGGCGGCCTTAAACTTGCCGGTCTGCGTGGCGGCCGCCAGGTCGGCATCGAGAACCACGAAGTCATCGCGCTCGTTGCCCAGCTCGACAAGCGCCTCGCCGTAGCTTACGCGCGTGGCGACTTTTTTGACCTCTGCCATTAGAGCTCCTCCCCTGCTGCCGTGAGCTCGGCCATAGCCTGCTCGAACTGCTCGTCATTGGGCGCCTTGCCATGCCAGCCCACCTGATTCTCCATAAAGGAGACGCCCTTGCCCTTCACCGTCTCGGCGATGATGGCTACAGGCGCGCCGCTCACCTTGCGAGCCTCGGCGAAAGCAGCTGCGATCTGCTCCATGTCGTTGCCGTCGGCTAGCTCGATCACATGCCACTTGAAGGCGCGGAACTTATCTGCGAGCGGCATCGCCGAGTTGACCTCGTCGATCGTTCCGTCAATCTGCAGGCCGTTGTGGTCGACGACCGCCACAAGGTTGTCGAGCGCGTGGTTACCGGCGAACATGGCCGCTTCCCACACCTGTCCCTCCTCGCACTCGCCGTCGCCCAGCAGCGTGTAGACACGGTAGCTGTCGCCCCAGTGCTTGGCGGCAAGTGCCATTCCAACCGCAGCGGAAATGCCCTGGCCGAGCGATCCGGTGGACATGTCAACGCCCGGGGTGTCGTTCATATTGGGGTGGCCTTGCAGACGGCTGCCAATATGACGGAGCGTCTCGAGCTCCTCCTTGCCGAAGAACCCGCGCTCGGCAAGCACGGCGTAGAGGGCGGGGGCGCAGTGGCCCTTGGAAAGCACGAAGCGGTCGCGGTCGGCGCGACGCGAATCCGCCGGGTCGACATCCATCTCTGCAAAGTAGAGATAGGTCATGATGTCGGCAGCGCCAAGCGATCCGCCCGGATGTCCCGACTTGGCAGCATGAACCGCCGTCACGACACCCTTCCTGACCTCGTTGGCAACCTTCGCCAGCTCCTGATTGGTCATAGGGAATTCCTCTCTTGAGCGCGCCTGCCCGGCATGGACAAATGCCCGGCAGGCGAAGCCATCGTTACTGGGCGCTGACAACCTTCTGCCAGTCGGCCTCAAAGCTCGCGAGGCCCTGATCGGTCAGCGGATGGTGCAGGCACTTCTTAAGAGCTGCCATGGGCACGGTCGCGATGTCGGCGCCGAGCAGCGCGGCCTGGGTCACGTGGTTGGGCGTACGAACCGAGGCGGTGATGATCTCGACGGTGTCGTCGACGTTCTTGCCCGTCCAGTCGTAGTTCTTAATGCAGGTCACGGCGTTGTCGAGCTGTGAGATACCGTCCTCGGCGATGTCGTCGAAACGACCGACGAACGGGCTGATGTAGCGGGCGCCGGCGTTGGCGGCCATAAGGGCCTGCGTCGGCGAGAAGACGAGCGTCATGTTGACGCGCACGCCCGCATCGGCCAGCGCGCGGCAGGCGGCGAGGCCAGCCTCGCACACGGGGAGCTTGACCACGATGTTGGGAGCGAGGGCGGCGAGGCGCTTGCCCTCCTCGATCATGCCCTCGGCCGTGGTAGCGGTAGACTCGGCGGAAACGGGCAGCCCCTCGCAGAGCTCAGCGATCTTGAGCATATGCGGCTCAAAGTCGGCAAGCTTGCCGCCGGTCTTGGCGTACAGGGACGGGTTGGTGGTAACACCGGCCAGGCAACCCCAGCTCTTGGCCTCGGCGATCTCGTCCAGGTTGGCGGTATCGATAAAGAACTTCATGGTGAACCCCTTCAAAGGAATCTAAAACTCAAAAGAATGGGACAAAGGGACTGTCCCTTTGTCCCATGTGCCGGGCCCGCAGCTGGGACTTGCCCCAGACCCGGCGTCGCGTAGGAAAAGCTACTTACTCGGCAAGAGCCTTCTCGATGCGGGTCGTGACGCCCTTAAGATTCAGGCCGTCGCGTAGGAAAAGCTACTTACTCGGCAAGAGCCTTCTCGATGCGGGTCGTGACGCCCTTAAGATTCAGGCCCACGACGTACTGCTTGATCGGGCGCTTGATGTGCTCGACCACAAAGCGCTTGCCGTCGATGTCCTGAGTGGCGAGGTTGCGGTAGAGCTTTTCGACCTGTTCCTTGACCTCGGGGTCGTTGAATGCATAGTGACCGGAAACATCCAGGATCTTCAGGCTGAGCTCATCGTCGGCAAGGATGTCGTCGACCTGCAGGTTGACGTCGTCGCCGGTCATCCACTTGCGCCAACGCTCGGTCTTGATGGCCTTGACCAGCAGGGTGTGATACAGGTCGGAGGGGTCATCGCACAGACCGTTGTCGACCAGGATCTGCTCGGTGGCGCAGAGCTTGAGGTAGGCACGGGTCTCCTCGGTGCCATACTGCGGAGCAACATTGGAGGCGGTCACGTGTGCCGGAATGTGCTCGAGCAGCGTCGCGTCATCCAGGTAGTCGGCGTTGTGCTCCTTCAGGCCCACGCCGTAGCGCTTGGCCATATCGGCAAGCTCGCGAGCGTTCTTAAAGTTGTAGTGGCCAACCTGCTCCGTCCAGCGGGTAAGGGTGCCGGTCTGACCGACGATGAAGGTGGGCATGGGGCATCCGCGCTTCTCGAGCTCGGGCTGCAGCTGAGAGATGAACTCCTCGTACTTGTCGGTGGAGGTCAGACCGCCGTTGGTCTCCTCGGTGCCGACCTCATATGCGACCTCGGGCAGATTGTGCTCGCGACGATACTGCTCAAGATAGTCGATGAGGTCGATCGTGCGGCGAAGCACCACGTCGAGCGGGATGACCTTACCGATCTGATAGGGGTCCTTGGTGGGATCGACCATCAGCAGGTCGAAACCGGCCTCCATGTCGGCGGCAAAGGACTTGCGAGCGAGCTCCATAGCCTCATCCTCGGGCAGGTGGGCGTTGCGCTCCTCGTCGCGCTGCCACGGGCCGCCGTGGTCGCGGCACAGGTAGTACGGACCGGTGTAGCCAACCTCGTCGGCGACCTTCTTGATGTCGGCGGCAAAGCGCGTCTGGTCCCAACCGTTCACGTAGCCGGCGCCCATCTCGTCCATATCGACCTGGTTGCGGCTGGCGATGAACATGGGCGGAAAGTCCTCATCGCGGGCAAGCTCGAACACGGCCTGAATCAGGTTGGGGCTCATGGGGCCAATGCCGACCATGGTTGCGTGATCGCCGCTGTCCTGCAGCTTGAGCATACCCTGAACGGCCTGGCGGATGGTGAGGTTGGACATTTTGTTCTCCTTCTCCAGAGGATTTTTGACAAAAGTTCCCTGGGACCCAGATGTGGGCCCTATCAGTACGGATGGATTTTGTTGTGTAGGGGCGGTTGCGCGGAGTCAAATCCAGCCCTCCGCGCAACCGGAGTCCTTTAAGGTTTACTTAGCCTGCTTGCCGAGCTTGGGCTTCATGGCGATCAGGATCGCGGCGGCGACCACGGAGCCGATCACGATGTCCAGGCAGAACAGCGCGACGTTGTTCGTGGCCAGGGCGACGATAAAGCCACCGTGCGGGACGTAGCAGTCGATACCCTGGAAGGCGGCGAGAGCCGCGCCTACGGCAGAGCCGATGCAGATGCCGGGCAGGGTGTGGCCAAGATCCTTGACCGCGAAGGGAATGGCGCCCTCGGTAATACCGATGCAGCCCATGAACAGTGCGGAGATGCCCATCTGGCGGTCGGCGTCATCGAACTTGTTCTTGGCGATGAGCGCGGCAAGACCGCAGGCGATCGGGGGAATGGCGACGGCGACGCGGAACATGCCGTTGGGGCCATAGATGCCGGAGGCCATGATGGCCATGGTAAAGGTCGAGGCGGTCTTGTTGATGGGGCCACCCATATCGAAGGCGGTCATAACGCCGATGACCAGGCCCAGGACGACGGCGGAGCCGCCCTGCAGGCTACCGAGCACGCTGGTGAGCCAGTCCATCACAAAGCCAAGCGGCGTGGCCAAGATGTAGATGTAGGCCATGCCCAGGACGAGCGAGGTCAGAATCGGGATGATCAGGATCGGCATGATGGTCTGGATGGTGTTGTTGACCTTCCAGGTCTTCATCCAGCGGACAAAGTAGCCGCAGATGACCGCCATGATCATGGCGCCCAAGAAACCGGTCGAGACGCTGTTGCCGCTGGGAGTGACGACGGCGTTGTTGACCAGATAGCCCAGGACAAAACCGGGGGCAAGTGCGGGCTTGCCGGCCATCGAGTAGGCGATGTATGCCGCAAGCACCGGGATCATCATGGAGATGCCGGCCATGCCGATGGTGTTAAGGCTCGCCATCAGCGGGTTGGTGACCTCCATGCCGCTGGCGCCGGCGGTGCCGGATGCCAACGAGAATGCAAGGAACACGCCACCGATAACGACGATGGGGATAAAATAGGAAACGCCGGTATTGAATGCATTGAGCAGCGTCTTACCGGGATCGGCAAAGATGGACTGCTTGGACGCCGGTGTCGGGGCCTGCGGGGCAGCGGAGACGGCCTTCTTCTCTGCCTTGGCCTCGGCCTTAGGAGCGTCAACCGCTCCACCCGTCGCCTTGATAATCTCGACAGCCTGATCGATGATCTTGACCGGATCGGCAATCACATCGGAAGTGCCGACCTTTAGGAACTTGCCCTCGGCCATCTTCTGCTCAAAGCGGTCCTCGTTCTCGACACCCACGTCGACGGACTCCAGGACCAGGTCGGCGGAATCAACATCTTCCTGCGTGAGCTCGTTCTCGATACCCAGACCACCCTGAGCCTCGACCTTGCACTCGATGCCTCGAGCGGCGCATTCGTCCTGAATCGCCTTCTGAGCCATATACGTGTGGGCGATACCCACGGTACAGGCGGCAACGCCTACGATCTTCATTGCTTCCCTCTTTTCATAGAGTTGCGTGCGCAAGATACCGTTTGCGGAGGCCTCCGGAGCATCCCCTGCCGTTTGGACTTGCTGTCTTTTCGACAAGACCAATATAGGTGCTCACTTTTCTTAATGCCAGCTCGTTTCGGTAAACGCGCAGGTCAGAGCGTTGGTTATGCTCATTAGTTATGCGTTTAACCAAAATCGAATCCTGCGTTTTTAACCTCGATTTAAAAAGTCAAGAAGTATTTGATTTTCTCGGTGGACGGCAAACTCATATATCTGTCTTGGATTTAGGTGGCCCGCAAGCGCCGCATTGTTGCATACTCATGAAGGGCGGGAGGGGGCACCAACAGGAGAAGCACCCGCGCCCAAAACTCAAAGCACCAAGCCGGGAAACGTTCATCTGTCGGAAGGAGTCGCTGTGGCAAAACAGCGCGTTACGATTGCAGACGTCGCTCGCGAGGCAGGGACCTCAACGGCAAGCGTCTCGTACTACCTCAACGACAAACGGGATAAGCTCAGCGAGAAAACGCAGGCGAAGATTGCGCGCGTCATCAAGGAACTCGGATACGTTCCCAACGCGCAGGCGCAGACGCTCACCGGCAAGCAAACCCACGTCATCGCCATTATCATTTTGGACAACACCAACAAGTGGGCAGGACTTGTCCTCAACGGCATGGAACAGGTCATGCTCCCTGCGGGCTATCAGACGGTCGTTTGCACGAGCAACTTCAATCCCGACACCGAGCTCATGTACGTCGAAAAGATGCTCTCGTTGGGCGTCGATGGCTTTATCATCCAGCCCACGGCAAACTTCAAAGCCGTCCACGACCGCATTAGGCGCGCCGGTAAGCCGGTCGTCTTCTTCGATGCGGCCATCTATAGCCCGGGCACCAGCTGGATAAAAACCAACCTCTACGACGGCGTATACAACGCCACGCAGGCGCTGCTCGATGCCGGCTACGAAGATTTCTTTTCCATCGCCGCCAATATGACCGAAATGCGCACCCGCATGGAGCGTTTCCAGGGCTATGCCGAGGCGCTGGCCGCAAACGGGCAGCTCTACAAAGCCATCCCCATCGACCACAACAAGCCGTCAATCAGCGAACTCACCGAGTACTTTAAGTACAAGCTCAATCCCGCCAAGCGCACGCTTATCTTTGTACAAAACCAATGGGCACTTCCCCGTGTCTACAAGGCGCTTCAGCCTATGGCGCATCTGCTTCCGCAGCAGATCGGCCTTTTGGGACTCAACTGCGAAGACTGGACCAATCTCACCACGCCCACCGTCTCCACCATCATCGAGCCCGTCGACCAGGAAGGCCGCGAGGCGGCCGAGATGCTGCTCGCCCTGCTTGACGGCAGCAGCGAACCCGGCGAGCAGCGCATCCTCGAGTGCAAGCTCAACTGGCTCGACTCCACCTCGATCTAGACCGCGGGACAAAGTAATCAGGAGTGTTTGTCCCAAATCTTAAGTATTTGTTCGATCGAATGACCTGCGACGGCACCTGCTAGACTGGTAGATTCCCAACCGACTATCCTGGAGCCGCAATGTCGCGCAAGTCCGCCTACAAGCAAGTACTTTCCATCGGCACCGCCGTGGTGCTGGGGTTTGCGCTGTTTACGGGATCGCTCGACGGAGCTCCCAAGCTGTTGTCGCCGCAAAGTGACGAGCAGGCGGCGGCTCTAGCCGAAAAGCAAAATGAAAGCCCTAGCCGCACCGAAGACGAGGCCGATCTGGTCGCCCGACTCGAATCGGGGACGGCAAGCTCCGCGGACTCCGAAGGCAGCCCGAACGCCGGCGATGACTCCGAGGCCACCACAACCGACACCGGCGGCGACACCGGCCCGGACGGCTCCATCACCCCCATCGACGAGGTCGAAAACCCCGACCTCGAGCGCGCCCGCGGAGTATACCTGAGCAGCATTCCCGACTATGCGGGCAACCCCTACGTTGCCCTGCGCGCCGACAGCACACATGCACTGGGGACGCCGTCGTTCACGCTTGAAGAATACGAACGAGCCGCCGAAGAAGGTTGCTTTAAGAAATTCTCCAAGCTCGACAGCCTAGGCCGCACTCGCAAGGCGCTCGCCTGCGTAGGCCCCGAGTCGCTCGGACAGGGAAAGCGCGGCGATATCTCACGTATCCATCCTGCCGGCTGGCACCAGCAACGCTACGACTTTATTCCGGGCGAGAGCCTCTACAACCGCTGTCACCTGATCGCCTGGTCGCTCTGCGGCGAAAACGCCAACCGCAAAAACTTGCTCACCGGCACACGCTACCTCAACGAGACGGGCATGCTGCCTTTTGAGGAACGGATTCTCAACTATATCCGCGACACAGGCAACCACGTGCTCTACCGCGTCACGCCCATGTACAACGAAGAAGAGCTCGTCTGCCGCGGCGTGCGCCTAGAGGCGCAATCGGTCGAGGATCACGGCAAGACGCTCTGCTTCCATGTGTACTGCTACAACCTTCAGCCGCACGTGCAGATTGACTACGCGACCGGCCGCAATCAGGCTTCGGGGGATTAACGTCGACCACGCCGCCGCATCACCCCAAAGCAAAAATAATCCGCAATCCTTCCGTCGCATGCGATCAAAAGACCGCCCCGGCACATAGCCGGGGCGGTCTATCTACCAGCGGACATGTTGCAGACAAAATCACACGCTACTTGGCGCGGCCTTCCTCATAGCGTTCGACCAGCTTGGCCTGAACGTCATAGGGCACCTGCTCGTAGCCGGCGGGCTTCATGGTAAAGTCGCCCGTGCCGCGCGTGATGGAGCGCAGGCGCGTCGAGTAATCCGTCAGCTCGGCGAGCGGAGCCTGGGCGATGACCACGGTATCGCCGCGCTCATCGGTCTCCATGCCCGTCACGCGACCGCGCGAGGCCGAGATGTCGCCCATCACGGCGCCGGCATAGCTCTCGGGAATGGTCACGGTGATCTCCTCGATGGGCTCCAGCACCACTGGGTCAGCATCGGCGCACGCCTTGCGCAGGCCAATGCGAGCCGCCGCGCGGAACGCCATCTCGTTGGAGTCGACGCTGTGATACGAACCGTCGTACACCGCGACGCGAATGCCCGTGAGCGGGTAGCCAGCAACAATACCGTCCTTCATGGTCTCCTGGACGCCCTTGTCCACGGCGGGGATGAGCGAGCGCGGGATGCGGCCACCCACGACCTCGTCAACAAACTCATAGCCGTCGCTCGTACCGTCGGGCCCAATGAGCGGCTCCACGCGCAGCCAGCAGTCGCCGTACTGACCGGCGCCGCCGGTCTGCTTCTTGTGGCGACCCTGGGCGCTCGCCGTGCGGCGGATGGTCTCGCGATACGGAATGCGGATCGGCACGCTCTTGGCGGCGACCTTGGTGCGGTCCTCCAGACGGTTGAGCAGCACCGAAACCTGTGCCTCACCAACGGCGGAGATAATGGTCTGGCCAGTCTCCTCGTCGCGGTCGATGCTCATGGTCGGGTCTGCCTTGCAGGCCTTCTCGATAAACGTGTAGAGTTTCTCTTCGTCGCCGCGATTCTCGGCCTCAATGGCGATGCGGTACTGCGAGTTGGGGAACTTAAACGCCGCCGCCTCGACCTTGCCGGTAATCGAGAGCGTATCGCCCGTCTCGGCAGCCAGCTTGGGCGCCACGATGATGTCGCCGGCATAGGCATGGCCAACCTCGGTCATATCGCGGCCGCACATCACATACAAGTGAGCCAAACGATCGCTCTTGCGGGTACGCGCGTTGACCAACTCAAGACCCGGCTCAAGCGTGCCCGTCAGCACCTTGATAAAGCTGATGCGGCCCTGCTGCGGGTCGGCCAGCGTCTTAAACACAAACGCCACCGGACGGTCATCGTCACTCGAAATCTTAAGCGAATCGCCGTCGATGAGCGGCATCTCGCCGTAGTCGGTCGGCGCCGGGAAGTACGTGGCAATGTCGTCCATCAGCGAGTTGACGCCCTGCTCCTTAATGCAATCGCCCGCAAAGACCGGCACAAAGATGCGCTCGGCGATCGCCTTGGACAACAAGCCCTCGAGCTCCTCCTGCGTCAGCGTCTCCTCGCCTTCCAGATACTTCATCATCAGCTCGTCGTCGGCCTCGGCCACCAGCTCGCACAGATGGTCGTGGGCCTCCTCGGCCTGGGCACGATACTCCTCGGGAATCTCCGACTCAACGGCCTCGGCGCCGTTGCAGTGGCGCGCCTTCATGCGCACCAGGTCGATGATGCCGTCAAAGTCCTCGCCCTCGCCCCAGGGAAGAGTCACGGCGCCCAGACGCGTACCAAAGCGCTCCTGCAGCAGGTCCATTGTGGTCGCAAAGCTGGCCTCGGAGCGCGACAGGCGGTTTACGAACACCGCACGCGCCAGACGCAGGTCCTCGGCGGCATACCAGAGCTTAACCGTCGTCGGCTGCGGGCCGGCCTCGGCGTCGACCACAAACAGAGCCGTCTCGCAGACGCTCATCGCGGCAAAGGCGTCGCCGATAAAATCGGGATAGCACGGGGCATCGAGCACGTTGATGCGGGCGCCCTTCCAGTCAATCGGCGCGATGGTCGTCGAGATGGAAAACGCACGCTTGACCTCTTCGGGGTCATAGTCGAGCGTGGGCTTGGTGCCGTCGTGGCCGCCCAGACGGGCGGTCTTGCCGGAAAGGTGGAGCATGGCTTCGGCGAGTGAAGTCTTGCCCACCCCGCCTTGGCCTACGAGCACCACGTTCCTTACGTTGCCGGTCTTGGGAGCACCCATGATGACCTCCTTGCAGGGTCGCGCGCGATGCGCGACGCCAACGGGGAGAGTTCGCAGTCGGTGCCGTCCCGGGAGCAGCATGGTCGGCAGCCGAGCCGACTCACCCTCCAAATGTCCTATGCCACCACCCTACCCTTGCAGCCACCTGTCCATGCATACCTTTCGGCACGCGTATGGATACGGGCGGCGAGAGGAGAAAGCGGGCATGGAAGGCGATTGTTGGGCCCCACCGATGCGAATAAAAACCGCCGCAGACCAAAAGACCTGCGGCGGTTTCACCTCAATTAATAGTTGAGTAAATACCTGAGCCTATCCCTCGATACGACTCAAGAACTCGCGCGTACGCTGCTCGCACGGATGGTCGATCACCTGCTCGGCAGTGCCCTCCTCGACAATGCGGCCGCCATCCATAAAGACCACGCGGTCGGCAACGTCGCGGGCGAACTGCATCGCGTGCGTCACGATCACCATCGTCATATTCTGCGCCGCGAGGTCCTTGATGACACGCAGCACCTCGGCCGTCAGCTCGGGATCGAGTGCCGAGGTCGGTTCGTCAAAGAACAAGATTTCCGGATCGAGCGCAAGGGCGCGGGCGATACTCACGCGCTGCTGCTGACCGCCCGAAAGCTCGCAGGGCACTTTGTTCTCATTGCCCGTAAGCCCCATCTGCGCAATCAGCTCGTGTGCACGGGCCTCCGCTTGCTCGCGCGGGCGCTTGAGCACGCGGATCGGCGCGTCGGTGATGTTTTTCATCACGGTATAGTGCGGGAACAGATTGTAGTTCTGGAACACCAGGCCAAACCGCGAGCGCGCCTGCTTGGGCACATCGCCCTTCGCATAGACCGCGCCTGAGCCCGCGTCCGTCGCGACCGCAAGGTCGCCAAACGAGAGCGAGCCGCCGTCGAGCGTCTCAAGCAGCGTGGCGCAACGCAGCAGCGTAGACTTACCGCCACCCGAAGGCCCGATAATCGCCACGACCTCGCCACGCTTGACCTCGAGCGAGATATCCCTGAGCACCTCATTGCCGCCAAACGCCTTACGCGCGTTCGTTATCATCATTACCGTTCCGGACACGGGAACCTCCATGTGTTTGAGAAGTCAGCGAGCGTGTGGCTGACGAGACAATGTGCTTCGAAAGAGGAGCGCCGCGTACTTCTGTACGCAAGCGACGGCTTGAGAAGCAGATTGGCCGTCAGACACGCGCGCAGCGTCGAGCAGTCCGCCGTTCGTTAGAACGGCGGAACGAATCAGTCATGGTAATAGTCCAGCTTCTTTTCGGCAGCGCCCAGCAGCATCTCGACCACGAAGTTAAAGACCCAGTAGATGAGTGCTGCAATCGCAAACGGCACCATGCTCACCTGCGAGGCGACCAGCGCCTTGGCCGTCGAGAACATCTCGCCCACACCGATGGCGAACGCCAGCGACGTGTCCTTGACCAGCGTGATGATCTCGTTGCCCATCGCCGGCAAAATGCGCTTGGCGACCTGCGGCATCACGATATACAGAAACGTCTGCACGCGCGAGTAGCCCAGTACCTCGGCGGCCTCGTATTGACCACGCGGAATAGACTGCAGGCCCGAGCGATAGATTTCGGCAAAATAGCCGGCATAGTTGATGATGAACGCCACGACGCACGCCGTCCACTTGGAATCGGGCGTGAGCGAAATGCCAAACACGTAGTATGGGGCAAAGTAGATGGCAAACATCTGCAGCATCAGCGGCGTGCCGCGCATAACCGAGATATAGATGCGCGCGATCCAACGAAGCGGCGCGATCTTACTCATGCGCATAAACGCCACAGGGATTCCCAGCGGAATCGACCCCAGCAGTGTCAGCACAAATAGCTGCAGGCTGACCAGGAACCCCTGGCCAAGCATCTGCATCATGACTTGAATAGACATTACTTGAGCACCCAATTATCGAAAGATAGTCCATAGCTTGAATACTTGTCGCACAGGTCCTTGACCGTGCCGTCCTCGTAGAGCGCCTTGAGCGACTCGGTCACGGCGTCGGCAGACTTGGTGTCGCCCTTCTTAAAGCCAACGGCGTAGTGCTCGCTGGACAGCGGCTCGTCAAGCTGCGTATAGGCATCGGGCTTGGCGGCAAGCTGATACTGAGCAATCGAAAGGTCGCAGGCCACGGCATCGACAGCGCCACTTTCGAGCTGCATAAACGCCGTATTGTACTCGCCGATGGTATCGAGCGTGGCAAACGTCGCAGCCAGATCCTTCTGGTCGCCCTCGAGCACGTCCTGCGCGGCGGAATCGGTCTGGGTGATCACGGTCTTGCCGGCAAGATCGTCCCAGCTCTTAATGCCCGCATCCTTCTTGACCACGAGCACCTGCTCGTTGAGCATGTACGGATCGGAGAACGTGTAGTCATCCTCGCGGCCCTCCATGGTAAAGCCGTTCCAGATGCAGTTGATGGCACCCGAGTTGAGCAGCGTGTCCTTGGCATCCCAGTCGATGGCCTCGTACTCAACGTCCCAGCCCTGCTTGTCGGCAACGGCCTTAGCAAGGTCGAGGTCAAAGCCGGTGTACTCACCGTCATCGCCCACAAAACCGTACGGAGGATAGGACTTGTCAAAGCCCACGACGAGCTTCTTGGACTCCGCGGCTCCCTTCACATCCTTGGCCGCGGCAGAACCGGCAGCGGAGCCCTTGTCGGCACCGCCACCGCAGCCGACCAGACCAAGGCCGAGTACCGTGGCGAGCGAGCCAGCTAGACCAACAAACTGGCGACGAGACATATCGGCATTCATGGTATCCCCCTTGATAGCACTTTAGTTAAGTAAAGTGAGTCATGTAACGTTCAGAATCATACACTTTAGCGTGATGGAGCACAAGGTTGGCGCGCCCGGAATGCCGGCGGCCGTCGCGGTATTTAATTTGCTGCTCTACAGTCCTGCTCACGACGGAGAGCACATTAAGTGCTCTCCTGTTCGTGCGGAACTCGCGACAAATTAAATACCGCGACGGCCGCCGGCATTCCGGGAGACAACGTGCTCGGGGTCTGAAATAGCTCCCCCTCCAAACGAGCACTTTAGATGCACGGTACAATGCTTGTGGCTTTCAATTTATAAATTAGTGGGGTTAATTCATGGCAGAATCTCGTGCTGAGCGTAAGGCTCGGCGTGCTTTGATCCAGGCGGCTGAGGGGTCGGGGGAGACGAAATCTTCTAAGAAATCTAAGTCGTCTAAGGATGCGAAGGGTAAATCTAACAAGGGCAAGGCAAAGGGTAAGCGTTCTGGTGCTCGCCAGGGCGGGGGCAAGAAACCTGTAGCTCGCACTGAGCGCTTGCACAAAGACTCGGCCAAGCCTGCTCGTAAGGCTGTGGATCCCAAGTCGCCTTGTTCCATCATGAAGGATTGTGGTGGGTGTACGGCGCTTAATCGTCCTTATAAGAAGCAGCTCGCTGCCAAGCAGGCTGCCATGGAAGAGCTTTTTGCCGAGCTTTGTGAGCGCGAGGGCATCGCCGTTGATCCCATTCGCGGTATGGGTGTTACCCTGGGCGACCCGGGCAAGTATCCTGCGCCGCGTGGTTTTCGTCATAAGGCTGCCACTCCGTTTGCTCCCGGCAAAGAGGGCGCTGTCCGCTGCGGCTTCTTTGAGCGCGGCACGCACAAGATCGTTGCCGTACCCGAGTGTCCTGTCGAGGCGCCGGGTGCTCGTCAGATTCTCAACGGTATTGCGCGCGAGGCCGAGCGCCTGCATATCCCCGCCTTTAACGAGGACAAGCATCTGGGACTGCTTCGCTATGCCGTCGTTCGTTGTGGCTGGCGTACCGACCAGATCATGGTTACCCTCGTGACTGCCCAGCGCGATCTTCCGCATGCGCAGGAGTTCTTTGAGGCCGTCGCCGCACTCGATCCGCATATCGTCACCGTTGCCCAAAATATCAACGGCCGTCCCGGTAACGCCATTCTGGGCGAGGAGACCCGCATCGTCCATGGCGCTGAATGCATGCGCGATCAGCTGCTCGGCTGCGAGTTCGATATCTCCCCCACCGCGTTTTACCAGACCAACCCGCAGCAGACCGAGCTGCTCTATCAGCTCGCTATTGACGGCATGGACCTGCAGCAGGGCGACGTGCTTATGGACGCCTACTGTGGCAGCGGCACAATCGGTCTGTGCGCCGCAAAAGATGCCCAGGACAAGGGCGCCGGCATTATGCTGCTCGGCGTGGAGCGCAATCCCGCCGGCATCGCCGACGCGCGTCGCAACGCCGAGCTCAACGGCCTAACCCGCAACGCATGGTTTATGGCCGACGACGCGACCGACTATATCCTCGATGCCGCCGACAACAACGAGCGCGTTGACGTTCTCTCCATCGACCCGCCGCGCGCCGGCTCTACGCCCGAGTTCCTTGATGCCGCCTGCACGCTCAAGCCGCGCCGCATCACCTACATCAGCTGCAACCCCGTCACCCAAGAGCGCGACCTGCACCAGCTTCTCGACGGCGGCTACCGCCTGCTCAAGATCACGCCGGTCGACATGTTCCCCCATACCGACCACACCGAGACCGTCGCGGTCCTCGAGCGCCGCTAATCTACCGGCACAAGAAAGGGGCGGCCCGTCTGGACAGCCCCTTTTCATAGCGATGCGAACGCCGCTACATGCTCTTGCGCAGGTCGCACACACCAGCCGCCGCCATCTCACGCAGCAGCGTCTCGCGATCGCGCGTCACAATCAGATCCAGCGGGAAGTGAATCTCGTCGAGCATCTTGCGGGCATGGTCGAGCTTGCCAATCGCCATGCCAATATGCGCATCGGTCGAAACGCCAATGCCCACGCCCAGCTCGGCGCAACGCTCGGCGATCTTGCGGCATGCGTCCCAATGCTCGGTATCGGTGCCATGCTCAAGACTATGGTTATTGATCTCGATGATCTTGTGCTTGGCCTTGGCCGCCAGCAGCACCTCGTCGATATCGAACGGCACGCCCGAACGACCCGTATGGCCAAGCATGAATACCTTGGGGTGCTCCAGGGCATTGATGTACATCTCGGTCGTCTGGGCGAGCGTCGCGCCCTCGGCAAACTGCGGATTATGCACGCTTGCCACCAAATAATCCAAATTACGCGTCACCAAATCGAACAGCGAATGCTGGCGACTGTACGCATCGCCGGCGATATCGAGCGAAACGGGAATGTCTTCGCCAAACAGGCTGCCATTCAACGAAACGATATCGGCCTCGGCGCCGCGGAGCAACAGCACGCCGCTCCAAATGCGCGGCCAGATATCCTGGTTGATAAAGAACTGGAAACTACGCAGGTCATTGGGGCAAGGTGTAACCATCGAGCTCAGATGGTCGGCGGAACCGAGCACCTGAAGGCCGCGCTCGGCCGCCCAATATATGTTCTGCTCAATGGTCGAATACGCATGCGCAGAGAACATCGTATGGGTATGGATATCACAAGAAAGCAGGTAGGGCATCGGGTCTCCTTATCCAGTATGGCCGTCGCGTATATTCATTGTACGCATAGCCTTCGGCAGTCGTAAAACCGCTTCATCCCAATCACACAACGGCATAGACAACGGGGTCCGGCTTAACACCAAACCCCGTTTCACGTAAAACATTGTAAGCAGAGCGCTTTACTTTGGACGATACTCGTCTGCCAACTGCTTCCACGCAGGCAGCGAGTTGATGATCGTCTCATGGCTCACGCAATAGCCCAAGCGGAACCAGCCCGGCATGCCAAAGCTATCCGAGGGCACCGCGAGCAGCTCATACTTCTTCGCGCGCTCGCAGAAGGCGTTCGCATCGGGCTCCAGCGCCTTCACCCATAGGTAGAACGCACCATCCGGCTCAACATACGTGTAGCCATACTCCGCCAACGCACCGGTTAGCGCTGTGCGGTTGCGTGCATAGGCCTCAACATCGCTCGGCTCGTCGATGCAGTCGATAATCACGCGCTGGAAGAGTGCCGGTGCGCACACAAAGCCCAGCGTGCGGGCAGCACCGGCAACGGCGGGCATCAAGCGGGCGGCCTGCGGATTCGTATTGGGGACCAAAATCCAGCCCACACGCTCACCCGGAAGCGAAAGCGACTTGGAATATGAGTAGCACACGATAGTGTGCTCGTAGATCGAGGGCACCCAAGGCACCTCGGCACCATAGACGATCTCGCGGTACGGCTCATCCGAGATCAGCATGATCGGGTTCTCGGGATCGCGCTTGGCGTTGACCTCTCGTAAGACATTGGCCAGGCGCGTCAAGGTATCGCGCGTATACACGGCGCCGGTCGGGTTGTTGGGCGAGTCGATAATGACCGCTGCCGTCTTGTCGGTAATAGCCTTAAGAACGTTGCCCACGCTCAGCTGGAATGTGTCCTCGTTGGCAAGCGCCTCGACGCACGTGCAACCGGCCTTCTCGATCCAGACGCGGTACTCCGGAAAATACGGAGCAATGACGATAACCTCATCGCCCGGATTGGTGATGGCGTTGAGCGTACAGGTGAGCGAAGCTGCCGCACCCACCGTCATAAAGACATCCTTGCCCTCATAGCTCGTGCCAAATCGGCGGTTCAGCGACTCGGCGACAGCTGCGCGGCATTGCGGCAAGCCCGGGGCGGGCGTATAGCCATGCAATTGATCGCTCGGCAGCTCCAAAGCCTTTTTGATGGACTCCGCCACAGCAGCAGGCGCCGGAACACTCGGGTTGCCCAGCGAGAAATCGAACACGTTCTCCGCGCCGATCTGCGCCTTGCGCTCAAGGCCATAGCTAAAGATCTCGCGGATGATGGAACTCTCCGCGCCGCGAGCATACATGGTTTCGTTGATCATCTGTTCCCCTTTCGCATAGGCGGTATTGTACGCTTTAGTTGAGCAAAGTGCCGCAGCAATGTTGATTGGGGACAGACTTAAATGCGTGAAAACACTCATTTAAGTCTGTCCCCAATCAACAGATGGCCCCATATCGCTCAAAAGAAAAAGCCTCCGCAGGTTTCCCCGCGGAGGCTTTCGTGACAAAGATTACTCGTCGACGTCAGTATTGCCGTCGGCCTTCTTTTCGTCAGCGCTCTCGGCATCGTCAGCATCCTCGGATGCGACGTCGGCATCCTCCTGCATGGCCGCCTGCGCAAAGGCCGCGGCATCAGCCGCCAGCTCCTCCTCGCTCATGCGAGGCGCACGCTTCTTGGCCGGCATACCGGCCGCCTTGGCATTGCGCTCCTCCTTGGCCGCCAGGATATCGCCCTCGCGCTCAAGGTAGGCATCCCACTCATTGTCGAGCAGGGCGTTCACGGCGTCGCCTTCGACGGTCTCGCGCTCAAGCAGCACCTTCGCCATCAGATCGAGCTGATCGCGACGGGCATCCAAAATCTCGACCGCACGGCGATGGGCCTCACGCATAATGCGCTGAACCTCGATATCGATGCGGCGCGCCGTCTCCTCGGAGTAATCCTGGTGATCGGCATAGTCGCGGCCCAGGAACACCTGATGCTGCGCCTCGCCAAAGACCTGCGTGCCCAGCTCCTCGCTCATGCCCAGGCGCGTGACCATCTCGCGCGCCATCTTGGTCGCGCGCTCCAGATCGTTACTCGCGCCCGACGTGATGTCATCGCACATGAGCTCCTCGGCGACGCGGCCGCCCAAGAACACGGCAAGCTCGTCGAGCATCTCGTTCTTGGTCTTGAGGAAGTGATCCTCCTGCGGAAGCTGCAACGTGTAGCCCAGAGCCTGGCCGCGGCTGACAATCGAGATCTTGTGGACCGGATCGGAGTGCTCCAGGATGTGGCCCACCAGGGCGTGGCCGCTCTCATGGTAGGCAATCGTGGTGCGCTCGGCTTCGGTCATCACGCGACCCTTGCGTTGCGGTCCGGCAATCACGCGCTCCATCGACTCCTCGACCTCGTCCATCGAGATCACAGAACGATGACGGCGAGCGGCCAGCAGCGCAGACTCGTTGAGCAGGTTTGCCAAATCGGCACCAGTAAAGCCAACGGTCATCTGGGCGAGCTTCTCAAACTTAACGTCCTCGTCCATCGGCTTGTTCTCGGCATGCACGCGCAAGATCTGCTCGCGGCCCTTCACATCCGGACGGTCAACCGTGACTTGGCGGTCAAAACGACCGGGGCGCAGCAATGCCGGGTCCAGAATGTCAGGACGGTTGGTCGCAGCGATCAGGATGACCGACTCGCTCTCCTCAAAGCCGTCCATCTCGACCAGCAGCTGGTTGAGCGTCTGCTCGCGCTCGTCGTGGCCGCCGCCCAAACCGGCTCCGCGCTGACGTCCCACGGCATCGATCTCGTCAATAAAGATGATCGACGGAGCCTGAGACTTGGCCTCCTTAAAAAGGTCGCGCACGCGGCTGGCGCCGACACCCACGAACATCTCGACAAAGTCAGAGCCCGAGATGCTAAAGAACGGCACGCCCGCCTCGCCGGCAACGGCCTTGGCCAGCAGCGTCTTACCGGTACCCGGAGGGCCCACCAGCAAAACGCCACGCGGAATCTTGGCACCCAGTTTGCGATAGCGGTCCGGATCGCTCAGGAAGTCGCGAATCTCCTCGAGCTCCTCGACGGCCTCGTCCACGCCGGCAACGTCCTCGAACTTGACCTTGGGACGCGTTGCCTCGCTGGTCTTGGCGTTGGTCTTGCCAAACTGCATGTTCCTGTTGTTGGCGCCCATCATCTGGCGCATAAAGTAGAACATGATGGCGATCAGGGCGATCGTCGGAAGCACGCTCATCGCCAAGTCGCCCCAAAAATCGGGGTCATTGGTGTTGACGATGTACTTGGTATCGGGGTGCTCCGCCATAAGCTCGGCAAGCGAATCGGAGCCGACATAGGTCGAGGAGAAGCTCTTGAGCTCGCTCGTGTCGCCCTTGTCCTTTTTTGTCTTCCAGTAATGACCCGCCACGCTTCCGTCTTGAACCGTATAGGTCAAATCTTCGACGCGATCCTGCTTAATGGCGTTGACCATCTCGCTCGTCGCGAGCTTTACGGTATTGCTGGAATTGGCAAAGCCGGAGCCCATGTTAAAGAAGGCGTAACCCAGGAGCGCGCAAGCCAAAAGAAAATACAGCCAGCCCGTACGCGTGGGCTTCTTG
>CATYZE010000033.1 GCA_958415525.1 uncultured Collinsella sp. | reverse complement strand
CTACGGTTACACACTTGCAGCTACACCGGATTCCCGCCACTAGAACCTGCGAAGGTAAAACCAAATATTAAATCTTGGTAGTTGCCCGATGCGCCAAAGGAATGCTCTCTTTGTCGCATCGGGCAACTACTAGGATTTTAATATTTCAAACATGAAGCCCTTTCGCCTGAGTCACACACATATCGTCCCGCGCGCAGTTTCGCAGCGAAGCGAGAATGTTTGAGCGCGGGATGATATGTGTGTGACTCAGGCGAAATCGGGATACACGCGCCCCTGCGAGAATGTTTGAGCATGGAATGATATATAGCGGGCTCTCACGGGTGAGCGAACATCACGGCGTGTCGATCGGCGAAGAGTGACTAAGCAACACCCGATGAGCCGAAACCGCCGGATCCTCGGTCGGTTTTGTCTAGTTCTTCTACTTCTACGAGGTTGACGGTAGGGACTTCAAGGATGACAAGCTGGGCTATGCGGTCACCTTTGTTGATTTGGATGTTGTTGGTGGGGTCTAGGTTGATGAGGATGACTTTGAGCTCTCCTCGGTAGTGGGCGTCGATGAGACCGGGAGTGTTGACTATGGACAGGCCTTGCTTAATGGCCAGGCCACTGCGGGGTTGGACGAAGCCGGCGTAGCCGTCGGGCAGGGCGATAGCTAGGCCCGTGGAGACCAGACGACGCTCAAAGGGCTTCAGAACGCAGTCCTCGTTAGAACGCAGGTCCAGGCCGGCGTCTGTGGGGTGAGCGTATTTGGGAAGCTCAACCGAGGGGTCGAGACGTTTAATGTTAACGGTAATGTTGGACATGAAATCACCTTAGCTTGTCAAGTTCTTGCAGAAACTCATCGACGTCTTTGAAATCGCGATAGACCGAGGCAAAGCGGATGTAGGCCACTTTATCGATCTTGGCCAACCGCTTAAGAACCATATCGCCCAGCTCATGAGACGTAACGGCCGTGAGCGTACGGGAGCGAAGCTCGACCTCTATATCGTCAATGATCTCGTTGAGCTTTTTAGTGTCGATATCTCGCTTGATCGTGGCGCGCATCAAACCGACCAACAGCTTATTGCGATCGAACCGTTGCTTGGTTCCGTCAGACTTAATGACCTCGATTGGGTCTTCACAACGCTCAAATGTCGTAAAGCGATAATTGCACGAGCAGCATTCGCGACGGCGCTTGATGGTGTTATTAGATTCCTGCATGCGGGAATCAACGACGCGGGTATGTGCCTTGCCGCATTTGGGACAGCGCATGGTACCTCCTCTTAAACGATAACAAGGGTACCATGCGCAGCGCGATAATGATTACGAACGAGCAGGAACCTTAAGATGCGCACCGGCGGCGAGCGAACCATGCTCCAGATGATTGACGCTACGGATCATGTCGGAAGTCTCTTGCGTGGAAAGGCCTTCGATTGGATATTCTTCGGCAATCGACCAAAGAGAATCGCCAGGCTGAACGCGAATGGTCTCGTAGGTAATGTTGGAAACGGACTCGGCATACGCGGCGTGACGAGTGCTAAAGACCGACATAGCGAGGACAAAGAAGAGCGTAAGCGCAACGGCGACGGCGACAATCGTCGGAACCTTCAGGGCAACGCGGGCCGGCGCGACTACAGCCTGCTGATTGCGCGCAGGCTTTACGGTCAAAGGCTGAAAGCCGGAGCGGCCACCCTGAACAACCGTAAAAGTGGGTTCTGCAGGCGTCTCGAGCTTAAGGGCGAGGTTTCCCTGGACCATATTCGTTACGTTCATCATGTTCTCCTCTCGCGTGTTTTGCTGAGAACAGTTTTATCAAGCCGCGCGGACAAAAATGTCTAGCGCGAGAACGAATGTTCGGTTATTATTATCTTCGAACAGTTGTTCCTGTCAAGCAAAATTCGAACATTTGTTTGACATGGGTAGAGAGGATGCCCTGATGGCTCGCAAAATTACCAAGCGTCAGCAGCAAATTTACGACTTCATCAAGGAATATCAGCAGGAGAAGGGTTATCCGCCCAGCGTGCGCGAGATGGCTTCTGCCGTGGGCCTTTCCTCCCCCAGCACCGTGCACGCCCATCTCTCTGCCCTTGAAGCGCGCGGGCTACTCAAGCGCGATGCCACCAAACCGCGCGCCCTGGAACTCTTTAACGAGGATGGTTCCTCTGTCTCAATTTCTAAATCTGACGAGCCCACCGCACCTCGCGGAACGGTCTCGCTGCCGCTCGTTGGTCGCGTCGCGGCTGGGATTCCCATTCTGGCCGAGCAGAATATCGAAGACACGTTTACTATCCCGACCGAAATCGCCACTGATCAGGGTTCCTTTATCCTTGAGGTGCATGGGAGCTCAATGATCAATGTCGGCATCTTCAATGGCGATTACATCATCGTCCGTGAACAAAAAAGTGCCATGAACGGCGAAATTGTCGTGGCCATGATTGATGGTTCGGCGACCGTCAAGACGTTCTACAAGGAGCAGGGACGTGTGCGCTTGCAGCCCGAGAACGACGCTATGGAGCCCATCTATGCGACGAACCCCGTTATTTTGGGTAAAGTTGTCGGTTTAATGCGCCGGTTCTCGTAATGCAAAAACGCATCACCATCTTTGATACCGTCCGCGGGTTTACGATGATTTCTATGGCAGGATTTCACGCTTGCTATGATCTCGCCTACCTGTACGGCTGGGATATGCCCTGGTTTACCCAGTCAGTCTTTCAAGACATCTGGCGCGCCAGCATCAGCTGGGTATTTTTGTTTATCGCGGGTTGGATGTGCACGCTCTCACGCAACAATGCCAAACGAGCGGCTAAGTACGCTGCCGCAGCTTTGGTCGTCTGGATCGCAACAACTCTCGTATCGGTCGACGATTCAGTGAACTTTGGCATCATTTATTGCATGGCGGTGTGCACCGCGGTGGTTGCGTTCACCCGTCCGTTACTCCAAAAATTACCGGGCTCATGGGGCATCGCAGCGTGCCTTGTTCTTTTTGCCCTAACCTGGGGCATTCCAAAGGCGGTCTACCCACTCCCCTACCTGGCATGGCTTGGATTCCCAGGCCCGGGTTTTGTTTCGGGAGATTACTATCCGCTCATACCGTTTGTCTTTATGTACCTTACCGGCTTTTTTGCTGCCCAGGCAGCACAAGCATCAAGTCTCGAAGCGCCAGCATGGGCATACGCCAATCCTATCCCGGCGCTCGCAGTCCTGGGTCGGCATGCCTTACCGTTCTACCTGCTCCATCAGCCAGTCATTCTAGGCGTGCTAGAAATCGTTTATTCCGTACGATAGCGCTCGAGCCGCGGTGCAATACGAGCCGGCAACTTCGCCACAATGCGAACGCCGTCCTCGAGATATTCCTCATGCAGAAGGGTTCCCTGCTCATGCACCAGCGTGATGAGAGCGCCCTCGCGATACGGAATATCAGCGGAGAGCAACACATCGGTGGCAGCTGCCTCGCGAGCAATACGGTCGACGAGATCATCGAGCCCCTCACCCGTCTGGGCCGAGAACAGCACGGCTTCGGGATAACGACGACGGAAACTCAATCGATCGACGCTATCGAGAAGATCGATTTTATTGAATACGGTCAGCGTTAAACGCTCTCCGGCGCCAATCTCATCAAGCACGCGGTCGACAGCCTCCAGCTGCCGCTCATAGTCCTCGTCAGACGCATCTACGACTTTGAGAATTAGATCGGCACCCAACACCTCGGACAGCGTTGATTTAAAGGCATCGACCAGACCATGCGGCAGCTTTTGAATAAAGCCGACGGTATCGGTAATCGTCATGCCGCGACCGCCGGGCAGGCGATACGAACGCGTCGTAGGGTCGAGCGTAGCAAACAGCTTGTCCTGCGAAAGTACCGTAGAGCCGGTCAGACGATTGAGCAACGTCGATTTACCGGCATTGGTATAACCGGCTAACGCGACGCGAAACGCCGGTGACTCAATGCGGCTCTTGGATTGAACATCGCGACGCTGTTCAACCTGCTTGAGCTCACGACGAAGCGCAGCGATCTTATTACGAATGAGGCGACGGTCGACCTCGAGCTGACTTTCGCCCTGACCAAAACGTGAGCCGATGCCGCCGCGCGTCTGCTCCTTGGCGAGATGGCTCCACATGCCACGCAAGCGAGGCAACAAATATTGAAGCTGTGCCAGCTGTACCTGCAGGCGTCCCTCACGCGTCTGAGCATGCAGGCCAAAGATATCCAGGATCAGTGCTGTACGATCGATAATCTTTACCGGCTCGCCCACGGCTTTCTCCAAATAGGATTGCTGCGAGGGGGTCAGGTCGTCGTCAAAAATAACGACATCGGCATCCATGCGATGCACCAGGCCGCACAGCTCTTCAACCTTACCGGAACCGATAAACGATTTAGGATACGGCTTTACCAAACGCTGCGACAAGCGTGCCACGCACTGGGCACCAGCTGTGTGGGCAAGACGCTCCAGCTCATCAAGCGAGCGATCGAGCGGCCATGCATTGTCGCGCCACTCAACACCAACTAAAATGGCACGCTCGGGCTCGGGTGCCGTGGGAACAAGGGGGAAACGGGCCATTAGGCAGCCTCAATACGATGCAGGATATCCTCAACGACCTCATCGATCGTACATTCATCCATATCAAACCACACGATACGGTCATCGCGCTTAAACCACGAAAGCTGACGCTTGGCATAACGACGCGAACGCATCTTAATGAGTTCGCGGGCCTCATCCATGCTCATCATGCCATTGAAAGCATCGATGATCTCTTTATAACCAATTGCCTGCATCGACGTCAGGGCATCTCCCAGCCCCTGGTCCATAAGACCGCGGACCTCATCAACAAGACCCTGCTCAAACATCAGATTGACGCGCAGGTTAATGCGCTCGTAGAGCACCTCGCGATTACGGGTCAGGCCAAACCACAGCGCATGATAATGCTCGCGCGGAACACTAAACTGACTTTTTTGCTGTGCATAGGAGATACCATCATCATGCATCTCGAGCGCACGAATCACACGCCGCACGTTATGGGGATGAATAACAGCAGCTGATTCTGGATCGCGCTCGGCAAGCAGGGCATGCAGTTCTTCCTCGCCAATACGCTCGGCAAGCTCCCGATAGCCCGCACGGCGATCGTCCTCAAGTTCACCCGAGGGAAAGTCCATCTCATCGAGGGCAGCCTTGAGATACAGCCCCGTACCTCCGCAAAAAACCGGCAGGCAACCCGAACCAAGGAGACGTTCAACATGCGCGCGAGCGTCAGCCTGATAAAGCGCAGCAGAATATGCCACACCCGGCTCTACAATGTCGACGAGATGCAGCGGCGCCGTACACTCATCGGGCGCCATCTTTGCGGTACCGATGTCCATGCCGCGATAGATTTGCATCGCGTCGCACGACAGCACTTCGGACGAAAGACGGGCTGCCAAACGGTCGGCAACATCGCTCTTACCAACCGCCGTCGGACCGACGATTGCAACGGCGGAAAGACCTGCCCCGGGAGTAACCATTAGCGAGGCTCGCCCACAACGGAGCCGGACAAATACCAGGTCTTGGCAACGTCAACGTCAACATCAACGATCTTGCCAACAAGCTGATCGATGCTGTAACCCTCGGGGATAGGCGCATGCACGGTCTGATTCTTGGGACTCTTGCCCAGCAGGACCGCGTCGTTCTTTTTACTCGTTCCCTCAATGAGCGCCGGAACCACAGTATGAAGCGCACCCTGGTTATACTCGTGTGCCGTGGTCTCGATAACCTTAACCAGGCGGTTGAAACGCTCGAGAATAACCTCATGCGGCGTAGGATCGTCAATCTCGGCGGCCGGGGTACCGGCGCGCTTGGAATAGATGAATGTATAGGCCTGAGCATAGCGGACCGTCTCGGCAAGTGAGAGCGTCTGCTCAAAGTCTTCTTCAGTCTCGCCCGGGAAGCCAACGATAATGTCGGTCGAGAGCGCGATATCGGGCATGCGGTTGCGAATGCGATCGACAAGGCCCAGATAGTCCTCGCGTGTATAACGGCGATTCATCTCTTTGAGGATCCGCGTCGAACCGGACTGGACGGCCAAGTGCAGCTGCGGCATAACGGCAGGCGTCTCGGCCATGGCGTCGATGGTCTCGGGCAACAGGTCCTTGGGATGCGAAGACGTAAAGAAGATGCGCTCCACGCCCGTATCGCCCACGGCACGCAGCAGATCGGCAAAACGCGGCTTGCCAAACAGATCGCGACCATATGAGTTAACGTTTTGGCCCAGCAGCGTAATCTCACGCACGCCCTGGCGCACCAAACCGGTCACCTCGTCGACAATCTCCTCGAAGGGGCGGCTCTTTTCGCGACCGCGCACGTACGGCACGATGCAATAGGTGCAGAAATTATTGCAGCCCGTCATGATGGGCACCCAGGCGTGATACTGAGTCTCGCGATGCCACGGCATGCTCATGGCATCCGTATCCTCATGCTCATTGGTGCGGATATGACGCTTACCATCAAGGAACGCCTCGGCAATGAGCTCGGCCACATGTGCAATGGAATGCGTGCCAAAGATGACATTGACGTTATCGACGTTGGTGAGCAGGCCCTCGCCATCGCGCTGCGCGATGCAACCGCCAACGGCAACCACGCGCTTGCCCGAAGGCGAAGGCGGCAGGCTTTTGCAGGAATTGCACTGACCGTACAGGCGAGTATCGGCGGCCTCGCGCACGCAGCACGTCATGAAGACAACGATATCGGCATGCGCGGGATCGAGCGCCATGAGGCAGCCATACGAATCAAGCAGACCGCTCACACGCTCGGAGTCGTGCTGATTCATCTGGCAGCCAAATGTGCGGATAAAGTAGGTTTTACCGGCAAGAATATCGCGTACGGAACGCTGGTCCATGTGCATAAGTCCTAACGATGGGGAGTGGAACGAGGCAAGCAGAAGCTATGCCACAGGCTTAACATCATCCATGACGACGTTATCCATAGCAGCTCGATTGATCTGGTGAACGTAGATAGAAAGGCGGATGGCCGTGCGCGACTCCCCGTTAATGAGGATGTCGGAGAACACGGGCGCGCAGGAAATATCAAAACCGGTTGGAATCAAAAAACCGCGCGCGATAGCAACGGCCTTAATGGCCTGGTTGACGGCACCGGCGCCGACACACTGGATGTTGACGGGTACACCATCCTTGACCATGCCGGCGATGGCGCCGGCAACGGACGCGGGCGATGATTTGCTTGATACCTTCAGGCAATCCATGAAGAAACTCCTGCATTTAAAAGTACGTTTTAACTGCAATAACTGTATCGTACCGAGTGGACTCGGTAAAGGCACTATTCCTCTTTGGCAAGATCAAAGGTCACGGTGATTCGATCACGCGAAACACGGATCTTTGGGTCGCCGCAAAGGTTGAGATAGTACCGGGCGGCAAGGTCATTAAAGTCGCGCTCCACAGCGCGCGAAAACTGTGCCATGTCATCCTTGGCAATACGTAGCCCGCGACGATCCTTCGCGAGATCGACAGGAGCCGGCGCATGCGAGGACGAATCACGCTCGTGCAGCAGACGCGCGGTCACACCGCGAACGGGCTTAATCTGCCCTGCCAAAATGCGATGGGCCGTGCGCTCGGACATCTCAAGACCCAAACCCGAACAAATACGGATAAAGTCCTCGGCATCAGAAGCAAGGCCTAAACGATCGACAACCGGAAGCTCGCTCTCGTCATCAATGAACAGGAGACGAGACGTATCGAGCCGACTTGACGCTTGAGCATAAAGGGTCGCGGCAATCTCAGACGGAGAACCGAGATAGACATCGCAACCACGCAACTCCTCGAGCGCAAACTCACAAGTAGCGCGAATAATATTATGTGGACCGCGAGCGCAGACATAACGTCCGTCCTCATCCTTGACGGCCTGGGGCCAGCTGGACTGATCGGCACGCTCACTGAGGCGGTCGACCGCAACGCTCACCTTGAAGGCTGAACCAAGATCGACGCCGGACGTGACCACACGGGCCTCGTCGGTGTTCTGCTTAATCGAAAACAATGCCATGCCACGACCGTGAACGCCCCAACGGTCCATCTTCATGCTCTCGAGCTTGGAGGTAACGCGGGCATCAAAGATTCGCTCTTGCATATCCTGCGGAACGCCAGAACCGTTATCCAGAAAGACAAGCGTGCGGACGCCATCTTCCTTGGTCGTGGCGAGATAGACCTTGTCGGCGCCGGCATCGCGAGCATTACGGAGCATTTCGATGACGATGTCCTCGACATGCTGAATGTCGTGCTTAGCCTGGCGCCGCTCGGCCTCCGAAACGCGGAGGCGGACATACCCCTCGCCAAGGTTCTCCTCGACGCGAAGGTTGCCCTCCCCCGACATCGACGCGATAAATGAGATGAGCTCGTTCGCGTCGCTCATGTTATTTAGCGATATCGACAGCGCGGCTCTCGCGAATCACGACGACGCGCACCTGACCGGGATACTCCATCTCTTCCTCGATCTGATGGGCGATATCGTGAGCCAGGACCGTGGACTGGGCATCGGAGATCTTGTCCGGCTGGACCATGACGTGGACCTCGCGACCGGCCTGCATGGCATAGGTACGTTCGACGCCGTCATGGGAGTTGGCGATCTCCTCAAGCTTCTCAAGACGCTTGATGTAGTTCTCGGCAGACTCGCGACGGGCACCGGGGCGAGAGGCAGAGACAGCATCGGCGGCCTGCACCAGGACATCGAGCACCGTGTTGGGGTCGACATCGGCATGGTGAGCCTCAATAGCGTGGACGATAACGGGCTTCTCGCCATAACGGCGGGCAAGCTCGGCGCCGATGACGGCATGCGGGCCCTCGACGTCGTGGTCGATTGCCTTGCCCAGGTCATGAAGCAGGCCGGCGCGCTTGGCGGTCACAACGTCCAGGCCAAGCTCGGAAGCCATCACGCCGCACAGATCAGAGACCTCGAGGGAATGCTGAAGCACGTTCTGACCAAACGAGGTACGGTAGCGCAGGGCACCAAGGGTCTTGACGATCTCGGGGTGCAGATCGTGGATGCCGGTATCGAAGGCAGCCTGCTCGCCAGCCTCGCGCACGCGCTGCTGAACCAGGTCGGCGGCCTTGTGATACATCTCCTCGATACGGGCAGGGTGAATGCGGCCGTCGGCGATGAGGTTCTCGAGGGCGACGCGGGCGGTCTCACGACGGACCGGGTCGAAGCTCGAAAGAACGACGGTCTCGGGCGTGTCGTCGATCACGAGGTTGACGCCGGAAACCTGCTCGAAGGTCCGGATGTTGCGACCCTCGCGACCGATGATACGGCCTTTGAGGTCATCAGAGGGAATGTGCACGGAGGTAACGGTGACCTCGGCAGTGTGATCGGCAGCGCAGCGCTGAATCGCCAGAGACAGAATCTCCTGGGCGGTCTTGTGGCACTCGGCGCGAACCTGCTGCTCAGACTCGCGAATGATCGTGGCGGCCTCGTGGGTGACCTCGCCGCGAACCTTATCAAGGAGCTCCTTGTGCGCGTCCTCGCGGGTAAGGTCGGCGATACGCTCGAGCTCGGAGGTCTGCTTTGCGCAGAGCTCCTCGAGCTCACGGGAGCGCTTCTCGACCTGACCGGCCTGGCTGGACAGCTGATGCTCGCGCTTGTCGAGAGCGTCGTTGCGGCGATCGAGAGATTCCTCGCGCTGCATCACGCGGTTCTCGAGCGTACGAATCTCGTTCTTACGCTGCTTGTCCTCGGCCTCAGCGGCCTGCTTGTTCTTGATGATCTCCTCTTTAGCCTCGAGCAGAGCCTCTTTTTTGAGGGTCTCGGCCTGACGCTTAGCATCACCAATCAGGGACTCAGCCTGTGCGTGTGCCGACTGGATTTTTTCGTCGGCCTCGTGAAGACTACCCTGCTTGGCGGTGCGCATGTAGGCAATGGCGGCGATGGCACCCAAAACGATGCCAACGAGCGCTGCGATGATAGGCATGCTCACTCCTTTTTATGGATTCGTTACACAACAAAGCGAACCGTCCTTACGAACGGCTCGCGACATTTGAGTAATATGGGCGCAGCTTATGCGGGTCGGATACAGATAAACATATAAACAAACTCATCACAGATGAGCACATATCACAAAGCAAATGACAGTGTTTATCGTACGTTGAACCACAACAACTGTCAAATAAATGGCCCCAGCACGGCGGCTAAAACGCGGTGAACGGCAGGGCCACAAAACGCATACGCCTAAACCGCACATTCCTCGCGTTCGGCATTAAGACGTGCCTTAACGGCATCGGCGGCGATGTGATACGAGAAGCCCTTGCCCATCAAAAACCGAACCAGTTTTTCGAATCCGCGCGTCTCTGGAACACGCCGCTTGGCGAGCAGGGCTGACGCACGCGCCAAATCGTCTTCGACGGCAAAATAATCCTCGGGATAACCGGGAATGTCATCGAGCACGACATGACGGCGCTTGAGCTCGGTCTCGATTTTACGCTGTCCCCAACCGCGCCGCTTGCGTTCCTCGATAAAGTACGAGCAAAAGCGGTTCTCGTCTAAAAAGCGATACTCGGTGGCGCGCTCGACGGCGAAATCGATCGCGGACTGGCGAAAGCCGTAGCGAGCCAGCTTGTCACGGACCTCACCCGTCGCATGGTCGCGTCGCGATAGCATCTCGGTCACCATGGTAAGTGCACATTTACGCTCGATGAGCTGCACCGCTTCACGAAAGTTATCCCAATCACAGGGAAGATCGGGGCGATTTTTGACATACAGGCGCGCGACCCGCACGGGAATCCAAATGGACCGCTCAAAACCGCCCTCAAGCTCACAATCGATATGTGCGCAAGGCTTTTTGGACGCATACCCGCTCGAGAACGAGGAGGCCGCCTTCTTATCGGGAAAGACGACCGTGGCCTCGGTCACCGTATACGACATGAGTGTAACCGCTACTCGTCGTCATCATCGAGCATGGCGGAACCATCGATGGCGTAAAGCTCGTCAAACTCCTCAGGCGCAGGCTGATCGGTCAGCTCGACCTCGGACGGAGCATCGTCATCAAACTCAAGCCCGCAGGCAAGGCGGACCTTATGCTCAATCTCGTCGGCGCAATCGGGGTGTTCGCGCAGGAACGCCTTGGCGGCCTCGCGACCGTTGCCGAGCTTGTCCTCGCCATAGGCAAACCAGGAGCCCATCTTCTTGCAAATGCCGCACTCGACAGCCATGTCCAGAATCGAGCCTTCCTTAGAGATGCCCGTACCGTACATAATGTCGAACTCAGCAGAACGGAACGGAGCTGCCACCTTGTTCTTAACGACCTTAGCGCGCACGCGGTTACCGATAACCTCATCCTTAAGCTTAATGCTGTCGATGCGGCGAATGTCGATACGCACCGAAGAGAAGAACTTAAGGGCGCGGCCGCCCGTCGTGGTCTCGGGGTTGCCGAACATGACGCCGATCTTCTCTCGCAGCTGGTTAATGAAGATGCATGTCGTGTTGGACTTGGACAGCGAGCCGGCGAGCTTGCGGAGCGCCTGACTCATCAGACGAGCTTGCAATCCGACCGTGGTATCGCCGATCTCTCCCTCGATCTCGGCACGCGGGGTCAGCGCGGCGACGGAGTCGACGACGATGGCATCGATGGCGCCGGAACGCACGAGCATGTCAACAATCTCGAGCGCCTGCTCACCCGTATCAGGCTGGGAAATCAGTACCTCGTCGATATCCACGCCAATGCGCGCGGCATACGTGGGATCGAGCGCGTGCTCGGCATCGATAAATGCCACCACGCCACCCATTGCCTGGGCTTCGGCCAGGATCTCGAGCGAAAGCGTCGTCTTACCGGAGGACTCAGGACCGTAAATCTCGACGATACGGCCGCGCGGCACACCGCCGATACCCAGAGCGGCATCGAGTGCCAGAGCGCCCGTGGGGATGGCCTCAACCTCAAGCTCGGGGCCGCCGTCACCATACCTCATGATGGAGCCTTGACCGAACTTCTTCTCGATCTCGGCCTTGGTGGTGGCGATCATCTCATCGCGCTCTTTACCCGTCGTGCGAGCATGAACGGTACGTACGGGACCTGAATTCTTGGCCATGAATAGCCCTCCTCTTAACAACCTGCATCGATAATAAACGAACGGCTGTTCGTGGTCAACCGTTCAGGCCAATCATATGCAGGCAGTCTTTCCAAAACCCAACCAAACGCCGACCAAACACTGACCAAATGCTTGACCACAAAGGGTCGAATAAGAACAAGGAAGGCAAGAATACACCTATAACCAGCGCAAACGCTAAATTCGTCAGGGGTCCCTATCTCCACAATTAAGGGGCCCTAAGGCCCCTGAAAACACGTCTATTCCATAGAGTTGAGCACAAGGGCAATGCGTCCCAATGCCTCCGCGACCGCATGGGCACGAACACACGAACGGTCGCCCTCATAGTGGCAGCGCACAGAGTCCACGACCGGCACTTCCCCATCAGCCGCGCGATACGCCCAGCCAATATAGAAAGTGCCAGCCGGATCGTCCTCAGTGCCGCCGCCGGGGCCGGCATAACCCGTTGCGCTCACTGCAATATCGCTCTGGTACAGCTCCAGCGAACCCGCCGCCATCTCGCGCGCGGTCTGATGCGACACCGCGGTATAGCGGTCGAGCGTCTCCTGATCAACACCCAAAACGCGATGCTTGATCTCATCGCAGTAGGTCACCGCACCGCCACGCAGCACCACCGAGGCGCCCGGGATATCGGCAATCGTCGAGGCGATCATACCTGCTGTCAGCGACTCAGCCGTCGAAACCGTCACGCCCCGAGCGCTCGCGCGCTCGACAATATGACGCGCCAGCTCCTCGTTATGTGCGGAAATCTGATCAAAAGAGTCCGTCATACCCACCAGGACCTAGATCGAAAAGACGATCTTGCGGCAGTTCCAGAAGTATTGGGCGCCCGAGATAACGGTCAGGACAACGGCAACGGCGTACAGGAAGCGCGACACCGAGTAGATGCCGAGCGTCAGCGCCAGCGGGCCAAGGTGCAAGCCGGCCATCGCAAAGACGCACAGGTAACCGCAGATGGAGACCATCGTGGTCGCCGTCTTGTACTTGCCAAGCTTATCGGCGGCAACGACCACGCCGGCGGCACTCGCAACCATGCGCAGGGCGCTTACCAACAGCTCGCGGAACAAGATGATGAACACGGACCAAACCGTCACGGTGCCAAAGTCCAAGAACAGCAGCAAGGCCGAGAACACGAGCAGCTTATCAGCGATGGGGTCCAAGAACTTACCGAAATCGGTAATCTCGTTGCGCGAGCGCGCCAGGTAGCCGTCGACCTTATCGGTGCACGACAGGATCACATACAGAATGAAGGCAGCGGCGGCGAGCGGGCCGTCGAAGGTGCTCCAATCTGTACCGGCAACACTCGTGTGAGAAAGCGCCGACACGATCATGAACACCGGGATAAAGACGATGCGAACGCACGTCACGATGTTGGCGGGCGTCCAAACACTCGTCAGTTCCTTATTGCTCTCGTTTGCCACGATGCTCTCCTACTCCACAACATGGCCGATAAGCTCATAGCAGAAGCTATCGGTAAACTCGACCGTCAGAATATCGCCCACGGACGCCTCGCTGGCGTCCAAGTGCACCGCGCCATCGGAATCGGGCGCCTGGAACCAAGCATGGCCGATCAGCTCGGCGCCGTCCTCGGTCTCCTCGATGCCGTCGACAATCACCTGGGCGCGCTCGCCCACATGTGCGGCGGTGGCGGCAAAACCGAGCGACTCGGCCAGGTCCATGGCCTCCTGGGCGCGCTCGAGCTTGACCTCCTCATCGACCTGACCCTCCATCTTAGCGGCCAGGCTGCCCTCCTCCTGCGAGTAGGCAAAGACGCTCGTGTAGTCAAAGCCGACGGTGTCCATAAAGTCGATAAGGTCGCGGAACTCGTCGTCGGTCTCGGTCGGGAAGCCGACCATGGCCGTGGAACGGATCACGATGCCGGGGATACGCTCACGCAGATCGCGGAACAGGTCCTCGAGCTCCTGGCGCGAACCAGAACGGCGCATAGCCTTGAGGATGCGCGCGTCGCAGTGCTGCACGGGGATATCGATATAAGGCAGCACCTCGGGCGTATCGCGAATCGTATCGATAAGCTCGTCGGTCATGCCCTCGGGCTGCAGATAGAGCACGCGGACCCAGACGTTGTGCGGGCGCACGGACTCGGCGACGGCATGCAGCAGCTGCGCCAGATTGCGCGGCGAGCCATCGGTGACGTCTTCGTCGGCAAAGTCGGTGCCCCAAATACCCGTGTCCTGGCCGATCAGCACGATCTCGCGCACACCGCCGGCAACCAGGTCGCGCACCTCGGAGATAATGCTCTCGGCATTGCGCGAGTGATAACGACCGCGGATATACGGGATCATGCAGAAGCTGCAGAAGCGGTTGCAGCCATCGGAAATCTTGACGTAAGCAACGGCGCCCTCGACAGTGCGCTTGACTTGCGGAATATAGGCAGCGATCTCACGCTCGACACCCAGCACGCCATCGATGACCGCCACGATGCCGTCCTCCTCGTCGGCCTTCACAAAGGCAGCGACCTCGGGCAGCTCATCGGGCAGGTCGTCGCCATAGCGCGACGGCACACAGCCGCACATGACGATGGGACAAGAACGAACGCCGTCCTGAACCTCGTTGGCGAGCTCGAGCGTGGTCTCGATGCTCTCGGACGTTGCGGAGGCGAGGAACGAGCATGTATTGACGATGGCGATATCGGCATCCTGTGGGTCGAATGCCTCCTCGTAGCCCGCGGCGGTCAAAAGAGAACGCATGCGGTCGGTGTCAACCTCGTTCTTAGCGCACCCGAGGGTGATGTAGAGCACGGAGCCCAACGGTGTATCCATGTTGGAGAGCAGTCCTTTCGAATGATATTAGCGGTAGTTGGTGAACTGCAGCGGCTGGCCGTAGTCCTGGTCGCGCAGGAACTGGATCACGGTCTGCAACGCGTCCTTCGAAGCAGAGGAAACACGCAGCTTGTCGGCCTCGATAGTCACCTTGACCTTGAGCTTTTGGTCCTTGATGTCCTTGTTGATCTTCTTGGCGGTCGCCTGGTCGATACCCTCGACGATATGGCCGAGCACGCGCACGGTGCCGCCCGATGCCGCCTGCGGAGCATCCCACGAGACAGCCTTGAGGTCGATGCCGCGCTTGATGAGCTTGGAGCTCAGCACGTCGATAATCTGCTTGGAGACAAAGTCGGCCGGGGCGTTGATCGTAAAGAGCTTGTCGCCCTTCGAAAGCTCGATCGTGGCGCCGGAATCCTTCAGGTCATAGCGCTGGGAAATCTCGCGCGTGGTTTGCTGGAAGGCGTTGTCGACCTCTTGCATGTTGACCTCGGACACGACGTCGAAGCTGGAATCTTTAGCCATGATGTTTCCTTTCGCGTACGAGCGGCTTAGTAGCTATCGTACGAATAGTCGGTAGAATCGGTGGGCGTCTGGCCGTCAGTTGCGGTATCGGCGCCATCCGTGGACTGGGCATCGGTGCCGTCGGTGGTGTCGGTACCATCGGTGGTGTCGGTACCATCAGAACTTTCACCATTCTCGGAACCAGTCGTCTCCTTCTTGGGAACGGTGATCGTCACACGCGCCACGCCCGAGGTCTTGGTATCGTAACGGACCTTTTCGCCGTTCTTGGTAACGGTGACATCGGAAGGCTTGGACGTGGTGATCTCGATCGAGGACTCAGGCGTGTACTCCTGCTCAAAGGGGCCAGTCGCCTGGGCGCCATAGACCGACTTGCCATCGACCTTGACCTCAATCCAGGCGGTCTTTCCCTTGGCAACGGAGACCTTGACCTTCGTTACCTCGTTTTCTTCCTTTTTAGCCGTCGTCTTGGTGGCGTCCGAATCGGTCGACTCATCCGTCGCCTCATCGGTGTCTTCGTCCTCGTCGACCGTTTCGGTCTTCTTAGAAGACTTCTTGGGCGTCGTCTTGGTAGCAGTGGGCGTCTCGGGCGTGGTCTCGGGCGTCGAAGATGCGCAGCCGCGCAGAAGTACCACGATGAGCACGATCAGCAGCAACGCCACGGCACCGATGCCGGCGTAGACGATACGCGGATCGAGACCGTTGTTTTGAGGAGTACGGGAACCGCCGCGTCCACGACTGGAACTGCTGCGGCCGCCTCCCTGAGGCATACGGCCACGATGGCTATCGGAACGGCCGCGATAGCCACCCTGGCCCTGAAGGCTGCGCTGACCCGATCGGGGCGCAAGTTCACCGCGGCCTTGATAGCCACGCTGGCCCGCACGCGGAGCCGAAGAGCGCTGGCCATACGGCTGTGATTGAGAGCGAAGACGCGGCGTCACCTGCGTGGTATCGGCGTCCGCATAGCCGCCGCGAGCACGACCGGCAGAGATACCACGGTGACCGCGATCGGAATAGCCGCCGTCGCCGTAGCCGGCACGAGGGTCACGCGCCACGCCGCGGGCAGCGGGAAGTGCACGGTCCTCGGGCATCGGCGTACTGCGGAACCGGTCACGCTGCGAGCGAATCTCCTCGCCCGAACCCGTCTCGGTAATATAACCGGCCTGCTGAGGACGCTGTCCATAGCGAGTCGAACGACCGCCCTGAACCATCAGGAAGCGCCCGTTATCGACAGAGGAACGCGAATTGACGTAGCCGGCGGCGTCCTGGAAACGACCGCCCTGCTGCGACGTCTCGCGTTCGTATGCCATCAGTTCGTCAAAGTAGGCATTGACGACCTCGCGCGGATTGAGGCCCAAAAAACGAGCATAGCTCGAAATCATGCCCTGCGCATAGCCGCGCGGCGGCATCGAAGCAAAGTTACCGGTCTCGAAAAACTCGATGATCTGCGGCCTGATTTTGATGGTGTTGGCGACCTGCTGAATGGAAAGGCCCATTCGGCGACGCTGCTCGAGCAGCATGTCACCAAAGCGTGCAGCCATCAGAATCCTCCAAACTCACGATCTTCACGTGCCATCTCGGCGTCGACAGATTCCAGCGCGGCAAGCCCCTCCTCGTCCAACAGGACCTCGCGCGGCTTGGAACCGTCGGGCGGGCCGACGACACCCTTTTCTTCCAGCATGTCCATAATACGCCCGGCGCGCGCATAGCCAACCTTCAGACGACGTTGCAGGCCAGATGTGGAGCCCAGCTGCGATTCCACCACAATATGGGCGGCTTCCCAGATGAGCGGATCATCGTCTTGCGGCTCAGCGACTCCGGTGCGGACAATGCCGCCGCCACCCGCCATGGACATGGAAGCGGGCGCCACAGCCGACAGGATCTCCTCGTGGTAGTCGGGCTCGCTTTGCGACTTGACGAACTCGACAATCTCGTTGATTTCGTCGTCCGAGACAAAGCAGCCCTGGATACGGCGGGGCTTGCCCCAGTCGACCTTGGAGAACAGCATGTCGCCCAAACCGGTGAGCTTCTCGGCGCCCATCTGGTCAATGATGACGCGCGAGTCGATGCCCGTGGCGACGTTAAAGGCGATGCGGTTGGTGATGTTGGCCTTGATGAGGCCCGTCACCACGTTGGAGCTGGGGCGCTGCGTGGCAACGATAAGATGAATACCGGCGGCACGGCCCAGCTGTGCAATACGCACGATCGAGGCCTCGACATCCTTACCGGCGACCATCATCAGGTCAGAGAGCTCGTCAATGATAATGACCAGGTAGGGCATCTTTTGCGGCGGGTTGTCGTAATGCTCAAACTCGCCAGCAGCCTGCTTTTCGTTGTAGGTCGAGATCTTACGCACGTTGAGACGCTCGAAGACCTTCAGGCGGCGCTCCATCTCGGACACAGCCCATTGCAGAGCGCTCGCGGCCTGCTTAGGCTCGGTCACCACGGGCACATAGAGATGCGGCAGACCGTTATAGCCCGCAAGCTCGACGCGCTTGGGGTCGACCATAATCAGGCGAACGTCCTCGGGAAGGGCGCGCATGAGCAAGGTCGTGATGATGGAATTGATCATCACCGACTTACCAGAACCGGTCGTACCGGCGATAAGCAGGTGAGGCATCTTGGCGAGGTCGGCGACGACCGGCGTGCCCTCGGCGTCACGGCCGATAGCGAGCTCGAGCGGACCGCCCTTCACATAGGGCAGCACGTCGCCCAGATTGACGTTCTGGCGCTTGCGATTGGGAATCTCGATGCCCACGAGCGAGGTGCCGGGGATCGGGGCAAAGATACGCACCGACTGGGCAGCGAGCGAAAGCGCAATATCGTCCTCGAGGCTCGAAATCTTGCTCACGCGCTCGCCCTCGCCAGGTTGCAGCTTAAAGGTCGTCACCGTGGGGCCGGCGATCCAGCCGACCACGCGGGCACTGCGGCCAAACTCAAGCAAGGTGGATTGCAGCGACTCAGCGGTCTGCTCCAGCTCCTTATCCGAAGACGCAGCGGAAGCCGACTGCGGGTTGGCATGCAGGATTTCGAGCGGCGGAAGCTTGAGGCCGTCCTCTTCTTCGCCCTCGTTACCTGCGGCGCCGTCGTCCACTCCCCCATCACGAGCCGCAGCCGATTCGACAGCACTCGTGGCAGGCGCATCGGCAACCTTGGGGTGCTTTAGGAAGTCGGGAATCTGAGGCGCGGCCGAGACGGGATTCACGGCAAACGGCGGCTCGGACTCGTCGATCTTATCGGAGTCGTCTTCCATCGAAAGCTGGCCGGTTACCTGGCCGCGCTTTACATGGCGACGCGGCAGCAAAGTTGTCTTTGCGGTCTCAATCGGAGCCTCGTCGTCCTCGTCATCGCCCTCGGTGAGCTCAATCTCGCTATCGGACCAAGACGGGTCGGGCTCGCTTGTATTCAACTTGGGTGTGGCCTTGCCCTTCTTGGCATGGCGGCGCGGCAACAGCGTGGTCTTGGCCCGCTCGGCATCCACGGCATCGGACACGTCAACAAACGGATCCTCGTCCTCGTCGTCATCGTCCAAAACCGGGTCCACATCGTTGCCCATGACCGTGGTCACGGCAGCATCGGAGCCCTTTTGACGAAGAATGCTCAGGTGTGGACGGGCAACGCCGGGCACCGACAGGGCTTCGTCGTCACCCCAAGGGCTGGCGTTGACATCGGCACGACGGCGTTCGGCAAAATCTGCCGCACGATTACGGGCAGAGCGCAGCACACCACCCACCGAAAAGCCAATGATGACAAAACCAACGACGGACAGACCCAACAGGACCACCATCGCGATAGGCTTACCCAGGGCATTCTGCAGCGCACTCGCAATAAACGCACCAATGTAGCCACCCGACACGGAAAGGTTCTGCGGCGTAAACATAAGGTCGCACGAATCGCTCGTGCCCGGCACCATCAGCGAAAGAATGGAGACGACGGCGATAAAGACCACGGCGCCGCCCGCAACAGAGCGCACGTTGAGCGGCGAGTCCTCACCCAAAAAGAGCGTGGCGGCAAACAGCAAGATGACGATCGGCAGCACGTAGGCGCCCAGGCCAAAGCCCAGGTGATAGAACCCGGCAACAGCAGCCGTCACGGGCGCTGTTGCCGGTGAGATCACGGCAATGAAGGACGCGATCGCCAAAACGGCAATGACCACGCCGGCGATATCGCGATTGGCCGAAGGCTCGACCAAGGGCTCAAAATCGTCGAAGTCTGCCTCATGGCCCTTATTGGCACGCAGATGGGAACCGGCACCCTTAGCAGATGCCGGTTGGTTGTTGGCTTTATTGCCTTTGGCGTTTTGTGCAGATCCGCGCGCCAAACTAAACCTCCATGACAACCGGGATGATCATCGGACGGGTACGCGTACGGCTCCAAATGAAGTTGGAGAGCGAATCGCGCACGGCCTTGCGAATGGCATCGGAGCCGCTGCTGGTAAAGCTGAACTTGCCCTTCTCGATCGTCTTCATAATGGATGCGGAGGCATCCTCGGAGAACTGGTCGTCGATGGCAAACGAGACGCCGCGGCCCGAGAACTCGATGGCCTCGATCTTCTTGTGCTTGAGCGAGACGATAGCAACGGCCGTGACCATACCGTCATTGGCGAGCTTCTGGCGATCGCGCAGGACGATGGGGTCGGTATCGCCGATACGCAGGCCGTCGACGTAGACGACGCCGGACTCGACGGGCGTACCGCGCTTGACGATACCGCCGCGCATCTCGAGCGTGTCGCCGTTATCGAGGATAAAGATATGATCGTCCTTGAGACCCATCTTACGGGCCAGCTGGGCATGGGCGCGCAGATGCACGGCCTCACCGTGAACCGGCATAAAGTACGTGGGCTTGGCCATGGCCATCAGGAGCTTGAGCTCCTCCTGGCTACCGTGACCGGAGACGTGAACGAGAGCGCGGTTCTTATCCCACACGTCGCAGCCAAGCTTGGCCAGGCTGTTGACGACCTGCTGGACGGCTTTCTCATTGCCGGGAACAGGAGTTGCCGAGAGGATAACGGTATCGCCCTCGTGAATGGAGAGCGTCTTGTGCTCGCCATTGGCCATGCGGGACAGGGCCGACAGCGGCTCGCCCTGCGAACCGGTGCACATGACGACAATCTTATCGTCGGGCAGGTTATCAATATCGAAGGCATCGATGATATCGGCGTCATCGATGTTGAGGTAGCCCAGCTCACGCGCCACGCGGGTGTTCGTGAGCATGGAACGACCGGTCACAACGACCTTTCGACCGCACTTGCGGGCGGCATCGCAGATCTGCTGCAAACGATGGATGTGGCTCGAGAACGACGCGACGAACACGCGACCCGGCGCGTTCTTGATGGCGTGCAGCAGGTTGGGACCAACCTCGGCCTCGGACTTGGTAAAGCCGGGAACCGTGGCGTTGGTAGAGTCGGAAAGCAGCAGGTCGATGCCCTGCTTGGCAAAGCGGCTGATAGCGGCATAGTCGGGCGTGACGCCGTCGATGGGCGTCTGGTCGAGCTTAAAGTCGCCGGTGTGCATAACGGTACCCTGGTTGGTGCGGATGAACACGCCCAGAGCGCCGGGAATGGAGTGCGTCATCGAGCAGAAGTCGAGCGAGATGCCGCCGAGGTTGACATGGCTGCCGCCCTTGACCTCGCGGAACTTGGGTGCGCGGATGCGGAACTCAGAAAGCTTGCCCTCGATAAAGCCAAGCGTCAGCTTGCTCGAAAAGATGGGCACCTTATTGTTGAGGTCCTGCAGCAGATACGGAAGCGAACCGGTGTGGTCCTCGTGGCCGTGGGTGACGACGATACCGCGGAGCTTCTCCTCGTTCTCTAGAACATAGGTGTAGTCGGGAAGCACCAGGTCGATACCGGGCTGGGAGTCGTCGGGGAACATAAGACCGGCGTCGACGAGCACCATGTCGTCGCCGCACTCGAAGACCGTCATGTTCTTGCCGATGCCGTCAAGACCGCCGAGCGGGATGATCTTCAAGGGAGATGATTTTTTAGCTGCCATAGGTTAGTGTGGTTTCCTTTCTTCGAAACGGGTCTGGAACAACCGACGGGGCGCTTCTGGCAAACCGACCGCCGGGAACGTACAAACATGCATCGCAGAGTCGATGCAATAACCACAGTATGATACCCATTTGAACCAATACAGGCCACCCATGCATTAAAGCCCCATCTGAACTGGTCTATCCCGCTGGTTTCCCGTGGGGCGGGCACTGATGAAGTTTCCTGCTCTACAGTCCTGCTCACGACGGAGGCCACATTAAGTGGCCTCCTGTT
>CATYZE010000032.1 GCA_958415525.1 uncultured Collinsella sp. | reverse complement strand
AGAGCGCTTGACTGGCAGTCAAGAGGTCAGGGGTTCGATCCCCCTCGTCTCCACCCGAGCATTGAATGAGGCTCCAACGCAAGTTGGGGCCTTTTTTATATCTAACGAATTACGCCTTGTGTTGGTTGGGTAGCAACTTGGCGACATGCCCATTGTTGATTACGAATATGAATGTTAATAACTTTACGTCTCTGGATGGCAAAGCTAGTTTGCAACGCTAATAAACAAAGAGGCCGGGCTAATGCCCGGCCTCAAAATACTCTGGTGGGCCCTCCGGGATTCGAACCCAGAACCCAGGGATTATGAGTCCCCTGCGCTAACCGTTGCGCCAAGAGCCCTTATGGACGGTGAATGCAATTCAAATAAGGCAACTCAGGCCTAATTTCTTCGCTTCACGACGTGAAATACTACCATGCACGAGCAAGCCGCACAACGCAAGATCAAGTCTGATGCTAAACAACAGCTAATCTAGGTGCGTCGCAGAAAAGACGTGTTTTAGAAAAAGTTAAGGCCTTATATTCAGGGCTCCAACTCATTTATGCGTGAAATAAACCTGATGCTTTTTCAAAACCATGCCGGTTTACTACGATGTATCGGCGAACCCCGAGCACCGCGTGTTCTCCGTTTGCAAAACCGCAGGTAGGGAGCCCGACGGTTGCGCGAAAAGGCGTGCGTGGTCGAACATTCCTGATTAATCGTAGTAAACCGGCATAGTTCTGAGGCGCAGAGGAGGGGCGGTTCGCAATCGGACCCGATAATGGGACTGGCGGCGCACAGGAAACCCTGTTGTGCGGGGCGGGTCGTGTTCCGCGCGCGCCGGCGCGGGCGAAAGTTTTTCCAAAAATGTCCTTGCATCGCCGCACGTGTTCCCGTATAGTACTTCTTCGCACGGGGGCGTAGCTCAGCTGGGAGAGCGCTTGACTGGCAGTCAAGAGGTCAGGGGTTCGATCCCCCTCGTCTCCACCCGAGCATTGAATGAGGCTCCAACGCAAGTTGGGGCCTTTTTTCATATCAGCACTCAAGGTCAAAGGCGGCACCATGATCCTTCTGGTCGACAAGATCGAAAAAAGCTTCGGCGCGCGCGTCCTTTTTAGCGGCGCGTCCTTCCAGATTAACCCCGGCGAGCGCTTCGCACTCGTGGGCCCCAACGGCGCCGGCAAAACCACCATGCTCAAGATCATCATGGGCATCGACAGCCCCGACGCCGGCCAGGTTCAGTACGCCAAGGACTGCCAGGTAGGCTACCTAGAGCAGGAAACCAACCTAGAGCACAAGGACACTACCATCCTCGCCGAGGTCATGGCGGCCGCCAAGGAAATCCGCCGCATGGGCGAGCGCGCCAACGAGCTGCAGACCCAGATCACCGAGCTCTCTGAGCAGGGCAAGGATGTCGACGCCCTCCTTAACGAGTACGGCCTGGTCCAGGACCGCTTTGAGCACCTGGGTGGCTACGAGCTCGAGAGCAACGCCCGCAAGATCCTGTCCGGCCTGGGCTTTAAGGTCACCGACTTCGAACGTCCCTGCTCCGAGTTCTCCGGCGGCTGGCAGATGCGCATTGCGCTCGCCAAGCTCTTCTTGCGCCACCCCGACCTGCTGCTCCTGGACGAGCCCACCAACCACCTGGACCTCGAGAGCGTCCAGTGGCTACGCGGCTTTATCGCCAGCTACGACGGCGCCGTCCTCATCGTCAGCCACGACCGCGCCTTCATGGACGCCTGCGTCGACCACGTCGCAGCCCTCGAGAACCGCCGCGTGACCACCTACACCGGCAACTACAGCAGCTACCTCAAGCAGCGCGAAGACAACCTGGAGCAGATGCGCGCAAAGCGCGCCGCCCAGGAGCGCGACATCGCCCACATGCAGGTCTTTGTCGACAAGTTTCGCTACAAGCCCACCAAGGCCGCCCAGGCCCAGGAGCGCATTCGCAAGATTGAGCAGATCAAAAAGGAACTCGTCATTCTGCCCGAGGGCCACAAGCACATCGACTTTAAGTTCCCCGATCCGCCGCGCTCCGGCGACATGGTCGTGGGTCTGGAGGGCGTATCCAAGTCCTACGGCGACAAGCACATCTACAGTGACATCGACCTCAAGCTCTACCGCGGCGAGCACGTGGCACTCGTCGGCCCCAACGGCGCTGGCAAGTCCACGCTCATGAAGCTCCTCGCCGGCCTGGAGCCGCCCACTACCGGCACTCGCGACCTGGGCACCAACGTGGGCGTGGCCTACTACGCCCAGCACGCGCTCGAGGGCATGACCGAGTCCAACACCGTCCTACAAGAGATCGACACCGTAACGCCCAAGTGGACCGTGCCGCAGCAGCGCAGCCTATTGGGAGCCTTCCTCTTTAGCGACAACGATTCCATCGAAAAGCAGGTCCGCGTCCTCTCCGGCGGCGAGAAGGCCCGTCTGGCTCTGGCCAAGATGCTCGTGGCCCCCGAGGCGCTCCTGTGCCTGGACGAGCCCACCAACCACCTGGACATCGACTCGGTGGATATGCTCGAGAACGCCCTGCAAAACTTCCCCGGCACCATCGTGCTGATCAGCCACGACGAGCACCTGGTGCGCGCCGTGGCCAACCGCGTCATCGACATCCGCGATGGCAAGGTCACGGTCTACGACGGCGACTACGACTACTACCTCTACAAGCGCGAGGACCTCGCAGCCCGCGCCGCCGCCGAGGCGGCAGGGGAGAACGCGGCGTCCGCAGGCAAGAGCGCCAAGCCCGCCAACGCCGCCCAGGCCAACACCCCCGCCACGGCATCCAAGCCGGCCGAAGGCAAAAAGACCAAGGAGCAGAAGCGCGCCGAGGCCCAGGCCCGCGCCGCGCTCAACAAAAAGCTCAAAGGCGTGCGCAACCAGCTCAAGAAGATCGAAACCGAGCTCGACAAAAAGCGCGCCCGCTATGACGAGCTTATGGAATTGATGGCAAGCGAAGAACTTTATGCCGATCAGGACAAGTTCAACGCCGCGCTGGGGGAATATAACGGCCTTAAGCAAGAGCTGCCCAAGCTCGAGGACGAATGGCTCGAGCTTTCCACCCAAATCGAGGAGGAGACCGCGCGTGAACTCTCGTAAAGCCGCTGCCGTGGCGATGAGCATCATCGCCGTCGCCTGTCGCATCTGCGGCATCTTTATGAGCGCGATGACCGTGCTGCTGTGCTTTAGCGGACTGACCGCCAAACTGCAGATCGTCGGCTTTGTCGTCGAGCTTTCACGCGCACTGCCGAGCGCCATTGCCGGCTACGGCGTCATCACGTCGCCCTTTGGCGGCGTGTTCCGCCTGGACTACGCCATCGTCGCCGTCATCCTGTTTGTAGCCGACTACCTGCTCACGCGCGCCTCGCGCCGCGTCCGCTAGGGAAGCGCCATGTCCAGCAGCTACTTCATGAACTTGCTCGCCAGCGCCGTCGCCGTCATCGTGGGTATCGTTATCCACGAGAGCGCACACGCCGCCGCGGCCTGGGCGCTCGGCGACAAGACGGCCCGTTCGCGCGGCCGCGTCTCACTCAACCCGCTCAACCACATCGACCCGTTTGGCACCATCATCCTGCCGCTGCTTATGCTTGCCGCCGGCGGTCCGGTGTTCGCCTTCGCCAAGCCGGTGCCCGTCTACCTCAACAACCTCAAGCACCCCAAGCGTGACGAGGTCCTGGTGAGCGCTGCCGGCCCCGCATCGAACATCGCGCTGGCGTGCCTGGCCGCGGCTCTCATGCACCTGGCCTATGGCAACCTCTACACCAGCATGTCCTTTGCCGCGGCGTCCCAAATCATGAACTTCGGCGCCACCTTTATCGTGGTCAACCTGTCGCTCGCGTTCTTCAACCTCATCCCGATCCCGCCGCTCGACGGCTCGTCGATTATCGTCCCGTTCCTCAAAGGCAAAGCGCTCGCCAACTACTACCGTCTGCAGCAATATGCCATGCCCATCCTCATCATCGTGCTCTATCTGCTGCCCATGTGGACTGGCATCGACGTGATCGGCCGCTATTTCGACGTTACCGTGTATCCGCTGGCAGAGCAGTTGCTCAGCTTCGCAATCGCCGGCATCTAAGGTAAACTTACTGGTCGACCGTGCAAAACGGTCGCAACATGCACCCAAACCGCGCCGCGAAGGCGCCGTCAAAGGAGGTCGAAGATGTCGTATCGCGTGTCGACGCAGGTCTACAGCGGACCGTTCGACCTGCTGCTGCAGCTGGTAACCCGCCAAAAAGTAGATATCGGCGCCATCTCCATTAGCGAGGTGGCCGAGCAATACCTCGCCGAGGCCGAGCGCATCGAGGCGCTGGACCTGGACGTAGCGAGCGACTTTCTGCTGGTCGCGGCAACCCTTTTGGACATTAAGGCCGCCTCGCTGGTGCCCCAGGAGGCCCCGAGCAAAACCATCGACGATGACGAGGACGACGAAGACCTCGAGGAGCTCAGTGCGCTCGACGGCGACGCCCTGCGCGAGGTCCTGATCCAGCGCCTGATCGCCTACAAGCAGTTTAAGGGCGCGGCGGCGGCCCTTGGCGCCCGCATGCAGGCCGAAAGCCGCATGCATCCGCGCGTGGCCGGCCCCGACCCCGAGTTCCTGGGCCTTATGCCCGACTACCTGGCCGGCATCACTCTGCGCGGCCTGGCCGTCATCTGCGCCGACCTGGACGGCAAGCGACAGACCTTCTTGCTGGAGGCCGAGCACGTGGCGCCGCATCGTGTGCCGCTCGACCTGACCGTGGCCTCGGTCGACCGCTTTACCATGTCGCACCAAACCTGCACCTTCCGCGAGCTGCTGGACGGCGACGCCACCACCGAGCAGCTCGTCGTCACCTTCTTGGCCATGCTGGAGCTCGCCAAGCGCGGCTCGCTCACGCTGAGCCAGGACGAGATCTTCGGAACCATTCAGATCAACCGCGTCGAGGGCGCCGAGGCCTACGTGCCCGGCGAGGGCCCCGAGCTCACCGAATAGGAGCGGCCAACCATGTCAAACCTTTCAACGCTGGAGGCAAACAGCCTCAAAGGCGCCCTCGAGGCGCTGCTGCTGGTGTCGAGCGACCCGGTGAGTGCGCCCGCGCTCGCCGGCGCACTGGATATCGCCCCCGGCGAGTGCGCATCGCTGCTCGCCGAGCTCAAGGTTGAGTACGAGGAGGCCAACCGTGGCTTTCAGCTGCGTGAGGTCGCCGGCGGCTGGCGCCTGTTTACGCACCCCGCCTACCACGACGTGGTCGAGGCCTATGTGTTGAGCTGGGACACGCAAAAGCTGTCGCAGGCCGCGCTCGAAACACTGGCCGTCATCGCATACCACCAGCCCGTGACGCGCGAGGTGGTCAAGGGCATCCGCGGCGTCAATTCCGACGGCGTCATCGCGTCGCTCGTGGACAAAGGTCTGGTGCGCGAGCTCGGACGCGACCCCCAGCGCGGTCAAGCCATCATCTACGGCACGACCAACGCCTTCTTGGAAAAGTTCGGTCTGCGCTCCACCCGCGACCTGCCCGATCTGGAGCAGTTTGCCCCCGACGAGCAGTCGCGTCAGTTTATCCGCGAGCGCCTGAGCGGCCGCAGCATTCAGTCCACGCTCGAGGAGCAGGCCGAGGACCTGGACGAAGAGCGCGAACTGCTCGATACCGATGTTGAAGATGTTGAGGCAGTCGAGAACTTGGAAACCCTGGTCGTCGAAGAGATCTCGGAGGATTTGCATGACGAGGACTAACGAAGTAGGGGAGACGCGCGCCGGCGCTGCGGTACCCAACGCGGATACGCACGAGTCCGACGCCCAGCCCGTCTATCCGCACACCATGCGCCTGCAGCGCTTTTTGGCGCGCGCGGGCGTGGCGAGCCGCCGCGGGTCGGAAGACCTGATGACTGCCGGCCGCGTGACCGTCAACGGCCAGGTCGCGACCGAACTGGGCACCAAGGTCGACGTCGACCGCGACCATATCGAGGTCGACGGCATGCCCGTCAAGCTCAACCAGGGCGCCGTGTACTTGATGCTCTACAAGCCGACCGGCTACCTCACCACCATGAGCGACCCGCAGGAGCGACCTTGCGTGGCAGACCTGGTCCCGCGCGACCGCTATCCGGGGCTCTTCCCGGTGGGTCGCCTGGACCGCGACACCACAGGCCTTTTGCTCTTTACCACCGACGGCGACCTGTCGCAGGACCTGCTGCACCCCAGCAAGCATGTCTATAAGACCTACCAAGCACTCGTGGACGGCCACCTGACCGATCGCGACTTGGGACCGCTCCGCCGTGGCATCGAGCTCGACGACGGCCTGTGCCAGCCGGCGATCTGCCGCGTCATCAACGCGCGCGAGGCAGAGGCTGTGGCACCGCAAGGCGTCAAGCCCGGTACCACCGCCGTGGAGGTCATCATCCGCGAGGGTCGCAAGAACCAGGTCAAGCGCATGCTGAGCAAGATCCACCATCCGGTAATCCGCCTGCATCGCTGCAACTTTGCCGGCCTTGAGCTCGAGGGCGTGGCCAAGGGCTCATGGCGCGAGCTCACCGACCGCGAGGTGCAGATCCTCAAGGCCGGCGGCATCCCGCCCAAGCAGGCCGTCGGCAAGCGCGCCGGCGCGGCGGCGACCAACGCCGCGACCCGCACGCGTCACCACGGCAGCCACGGCTCCGCACCCAAGCGCAACACCTACCGCGAGCGCTACACGGGCTAGACAACCCGCCGCGCCCCAGCGCCCGCGAACCATACCAGCACGTCAACCATCGAAAGGAAGCATTGCATGATCGTCGCCATCGACGGCCCCGCCGGTTCCGGCAAGTCTACCATCGCCAAGGAGATCGCCCGCCAGCTGGGCTTTAACAAGCTCGACACGGGCGCCATGTATCGCGCCGTCACCTTCGCCGCGCTCGACCGCGGCATCGATCTGGACGACGAGGCGGCCATCGACGCCCTCGCCGAGCAGATCGAGATTCGCTTTACCAACGGCACCGGCGAGGATACGCGTTTGACCATTGACGGCAAAGACGCTTCGGCCGCCATTCGTACCCCGCAGGTCGACGCAAACGTGTCCAAGGTCTCGGCCTACCCGGGCGTGCGCGCCGCCATGCTCATTCACCAGCGCCGCGCCGCCGAGAACCGCGATATCGTGGCCGAGGGTCGCGACATCGGAACCGTCGTGTTCCCCAACGCGCAGGTCAAGGTCTTCCTGACCGCCGACCCGCGCGAGCGCGCCCGCCGCCGCGTGCTGCAGCGTCACCAAAACGACGCCCAGCCGCTCACGCCCGCGCAACTCGAGGCCGAAGTCGACGAGACCCTCGACGCCCTCAAGCAGCGCGACAAGCTTGACAGCAGCCGCGAGGTCGCCCCGCTCGTGCCCGCCCCGGACGCCGTGCACGTCGACTCCACCGCCCACACCATCGATGAGGTCGTCCGCATTATCGAGGACCTCATCAACCAAAGGAGGTAGCCCATGCGCCTGTTTAAACAGACGCCCGAGGATTACTACAACGCCCCCTACGCCGAGTTCCCGGCGCTCATCCGCGGCACCGTCGTGGTGGTCATGGCTATTCTGTGGGCCTTCTCCAAGCTCATGTGGCGTTGGAAGGTCGAGGACGCCGACCTGCTGTTTGAACGCCAGGAAGGCCGCGGCAGCGTGGTCATCTGCAACCACACCTCGATGGCCGAACTCTTGGCCGTTGAGACGGCGCTGTTCTTTGGCGGCCGCCGCATCCGTCCCATCTTTAAGTCGGAGTTCGCCAAGACCAAGATTGTGCGCTGGGCCTTTAGCCGCGTGGGCGGTATTCCCGTTGAGCGCGGCACCGCCGACATGAAGTGCCTGCGCGCCGCCCAGCATGCGCTGCAGCGCGGCGAGGACGTCCTGATCTTCCCCGAGGGCACGCGCATCCGCTCGCGCGAGATCAAGCCCGAGGTCCACGGCGGCTTTGCGCTCATCGCCCAGATGGGCAAGGCGCCCGTCAACCCGCTCGCCATCTGCGGCTGGTCCGACATTACGCCCAAGGGCAAAAAGCTCATGCGTCCCAAGAAGTGCTGGATCCGTGCCGGCAAGGCCGTCTCGCTTTCCGACGCACCAGCCGGGCTCAAGCGCACGGAGCGCCTGGCCTGGTTTGAGTCCGAGGCCATGGGCCGTGTCTACACTATGCGCGACGAGCTGTGCGACGAGCATCCGGGCAGGTTCTAGCCATGGGTGAGAACGTCATGAATACCGCTGCGGCCGCCGCTAAGGAGGTCGTCCCCACCATAGAAATCGCCGCGCATGCCGGCACCTGCTACGGCGTGCAGCGCGCGCTCGACATGGCGCTGGCCGCCGCACCGCAGGCAGGGGAGAGCGCGCAGGTCCACACCCTGGGCCCGCTCATCCATAACCCCATCGTGGTGCGCGAGCTTGCCGAAGCGGGCGTGGGCTTGGCCGAGACCCTGGACGACGCCGCATCGGGCACCGTGATCATCCGCGCGCACGGCGTGGTGCCGCAGGTGATCGATGCCGCTCGCGAGCGTGGCCTTACCGTGGTCGATGCCACCTGCCCCTACGTGAAGAAGGTCCATGTGGCGGCCGAGCGCCTGGTGCGCGAGGGCTACCGCGTAATCGTCGTGGGCGAGCCGGGCCACCCCGAGGTCGAGGGCATTCTGGGCCACGCTGGTGATGACGCTCAAGTCGTGAGTTGCGCTGCCGATGCGGACGCGCTGCCACTCAAGGGCAAGGTGGGTCTGGTTGTGCAGACCACCCAGACCGCGCAGAACCTGGCCGAGATCGTGGCCGCCATTACCCCGCGTGTGCAGGAGCTGCGCGTGATCAACACCATCTGCGCCGCTACGAGCGAGCGCCAGCAGGCAGCCGCGTCACTGGCTAACCGCTGCGACTGCATGGTCGTCGTTGGCGGCAAGAACTCGGGCAACACGCGCCGTCTGGCGCAGATTTGCACCGACGCCTGCGAGCACACGCACCATATCGAAGAAGCCGCTGAGCTCGAGGCCGCATGGTTTGCCGACGCTGACCACATCGGCATCACCGCCGGGGCCTCCACCCCGCAAGAACACATCGAACGCGCCGTTGCGCGCATCAAGGAGCTTTGCCGTTAACCATGGACCAGACCGTACCCGCATACGCCGCCGAGGTGGCCGATTACGGGCGCAGCCGCGACCCCGAGCCGGGTGAAGGCGCGCTCGTTAAGAACGTGCGTCCCGAGTCGCCCGCATGGGATGTGGGTATCGAGCCGGGCATGCGCGTGCTCACGGTCAATGGCGAGCGACTCACCGACATGATCGTGTGGCTCTGGGAGGCAGACGACGACGCCGTCGAGCTGGAGGTTTTCGACCCGCGCGATAATACCGTCACCCCGGTGGAGCTCGACCGCTTTCCTGGCGAAGACTGGGGCTTGGAGTTCGATGGCCCCATCTTCGATGGCATGCGCACCTGCGTAAATGCCTGCGTGTTTTGCTTTATGACGATGCTGCCCAAGGGCGGTCGTTCCACGCTTTATATTCGAGATGACGACTACCGCCTGAGCTTTTTGCAGGGCAACTTTGTCACGCTCACAAACCTCACCGACGAAGACGTGCAAAACGTCATCGACCGCAACATGAGTCCGATGAACGTGTCGGTCCACGCCGTGAGCCCCGACGTTCGCCGCCGCATGATGGGCCGTAACGCCCAGCGCGGCATGGACGTACTCGAGGCCATCATGGCCGCCGGCATCGAGATTCACGCGCAGATTGTATTGTGCCCCGGCATGAACGACGGCGAGGAGTTGGAAAAGACCCTGCGCTATTGCGAGGAGCACGAGCAGATCACGAGCCTGGGTATCGTGCCACTCGGCTTCACCAAGCACCAGAACCGTTTTAGCTGGTCCTATAGCGACAAGCCCGAGCTGGCACGCGAGACCATTGCCATGATCCGGCCCTATCAGAATCGCGCCTACGAGCGCTTTGGCCGCCACACCTTCCAGATGAGCGACGAGTTCTACCTGGACGCCGGCATCGAGCCGCCCGAGGCCGATTTCTACGACGGCTACCCGCAGTACTACGACGGCATCGGCATGATTCGCTCGTATCTGGACGAGACCGACAGCGTTCTTGCCGCCGATGCCGAGCGCCTTGCCCGCGTTCGCGAGGCAATCGCCGCCCGCAGCCAGCGTCTGCTGTGCCTCTCAGGCGCCAGCGCGCGCGATACGGTCGCGCGCTTTGTGGAATCGCCGCACGGCCTCGCCGGCACCGTCACAGCCATCAAAAACCGCTACTTTGGCGGCAACGTGGACGTAACCGGCCTCATCGTCGCGAGCGACATCCTGGAGCAGCTGCCGCAAGACCTGTCGGGGGTTATGCTCTTTGTGCCTAAGCTCATGTTCAACGCTGACGGCATGACGCTTGACGAGTATCATCGTGACGATTTACTCGCAAGCCTTACCAGTCGCGGCGCCGAGGTTCATGTGGTGTCAACCATGCCGCATGAGCTGCTCGATACCCTGGAGCACATCCTTGGCATTGTGCCTGCCGACTCTACTAATTCCGCTGACCCTACCCATTAAAGGAGAGCAGATGAAACCTATCGTCGCCGTCGTCGGACGCCCTAACGTGGGCAAGTCCACGCTCGTCAACCGCCTGGCCCAGACCTCGGACGCCATCGTCCACGAGTCCCGCGGCGTCACGCGCGATCGCTCATACCACACGGCCGATTGGAACGGCCGTGAGTTCACCATCGTCGACACGGGCGGTATCGAGCCGCTCAAGAGCGACGACGTCTTTGCCACGTCCATCCGCGACCAGGCACTCGCCGCCGCCGAGGAAGCCGCCGTCATCCTGTTTGTGGTCGACGGCCGCACCGGCGTCACCGAGGAGGACGAGTCGGTCGCCCGCATGCTCAAGCGCTGCGACAAGCCAGTCTTTCTGCTGGTGAACAAGCTCGACAACCCCGATCGCGAGAATGACAACATCTGGGAGTTCTATTCGCTCGGCATCGGTGAGCCCACGCCGCTCTCGGCCCTGCACGGTCATGGCACGGGCGACCTACTCGACGACATCGTGGCGCTGCTGCCGGAGGAAGAGGACGAGGTCGCCGACGAGTTCCCTGACGCCCTGAACGTCGCCATCATCGGCCGCCCCAACGCCGGTAAGTCTTCGCTGTTCAACCGCATCCTGGGTGCCGACCGCTCCATCGTCTCGAACATCGCCGGCACCACGCGCGACGCCATCGATACCGTCGTCGAGCGCGACGGCAAGCACTACCGTATGGTCGACACCGCGGGCATTCGCAAGAAGAGCACCGTGTACGAGAACATCGAGTACTACTCCATGGTTCGCGGCCTGCGCGCCATCGACCGCGCCGACGTGGCGTTGCTCGTCGTCGACGCCTCCGTGGGCGTAACCGAGCAGGACCAGAAGGTCATGGGCTTGGCCATCGAGCGCGGCTGCGCCATCGTCGTGCTGCTCAACAAGTGGGATCTGCTCGACGATGACCGCAAGCGCGAGGCCTGCATGGAGACCGTCGACCGCCGTCTGGGCGTCATGGCTCCCTGGGCCCAGTACCTGCGCATCTCGGCCCTGACCGGTCGCAGCGTCGAGAAAATCTGGGCGATGGTCGACGCGGCCGAGAAGACGCGTTCGCAAAAGATCTCCACCTCGCGCCTTAACACGTTCCTCACCGACCTGCGCGAGTTTGGCCACACCGTGGTGGACGGCAAGCGCCGCCTGCGCATGCATTACGTGACTCAGACGGGCGTCAACCCGCCGACGTTCACGTTCTTCGTCAACCACAGCGACCTGGTCAACGACACCTACCAGCGCTACGTGGAGAACCGCATGCGTTCGACCTTCGACTTCGCCGGTACGCCCATTCGACTCTTCTTTAGGAAGAAGGAGCAAAAGGATGCTTAATCCGATCCTGCTGACCGCCATCTGCGCCGTGGTCTCGTTCTTTATCGGAGCGATTCCGTTTGGCCTGATCCTGGGCCGCGTGTTTAACCACACCGACATTCGCAAGGCGGGCTCCGGCAACATCGGCACCACCAACGCCCTGCGCGTGGCCGGCCCCAAGGTGGCCGCGCTTACGCTGCTGCTCGACTGCCTTAAGGGTGCCATCTGCGTCCTTATCGCGCGTCCGCTCATCGCAAGCGTGGGCTATGGCTTCCCCGTGAGCATCATGGCCCCCGGCGCCGCCGGCGATTGGATGCTCGGCGTCATTTGTCTGGCTGCCGTGTGGGGACACATCTTTTCTCCCTACCTTAACTTCCACGGCGGTAAGGGTATCGCCGTAGGCCTGGGCGTGATTCTTGCCTGGTACTGGCCCATTGGTCTTTCGCTGCTTGGCATGTTTATCGTGGCCGTCGCCATCACCAAGTACGTGTCGGTGGGCTCGCTTGCCGCCGCCATCGGTCTTCCCATCGCTGCCTGCGCGGTCTTTCCGTACAGCAGCCTGGGCCTCAAGTTTTGCATGGCGATGATCGGCATCACCGTGGTGTGGGCCCATCGCGCGAACATCAAAAAGCTCATGACGGGTAAGGAGTCCAAGCTCTCGTTTACCAAGCGCGTCACCGAACCCGACGATAAGTAGGAGAGAGTCATGAATGTTGCGCTGATTGGCTCCGGCTCCTGGGGAACTGCCGTCGCTGGCCTTGCCGCCGCGCGAGCCGAGCGCGTGACCATGTGGGCCCATAGCGAGCAGACGGCCGCTGGCATTAACGGCGAGCATCGCAACCCGCGCTATCTGGTGGACTACGTGCTGCCGGAAAACGTTGTCGCCACGACGGACTTGGCACAAGCGCTCGACGGCGTCGAGGCCATCATCTTTGCCGTGCCTTCGACGCATCTGCGCGACGTCTGCCACCAGGCGGCGCCGTTCATCGCGGACGAGACGCCGGTTCTGTGCCTCACCAAGGGCATCGAGCCCGAGTCGGGCCTGCTCATGAGCGAGGTCATCGCCAGCGAGATCGGCAACGAGCGGCGTGTGGCGGCGCTTTCGGGTCCCAACCATGCCGAGGAAATCTGCCGCGGTGGGCTTTCGGCCGCTGTCATCGCTAGTGAAGATACGCAGGTGGGGGAGACCTTTAAGGAGCTGCTGCTTTCCACGGCCTTCCGCATCTACCTGTCGCAGGACATGACTGGTGTCGAGGTCTGCGGCGCCATGAAAAATGTCATCGCCATCGTGTGCGGCATCTCCGCCGGCTCGGGCGCGGGCGACAACACGCTCGCCCTCATCATGACGCGCGGCTTGGCCGAGATCAGCCGCCTGGTGCACGCCCGCGGTGGCCAGGCCATGACCTGCATGGGACTCGCCGGCATGGGCGATCTTATCGCCACCTGCACCTCCGAGCATTCGCGCAACCGCACCTTTGGCTTCGAGTTTGCCCACGGCGTTTCGCTCTACGAGTACCAGACGCGCACGCATATGGTGGTCGAGGGTGCCGTCGCGGCCCGCAGCGTAAGCGAGCTCGCCCGTTCACTGGGCGTAGACATTCCGCTCACCTTTGCCGTGGAGCAAACGCTCTACAACGGTGTTACTTTGGATAGGGCGCTCGAGATTCTTACCGACCGCGTCCCCTCCCAAGAGTTCTACGGACTCACTGACTAGCGCAGAAAGGCTTCTACCATGGGTTCCATCAAAATCGCTCCGTCCGTCCTCTCAGCCGACATGGCCAACCTCAAGGGCGAACTCGACAAGATCGCCGGTGCCGACTACGTGCACTTCGACGTTATGGACGGTCACTTTACCGGCAATCTTACCTTTGGCGTCGACATCCTCAAGGCCGTCAAGCGCTCCACCGATGTGCCGGTCGACGCGCACCTGATGGTGTCGAACCCCGACGAGACGGTCGATTGGTATGCCGACGCCGGCGCCGATATGATCACCGTGCATTACGAGGCCTCCACGCACCTGCACCGCACGCTTACCCATCTGCAGCAGCGCGGCGTCAAGGCCGGCGTGGTGCTCAACCCCGCCACCCCCGTGTGCGTGCTCGAGAGCATCATCGACGTCGTCGATATGGTGCTGCTGATGAGCGTGAACCCCGGCTTTGGCGGACAGAGCTTTATCCCGGGCACCATCGCTAAACTGCACGAGCTCAAGGCCATGTGCGAGCGCCACGGCGTGTCGCCCCTGATCGAGGTCGATGGCGGCATTTCTTCCAAGAACATCGCCGAGGTCGTCAAGGCTGGCGCCAACGTGCTCGTGGCCGGCTCCGCCGTATTTAAGTCCGAAGATCCCGCCGCCGAGGTTGCGCTGCTGCAGAAGCTGGGCAACGAGGCCGCACAGGAGGCATAAACCCTTATGACCGCAGGTCAAAACCGCATACCCGTGAATCTTGACTATGCCGCCTCGACGCCCATGCGCGCCGAGGCGCTCCTTGCGCAGCGCGAGTACGACGACAGCGAGCTTGCCGGCGTCAACCCCAACTCGCTGCACTCGCTCGGCCGCAAGGCCGCCGCACGCCTGGAAGTCGCCCGTCGCGAGATCGCCCGCAGCTTTGGCGTACGCGTTCGCCCGTCCGAGATCATCCTTACCAACGGCGGCACCGAGGCTAACCAGCTGGCGCTGCTCGGTCTTGCCGAGGGAGCTCGTCAACGCGATCGCAAGCGCGATCGCGTCATCGTTTCGGCCATCGAGCACGATTCGATTCTGGACAACCTGCCGCTGCTGCGCGCCGCCGGCTTTACGGTCGACCTGGTGCAGCCCTGCCGCGCGGGCTACATTGAGCCTGCCACGCTTGTCGAGCTGCTAGGCGACGACGTGGCGCTCGTGAGCATTATGGTCGCCAACAACGAGACCGGCGTGGTGCAGCCCATCCGCGAGCTGGCCGCCGCCGCACATGCTGTCGGCGCCTTGTTTCATACCGATGCCATTCAGGGCTACTTGCATATTCCGCTCGATGTCACCGAGCTGGGCGTCGACGCCATGACCGTTGCCGCGCACAAGATCGGCGGCCCTGTGGCTTCCGGCGCTCTCTACCTTAAGAACCGTACGCCGCTGCGTCCGCGCATCTTTGGCGGTGGACAGGAGGCCGGCCGTCGCGCCGGTACGCAGGATCTGCGCACGCAGCTGGCTTTTGCCGCTGCCGCCAGTACGCTGGCGCCCCACGTGGCCCGGGAGCGCGCGGAACTGCAGACCTTGTCCGACAAGCTCTACGCCATGCTTACGGCCCATCCGCGTATTCATGCCACCATGGGCGACTACGCACAGGCCGATCGCCTGCCGGGCATGGTGTCGATCTACGTCGACGGCATGGACTCCGAGGAGCTCATCATCAAGCTCGATGCCGCCGGCTTTGAGGTTTCGGCCGGATCGGCTTGCTCGAGCGGCAACATGGACCCGAGCCACGTGCTCAGCGCCATGGGCATTGGTCGCGAGCAGGCATTGGGCTCGCTGCGCATCTCGTTTGATGACCGCGTGAATCCGGATGATCTGGACGACTTTGCCCAGACGCTGCTCACGATCGTAGGCGCCGCATGATTGTCTCCGAGCTTGAACGTGCGCTGCTGGCGCGCTACCCCAAGGCGTACGCCGAGGGCTGGGATCATGTTGGGCTATCTGTGGGAGATCCTGCTGCAAAGATCACCGGTGTTGCCTGCGCACTCGACGCGACCGAGGCCAACGTGCACCGCGCTCTCGAGGCCGGCGCCAACGTGCTGCTGACGCACCATCCCATCTATATCAAGGCACCCGAGGTCTTTTGTCCGGCCGATTCCGCGCGTCCCCAGTGCAGCGCCGCGCTGTACGAGGCAGCTCGTTGCGGCGTGAGCATCATCTCGCTTCACACCAACCTGGACCGCTCGCACGAAGCGCGCGTTCGCCTGAGTGAGCTGCTGGGCACTGAGCCCGTGAGCTCGTTGGAGCATGTGGACGAGCCTGAGCTCACCGGCCTGGGCGCACTTGCGACCCTCCACGACCCCTGCAGTCTGCGTGACCTTGCCGCACGCGCCGCCACGGCGTTTGGCAGCGACCCGCGCGTGTGGGGCGAGGCCGATCACCCGTGCCACACCGTAGCCATTCTGGGCGGTTCCCTCGGCGATTTTGGTGAGCTTGCCATCGCCGCAGGCGCAGATGTTATTGTGACCGGAGAGGCTGGCTACCACGTAGCGCAGGACCTTACCCTGCGTGGACTGCCCGTAATTCTGCTCGGCCACGATCGCTCCGAGGAGCCGTTCGTGGATATCTTGATGAACTCTGTGAGTGACGCCGGGGTCGACCCCCGTCATACGATTAAAATACTGAACCCTTGCCAATGGTGGACTGTGACAAAAGGAGAGAACTTATGAGCGCCGGCGCTACGCTACTCAAGCTGCAACAGATCGATTTGGAGCTCGCCCGCAACAAGAGCGAACTTGCCAATATGCCGGAGCTCAAGGAGCTCGCTTCCAAGCGCAAGACCTATGTGAAGCTCAAGTCCGAGATGACCAAGCTCTACGCCCAGCGCAAGGACCTGGACATTGAGCTCGACGATCTCAACACCACCGAGATTCAGACCAACAACGCCATCGAGGCCGCCAAGAAACGCCACGTCGACGGCTCCGACTACCGCGAGGTTCAGGACCTGGAGAACGAGCTTGCCACCCTGGCCAAGCGTCTGGACAAGATTGAGCACACCCGCAAGGACGTCGTTGTCGCCCACAAAGAGGCGCTCGACCGCGAGACCCGTGCACAGGCAATCATCGCCAAGTTCGAGGAGGGCGTGAAGGCCGATACCAAGGCTGCTCGTGCCAAGGCCGCAGACCTCCAGGCTCAGATCGATGCCGCCACTAAGGAGCGCACTGCTCTTGCCGCCACGCTGCCGGCCGACGTGCTCACCGACTACGAGCGCCTGCTCAAGCAGTTCCGCGGCTTGGCCGTCGAGACCATCCAGGGCAACATTCCCACGGTCTGCCACACCGCGCTGCAGGCATCGTCCATGAGCGACCTGAACCACGACGGCAGCGAGATCACGCATTGCCCGTATTGCCACCGCCTGCTGGTGCTCCCGAGCAAGGAAGCTTAAACGATGGCGGCGCCCAATAATTTAATGCAACTTGAGGGAAAAACGATCCTGCTGGGCATTACCGGCGGGATCGCCGCCTATAAGTCGTGTAACATCGTGCGCCTGCTGCAAAAGCGCGGCGCACGTGTCAAAGTCGTTATGAGCGAGCATGCCACGGAGTTTGTGGGGCCGCTTACCTTCCGCGCGCTCACCAACGAGCCGGTCGCGGTTGGGCTATTCGACGATCCTTCCGACCCCATCCACCACATTTCGCTGGCGCAGGAGCCCGATCTGGTGGTCGTGGCGCCCGCGACGGCCAACATCATCGCCAAAATGGCCAACGGCATCGCCGATGACCTCATCTCCACCACGCTGCTGGCAACGCCGCGACCCATCGTGATCGCGCCGGCCATGAACAATGGCATGTGGAAGGCGCCGGCGACGCAGGCCAATATGGCCACGCTGCGCGACCGCGGCGTCCACGTGGTGGGTCCGGGCAGCGGCTACCTTGCATGCGGCGACGTGGACACGGGACGCATGAGCGAGCCCGAGGACATCGTCGAGGCTATCTGTGAGGTGCTCAATCCCGTCCCGCAGGATCTGGCGGGCAAGCGCATCGTAATCACCGCCGGGCCTACGCATGAGCCGATCGATCCGGTGCGCTTTATCGGCAACCGCTCGTCGGGCAAGATGGGCATCGCCCTGGCGGGGGAGGCTGCTCGCCGCGGCGCCGCCGTCACACTCGTACTGGGACCGACATCGCTCGACGTTCCCCGCGGCGTGGCGTGCGTAAGCGTGCAGACCGCCGCAGAAATGCTGCAGGCGGCGCTGAGCGCCTTCCAGACGGCCGATGCGGCCATTTGCGCGGCCGCCGTCGCCGACTATACCCCCGCCACCCCTGCGGACCATAAACTCAAAAAGGCCAACGAACGCCTCGATCGCATCGAACTGGTCGAGACGGTCGATATTTTGGCCGAGCTCTCGCGTCAGAAAGGCGAGCGATGCGTGATCGGATTTGCGGCCGAGACCGATAACGTTGTCGAGTACGCCGAGCACAAATTAGCCCGCAAGGGTTGCGATGTAATTATCGCCAACGATGTCTCGCGCGCCGATTCGGGCTTTGGAACCGATACCAACAAGGCCTGGATTGTGAGCACAACGGGCACGCAAGAACTTCCGGTGCTAACAAAACCCCAGCTCGCAGATACAATTTTGGACTTGCTTCAAAATTTGTAAAAAAGTTCTTGCACAAGGCTAAAGTTTCGGGTTAATATACTCCCTGTTGCGAGCGAGAGCAGAGCAACAAACAAAAGCTTCGGGACGTGGCGCAGCTTGGTAGCGCACTTGACTGGGGGTCAAGGGGTCGCTGGTTCGAATCCAGTCGTCCCGACCAGAAGTTTGCAGGTCAGGCATCTAGTGCCTGACCTTTTTTGTTTTAAGCAATTGCTTAATTTTGATTAAGCAACAGGGTGCCAAAAATCTACCTGCGCGATAATCGCTTTGTGCGGTTACTTGCGTGTTTTGCACGCGCTTGAGCCGATTTATTAGCGCGATATGATTCTACATACGCGCAGCAGGTACACGCCGAGAATTGGCGGCATTTATCGCGGCGATTCACACAGATATAACGACTGTAACGAACAAGCGTGTCGCTGTTTTTATTCCAGTGGTTTACTTGATCGGTGGACAAGTTGGCTGTTGCAACGAAACGCCAAGCAGGATGGGCTCCATACGAGGATGCCGCAGCGGTAATGGCGGGAGAGTTCGGCTGGCGCTCTGAGAGCCGCTGTGTGACCCCATTTCTACTCAAACCGATAACTATGCTTCAAGACGAGAATCGTTCGTTTGGTTGCCAAATGAAAAGCCCGCGCAGAATCGCACGGGCTTTTCATTGGTTGCAGATGAGGCTAAAAGCAGAAGGCGGGGAACACGCAGTAGATGTTCGTCGCGCTGTAGTAGTCATAGCTGCCGTTGCTGTGGACACAGCGGAAGGACGCGGAGTTACTCGGATGCACGGAGCGAGTCCAGTGATAGCTGCTCGACGAAGCACTGGAATAGTTCGACGTTGTCACGCCCTTGGATTTGTAGAACTCGTACTGGGCGCCGTCAGACTGGAGGTCACCGTAGACTTCAGTCATCGAGAGCAGGAAGACCTTGTCAGTCGTGGCCGAGGGGGTGCCTGCCTTGCCGCCGCCCAGGTTGTCGGTCATCTTCGTGACGGACTTCACCTTGGACTGGAGTTCGCAAGGCAAAAGCGACCAGAGGTCGCCGGTATTGAGGCGGCCGCGGAGTTCGGACTTCTCCCAGCCGCCGGCGTGCGTGTTCGTGGCGTTTATTCTCTGTAGGGCCAGGGCATTGTTGGTCGCCTCGAACGTAAGCCCCGCCTTGCCTGAGCCATCAGCAAAAATTAAGATAAGACCGTGTATGACCAATATGAACTTGAGCATATTCCGTCCGTATTCATACTGGATGATCAAGGAAACATCATCGGCTTATCCGAAGGAGAGGAAGAACCTCTTGCCTTATTAAAGAAATACGCCAAATACAACGGATATAAAGCGGAAGGAGGCAACATCAAGTAACTATCAAAGGCCAGATTAAGGAGCCAGCCATGAAGAAATGCCTGCCCTCCATCGTCTCAGCAGCTCTTTGCCTCTCCCTTGTCATGACACCATTTGTGCCCGTTGCGGCAGCCTATGCCGACGAGGGGTCTCCCGCCGAGAGCAGCGAGATCTACGTCGGAGACAACTACGACGAAAATTACGATATATCCCTTTTTGAGCGCGGACGCTGCACGGATTCATATTCCAAGGCGTGGTGCGATTCTCACGGATTTGCAAATAACCGCACCGTCCCTCACAAGGTCAAGCTGAACGCGAAGGAGGAGGCTTGCCTGCGCGATCCCTACCTTGCTGGCACCGCTGAAGTTATCGCCGGTCTCGTGACAACCGGTCCTGGCGGCGGCTTGTTTGCAACCGCAATGACATCGTACCGACTTTTCACTTGCATGTTCTGAAAGGCAGTTGCCATGCAGTCGCAAAATCAATCGAGATACTTGACCACAATCGGCTTTGCCCTGCTTGCATTACTCTTTGCTAGCGACCTTTTGCTGAAACCGCCCAAGGAACTCGTTTCGCTTGCCATAGCCTGCATTTCCGCCCTTTACTTTACGGCAACCCTATTCGTCGGACTAAAGGAGAGGAAAAAAGGCGCAGTCGTTGCATCTGCCGTAGGCGTGATCATAGCCATTGCCTCATTCTTTATCTGACACATTGGTGATCTAGGGGCGATATCGTAGGAATACGACCGGGAGAGCCGGGACCAGATTGCCCGGGTTGCCCGGTCGGCTCGCGCGACGGCGCGGCGGTTCCACAGAAAGCTCTCCGGACTTCACGCCGTTTCTGATCGCATTGAAGACAGCCATCTCGTCTTCGCAGTCGGCGAGCACGCGGTGTGCGTCGTCGTTTTGGATGTCCAGTAAATCTCGAAGGTCCTCCAAGCACCAGCGTCCGAGATTTGGCCATGCGCGTTGCGCGAGCTGATAAGTGTCGATTGCGATGTTGTAGTTAAAGTCCAAGCCAAAGCCGTCCCAGGCAGAACGGCTTTGTTTCCTTGATTATCAACTTCATCCGGACACTTCCCGCATTCATCCGTGTGTGTACGGATGAATGCGGGGTTCAATACCCCGGCGGCCTGATCGGCAGACCGCCGGGAATTCTCACTCCTCGAAAAAAGCCGGCACTCGGTTAGTCCTTCGCATCTTGAAATCGCCAGACTCGTGGGAGACGTAGAGAATGCCATCCATCCCATCTCGTGATGCATACGACAGGTGAACTGAACCGCAATCCGATCCATTATTGTCGAGAAGATCGAACGAATTCGGGTCGCTCGTTGCGGCCAAACGACCACTCAGACAAGAGCCATCGTCATTACAGATTTGCCATTCCATGTCTTCGCCTGCAAGAATCGCCATAGACGGCCTGGTCGCGCCATCGTTGGCATACATCCCGTCTATGCCAAACCCATTTTCAGCGCCATCGACGAACGACTGCTCGGACCTATACCTTGCAAATGATGCACATAGCACCATTGCAAGACAAAGCACAAAGCCAACAATCGCTATCTTTGCATAGCTCTTGCCTATCATGTCATTCACCTCCCTCGTATGTATCGAGGTATTCCTGCTTGAGCGTCTGCGAGGACGACTTGATCTTTTCCACGAGCGTGCCGGCCTCGATGAAGTAGAACGAGTTGGTAAGGTCTGCCAGGTCGTCGAGCAGATGGCTTGAAATGAGCACGCTGCGTCCCCGCGCCACCTCGCTGCGCATCGCGTCGCAGGAGGTTTTCCGTTTTCCCGGATCGAGGCCGTTCAGCGGTTCATCGAGGATGAGGTACGGGCAATCGGTCGCTATCGCCATGGCAAGCTTTACCTGCTGCTTCATTCCTGTCGAGAGTTTACGGGTCGGCTTGTCGAGATATGGGGAGATTCCGAGGGAGTCGCAGAGCGAGTCGATGTCGGCGGCCGATTTCCACGCCTCCCTAACGAAAGAGAGGTGCTCGCGGGCCGATAGCGTGGGGTAGAGATCCGCGCCGCCCGAAGAGCTCAGGTAGACGAGTTCTGCGAATTCGGCTGATCGGCGTTGGCAGATTCCGTCTGCCGCCAGGCTTCCCGAGCGGATGCGGGTGGGAAATTGGCCCGACAGCGCTTCAAGAAGGGCGGTTTTCCCCGAGCCGTTGGGAGCGACGAGCCCCGCCGCCGTTCCCGGGCCCAAGGAAAGCGATCCGATCGAAAGTATCGTCGTGCTCCCGTATCCCACGCTCACGTCCAGGAGCTCAAGCCCATGGTGCTTTTTAGCGGGTCCAGCCTGTTTGGGCGAACGCGTCACAACGGCGCCGACCGCGAAAAGGACCGCGACGTATACCAGGGCCACGGCAAGCATCGATGCGCCGCCCGAACCGGAGCCAATGAATTCTGTCGGGAAGCATCCCACGTAACCCGTTGCCTCGATAGGCGAGAACACGGCCAGCGGCAGGAGCCCGAGCGCGGCATTATGCCCCAGTGCCGAATCGGACAATAACGGGAATGCCGGGGCCGCGACAAGCAACGCGGAGGTAAGGGGGCCCGCGAAGACGCGCCTCGTTGCGGTCGATAGGACGACGGAACAAACGGATATCAAGGTTCCACCCGCGAGCAGCGCGAGAAGTATGGTCGTGAAGACGTTTCCCGCGGTCGTGGTAGTGAGCGCGCCGTCATGGAAGAAGGCGATCGGGTACCCGATCTGCCCGAAGCCGTTTAGGGCCAAGGCGTAAATACTCCCGGGCGCAAGGCCGGCGAGGAGCATCGCGGTCCCCGCGCCAATTATCGAAAACACGGTTTGGATAAGGCGCCGGAATTTGGGCACGGGCGCCTTTGCCGCCAGGGTCCCGGGCCTTGTGGCGCCGAGCACGAGTATCGACGAGAGAAGGAAGGGGATGAAGGGAAGGAAGGACGGCGCCTGGGCAATGGCGTAGGGCAGGAAGGAGAGGAACGGCAGGTCGTTTGCGGAGGCCGGGATATCCGTGATGCCGGAGCTGCTCAGGGCACGGCAATATGCGAGCGCTGCGTCATTGGTCTCTTGGTCTCCCACGATGGACCCGGATTGGAAGCCTTCGCCCATGAGCGCGTAGTAGCTCTCGGCAGAATCGAGAAAGGCGGCGTCGGTTTGAGCGGCAAGGGCGGCGTTCGCGTATCTTGCAAGCTCCGCGTCATTTTGCTGCTCTGGAGATAGGTCTGTGCCGCTGGCCTGGGGGGCGCGCGTATTGAATGCGTCGACAAAGCTCTGCATGCCCTGTTTCATAAAGAAGGGCCCGTAGATGGGTGAATTGAACGCAATGGGGACGGAAAAGGCTGCAGCGAGAACGAGCGTACAAATCCATACGGCCTTGTCTCTTAGGATTAGTTTGAGAAGAAGTCGACAGTACATTTAGAAGCACCTACGTTCCTCAAAGAATTGTTAGATTAAAAGTAACAGACCGGATGAAGATACGTGCGACGGGGGCGAGGCGAATGGCTGAGCGGTATCGATACGCGGGTTCAACGGCATCATATTGACCACATAGATTATTAACCTGCATTTCTAACAGTTAAGGAGACGGGTGCTTTCCAGCACACTCCTTCGATGATGCCTTCCGCTAGTTGCTATGCCGGTTTCAGCCAACAAAGAATGTGCCCGGGCGCTCAGGTTCACCGTTAGCGTTGGCAACATATGAGATGGGCCAGACCCTTACCGCGCGCCGATTGCGCGAGAGGTGTCGGGCTCCATGTTTATTCCACCTGCTTGTTATCAACCAGCTTCGTTCAACGTTAGACATTCAAGATGTCAGACGTCGAACCTGCGCCAAAGACGCAGCTGGGGCTACTAGTTGCCTACAATCGCTCGCGAAGCTCGCCTGTTCGTGCGTGAATATCTGACAGCTCCGTCAGACATTGTCGGACATTTGATTGTTCGACAAATGCGCACGTGGTCGCGTTCGCAAAGATTACTGAACGGTCGATGGGTGCGTTGAGACCGGAGCAAACGGCGGATGCCAGAAAAATGGCCTCACAGAATCGCACCCATGGATGATAAAATTGACCTCCCTGGCGCAAATACCCGGGCGGTCAATTCATCCCCTCGTTCGCGATCCTGTTGGGTTTTGGGGCTTTGACATGTTGTTGACGGATGGATCAGCCGTACAGCTTGATCTCCCGGGGTTCCATGTGGTCGTCCCCCAATAAGACGTCCCTGATGTAGCTCTGCGGCAGGAACTCGACGGGCAGCACTGGGTCGTCGACGTAGCCGGGCACGGGGAGTAGGCGTGGCCTTTGGATATAGCGTGGCCGCCTGCCGGCGGTCGGACTGCCACTTCAGTCAAAAGCTCAGGCGCGCGCATTAAAATAATGGATATATCGCTTGATAGGCTTTTGACCAAGCATGAACATCGCAGGTAAATCCGTGTACCAATTTTTGGTATACGAATTTACCTGCGGTTTGCTGAAAGCTCTGACATGCGCTGTCGACTTCATTAAAATCGATTGCCGATCAAGTCTTCCTATATATGCGAGCCCTGAGAAACTGCGCTGTGAACCTGAGACCGCTATCGATCGGCCCGGTGCACCGGGCCGCTGTC
>CATYZE010000031.1 GCA_958415525.1 uncultured Collinsella sp. | reverse complement strand
ATATATAGGTTTATGGAGCATTGGGCTCCGTTTACGGATTGTTCTGTATTTATGCTCGCAATTAAGCTCGAGGTTGGCTACACTATCCCTTGACCATTAAAGGGGTACGAGATACCCACATGGAATTACATAGCTGCCAAAGAGCAGCCCTTCCTGTGGGTGTCTGGTCCGCTTTAAGCGGTCGGGCATCTATTTTTTTGACTGTGTCAGCAGTCAAGACATGTGAGGAAGGAGATCGATGGGCACGACTTCCCCCAAGGCGGTCATCATGGACGAGACCGCCGTCAATCGAGCGATGACCCGCATCGCGCACGAGATTCTCGAGCGCAACGAGGGCTGTGAAGACCTCGCTCTGGTCGGCATCGTCACGCGCGGCGACCTTCTGGCAAAGAAGCTCGCCGAGGAGATCAAGGAGATCGAGGGCGTCGACGTTCCGCTCGGCAGCCTGGACATCAGCTTCTACCGCGATGACTATGCGACCAATTTCGCTCCCGCGATCCACGCTACCAACATTCCCTTCAGCGTCGACGGCAAGCGCGTTGTGCTGGTGGACGACATCCTGTATACGGGCCGTACTATCCGCGCCGCTCTGGATGCCGTCATGGACCTGGGCCGTCCGAGCCGCATCGAGCTGGCAGTTCTCGTTGACCGCGGTCACCGTGAGCTCCCCATCTCGCCGGACTTTGTCGGCAAGAACGTTCCCTCGTCGCATGAGGAGAACGTGCACCTATATATGAAGGAAGTAGACGGCCGCACCGCTGTCGAGATTAACGACGTCGCGCCGGGTTCCCACGTGGGCTCCGCGCCGCTGGGAGGTGAGTAGTACCGTGGCGTTCAACCATAAGCACCTGATCGACATTACCGAGTACTCCGAAGAGGACATCAAGCTCATCCTCGAGACCGCCAAGGCGTTCTCCGAGGTCAACGAGCGTGCGATCAAGAAGGTCCCCACGCTCAAGGGCAAGACCATCGTCAACATGTTCAACGAGCCCTCGACGCGCACCCGCAGCTCCTTCGAACTCGCCGAGAAGCGTCTTTCGGCCGACAGCCTCAACTTTGGCGGCTCCTCGACCTCCACGGTCAAGGGTGAGAGCCTCGTCGACACCGTCGAGACCCTCAACGCCTACAAGATCGACTGCATCGTCGTGCGCGATAAGCACGCCGGTGCTCCCTACATCGTCACGCAGAACTCGCCCGCGAGCGTTATCTGCGCCGGCGACGGCAAGCACAACCATCCCACGCAGGCCCTGCTCGACCTGTACACCATCTGGGAGCACAAGGGTGACTTCCACGGTCTGAAGGTCGCCGTCGTCGGCGATATCGCGCACTCCCGCGTCTGCGGCTCGCTGATCCCTGCCCTTAAGATTATGGGCTGCGAGACCTACGCCGTCGCCCCCGGCACGCTGCTGCCGCCGGCGCCCGAGGTTCTGGGCTGCGACCACGTGACGAGCGACCTCGATTCCGTCCTGCCCGAGCTGGACGTCGTCTATATGCTGCGCGTGCAGCAGGAGCGCCTCGAGGGTGCCCCGTTCCCGACCATTCGCGAGTACCACAAGCTCTTCGGTCTGACCAAGGACCGCGAGAAGCTCATGAAGCCCGACGCGATCATCTGTCACCCGGGCCCCATCAACCGCGGCGTCGAGTTCGACTCCTATATGGCCGACCACCCGCAACGCTCCGTCATCCTGGAGCAGGTCTACGCCGGTATCTGCGTGCGTATGGCTATCCTGTATCTGCTGCTTGGAGGTGCCGATAATGGCCTTGCTTCTTAAGAATGCCCACGTCGTCGACCCGTCCGTCGAGCTTGACGGTGTCGTTGACGTCCTGATTGACGGCGATAAGATCGCCGAGGTCGGCGAGAATCTCGCCGTCGAGGGAGCCGAGGTCCGCGACCTTTCCGGCAAGTACCTCGTCCCCGGCCTGGTGGATATGCACGTTCACCTTCGCGAGCCTGGCTACGAGGTCAAAGAGGACATCGAGAGCGGCACCCGCGCTGCTGCCAAGGGCGGCTTCACCGGCGTGTGCGCCATGCCCAACACCGAGCCCGTTACCGATAACGGAACCGTCGTTGAGTTCGTCAAGTCCCGCGCTGCCGAGGTCGGCCACTGCCGCGTCTATCCTTCTGGTGCTATGACTCGCGGCCTTAAGGGCGAGGCTATGTCCGAGATGGGCGATATGGTCGCCCACGGCGCCGTCGCCTTCACCGATGACGGTCGCGGCGTGCAGGGTGCGGGCATGCTCCGTCGCTGCATGGACTACGGCAAGATGTTCGGCAAGGTCTTTATGAGCCACTGCCAGGACGAGGATCTGGTCGGCCACGGCCAGATCAACGAGGGCAAGGTCTCGACCCGTCTGGCCCTCGAGGGTTGGCCGGCCGCCGGCGAGGAACTTCAGATTGCCCGCGACATCGAGATTGCCAAGCTGACCGGTGCCAAGCTGCACATCCAGCACATCTCCACCGCTCATGGCCTGGAGCTCGTGCGTGCCGGTAAGGCTGCCGGTGTCCAGGTGACCTGCGAGGCCACCCCGCACCACATGTTCCTGACCGAGAACGACCTGGACGAGACCTACAACACCTCGCTCAAGGTCAATCCGCCGCTGCGCACCGACGAGGATGCCGAGGCCATCCGTCAGGGTGTCATCGACGGTACCGTCGACGCTATCGTTACCGACCACGCTCCCCACACCCCGTGGGAGAAGGCCCGCGAGTTCGAGCTCGCGCCCTTTGGAATGATTGGCCTCGAGACTTCGCTGTCGCTCGTGCTCACTGAGCTGGTCAACACGGGCAAGATGAGCGTGAGCCGCATGGTCGAGCTCATGGCCATCAAGCCGCGTGAGATTCTGGGCCTCGATCAGGTTCAGATCAAGGCGGACTCTGTCGCCGACCTGACCGTGTTCGACCCCTCCGCAACCTGGACGGTTGGCGAGGACGGTTACGAGTCGCGCGCCGAGAACTCCGGTTTTGCCGGCCGCACGCTCACCGGTCGTGCCACCGATGTATTTGTCGGTGGCAAGCAGACGCTCGCCGACGGCTGCATCTGCTAGCATAGCCTTATCGCTTTTGTGCGCGGCGCCCTTGCGGTGCCGCGCTTTCTGTTCGTTTAGACCATGCAACCGCATGGGGGATTGGAGCGTCTATGCCCACACCTTCCACTGCACGCATGCACGACTTCGAGGTCGTCTCGAACCGGGAGATCGCCGACGGCATCTTCTCGCTCGTCATCTCGGCCCCCAAGCTTGCAAGTGCGCTCAAGCCCGGTCAGTTTGTGAACATCGCCGTCCCCGGCGATGCGTCTTCTCTGCTTCGTGTGCCCTTGAGTTTCTACCGCGCCGACGCCGAGGCCGGCACCGTCGAGCTGTGGTACGCCGTCGTGGGCGACGATACCCGCCGTTTGTCCCAGATGGGCCCCGGCTCCACCTCTAACCTGCTGGGCCCCGGTGGTCGTGGCTGGATGGTACCCGAGGGCACCAGGAAGGCTTTGCTCGTCGCCGGTGGTATCGGCGTTCCGCCTGTGCTTTGTCTTGCCGGTATGCTTGCCGAGCAGGGTGTTGATGTGGACGTGTGCCTGGGCTTTGGCACCGCGTCCAAGGCCGTGGGTGTCGATGAGTTCCGCGCGCTGGGCGCCACGGTTAATGTGTGCACCGACGACGGTTCGCTCGGCACGCACGGTTTTTGCACCGATCCTGCCGCAGAACTGCTTGGCGAGGGCGGCTACGACTACGTGGCCAGCTGCGGCCCCGCCGTCATGATGAAGAAAGTCGCCGCCGCTGCCGCTGAGGCCGGTGCGTACTGCGAGGTGTCGCTCGAGCGCATGATGAGCTGCGGCTTTGGCGCCTGCAACACCTGCAATGTCGAGACGGTCGACGGTATGAAGGGCGCCTGCATGTGCGGCCCCGTGTTCGATGCTTCCAAGGTGGTGGTCTTCTAGTGGGTACCGTGAACATGGCCGTCGATTTCGGCGGCGTCAAGATGCAGAACCCCATCAACACCGCAGCCGGTACCTTTGGCTACGGTTGGCAGTTCCAGAATTTCTTCGATGTTTCCCAGCTGGGCGCCATTACCACCAAGGGCTGTGCCGCCGAGCCCTGGCCGGGCAACCCTGCGCCCCGCATGGCCGAGATTCCCGGCGGTATGATCAACTCCGTGGGCCTTCAGAACCCCGGCGTGGCCGCCTTTGCCCGCGAGTCCGGTCCGTGGCTCGAACAGCTGTCCAAGGACGGCTGCCAGGTCATCTGTCAGGTTGCCGGCCACTCCGTTGACGAGTTTGTCCGCGCACTCGAGATGTATGTCGAGCTGTGCCCCTGGGCTGCCGGCTACGAGATCAACGTGAGCTGCCCTAATATCGCCGCCGGCGGTGCCGCCATGGGCTCTACGCCCGAGGGCGCCTCTTCCGTTATGGCTGCCTGCCGCAAGGTGACCGATAAGCCGCTGTTCGTGAAGATGGCGCCGGTCAACGTCGCCGAGATCGCCAAGGCCCTCGAGGCTGCCGGCGCCGACGGCCTTTCGGTCATCAACTCCATCCAGGGCATGGCCATCGACGTCCATACCCGCAAGTCCCGCGTGGCCAAGCCCAAGGGCGGCCTTTCGGGCCCGCTGTGCCACCACATCGCCGTGCGCATGGTCTGGGAGGTTGCCCAGGCCGTCGATATCCCCATCAACGGTGTCGGCGGTGTCATGACTGGCGAGGATGCGGCTGAGTTTATCCTGGCCGGCGCCACCTGCGTGTCGGTCGGCATGGCCAACTTCGTCGATCCGTGCGCTTCGCTTAAGATCGCGCATGAGCTCGAGGCCTGGGCCGAGTCCCAGGGCGTAAAGGACATCAACGAGCTGGTGGGTGCTTTCGAATGCTAGAGAATGATGCCCGCGACCGTGTTATCGTCGCCCTCGACTGCGACCGTGAGCGCGCGCTCGAGCTCGCCCACGAGCTTTCGGGCCATGCCGCCTGGCTCAAGGTCGGCATGACGCTCTATTACGCTGAGGGTCCCCAGATCGTCAAGACCTTTAAGGACCTTGGCTTTAAGGTCTTCCTCGACCTTAAGTTCCACGACATTCCGCATCAGGTGCGCGGCGCTGCCCGCTCGGCCTCGCTTGCCGGTGCCGACCTGCTTTCGGTCCACGGCCTGGGCTCGGGTGCTATGCTCGCTGCCTGCCGCGAGGGTGCCGAGGAGGCGCGTGAGGACCGCGCCAAGCTCGTCGCCATCACCGTGCTCACGAGCATGAATCAGGATGCCTTGAGCGAGATCGGCGTCGAGTCTCCCGTGGCCGAGGAGGCCGCCCGCTTGGCAAAGCTTGCTCAGGCCAATGGCATCGATGGCATCGTGTGCTCACCGATGGAGGCTCACGACATGCGTGAGCTGCTGGGTCCTGATGCCCTGATCGTGACTCCGGGTGTGCGTCCGGTGGGTGCCGCCCTTGGTGACCAGTCCCGCGTGGCGACGCCTTCCCAGGCTATCGAGCGTGGCGCAAGCCACATTGTGGTGGGCCGTCCCATCACCGGTGCCGACGATCCGGTTGCCGCCTTTGACGCCATCGTCGCCGAGCTGGTCGAAAACGTCGCGTAAAAGATTCCCCTAAGTCACCACTTTTGGGTCTCATTAGCACAAAATAGCCCCTGTGCCTGCGTAAACTTTCCCATCCTTTGTGTGGAATCGCAGGTCAGGGGCTTAACTTTGGGCGCAGTATATTGCACTTTTTGCGGGTATCGTCTAACCTATGGAGCCGCGATTAGGCTTTTTGTGCGTTCTACGTGCTAAAATGCCAATTATTGAATCAGATATAACCCAACTATTTGGAGGTACGAATGGCACTCCCTCAGCTTACCGACGAGCAGCGCAAGCAGGCTCTTGAGAAGGCCGCTGCCGCACGTCACGCCCGCGCTGAGCTTCGCGAGCAGATCAAGAAGGGCGAGAAGTCCCTCGAGTCCGTGCTCAACTCCGATGACCCCATCGCTTCCCGCATGAAGGTTTCCACCCTCATCGAGTCTCTCCCCGGTTATGGCAAGGCCAAGGCCGCCAAGATCATGGAGGAGCTCGGTATCTCCGCTACTCGTCGCGTCCAGGGCCTCGGTGTCCGTCAGCGCGAGCAGCTCCTCGAGCAGCTGACCAAATAAGTGAGCGCTCAGGATTCCAAGCTCTTTGTGATTTCTGGACCGTCAGGCGCAGGCAAGGGTACGCTCGTCACTCGTGTGCGCGAGCGCCGCTCGAACCTGGGTCTGACGGTTTCGGCTACCACGCGAGCACCACGCAAAGGTGAGGTCGACGGCGTCAACTACTTTTTTCTGACGCGCGAGGAGTTCGACCGCCGCGTGGCAAACGGTGAGTTTGTTGAGTGGGCCGAGGTCCACGGTAACTGCTACGGCACGTTGGTGAGCGAGGTCACATCCAAGCTCGCCTCGGGCTCGTCTCTGATTTTGGAGATCGATGTCCAGGGCGCCCTGCAGGTGAAGGAGCGTTTCCCCGAGGCCGTGCTGATCTTTATCAAGCCGCCTTCGCTTGAGGTGCTCCGCGAGCGTCTGGTCGGTCGCGGTACCGAGACGCCCGAGACGATTGAGCTGCGTATGGCAAACGCCGCCGATGAGCTTGCCCTTGCCGACCGCTACGACGACGTCGTGGTGAATGACGATCTCGACCGCGCGACCGATGAGCTCGTTCGCGTTCTCGATATGCATGAAAGGATCTGAGGTCCGTGTCCGTTGTAAAGCCTTGCATTGACGATCTTCTGGAGAAGACCGATCACAACCGCTTCCTGCTCGCTTCGCTTGCCTCCAAGCGCGCCTGCGACATCAATAGCATGCTGCGTGGCCAGCACAACCGCGTGCTTGCCGTCCAGGATGTCGATGACATCACCATCGGGCTTTCCGGTGCCGATACCATCTCGATGGCTATGGACGAGATTGTCGACGGCGACATCTCTTACGACGAGGCCCGTTACGAGAAGGCGCTCGGCCACAAGGTTGCTGAAGCCTAAATGGCGGCTCGCGTCTGCCTAGTCCACTATCACGAGGTTGGGCTGAAGGGCAAGAACCGCGCACATTTTGAGCATATCCTCATGGATAACATCAAGGCGGCCTTGGCCGCCTTTTCCGTGAACGCCGTGTCTCGAATTTCCGGTTATATCCTCGTGACCTTTAACGAGCATCAGGCCGACGAGGCGGCGCGTGTCATCCGCACCGTCCCCGGCGTTGCCCGTGTGTCTTTGGCGTATCACACCAACCGCGACCCGCAGGAGTACTGCGCCGCCGCTGTGAAGGCGCTGCGCGAGTTTGGTTCCTTCGATTCGTTTAAGGTGCACGCCAAGCGCTCCAATACTGACTATGAGCTCACCTCGATCGATATCAATCGACAGGTTGGCGAGGTGCTGTGTGAGGCGTTTCCCGATAAAAAGGTCCAGATGCACGACCCCGACGCGATGGTGCACGTTCTGGTGGTTCAGGGTAGTGTCTACGTGTATGCGCGCTCCGAGCGCGGCGTTGGCGGCCTTCCGGTGGGTTCTGCCGGCAAGGTCGTGACGCTGCTGTCGTCGGGTATCGATTCTCCGGTGGCGACTTGGATGCTCGCGCGTCGCGGCGCGGTCTGCGTGCCGGTGCATTTCTCCGGTCGTCCGCAGACGCCCGATACGAGCGAGTATTTGGTGCAGGATATCATCCGTGCGCTTGAGCCGGGTGTCCAGATCGGCCGCCTGTACGTGGTGCCGTTTGGCGACTGCCAGCGTGAGATTTCGGTCACCTGTCCCAGTAACCTGCGCGTGATCATGTATCGCCGCATTATGTATTCGGTTGCCGAGCGCATTGCACACATCGAGGGTGCCAGGGCCATCGTTACGGGCGAATCGCTTGGGCAGGTTGCCTCCCAAACGCTTGAGAACATCATGGCCGTCAACGAAGCCGTGAAGATTCCCGTGTTCCGTCCTCTCATCGGTTCGGACAAACAGGAGATCATCGCACGCGCCGAGGAGATCGGTACGTTCGATATCTCGACTGAGGCCGCTCCCGACTGCTGCACGCTGTTTATGCCGCGTCGTCCCGAGACGCACGCCAAACTCGATGCCGTGCACGAGGCCTGGGAGCTGTTCGACTACGAGGAGATGATCGAGCGCCTGCTTAAGCAGACCGAGTACATTGACTTCTCCAGCAACACGTATAAGGCCCCTAAGACCTTAAAACGCAAACATTCGGAGCTTGCTCCGCGTGAGATTTACCAAGATCACGAGTAATGTTGTGTATAGACCGACGGTGGATTTGCATCGTCGGTCTTTTGCTATCTGAGCAAATGATGCCAAGATGTTCATTCGCTGACGTGTGCCTGAATAAATGGACACATTCGCGCAAGGTTTTGGTCAGCTTTTGGTTTGACCGTCAAAACTAGTTTGCCCAAGCGGTTCGTTTGGCTGCGATTTCCTGACACGATGGTGTTGGGAGGTTTTTGCTATGGCGCAGCGCAAACAACACGAACGTGTCAAACGAATGGACCGCTTGGCAGGCAAGTTGCTCGGGCACAAGGCGGTGGTCGTGGCGATGCTCGTCGTCATTGCGATGGCGAGCGGCTTGGCGATGGCAAGTTTTAATAGCCGCTCCAGCGGCGTGTCTTTTGAGCGTAGTGATGAGGCAATCTCCTCGGATGTGCACGGGGCCGGGGATGCGTCTCCTGATGATGCCGATGAGTCTTCGGCCAAGAGCTCCTCTGCTGCCGAGGCGTACGTCGATGTGGATGGCGCCGTTGTGAGGCCTGGCGTGTATCGGCTCAAAGATGGAGCACGGGTGTCCCAAGCGATCGATGCCGCCGGAGGGCTTACGGCCGAGGCGGATGTGACAGGGCTTAATCGTGCGTCCAAGATTTCAGATGGCCAAAAGATCTATGTTCCGACAGTGGGGGAGCAACAAGCGGCTGCGGCGGTCGACGGGGCCGAAAGCGGTGCTGCTACGACTCCTGGTGCGGGGTCTTCGTCGGGGCTCGTGAACATCAATACGGCAAGTGCGGCTGAGCTGCAGACGCTCTCGGGCATTGGGCCTTCTATGGCGCAGTCGATTATCGACGAGCGCTCGAAGAATGGCCCCTTCGCCTCGGTTGATGATCTGATGCGCGTATCTGGCATCGGAGAGAAGAAGCTTGCCAAAATCAAAGATGGTATCTGCGTATGAGCACGCCCAAGCGCGAGCATGTAATGCCCCCGCGGCCCCTCATGCCATGGACGATGGCCTTGTGTGCCGGTCTATGCGTTAGCTGTGTCTTGGTGCTCAACGTGGCCGCCGATGCGCTACTGGAGGAGCAGACATCGGAGGTTGGACCGCTATGGGCTATTCCTGTTGCGGCGGCGGTATTCGTTGTGCTGGTTCAATCTTGTGCGCGGCTTGCCCCTTTGAAGCGGTGGCTGTATGCCGCGTCCGTCGGTCTCGTGGCGGGAGCGGTCGTCTCGGCGTGGTGGGCTGTGGGTGCGCTAAGTGCCTCGAAGGCGCTCGACGGCAGGGCGGCGAGCAGCCTTGAATTTGTGGTGCAGGGCGATCCGTCCATCAACGATGAGACGTATTCCTACACCTGCGAAACACGCGCGGGCGGTAGACGCTTGGGCGAAGTTCGCCTATCGTGTGATCGCGAGCTCGACGCCGGTTCACATGTACGTGCTATCGGTCGAATTTCTCGCCTTGAGAACGATTCGTATGGGCGCTCGCGCGTGCTCCGAGGCGAGGTGCGCAAGGTTAAAGCCGTTCGGATTGTGTCGGTCGATGAGGGCTCTCTGGGGCCGCTGCTTCGGCTGCGAAATGGGCTGCTTGCGTCCATCGCGCCTGCGACCGACCCGGCGCGTGCGCTCATAGCCGGTGTCGTCTGCGGTCGTTCGGCCGAGCTGCGCTCCCAGCCAGCGGGCGACTGGTTTTCGGTGACGGGAACGGCACATCTTATCGCCGTCTCGGGCAGCCATTTGGCTATCGTGGGGTATGTAATCGAGGGCGTATTGCAAAAGACCCGGTGCTCACGTGGCCTTCAGCGGGCGATATTGGCGATAACGCTTGTGGGCTACGCTGCCTTTACGGGCGCCTCTCCTTCGGCCGTGCGTGCGTGCTGTATGGTCTTTGCGACGCTTGTCGTAAACGGCGCGGGGCGCCGCCGGCATGGCGCATCGGCACTCTTCGTAACCATGTCAATCTTTGTGCTACTACGGCCGACGGCGCTGTTCGAGATGGGCTTTCAGCTTTCATGTGCCAGCGTCTTTGCCATCTTGTGCTTTTGCCCGTACGCCACCTACGCTTTGGGAGAGCTGGGTGTGCCAACGGGCATTGCCGGCATGCTTTCCGTCACGCTTTGCCCGCAACTGGCGACGCTGCCCATCACCATTCCTGCCTTTGGTACGTTCTCGCTCATTGCTCCGTTGGCGAATGCGGTCATCGGTCCGGTGGTGAGTCTGCTGCTCGCTGTGTCGATCGTGCTGGTTCCCTTTTCGCTTGTGGCGCCGTTGCAAGCTTGGGCACTCGTTGTGCCCATGATTGCTGCCCGGTGCGCACTGTTCTTTGAGCAGCTCTTTGCCGCCGTTCCGGGTGCATCCGTGAGCGTGCCGTCCGATAGCATGTGGATTTACCTGGTGCCGTGTTTGCTGGGGATCCTTCTGGTCTGGTGGCCGCGCCCGCAGGCACGGCCTATGGCTGCTGGGCTTGTCTGCCTGGTGCTCTTGGCTGCGATTCCGTACGTCTATTGGGATCGATTCGCGCCGCCTTCGGTGACGGTGCTCGATGTGGGCCAGGCCGATGCGATTCTTATCCGCCAGGGCGGCGCGGTGGCGCTCGTCGACTGCGGGCTCGACGAGCGCGTGGTGGCGGCGTTGGTTCGTAATAACGTGCACCATATCGATGCCGTCTTTGTGACGCATTGGGATGAGGATCACTGGGGTGGTCTACCTGCCGTGCTCGAACAGTTTTCGGTCGGAACGATTGCCGTGGCGGCGGATGCGCTGGAGGATGCTCCTGCCGAGGTATTGAACCGACCTGGCGTGGAGTATCGGCATTTGCGCCGTGGGGATACGGTCGACATCGGCTCATTTTGCGCCCGCGTGATGTGGCCATTCGAGTCCGTGGATGGCGAGGGCAATGAGGACTCTCTTGTTTTATTGCTCTCCTATGCTCAGGAAGGCAAGAGCCTGCGCGTGCTCCTCACGGGTGATGCCGAGCTCGATCAGGAGCGCGAGTTTGTACAGTCGGTGGGCGATATCGATGTGCTCAAGCTGGGGCATCACGGCTCAAAAGTTTCCGTCGACACAGACCTGTTGGAGACGCTTAAGCCTGAGCTCTCTATCGCGAGCGCGGGTGAGGGCAACCGCTACGGCCATCCATCCGATGCCTGCATCGATGCGGTTCGCGATGTGGGTGGCGCGTTCGCATGCACCATTGAACTAGGAGACATTACCGTCTCGCCGACCGCGAAGGGCTTTGCAATGCGATGCCAGCGGCCGTGATGACATCGTTGGCGCGCGGTGTGCCCCTGGGCTAAAATGGCACAGTACGAATTCGAGTGTCTGCGAGAGGGGAGCGCGATGTCTGAAACCGGTCTGCTGCCGGCATATCTGATCGTCGGTACCGACGGAGTCAAGCGCGATCACGCTGTCTCGCGTATGAAGGCTCGCTTGGAAAAGTCGGGCATGGTCGAGTTCAACCTCGATGAGCGCGACATGACGAAAGACCCCGATATCGAATCGATCATCGGCTCGCTCAACACCTTTCCCATGGGCAGCGAGTTTCGCCTGGTAATCCTCGACGGCTGCTCAAAGCTTGCCAAGGCGGTCTCGGAACCGCTCGTCGAGTACCTCGCAAGTCCCAGCCCCACGACGGTCTGTCTCATTATCGCCGACTCACTTGCCAAGAATACGCGCCTGTATAAGGCAATCGCCAAGATCGACAAGAAGGCTATCGTCGATTGCTCGGGTACCAAGCGCTGGGAACTGCCGCGCCGCGTTCAGCAGATGGCGACGCAGCACGGTAAGTCCATCTCGACGTCTGCTGCCGAGGAGCTTGTCTCGCGTTCGGGCGAAAACACACGCATGCTCGATAACGACCTGGCAAAGCTCGCCCAGATGGTCGAGGCGCCCCAGATTGAGCTTGCCGACGTGGAGCGTTGGATCGTGCGTACGGCCGAGGTTCAGCCCTGGGACTTTCTCAACGCCGTCTCGGCTCGCGATATACGGCGTTCGCTCGAGCTCTTTAAGCTTTTGCCCTCCAAGAGCTACGTGTGGACCTACACGCTGCTATGCGGTCGCATCCGTGAGCTGATCGTCGCCAAGGCGCTCGACTCTCGTGGGCAGGGGCGTGAGCTCGCCGCGACGCTCAAGCTTCAGGCCTGGCAGGTCAAGAATCACCTGACCTGGGCACGTCGTTTTTCGATGGCCGAGCTCGTTGACGCGCTCGAGAGTGCCGTCGATGTGGAGCTCGCGCTCAAGGGTTCGGCCGATTCACAGACCGCGCTTTTGCTCTGGATTACGAACATCTTGAGAAAATCGTGATGATACCTGCCTATTTGACAAATTCGTTCTATCCCTTTGAGGGGGAGCGTGCTATAGTAGGCGCTTGCATGACCTCACCGTGTCTCAGAGGTGTCATACATTTTTTGCAAGGAACTCGAAAGGAACTCCAGAAGTGGCAAACATCAAGTCTCAGAAGAAGCGTATCCGCACCAATGAGGCAGCTCGCATGCGTAACAAGGCTGTCAAGTCCGAGCTCAAGACGCTGACCAAGCACGTTCAGTCCGCCGTCGCCGAGGGCGACGCCGAGAAGGCCCAGGCTGCCCTCAAGACCGTCACCAAGCGTCTCGACATGGCTGCCGCCAAGCATGTCATCCACAAGAACCAGGCTTCCAACCGCAAGTCCGGTCTTGCCAAGCTCGTGAACAGCATCAACGCCTAAGTTGTAAATTTCACACCACACAGATTACGCGCATAAATGGAGCCTGTTTTATGGAACAGGCTCCATTTTTTGTACCGCTCGGGTAAGATAGTCCGCATGAATACTTCAATTGACATTTCCCACATCCGCAACTTCTCGATTGTTGCGCACATCGACCATGGCAAGTCCACGATCAGTGATCGCATCCTCGAGCTCACCCATACCGTTGACGAGCGCGACATGGAGTCGCAGCTGCTCGACACGATGGATATCGAGCGCGAGCGCGGCATCACGATCAAGTCCAATGCCGTTCGCGTCTCCTATGATGCCGACGACGGCGAGACGTATCAGTTCAACCTGATCGATACGCCGGGCCACGTGGACTTTACCTACGAGGTCTCGCGTTCGCTGGCCGCCTGCGAGGGCGCGGTGTTGGTCGTCGACGCCACGCAGGGCGTCGAGGCTCAGACCGTCTCCAATGCCACGCTCGCCATGAATGCCAACTTGGACATCGTGCCCGCCATCAATAAGATCGACCTGCCCTCGGCGCACCCCGATGAGGTCAAGACTGAGATCGAGGACGACCTTGCCATTCCCGCCGACGATGCCGTGTGTGTGTCGGGCAAGACCGGCGAGGGCATCCATGACCTGTTGGAGTCCATCGTCTTTTTGATTTCGCCGCCCAAGGGCGATGCGAACGCCCCGCTCAAGGCACTCATTCTGGACTCTTATTTTGACGAGTACCGCGGCGTCGTCGCTACGGTGCGCGTCTTTGACGGTTCCATCAAAAAGGGCGACACCCTGCGCATGATGCAGGCCAAGGGCGACTTTTTGGTTGACGGCGTGGGCGTCAAGCGTCCCGCCGAGACCCCGGTCGATGCGCTCACCGTCGGTGAGGTGGGTTACGTGGTCACGGGCCTTAAGGACCCCGAGGCCGTGCGCGTGGGCGATACCCTTACCTGGGCTTCGAACCCCTGCCCTGAGCCGCTTCCGGGCTATCGCGAGGCCAAGCCCATGGTCTACACGGGCCTGTTCCCGATCGATAACAAGGATTACGAAAACCTGCGCGACGCTCTCGACAAGCTGCACGTCAACGATCCGTCGTTGGTATGGGAGCCCGAGACGTCGGTGGCGCTGGGCTTTGGCTTCCGCGTGGGCTTCCTGGGCCTGCTGCACATGGAGGTCGTCAAGGAGCGCCTGGAGCGTGAGTTCAACCTGGACCTCATTGCCACGAGCCCCTCGGTGGACTATCACGTCTACAAGACCGATGGCGAGATGATTGACGTTCGCAGCCCGCAGGATCTTCCCGAGGCCACGCGCATCGAGCGTATCGAGGAGCCCTACCTCAAGGCTAAGATCATCTGCCCGCCCGAGTACACGGGTGCCGTCATGCAGCTTGCCATCGAGCATCGCGGCATCACGACCGATATGATCCACCTGACGAGCAAGTCGGTCGAGATGCGCTTCGACATGCCGCTCGCCGAGCTCATCTTGGACTTCTTCGACCAGCTCAAGAGTCGCACCAAGGGCTACGCCTCGCTCGACTACGAGTTCAACGAGTACCGTCCCTCCGAGCTCGTCAAGCTCGACATCCTGCTTTCGGGCGATGAGGTGGACGCGCTGTCGTTTATCGTGCACAAGGACAAGGCCTACGGTCTTGCCCGCGGCCTGTGCGACAAGCTCAAGGAGATTATCCCGCGCCAGCTGTTCGAGGTGCCTATCCAGGGCGCCATCGGCAACAAGATCATCGCCCGCTCCACCGTCAAGGCCCGTCGCAAGGACGTTTTGGCCAAGTGCTACGGCGGCGATATCTCGCGTAAGCGCAAGCTGCTCGAGAAGCAGAAAGAGGGCAAGAAGCGCATGAAGGCCATCGGCTCGGTCGAGGTCCCGCAGGAGGCCTTTATGGCGATCCTCAAGGTGGACGAGTAGGTCCATGGCGCTTTCCGAATACAGCAAGCGGCTGCTGGGTGCCTATGCCGAGCAGCCGTTCCTTATGGCTCCCATGGCGGGTGTTACCGACCCCGCCTATCGCATCATGTGCCGCCGTCGCGGTGCCAACCTTGCCTACAGCGAGATGGTGAGCGTGGCTGGCCTTGCCTATGCCAGCAATAAGACGTGGCGCCTGGTGCTGCCGGCAGACGAGGAGCAGCAGATTTGCGTGCAGCTCTTTGGCTCCAAACCTGATCAGTTTGCGAGCGCCGTCGCTGCCGTCGAGGAGCGCGTGGGCGATCGCCTGTCGCTCATCGATATCAACATGGCCTGTCCCGCCCGTAAGGTCGTTACCAAGGGTGAGGGCTCGGCGCTCATGCGCACGCCCGATCTGGCCGAGAAGATTGTCGAGGCCGCGGTGGGTGCGGCGCATGTGCCCGTGACCGTAAAGATCCGTAAGGGCTTTTATGCCGAGGACCGCAATGCCGCGACGTTTGCCCAGATGCTCGAGGGTGCCGGTGCCGCCGCAGTTGCCGTTCACGGTCGTTGCGCCACGCAGCTCTATACAGGCCAGGCCGATTGGTCGGTCGTCGATGAGGTCGCCGACGCGGTCGAGATTCCCGTGATCGGTTCGGGCGATGTGTTCTCTGCCGAGGATGCGGCTGAACATTTGAGCAGCTCGGGCACCAGCGCGGTGTTTATCGCACGCGGCATCTACGGCAATCCGTGGGTGTTTGGCGATGCGCGCGCCCTTGCGCTTGATGGCACGCCGGTGCCGTCGCGCAGCTCGGTCGAGCGCCTGGACGCCCTGCGCGAGCACCTGACGCTCACGCACGAGCTGTTGCCGCTCATGTCGCGCGCCCGCACGTATGCGAGCTGGTATCTCAAGGGCATGCCCCATGCCGCCGCCTGGCGCGCCCAGGTGGTGCGCTGCTCCACGTACGAGGAGTTCATGGCGCTGGTCGATGATATCGAGCACGATGTGGTGGCCTGTGAGGCAGCGCTTGCCGCTGGCGAGTCGGTGCCCGCGCATCCGCTGGAGGCCTAAGGGTGGCCGTTACCGCGCTGTACGTGCACGTACCGTTTTGCGCTCAAAAGTGCCGCTACTGCGACTTCGACTCGCGCAGCTTTGCGCCGTGCGACCTGAATGCTGCGCTCGATGCCTATTTTGAGCAGCTGTACGCGCGTCTCGATGCCTTTGGCGACGCCGGGGCGCTTGCGCAGGTCCTCACGGTCTATATTGGCGGCGGCACGCCCTCACTGGCTGGGGAGCGCCTTGTGAAACTTGCCCGTCGTATCTCCATGTGGTGCAAGCCCGTTGAATTTACTTGCGAAGCCAATCCTGAGTCGCTGACCGCCGAGCTCGCCACCGCGCTTGCCGAGGCGGGTGTCACGCGCATCTCTCTGGGCGTGCAAACCCTCGACAATACCGAGCTGGCTGCTATTGGCCGCATTCACGATGCTAATTGCGCACTTGCGGCTATCGCGACGGTGAAGGACGCTGGCCTCGATGTGTCGTGCGACCTGATGTGCGGCCTTCCCGGGCAGACGGCCGCAAGCTGGCGGAGCACGCTCGATGGCGTGTTGGCGGCGGCGCCTCATCATGTGTCGGTCTACCCGCTCACGCTTGAGGAGGGTACGCCACTCTATCGCATGGCGTGCCGTGACGAGTCGCTCGAGCCCGACGAGGATTTTCAGGCTTCGTGCATGGACGCGGCGCGTGAGCGCCTGGGTACGGCCGGCTATCATCCGTATGAGGTGGCAAGCTACGCGCTCGACGGCCATGAGTGCGCCCATAACATTGCCTACTGGACCGGACGGGGCTACCTGGGCCTGGGTCGTTCTGCCGCGGGCATGCTCGACGACGAGGATTTCGACCGTCTTGCAGGTTTGTTCCCCGGCGTGTCTTCTCGAGGCGATGCGTACCGCGTGCGTCTGGTGCAACGTGACGATGACGCGACGGCGTTCGAGGCCGAATATCTGTCGCAGCGCGAGGCTGTCGCCGAAGATTTGATGCTCGCTTGTCGCATGACGCGCGGTGTCGCGTCCGATCTGTTGGTTCGTGCAGCTTGCGTCATCCCAACGGGCGAGCTGGCAGCTGCCTGCGATCGCGCGCTCGAATTGGGTCTTGCCACTTGGGTGCCCGAGACGCTCGGGGTCCATGAGGGACCCTTCACTTCGGCAGATGTCGTCGCGGGCCATGTTCGAGCTTGTCTGGCGCCGACCCATCTGGGCTGGCTCGATGGAAATGTTCTGTTCGAGCTGTTTTGGGATCTAGCTTAGGCCGCTCGGGTAGAATTACCGAAATATATACGCTGCTGTGAGCAGGAGGTTGCCGCGCATGGCGACGATGAACGAAAAAGATTACTATGAGATCCTGGGTGTCTCCAAGGACGCCACCTCGCGTGATATTCAAAAGGCCTTCCAGCAAAAGGCCCGTAAGCTCCATCCGGACGTTAACAAAGAGCCGGATGCCGAGGAAAAGTTTAAAGAGGTTTCCGAGGCCTACGCCGTGCTTTCGGATGAGCAAAAACGTGCGCGCTACGACGCCATGCGTTCTGGCAATCCCTTTGCCGGTGCTCCTACGGCTTCGCCCTATGGTGGCGGCTACGCCGGCAGCACGGGCTATGGCAATCCCTTTGAGGGCGGCTTTCCCTTTGGTGGCGCCTGGGGCCAGCAGCGTCGCGGCCAGGCTGCCTACAATCCCGAGAACGGCGCCAACGTGGTCGTCGATATCAAACTCGACGCCAAGGAGGCCAAGGGCGGTGCCCGCAAGACCGTCCGCTACACGCGCTTCGATACCTGTGGTCACTGCGGCGGCTCGGGCTCTGTTTCGTCCGAGCATGCACATACCTGCCCGAGCTGCGGTGGCCGCGGCCACATCGACGTCGACCTGTCCTTCCTGTTTGGTGCGGGCACGTTCCAGTCGGTCTGCCCCGAGTGCGGCGGTTCCGGTAAGGTCGTGGCCGACCCCTGCCCCGATTGCGGTGGCAGCGGGCGAACCCGTGTGACCTCCGAGCAGACGATTGAGTTTCCTGCCGGCACGCACGATGGCGACGAGGTCCGCATTAGCGGCATGGGCCATGCTGGCACTAACGGTGCCGCGGGCGGCGACCTGGTCGGCCGCGCCCATGTTGAGGCCGAGCGCTTGGAAGGCAAAGCTCGTACCGGTTTTTACCTGATGGGCATTGTGGCGCCGTTTTTGGTGCTGTCGGCCATCTCGGGCGTGTTCTCGGCCTTTGCCGTGATGTGCTTTATCCCCTTTACCATGGGCCTGTTTATGGTGCTTTCGGACGGTGTGCTTCATCGCAGCCTGCTGTGGTGGAAGCGCGGTGCGATGCAGTTTGCCAACGGTTTTGCCAACGGCTTCATGTTCGCGCTCGTGTCGGTTTGGTTTGCGAGCTGCTCGCAACGGGCCATGCTTTCGCCGTACCAAATGCAATAACATCAAACCCTCTGTTTGCGGTCGGCCCAGCTTGGGTATAGGACGCACTGTGACAATAATGAAAGTCGGAAGGATTCGGTCGTGTCGGAAAATAGGGATTACTACGAGGTGCTTGGCGTCGACAGGGATGCCGACGCGCGGACGATTAAGCGTGCGTTTTTAAAGAAGGCCCGTACCGTACATCCGGATGTTTCGGACGATCCCGAGGCCGAGGCCAAGTTCAAGGAGCTCAACGAAGCCTATTCCGTTCTTTCTGACGAACAGAAGCGCGCTAACTATGACCGTTACGGCACCGCCGACGGCCCTGGTGGCTCTGGCTATGTCGACATCAACGATATCTTTGGCGGCATGGGCATGGATGACCTGTTCTCGTCGTTCTTTGGCGGTGGCGCCGGTGGCGGCGCCCGTAGCCATCGTGAGCGTCGTCGCGGTCGCGATATGGCTATCTCGCTTTCGGTGACGCTCGAAGAGGCGGCGCTCGGCTGCAAAAAGACGATCAGCTATGATCGCCTGGCCCCCTGCGATGACTGCAACGGTACCGGTAGGGCCGAGGGTGCGACCGAAAAGCAGTGCGGCCGCTGCCATGGCACGGGTTATGTCACCACGGTCCAGCGTTCGTTCCTGGGCCAGGTTCAGTCTTCCTCTCCCTGCCCCGACTGCCATGGTGAGGGCACGGTCATCGACCACCCCTGCGAGACTTGTGACGGTCAGGGTCGTACTCCCTCGCACGAAAAGATCGATATCGATATTCCCGCCGGCGTCTCGACCGGTCGCCAGCTGCGCGTGAGCGGTTTTGGCGAGGCCGGCCTTCGCGGCGAGCCCTCGGGCGATCTGATCGTCAACGTGCGCGTTGCCGACCACGAGCGCTTTAAGCGTAATGGCGACGACCTGTACCTGGTGAGCGATATCTCGATCGCGCAGGCCGCACTTGGTTGCGAGATTGAGGTCGAGGGCATTATGCCCGATGAGGTCGTCAAGGTGACGGTTCCCGCCGGCGCGCAGTACGGTGACACCGCGAGCGTGAACAATTACGGCATGCCGCGTATCGGCGGAGGCGGTTCGCGCGGCCGTCTGATCGTGCAGCTTCGTGTGGTCGTTCCCACCAATCTTTCCAATAAGCAGCGCGAGCTGCTCCGCGCCTTTGCCGACGAGATGGGCGATGACGTCGCATCCGGTAAGAAGTCGGTGACCGACCGCATCAAGAGTGCCCTCGACGACATCCTCGATTAAGGAGCCCGTGTGCTCGCACGCCATATTTCTGTCGTCAACCTCGGCTGCCGTGTCAACCGGGTTGAGTCCGACCGTATCACTGCCGATCTTATGCGCCTGGGCTTTGCGATGGTGGAGCCCCAGGATGCCGAGCTGATCGTCATCAATACCTGCGCCGTTACGGGTGAGGCCGAGGCTAAGACCCGCAAGGCCGTCCGTCACGCGCTTGCCTATCCGGGTGAGCCCTACGTGGTCGTCACCGGTTGTGTGGTCAACCTGCACCCCGAGGAGCTGCTGGAGCTCTCGGACCGTGTGATCGCCGAGCCGTCCAAGATTGACGTCGCCGAGCGCGTCTGCGAGGTGCTGGGCGTCGAATCCGATAGCGTGCCCGCCTGCAACGAAGGCGATGTGGTTGATGCGCTCGGTCGCTCGCGCCTGGGCGTGAAGATCCAGGATGGCTGCAACCATCGCTGCACCTACTGCATCGTGTGGAAGGCCCGCGGCCCCGAGCGCTCCGTGCCCGTCGAGTCCGTGCTCGATCAGGTGCGCGAGGCGCAGGAGGCCGGCGTGCCCGAAGTGGTGCTGACTGGCGTGAACCTGGGCGCCTATGACGGCAAGAGCGCGACCGACGAGCATGTCGAGATCGACGAGCTGCTCGAGGCAATCATGGAGCGCACCGAGATCGCCCATGTGCGCATCTCCTCGGTGGAGCCCATGGATATTTCCGAGCGCCTGCTCAAGGTGATGGCTCGCTATCCGCAGCGTATCGCCCCGTTTTTGCATCTGCCCGTGCAGTCTGGTTGCACGGCGACCCTGCATCGCATGGGTCGTCCCTATAGCGCTGAGGCCTTTGAGGACACAGTGCGTATGATTCGTGCCAACCTTCCGCAGGCGTCGCTTTCGTGCGACGTTATCGTTGGTTTTCCCGGCGAGACGGACGAGGAGTTCGAGGAGTCGCTGGCGCTGTGCCGTCGCGTGGGCTTCTCGCGCATGCACGTGTTCCGCTATAGCAAGCGCCCCGGCACCCTTGCCGCCGACATGCCCGACCAGGTGGCTCCCGAGGTCATGGCCGAGCGTAGCCGTCGTATGCGTGCTGCAGCACAGGAGCTCGCTATTGCCGATGCCCGTCGTCGCGTGGGCACCGTCGAGCGCGCCGTGCTTGAGTACGGTGACAACCTGACGCTCGGCTCGTTCCATCATGCCCGTCTTGATGATACCTGTGGACTCACAGCCCCGTGCCTGCTCGATGTTGCTATCATCGGAGTCGATGATTCCGGCTTGGTCCATGCACGCAGGGAGGTTCATGGAAACCTCTAAGATTAGACTTACCGTTCCCGAGGGGATTGACCCCTCGCGCGTTTTGGGCGCCGGTGACGGCGTCCTCCGTGCACTCGAGAATTTGGTGCGCGCCCACGTGGTTGCCCGCGGCGATAGCATTGCCGTGAGCGGCGATCCGGACGAGGTCGAGCTGGTGGCGCGTTTTTTCGAACATGCCTTTCGCGAGGCGGCTGCCGGCCGCACGCTTTCTGCCGACGATGTCTCGCGCTGTCTGGCCGTCCTGCGCGACGGCGAGCATGATGCCTCGTCGCTGCGCGATGACGTGCTGCTGTCGTATCGCGGCCGCGTCATCCGCCCCAAGACGCTCGGTCAAAAGCGCTATGTGGATGCCATCCGCTCTCATACCATTACGTTTGGCTTAGGTCCCGCCGGCACCGGTAAGACCTATCTGGCCATGGCGCTCGCCGTCGCCGCGCTCAAACGTCACGAGGTGGGTCGCCTGGTCCTGACGCGCCCCGTTGTCGAGGCGGGGGAGAACTTGGGCTTCTTGCCCGGCACCCTCGAGGAAAAGATTGATCCCTACATGCGTCCGCTCTACGATGCCCTCTTTGACATGATGGATCGCGAGCGCATCGATGAGCTTATGGAGCGTGGCGTGATCGAGATCGCCCCGCTCGCCTATATGCGCGGTCGAACGCTGAGCGATGCCTTCGTGGTGCTCGACGAGGCGCAAAACACGACGCCCGAGCAGATGAAGATGTTCCTGACGCGTCTGGGCTTTAATTCCAAATTCGTGATCACCGGCGACCTGAGCCAGCGCGACCTGGTGGGTCGTCGCGGCGGTCTGGCCGATGTCGAGAGAATTTTGGGCCGCGTCGACGATGTGGCGTTTTCACACCTGGAGCGCGCCGATGTGGTGCGCCATGCCCTGGTGGGCCGTATCGTTGAGGCCTATGATGCATACGACGATGCGCGCGAGCAGTGTGCGCGCGACCGAAAGGAGTCCCGTTGAGTGTATTGATCAGCAACGATGCCGAGCTCGATACGCTGCTCGAAGCCCCCGAGGTGGAGCACATCTGCGAGGTTGTGCTTGCCGCTGAGGGCGTTGAGCGTGAGGTTGAGATCTCCCTTTCGTATGTCGATGAGGACGAGATGCATGAGCTCAACCACGAATGGCGCGGTATCGATCGCACGACCGACGTGCTCTCGTTTGAGTGCGACTCGGCTTTTGACGAGGATATCCCTGCCGATGAGACGCTCGAGCTCGGCGATATTATCCTGGCCCCGCAGGTCATTGCCCGCCAGGCCCCCGGTTTTGGCAATAGTCCCGCCGATGAGTGCCGCCTGATGCTCGTGCACGGCATGCTTCACCTGCTAGGCTACGATCATATTGAGGACGACGAGGCCGAGGTCATGGAGGCGCGTGAGGACGCTATCCTGCGCGATCTGGCGCTCGAGCGCGGTGAGGATCCCAAGCTCGTTCACGTCGGTCCCATCACCAACCATGCCCACGACTAGGAGCCGTCTATGATTCCCGGATCGAACAAGGACCATCCGTCCTTTTTAAAGTCGTTCTCCTATGCCATGGAGGGCTTCGTTACCGCCGTTAAGACTGAGCGCAACATTAAGGTCATGCTCGTGGCCGGTGTGTGCACTGTCATTGCCGGCTGCATCGTGGGGCTCGACATCGCCGAGTGGGGTACGGTCATTATTTGCTGCGGCCTGGTGATTCACGGCGAGCTGTGCAACACCGCCATGGAGGCGATCGTCGACCTGGCAACCCAGGAGCTCCATCCGTTGGCCAAGCGTGCGAAGGATATCGCCGCCGCTTCTGTCTACGTTCTTTCCATTACCGCCGCAATCGTGGGTCTTTTGGTATTTGCCCACGCGCTCGGCTTTATTTAGAAAGGGATTGCTATGTCTGACACGATGCAGCCTACCGACGAAATGCTGGACGCCGAGCCCCTGGATGCGGTGGATGTCGAAGATGGCGAGGAGTTTGAGGAAGTCGAGGAGTTCGACCCGTTTGAGGGCATGAGCGATGAGGAGCTCGACGCCCTGTGCGACGAGGACGAGAGTCTCGCGGGCTTTGGAGATGTTGAGCCCGGCTTCCGCAGCGGCTTTGTTGCCCTGGTCGGCCGTCCCAACGCCGGCAAGTCCACGCTGCTCAACGCCTGCTACGGCAAGAAGGTCGCCATCACCTCGCCGGTGGCCCAGACCACGCGCCGCCGCATGCGTGCCGTCGTCAATCGCCCCGGCTACCAGCTGGTCTTTGTCGATACCCCGGGCATCCACAAGCCCAAGGACGGCCTGGGCTCCGAGCTTAACAAGAGCGCTCTGTTTGAGCTCAACGACGTGGACGTCGTCGCGTTTTTGATCGATGCCACCAAGCCCATCGGCAGGGGAGACGCCTGGGTCGCCGAGCGTGTAAAGAGCGCCCGCTGCAAGAAGGTCCTGGTGCTCACCAAGGCCGATGAGGCCGACCCTGCCCAGGTTATGGAGCAGCTCAAGGCCGCTCACGAGCTCATGGAATATGACGACGAGATCGTGACGTCGTCGGTCAAGAACTTTAACGTCGATGCGTTTATCGAGACCGTCGCACACTTTTTGCCCGAGGGCCCGCGCTGGTTCCCCGAGGACATGGGCACCGACGCGGCTGACGAGACGCTCGTTGCCGAGTTTGTGCGCGAGAAGGTCCTGCGACGCACCCGCGACGAGATCCCGCACTCCGTGGGCGTTATCTGCGACGCGCTCGAGCAGACCAAGAAGGTCCTGCGCGTACACGCCACGATTTACGTGGAGCGCGAGGGCCAGAAGGGCATCATCATCGGCAAGGGTGGCGAGATGATCAAGCATATCGGCATCGACGCGCGTCGTGACCTTGAGCGTATCTTTGGCACCCAGGTCTTTTTGGAGCTGGATGTGAAGGTCAAGGCCGGCTGGCGCGACGACGAGGCGCAGATTCGCCGCTTCGGGTACAACGCGGAGGATTAGTCCACGTCAATGGCAGGCTCTCGCACATATCGCACGAAGGTGCTCGTCCTCGACAAGACCAAGCTCAAGGAAACCGACCTGATCTTGACGATGCTCGACGAGCGGGGGCGGCAGGTGCGTGCCGTGGCAAAGGGAGCGCGTAAGCCCGGCGGTCGCCTGGCGGCGCGCTGCGAGCTGTTCTGTACCGTGGATATGCTGCTGGCGCATGGGCGCTCGCTCGACGTGGTCTCTCAGGCGGAACTTATGGAGGCGCCGCTCGGTGCTGCGCCCGATTACGAGGCGACGTGTGCCGCAAGCGCGATTGCCGAGGTCGCTCGCGTGTGCTCGTTCGAGGATGCCGAGGACCCCTTTACCTTTGCCATTACGCAGCGGGCGCTCGCGCTTGTTGGCAGTGGACTCGATTCGGCACATATGGACCTGCTCGTGGCGGCGTTTGTCTTTAAGCTGCTATCGCATATTGGCTACCGACCCGATTTTTCGGCCTGCGTGCTGTGCGGAGACCCCATGCTGTCGTATTTTTCGCCCCAGGCGGGCGGTCTCATGTGCGGGTCGTGCGCGTCGAGCGTTCCGGGTGCCGAGCTGGTGTCGACCGGTGAGGTCGCATGGCTGCGCGCCCTCATGTCCATGACCTTCGATGCGCTTATGGCCGAGAGGGTCGACCCCCATACCGCTGCCTTTTTGCTGGGGCTTTCGCACGTGTGGGCTGCGACGCACACCGATCAACGTCTCCGTGCGATGGAATTCATGTTGGGTCGGTGATGATGCGCAGGCGCGGGCTGCTTGTGGTAACATACCGACCTGTTGGTACCTCGACCTTGGATGCTCGCTCCACCGGCGGCTTCCCAGTCCGAGGCGAATAGCGTCGCCCGCGGGCGACAAGAAACGAAAGGTGAAACAATGACTGTTTCCAAAGAGCGCAAGGCAGAGCTGACTGCTCAGTTCGGTAACACCCCGGTCGACACCGGCAACCCCAAGGTTCAGGTCGCCATCCTGACCGAGCGCATCAAGGAGCTGACCGAGCACATGAAGTCCCACCAGAAGGACTTCCACACCCGTCGTGGCCTGCTCATGCTCGTCGGCCGTCGTCGTCGTCTTCTCTCCTACATCAAGAAGAACGACATCGTCGAGTACCGTGAGCTCATCAAGGCTCTGGGCATCCGCGACAACATCCAGTAAGGATTTGTACATGCTAAGAGCGTCCTGCGCAGCGGGGCGCTCTTTTTGTGTAAGGGCGCGAACAATCACGCTCTGAAGCGTGGCGGGGGCAGGGGGCCCGCGTCACATGAGAAGCCCACAGGCAAGGGGCCTGTGGGGTAAAGGAGAACAATGACACTCGTATCCAAGACCTTTGAGCTGTACGGCAAGACCTACACCTTTGAGTCCGGCGAGCTTGCCAAGCAGGCCACCGGCGCCTGCCTGGTCAAGCAGGGCGACACCACGATGCTCGACACCGTGGTTGTCTCCAAGGAGCGCAAGAACTACGACTTCTTCCCGCTGACCGTCGACTTCAACGAGAAGATGTACGCAGCCGGCCGCATCCCGGGTGGTTACCTCAAGCGTGAGGGCCGTCCCAGCGAGAAGGCCACGCTCACCGCGCGCATGATTGACCGTCCGATTCGCCCGAGCTTCCCGGACGGCTTCCGCAACGAGGTGCACATTGTCGCCACCTCGCTCGTCGCCGACCAGGTCAACCCCTTCGACGTCATCAACGTCATGGGTGCCTCCCTGGCCATGACGCTCGGCGGTGTGCCCTTCGAGGGCCCGCTTGCCTGCGTGCGCATCGGCCGCAACGTGGAGACCGGCGAGTTTATCGTCAACCCCACCTATGAGGAGCGCGAGAACTCCGATCTGGACCTGGAGCTGGGTGGCTCCGCCGACTTCATCTCGATGGTCGAGGCCGGCGCCGAGGAGATCTCCGAGGACGACATGCTCGCCGCCATGAAGTTTGGCCAGGAGGCCCTTGCTGCCTTCTGCCAGGCTCAGGACGAGTTTGTCGCCGAGTGGGAGCAGGTCAACGGCGCCATCGTCAAGAAGGAGTACCCGCTCGACCAGCCCGTCGAGGAGGTCCAGGAGCGCATCTTCGCCCACTACGACGAGATGGCCGGTGCCCTGCGCGATGCCGACAAGCTTTCCCGCATCGGTAAGGTCGAGGCTCTGAAGGAGTCCATCCGTGCCGAGTTCACCGAGGAGGAGCAGTCCGCTTGGGAGCGCGAGATTCCCGTGGCGCTCAAGAAGCTCGAGAAGAAGGCTATGCGCACCATGGTCGTCGAGACCGGCGAGCGCGTCGACGGCCGTGCCGCCGATGAGATTCGCCCCATCATGGTGAAGGATAACTACCTGCCGCTCGTTCACGGCTCCGGTCTGTTCCAGCGTGGCCAGACCCAGGTGCTTTCCGTCCTGTCGCTCGGTATGCTCAACGAGGGCCAGCGTCTGGATACCATCGAGCCCACCGAGGGCAAGCGCTACATGCACCACTACAACTTCCCGCCGTTCTGCACCGGCGAGACCGGCCGCATGGGCAGCCCCAAGCGCCGCGAGATCGGCCACGGCAACCTGGCCGAGCGCGCTCTGCTTCCGGTGCTCCCCGACGAGAACGAGTTCCCTTACGCCATCCGCGTCGTTTCCGAGGTCATGGAGTCCAACGGCTCCTCTTCGATGGCTTCGACTTGCGGTTCCACGCTCGCCCTTATGGACGGCGGCGTGCCCATTAAGCGCCCGGTCTCCGGTATCGCCATGGGCCTGATCCAGGAGGAGGGCAAGACCGTGGTCCTGTCCGACATCCAGGGTCTCGAGGACTTCCTGGGCGACATGGACTTTAAGGTCACCGGCACCACCGAGGGCATCACCGCCCTGCAGATGGACAACAAGGCCACCGGCCTCACCTTCGACATCCTGGCCCGCGCTCTGCAGCAGGCCAAGGAGGGTCGCGCCTTCATCCTGCAGAAGATGCTCGATGTGATCCCCGAGCCGCGCCACACCACGCGCAGCACCGCTCCGCGCATCGTTTCCATCCAGGTTCCGACCGACAAGATCCGTGACGTCATCGGTTCCGGCGGTAAGGTCATCCGCGGTATCCAGGACGAGACCGGCGCCTCGGTCGACATCCAGGAGGACGGCACCGTCTTTGTCGGCGGCACCGGCGAGTCCGTCGACCAGGCCGTCGAGCGTATCAAGCTCATCATCAAGGTTCCCGAGCCGGGCGAGGAGTACACCGGTCGTGTGGTCTCCATCCAGCCCTTCGGCGCCTTCGTCAACCTGCTGCCCGGTAAGGACGGCCTGCTGCACATCTCCCGCGTCGCCAAGGGCCGCGTGGAGAAGGTCGAGGACGTCCTCAACGTGGGCGACGAGGTCAAGGTCGTCGTCATCGAGGTCGACGATCGCGGCAAGATCTCGCTCGATCGTCTTGACAAGCCCGAGGCCCCGGCTCGCGCCGAGGGTTCCTCCGAGGGCGACGGCGAGCACTTCCAGCGCCGTGAGCGTCCGCGTCGCGAGCGCTCTGAGCGCAGCGACCGTCCGCGTCGTCCCGGCGATAACGGAGGCCGCAAGCCCCGCCGTCACCACGACGCCGAGTAACAGCCGTACATAACCAGCACCGCAAGGGCGACTCCGGACAGGGGTCGCCCTTTTGCTTGCGCCCGGGAGGGCCGCATATGAAGTTTCCTGCTCTACAGTCCTGCGCAAGACGGAAAGCACATTAAGTGCTTTCCTTTGCGTG
>CATYZE010000030.1 GCA_958415525.1 uncultured Collinsella sp. | reverse complement strand
CGAAGACCACTTAATGTGGTCTTCGTGCGAGCCAGGACTTGACCGAGCGAAAATCTCAACCCGGCCCCTCGGACCGGAGCGTATGCAGGGTTTGTGTGCGAATCCTCGCGCCCGTTGACCGACGCCGGGGTCCCCGCCATAATACTTTCGGTTCACGCACGAATCCGCTGCCAGAGACAGCCGGTGCAAACGGGCATCGCCCGCGAGCTTAATGGGACATCCCGCCAGCCGAGGTGGTCGAGTAGATATGTCTTCTCGCCCCCGTCGCTCATGCAGCGCGGGGGCTTTCTTTTTGGACATGCCCCCGTCACGTCCTTGTGGCGGACCGTGCCCGGAAAGAATTTGAGGAGGTGTAATTCATGCCCCAGCAGTACAAAATCGACAAGGTTGCAGAGATCGAGTCCCGTATCGCCGAGAACGCCGGTCTGTTCGTCGTCAACTACAACGGTCTGACGGTTAAGCAGGCTCAGGAGCTGCGTCATCAGCTTCGCGAGTGCGGCGCCGAGATGAAGGTCTACAAGAACAACCTGGTCAAGATCGCTCTCAAGAACCAGGAGCAGCCCGAGCTCGACGAGATCCTCGCCGGCCCCGTCGCTTATGTGTTCTACGAGACCGAGCCGGTCGAGGCCGCTAAGGCCCTTAAGGACTTCTCTGCTAAGTCCAAGGGCGTCCTTGAGATCAAGGGCGGTATCTCCGACGGCAAGGCCGTTTCCGCTGATGATGTTAAGGCTATCGCCGAGCTGCCCACCAAGGATCAGCTTCTCGGCCAGATCGCCGGTCTCATCTCCGGTTTCGCTCGCGACATCGCTGTCTGCGTCAACGGCGTTTCCTCTGGTCTCGCTCGTTCGATTCAGCAGGTCTCCGAGCAGAAGGCAGCCTAGTCGCTGTTTTCACCCGCGGCGGCAACGCCGCACCCCAGGCGCATTCGCGCTGTGTTTTAACTGATCTCCGTGCACAGGCACGGAAACCGAAAGGACTTAGAAATGGCTAAGCTTACCACCGATGAGATCATCGATGCTCTTAAGGAAATGACCCTTCTCGAGGCTTCCGAGCTCGTCAAGGCTATCGAGGACACCTTCGGCGTTTCCGCCGCTGCTCCTGCCGCTGTTGTCGCCGCTCCTGCTGCTGGCGCTGCTGAGGCCGAGGAGAAGACCGAGTTTGACGTCGTGCTCGAGGGCTTCGGCGACAACAAGATCCAGGTCATCAAGGCCGTCCGTGAGCTCACCAACCTTGGCCTGAAGGAGGCCAAGGAGGTCGTCGAGGGCGCTCCCAAGGCTGTTCTCGAGGGTGCCAAGAAGGAGGACGCCGAGGCTGCCAAGGAGAAGCTCGAGGCTGCTGGCGCTGCTGTCACCCTCAAGTAATCAGGCTTTCTCGCCAGATTTCTTTGCAGACGGGACTCGCTATGCGAGCCCCGTCTTTTTTGTTTTGGCCTCTCATTCCCATTGCTCGGCACGCAGAACACCGTTGTCTTCGCCGTGTCAATCCCGTTACCGCTGGGGCGTAAAATTGCACCATTCGAGCAATAATTTGCGTTGACCTGCTGAAGAATTGCGTTTGCCTTACGGTGACGTATGTCTTCGGCGGTAAGATACTTCGGTATCGCAATTTGGTCTGCGGCCGCTGTGCCGCACGCACAGGGCGCATTCTGCGCCTGCGAAAGGATCCTTGAATAACATGAAGGCAATCATCCCCGCCGCCGGTCTTGGCACGCGTTTTCTGCCTGGCACTAAGTGCACGCCCAAAGAGATGCTGCCGGTGCTCGACAAGCCGGTCATTCAGTATGTCGTCGAGGAGGCACTCGACCCCGAGGAGGTCGACGACGCCATCATCGTTACCTCTCCCGGTAAGCCCGAGCTGCTGAGCTACTTCCAGCCCGATCGCTCGCTCGAGAACCTGCTGCGCGAGCGCGGCAAGAATGCCTATGCCGATGCCGTCGCCCATGCTGGCGGTATGCCGGTCGACTTCCGTTATCAGTACGAGCCCAAGGGCCTCGGCCATGCTATCCGCTCTGCTGCCGACGCCGTGGCAGGGGAGAACTTCCTGGTTCTTCTGGGCGACTACGTTGTGCCTAACCGCGACATCTGCGACAAGATGCTCGCCGTTTCCAAGGAGCACGGTGGCGCTTCGGTTATCGCCGTCGCTGCTTGCTCGCCCGAGGAAGTCAGCCGCTACGGCGTTATCGCCGGCGAGCGCGTCGGTTCGCTCGAGGGCGCCGAGGGCGTTGCCGATGCCGAGCCGGGCGCTGTCTGGCGCATCGGCGGTCTGGTCGAGAAGCCTGCTCCCGAGGCGGCTCCGTCCAACCTGTACATCGTCGGTCGTTACCTGCTGAGCCCGCTGGTCATGGACCTGCTCGCTGATCAGCAGGCCGGTAAGGGCGGCGAGATCCAGCTTACCGACGCCATGGCCCGCTCGCTCGATCGTGAGGCCATGTACGCTGTCGTCATCGACCCGCTCTCGGGCTACGACACCGGCACCCCGTCTGGCTGGATGGCCACCAACGCCCTCATGGCCGCAAGCGATCCTCGCTTTGCCAGCGCCTTCTGGGACGCCATCGACGAGCGTGGCGGCTTGATGCGTAAGTAAGCCTTCGGGCATCGACATTTACGGGTGCGGACTTTGGTCTGCACCCGTTTTTTATGCGAGCTGCGATCGCCGGCTCTCTGTTCACAGAAAATATATGAACAGGTGTTCGATACGCATATATCTACCTGCACCTTTTCTGTCGAAAAACTTTGCTACTCCAAAAACTCAATCGCGTCAAGGCTTTTCTTGCTCAACGGTCGGTACCTGATAAACTATTAGGTTGCGATAACTGGCGAAGCTATGCCTCGCCAACCCACCGAGCATTTCCGTGAAGGAGGAAAAACCTGGTGACCTACGCATACACTGCCACTGAGCGCAAGCGCGTCAGCTTCGGGAAAATCCCGGAGGCCATGGAGCTCCCCAACCTTATCTCTGTTCAAAGGGAATCCTTTGAGCGTTTTAAGGACGAGGGCCTTCGTGAGGCGTTCAAGGAATCCAGCCCCATCCAGAGCCAGAACCATGTTCTCGAGGTTACCTTCGGTGAGCATCAGTTTGGCGATCCCGCGCACACCGTCGAGGAGTGCCGCGAGAAGGACATGACCTATCAGGCCCCGCTTCTGACCGACGTCCGTCTCACCAACAAGGAGACCGGCGAGATCAAGGAGCAGCTCGTCTTCATGGGCGACTTCCCCATGATGACCGATCAAGGCACCTTCATCATCAACGGTACCGAGCGTATCGTCGTCTCGCAGCTCGTCCGCTCCCCGGGCGTGTACTACAGCTCCGAGATGGATTCGGGCAAGCAGATCTACAAGGCCCAGATCATCCCGTCCCGCGGTGCCTGGCTTGAGTTTGAGGTCGACAAGCGCGATCAGCTCATGGTCTCCATCGACCGTAAGCGTAAGCAGAGCGCCACGATGTTCCTGCGCGCCCTTGGCATCGCCGTCACCAACGATGACATCATCGAGCTGCTCGGTAACTCCGATGTGATCAAGCGTACCCTGGAGCGCGACACCGCTCTCACTCGCGAGGACGCCCTCATTGAGATCTACCGTCGTCTGCGCCCGGGCGAGCCTCCCACCGTGGACGCTTCCCGCAGCCTGCTCGAGGGTCTGCTCTTTAACCCGCAGCGCTACGATCTGGCCCGCGTCGGTCGTTACAAGGTCAACAAGAAGCTCAACCTCACCACCGAGGAAGAGGTCACGGTGCTTACCGACGAGGATATCGTCGCGACGCTGCGCTACCTGCTGTCCCTCGCTGCCGGCGAGCAGGGCTTCAAGGTCGACGACATCGACCACTTTGGCAACCGTCGTATCCGCACCGTCGGCGAGCTTGTCGCCAACCAGTTCCGTATCGGCATGAGCCGTATGGAGCGCGTCGTCCGTGAGCGCATGAGCTCCCAGGACATCGACGAGATCACCCCGCAGTCGCTCATCAACATCCGCCCGATCGTGGCCTCCATCAAGGAGTTCTTCGGTTCCTCGCAGCTCTCGCAGTTCATGGACCAGGCGAACCCCCTGACCGGTCTGACCCACAAGCGCCGTCTGTCCGCACTCGGCCCTGGTGGTCTTGCCGGTCACAAGTCCGGTTCCAGCCGCCGCACCAACGTGCCGACGGCCGTCCGCGACGTTCACAACTCGCACTACAGCCGCATGTGCCCGATCGAGACCCCCGAAGGCCCCAACATCGGCCTGATCGGCTCGCTCGCCCTCTATGCCCGCGTCAACGAGTACGGCTTCATCGAGGCCCCGTTCCGTCGTGTCGAGAACGGCGTTGCCACCGACCAGATCGACTGGATGACCGCTGACGAGGAAGAGAAGCACGTCATTGCGCCGGCCAACACGCCGCTCGATCCCAAGACCAACGAGTTCATCACGACCGATGCCGAGGGCAAGCTCGTCCGCCCGCACGCCGTGATCGCCCGTACCCGCGACTTCGACGGCTCCTTCGGCGCTCCCGCCGACGTGCCTGTCGAGGACGTCGACTACATGGACGTCTCGCCGCGTCAGATGCTCTCCGTCGCAGCCACGCTGATCCCGTTCCTTGAGCACGACGACGCCAAGCGTACGCTGATGGGCGCTAACATGCAGCGTCAGGCCGTGCCGCTGGTTCACCCCGCCGCTCCCTATGTCGGTACCGGCATGGAGCGCCGCGCCGCTCTGGACTCCGGCGAGGTCACCCTGGCCAAGAACGCCGGCGAGGTCATCTTTGCCGACGCCGCCAAGATCATCGTCAAGCATGCCGGCGGCATGGACGAGTATCACCTGGCCAAGTACCAGCGCTCCAACCAGTCCACCTGCATCAACCACCGTCCGCTCGTGCGCGTCGGTGACACCGTTGAGCAGGGCGAGCCTCTGGCTGACGGTCCTTCGACCGATCACGGCGAGCTCGCACTGGGCCAGAACCTCACCGTGGCCTACATGCCGTGGGAGGGCTTTAACTACGAGGACGGTATCGTCGTGTCCGAGCGCCTGGTGGCCGAGGACCTGCTGACGACCATCAACATCACCCGTCACGAGATCGACGCCCGCGACACCAAGCTCGGCCCCGAGGAGATCACCCGCGAGATCCCGAACCTCTCCGAGGACATGCTTGCCAACCTCGACGAGGACGGTATCATCCGCATCGGCGCCGAGGTCGGCCCTGGCGACATCCTGGTCGGCAAGGTCACGCCTAAGGGCGAGAGCGCTCTGACCGCCGAGGAGCGCCTGCTGCGCGCCATCTTCGGTGCCAAGGCTCACGACGTTCGCGACACTTCCCTTAAGATGCCTCACGGCGCTTACGGCCGCGTCATCGATGTCGTCCGCTTTAGCCGCGAGAACGGTGACGACCTGGCCCCCGGCGTCAACGAGCAGGTGCGCGTCTACGTCGCCCAGCGTCGTAAGATCCAGCAGGGCGATAAGATCGCCGGCCGCCACGGCAACAAGGGTGTTATCTGTAACGTTCTGCCGGTCGAGGACATGCCCTACATGGCTGACGGTACCCCGATCGATGTTATCCTCAACCCGCTGGGCGTTCCTTCGCGTATGAACGTCGGCCAGCTGCTCGAGTGCCACCTTGGCTGGGCTGCTGCCTGCGGTTGGGATACCGAGCAGGCCGACTCCGACAAGTACGTCCCCGGTCCGTTCTTCACCGCCACGCCCGTCTTCGACGGCGCCAAGGAGGACGAGATCGCCGAGGTCATCCGTCGTGCCAACAAGAACATGCTCAACAAGGCCACCGCTGCCTTTGGCGATCACATGCGCCCCGAGTTCGTCACCCAGCTTGACGAGCGCGGCAAGACCCGTCTGTTCGACGGACGCACCGGCGAGGAGTTCCGCGAGCCCATTACCGTGGGTACGTCCTACATCCTCAAGCTCGGCCACATGGTCGACGACAAGATCCACGCCCGTTCGACCGGCCCTTACAGTCTGGTTACCCAGCAGCCTCTGGGCGGCAAGGCCCAGTTCGGCGGCCAGCGCTTCGGCGAGATGGAAGTTTGGGCACTGTACGCATACGGTGCTTCCAACGTCCTGCAGGAGATCCTGACCGTCAAGTCCGACGATACCGTGGGCCGCGTCAAGACCTACGAGTCCATCGTCAAGGGCGAGAACGTTCCTGTCCCGGGTATCCCCGAGTCCTTCAAGGTTCTCGTCAAGGAGATCCGCTCTCTCGCACTGGACATCGAGCCCATGCACGATACCGACGAGGACGCCTCCGCCCCTGTGACCGCCGAGGAGACCTCCGCTCTCGACGACCTGGCTGCGCTCGCCGGCGTTGACGCCGACGTCGAGGCCGAGGATGCCGAGACCGCCGAGGCACCCGAGGCTGTCGCCGCCACGACCACTGATAAGGAGTAGTTGACTGTGGCAGATTTCGAAGCTACTGATTTTGACTCGGTAAAGATCTCCCTTGCCTCCGCCGACCAGATCCGTTCCTGGTCGCACGGTGAGGTCAAGAAGCCGGAGACCATCAATTACCGTACCCTCAAGCCCGAGAAGGACGGCCTGTTCTGCGAGAAGATCTTCGGTCCCGCCAAGGACTGGGAGTGCTCCTGCGGCAAGTACAAGGGCATCCGCTTTAAGGGCATCGTCTGCGAGCGCTGCGGCGTCGAGGTCACCTCGGCCAAGGTGCGTCGCGACCGCATGGGCCACATCGAGCTCGCCGCTCCCGTGTCCCACATCTGGTACTTCAAGAGCCCCACGAGCTTCCCGATGAGCCGTATGCTCGACATCAAGTCCAAGGACCTCGAGAAGGTTCTGTACTTTGCCAGCTACATCATCACCGAGGTTGACTATGAGGCCCGCGAGGCCGACGCCGACGACCTGCGCGAGGAGCTCGCCGCCGATCTGGAAGAGATCGATGCCGAGTGCGCCCGCCAGATCGAGTCCCTCAAGGAGCAGGGCGACCCCGAGAACTTTGACGAGTTCTCCGACGAGGAGCCGCTGACCCCCGAGGAGATCGCCTCCGGCATCGTCGACATCGAGGAAGAGTGCAAGGACGAGAAGCAGCTCCGCACGGACGCCTTCAACGCCTTCATGAAGCTCACCGAGCGCGACCTCATCTCCGATGAGCCGCTGTTCCGCGAGATGACCCGCTACTACTCCATGTACTTCAAGGGTGGCATGGGTGCCGAGGCCGTCCGCGACCTGCTCGCTGCCATCGACCTCCCCTCCGAGGCCGAGAAGCTCAAGGCCATCATCGCCGACGAGGACTCCCAGAAGCAGAAGCGCGAGAAGGCCGTCAAGCGCCTCGAGGTCGTTGACGCCTTCCTGAAGGGTGGCAACAGCCCCGCGAACATGATCCTGGACGTTATCCCGGTCATTCCGCCCGATCTGCGCCCGATGGTCCAGCTCGACGGCGGCCGCTTCGCCGCGTCCGACCTCAACGACCTGTACCGTCGCGTGATCAACCGTAACAACCGACTCAAGCGCCTGCTCGACCTGGACGCCCCTGCGATCATCGTGAACAACGAGAAGCGCATGCTCCAGGAGTCCGTGGACGCCCTGTTCGACAACGGCCGTCGTGGTCGCCCGGTCTCTGGCCGTGGCGGTCGCCCGCTCAAGTCGCTCGCCGAGGCCCTCAAGGGCAAGCAGGGTCGTTTCCGTCAGAACCTGCTGGGTAAGCGTGTCGACTACTCCGGCCGTTCGGTTATCGTTACCGACCCCAAGCTGCTGCTGCACCAGTGCGGTCTGCCCAAGACCATGGCGCTGGAGCTCTTCAAGCCCTTCGTCATGAAGCGCCTGGTCGAGCTCGGCAAGGTCGAGAACATCAAGGGCGCCAAGCGCGCTATCGACCGTGGTGCCACCTTTGTGTGGGACATCCTCGAAGAGGTCATCGACGGCCGCGTCGTGCTGCTCAACCGTGCACCGACCCTGCACCGTCTGTCCATCCAGGCCTTTGAGCCGGTTCTGGTCGAGGGCAAGGCTATCCACCTGCACCCGCTGGTCTGCTCGCCCTTCAACGCCGACTTCGACGGCGACCAGATGTCTGTCCACGTGCCGCTGTCCAGCCAGGCTCAGGCCGAGGCTCGCGTGCTCATGCTCTCTGCGAACAACCTGCGCTCGCCGGCATCCGGCAAGCCGGTCAACATCCCCTCGCAGGACATGATCATCGGTGTGTACTACCTGACCCAGGTCCGCGACGGTCTGCCGGGCGAGAACCACGTGTTCTCGAGCTTCGACGACGCGCTGCACGCCTATGACTGCCGCTCCGAGGTCGACATGCAGGCCAAGATTCAGGTCCGCGTGTCCGCCGAGAACGCCAATGTCATCAACGAGGACGGCACCCGTATCTTCCGCGTCAAGAACGGCAAGAACGAGTTTGTCGACTACGACGTCACCGGCAACAAGACCGCGCGCTTCGAGACCTCTATCGGCCGCATCATCTTCAACCGCCAGTGCCTGCCCGAAGACTACGAGTTCATGAACTACAAGATGGTCAAGGGCGACGTGGCCAAGCTGGTTGCGGACTGCTGCGATCGTTACCCCGAGGCCAAGGTCGGCCCGATCCTCGACGCCATCAAGTACTCCGGCTTCCACTACGCTACCCGCGCCGGCCTCACCATCTCGGTGTGGGACGCTCTCATCCCTGCCGAGAAGCAGGAGCTGCTCGACCGCGCTCAGGCCAACGTCGACCAGATCAACGAGTACTTCGAGGAGGGCTTCATCAACGAGACGGAGCGCCACATCGAAGTCGTTAACGAGTGGACCGCTTGTACCGATAAGGTTGCAGCGCTCATGCTCGACATGTTCGACGAGGAGAACCCGCTGTACATGATGGCCGACTCCGGCGCCCGTGGTTCTAAGACCCAGCTGCGTCAGCTCGGCGGCATGCGTGGCCTGATGGCAGACATGTCCGGCGAGACGATCGACCTTCCCATTAAGGCGAACTTCCGCGAGGGCCTGCTGCCGCTCGAGTACTTCATTTCGACCTACGGCGCCCGTAAGGGCCTGGTCGATACCGCATCCCACACGTCGGACTCTGGTTACCTGACCCGTCGTCTGGTCGACGTGGCCCAGGACGTCATCGTCCGCGAGGAGGACTGCGGTACGCACGAGGGCGTCACCTACAACCTCATCATCCCCGGCACCACCGACCTCAACACCGACCTTGTTGGCCGTTGCTTCATTGAGGACGTCGTGGCCCCCGATGGCACCGTGCTCTTTGAGCAGGACGGCTACATCGAGAAGGTCGCCGACATCCAGAAGATGGTTGATGCCGGCCTCAAGAAGGTCAAGCTCCGCGCGCTGCTCACCTGCCGCTCCAAGTACGGCGTGTGCCAGAAGTGCTACGGCTGGGATCTTTCCACCCGTCGTCCGGTCGCCATCGGTACCGCGGTCGGCATTATTGCCGCCCAGTCCATCGGCGAGCCCGGTACGCAGCTTACGATGCGTACCATTCACTCCGGCGGCGTCGCTGGCGTCGACGATATTACGCAGGGTCTGTCTACGGTCAGCCGTATGTTCGATATCGTCGGCAACGTCAACGAGAAGATTCTGGGTCGCGAGGCCGAGCTGGCTCCGTACTCCGGTCACCTCTCGATTAAGCCCGAGAAGTCCGAGTACGTGCTGACGCTCACCGACTCCGAGGATCACACCCGTGTCCTCGACGAGCGCCGCGTCCCCGCATCGGTGCGCTTTATGCCCGAGATCGAGGATGGCTGCGAGGTTCGCGCCGGCGACCAGATCACCAAGGGCTTCGTCAACTTCCGCAACCTGCGCAAGCTGACCGACATCGAGTCGACGATGCACACCTTCGTCGAGAGCGTCAAGGACGTCTACACCAGCCAGGGCGTCGACCTGAACGACAAGCACATCGAGGTGCTCGCACGTCAGATGCTGCGTCGCGTTCAGATCACCAACCCCGGTGACTCCAAGTACCTGCTTGGTCAGTACGTCGACCGCTACGAGTTCGCCGACGAGGTCGAGCGCGTTGCCCGTCTGGGCGGTCAGGCTCCCGTGGCCGAGCCCGTCATCCTGGGTACGCTCAAGGTCGCGTCCAACATCGACTCCTGGCTGTCGAGCGCTTCGTTCATCCGTACCGCCGGCGTCCTTACCGAGGCTGCTATTGAGGGCAAGGTCGACCACCTGCTCGACCTTAAGTCCAACGTCATCGTCGGTAAGAAGATCCCGGCTGGTACTGGCCTCAAGCCGTACGCCAACGCCAAGTTGACGTATCGCACGGCCGACGGCTATGTTGACATCGACGGCCCGGCTTCGCCCAACGCCAAGTCGCTGCCCGAGTGGGCTCCTGTGGAGCTCAAGGACCTGGACGAGCAGCTCCCGCAGCAGCTCGACTGGGCCGGCTACGACGAGTTCGGCGGTGCTGACGGTTCGTTCACCCGCAACGGCCACACCATCTCCGCCGAGAAGGCTCGCCTGTACCTGTTCGACGACCTGGGCGTGTCGCAGCGCTGGACCAACAAGTTCAGCGAGGTCGGCATCGAGACGGTCGGCGACCTGGTCGGCAAGTCCGAGGAGGATCTGCTGCGCATCGATGGCATCGGTGCCAAGGCGATCGAGGAGCTCCGTGACGGCCTCGAGGCCCACGACCTGCTCTACATCCTCGAGAACAACGATGACGTTGCCGACGAGGAAGACCTCTCGCAGCTGCTGCAGATGGTCTTTAGCCCCGACGGTCCGGACGACATCCTGCTGGGCACCTCCGCCACGCCGACGCATCACGCCGACGCCGACGAGGAGCTCCTGGGCGCCCCGATCGACGACAAGAAGGCTCCCGCCAACGGTGCCATCAACGAGGACATGGCTTCCCTCGACGAGCTACTCAACCAGCTCGTAGACACCGACGACGCCGAAGAGGCCAAGGACAACGACGAGGAATAATTTCCTAGTACGTTAACCGCCCTTCCAAAGACCCGCTTCCCAACAGGGGAGCGGGTCTTTTTCGTTGAAGAAAACCTGCCAATAAGGGACAGGTTTATTTTGGTCGGTTTTTCATGCTTGAATTTGAAACATTTCGCCCGACAAGAGCGTATCTATGGTGAGGGCCTCATCGAGAACCATTAATGTCACCGGGAGGTGATTATGGAAGAACAAGCTTTTAGACAGGCGGTCGAAGACCACCGGGATGTCGTGTTTCGGATCGCATTGACGTATCTGCGTGATCGCGCTGACGCCGACGATGTCGCTCAAGACGTCTTTCTTAAGTTGCTCAAAAGCGACGCGCAATTTGAAAACTGGGAGCATCTTCGTCGATGGCTTATCCGGGTCACGATCAATGAATGTAAATCTCTCTTTCGAAAGCCATGGAGGCGCGTGGAGGATATTGAGAACCTGGCCGATTCGCTTTCGACGGCGCAGGAGGAGACCAAGGCGGTCCTGTCAGACGTTATGCGACTTCCGGAGCGATTCCGTATTCCTATCGTGCTCTATTACTATCTGGGCTTCTCGACTTCAGAAATTGCCGAGTTACTGCATGTGCCAGCCGCGACCGTTCGAACGCGTTTAGCTCGCGGCAGATCGAAGCTCAAGTTCATCCTAGAGGAGGGCGACCGTGAAATCCAACCAGATCAAGCAGGCCTTCGAGTCCGTCCAAGCCGATAGCGATCTTGCTGACCGTGTTCTTTATGCCGCTGCTGGCGAGCCGCTTCGCCGAAAGGGTCACGCGAAGCCTCTGTATGTTGCCGTAATCGGATGTCTTGCCGGAGTGCTGGCGACCGGAGGGGTCGCCTACGCTGTTGTCAATTCCAGTTATTTTGCCTCTGCCTGGGGAAACCATGGCAACGGAGAGTCCGTTACCTGGACAAATGGCGGCTCGTCGGGGACGAAATATACCTACACCAGAGAGTTTGGTGATGGTATCGCGCCCCAAAGCCTGGAGGGTGCAGTCCAGAAGGTCAATCTGTCCGTCGAGGGCAACGGCTATACGCTCGACATTCATGAGATGGCAATCGACGAGAACGGTTGCGGTGCTGTGACGTTTACATTGTCCAATCCGAATGGCGTTAACTACTACAAGCCGGCGGCAGAGCTTGGCGAACTTGTTCTCTATGGTGAAGAAGAAGGGGGCGTCAGTACACCCAGCATGAACTTCGGCGAGGAATGGGCTGATACACGCTGCACCATTGATAAAGACACATCAAGCGACACGGTCATTAACGGCACGATGTACTTTGCATCTTGGAATCGCGATCGAGATTTACGACATGCGGTCACCTGGAATATCAGTTGGACGGAGGGCAAAGGTGGGGATGCGAAGGTGATCGAGGTATCGACGCAAGAGTTTAACGTCGGAGCGCACGTCGATACAAAAGAACTCCGCTCCGATGACTCGCCTCTCGAGATCAGTCCGTTTTCCATCCAGACGCACATCGATGATCTGGGCTATGAAGCAGTTGATCATAAACTGACCGTCACCTACAAGGATGGGTCAGAGCAGATTATCGAAGATGACGACGCAGGGGCGTACAATTTCTATGTTTCGATGGGACGCAATAGCGGAGAGAACATTTGGGTGCCAACGAAGTTGATTGATGTCGACCAAGTGGTTTCAGTAACGCTCGAAGGCACACGCTGCACTTCAACAGGGGGCGCCGAAACGTCGGAACCCTTTACCATCGTCTATTCGTAAGATTTGGGGCCGCTTTCTACTAGGGGAAGCGGCCTTCTTTGCGGTAAATGGGCGGTTAGACCGCACGATATTCGCCTGCATTCCTGAAGTATGCGGCAAAATCTTGATGGGTCGACCACACCGTATATGCTCAAGCGCTCTACCTGCGGGTTTATTATCGCAAAACCCCGGTGCGCTCGGCGGGTCCAGAATTTGCCGCATACTTCCGAAAGCGCCGCCGATTTCCATGCGACAGGTGAGAGCAGATCACCGTTGGAGCGCGACGTTTCCCCAGATAAAACCGACCAAAATAAACCTGTCCCTTTTTGGCAGGTAACGTTGCCCCGACGAGCACGTCGGATTCCCGGGCCGGGCGGCGCAGGGGTTAAGTTTGTCGCGAGTTCCGCACGAGCCGGAGGCCACTTAATGTGGCCTCCGTGCGAGCCAGGACTGTAGAGCAGCAAACTTAACCCCTGCGCCGCCCGGCCCGGGAATCCGCCCCCCGCGCACAGGAGGGGATTCCTTTTGTGTAGGCTTTGCGGAAATGTGCCAATTTTGGGATACGCCCGGCGGCGTGGTCTGTTGACGGCACAGCTAACGCCACGTATCCTATCGAACTGCGTGTTTCGTAGGGGGATGCTGACCCCTCGATTCAAGCCGTTGCACTTTACAGAAAGCTGGAATCATTCGAGAAGGAGTACGCTTTGCCTACTATTAACCAGCTGGTTCGCCAGGGCCGTCGTTCCGTGCCCAAGAAGTCCAAGAACGCTGCTCTGCAGCACAACTCCCAGAAGCGCGGCGTGTGCACCCGCGTCTTCACCACGAGCCCCAAGAAGCCGAACTCGGCTCTTCGTAAGGTTGCCCGTGTTCGCCTTGTCAACGGCATCGAAGTTACTGCTTACATCCCGGGTGAGGGCCACAACCTGCAGGAGCACTCCATCGTGCTCGTCCGCGGCGGTCGTGTCCGTGACCTCCCTGGTGTCCGTTATCACGTCATCCGTGGCGCCTACGACGCTGCTCCGGTCCAGAACCGTATGCAGGCCCGTTCCAAGTACGGTGCTAAGCGCCCCAAGGCTAAATAAGCCAGATAACGTTTTGATACTTTCGCCGTGTGCCGCCTAAGCGCCGCACGGTAGACACTTAAGGAGATTTCACATGCCGCGTCGTGCAGCAGCTAATCGTCGTGAGGTTCAGCCTGACGCCGTTTACAACAACCGCCTGGTGACTCAGCTCATCAACAAGGTCCTTCTTGACGGCAAGAAGGCCACCGCTGAGCGCATCGTTTACACCGCTTTCGAGATCGTTGCCGAGAAGTCTGAGGGTGGCGACGCTCTCGCTACCTTCAAGAAGGCTATGGACAACGTCAAGCCCACGCTCGAGGTTAAGCCCAAGCGTGTCGGTGGCGCTACCTATCAGGTCCCGATGGAGGTCAACTCCCGTCGTTCCACCGCTCTGGGTATCCGCTGGATCGTCAACTTCTCCCGCGCTCGCAAGGAGAAGACCATGGCCGAGCGTCTCGCCAATGAGATCCTCGACGCTTCCAACGGCCTGGGCGCTTCCGTCAAGAAGCGTGAGGACGTCTTCAAGATGGCCGAGGCCAACCGCGCGTTCTCTCACTATCGTTGGTAAGTTAAGGTAAGGAACTAACATGGCTAAGCCTAAGTACAAGCTTTCCGATACCCGTAACATCGGCATCATGGCCCACATCGATGCCGGTAAGACCACCACGACCGAGCGTATTCTTTACTACACCGGTAAGACCCACAAGATCGGTGAGGTTCATGAGGGCGCTGCCACCATGGACTGGATGGTTCAGGAGCAGGAGCGCGGCGTAACCATTACCTCCGCTGCTACCACGTGCTTCTGGAACAAGGACGGTAAGGACTACCGCATCCAGATCATTGACACCCCGGGCCACGTTGACTTCACCGCCGAGGTCGAGCGCTGCCTGCGCGTCCTCGATGGTGCTGTCGCCGTCTTCGACGCCGTTGCCGGCGTTCAGCCCCAGTCTGAGACCGTTTGGCGTCAGGCTTCCACCTTCAACGTCCCCCGTATCGCCTTCATCAACAAGTATGACCGCGTGGGCGCTGACTTCTTCAACGCTATCGAGACCATGAAGGATCGTCTCGACGCTAACGCCGTGGCCGCTCAGGTCCCGATGGGCGCCGAGGACAACTTCTGGGGCGTCATCGACCTCGTCACCATGACTGCATGGGACTTCAAGGCCGACGAGAAGGGCATGACCTACCCCGAGCCGATGGACGAGATCCCGGCTGAGTTTGCCGACATCGCTGCCACCAAGCGCGAGGAGCTCCTCGACGCTGCTGCCAGCTTTGACGACGAGCTCATGGAGAAGATTCTCATGGAGGAGGACTTCACCGTCGAGGAGCTCAAGGCTGCTCTGCGCAAGGGTGTTCTGGCCAACGAGCTTAACCTCGTCTTCGTGGGCTCCGCCTACAAGAACAAGGGCGTCCAGGAGCTGCTCGACGCTGTCGTCGACTACCTGCCCAGCCCGCTCGACGTTGAGGCCGTCACCGGTACCGATCCGGACACCGGCGAGGAGATCCAGCGTCATCCTTCCTTCGACGAGCCCTTCTCCGGCCTGGTCTTCAAGATCATGACCGACCCGTTCGTCGGTAAGCTCACCTACGTCCGCGTTTACTCCGGCCGCGCCGAGTCCGGCTCCTACGTGGTCAACGCTTCCAACGGTCAGCGCGAGCGCCTCGGCCGCATTCTCGAGATGAACGCCGCCGAGCGTATCGACCGTGACGACGCTGCCGCCGGCGACATCGTCGCTTGCGTCGGCTTCAAGAACTCCACCACCGGTGACACCCTGTGCGCCGAGGGCAAGGAGATCGTCCTCGAGAAGATCGAGTTCGCTAAGCCCGTTATCGACGTTGCCATTGAGCCCAAGACCAAGGCCGAGCAGGACAAGATGTCCCTGGCTCTGACCAAGCTCGCCGAGGAGGACCCGACCTTCCAGGTGTCCACCAACCACGAGACCGGCCAGACCATCATCGCCGGCATGGGCGAGCTGCACCTCGAGATCATCGTCGACCGTCTGCTCCGTGAGTTCAAGGTTGACGCTAACGTTGGTAAGCCCCAGGTTGCCTACCGCGAGACCGCTGGTCACGACGTCGAGAAGGCTGAGGGCAAGTTCGTCCGTCAGTCCGGTGGTCGCGGTCAGTACGGCCACGCCGTCATCAAGCTCGAGAAGATGGAGGAGGGCTTCGGCTACGAGTTCGTCAACGCTATCGTCGGCGGCGTCGTGCCCAAGGAGTACATCCCGTCCATCGACAAGGGCATCCAGGAGGCCCTGAACACCGGTGTTATCGCCGGCTTCCCGGTCCTCGACGTCAAGGTCACCCTGTTCGACGGTTCTTACCACGAGGTCGACTCCTCCGAGGCCGCCTTCAAGATCGCCGGTTCCATGGCTATCAAGGACGCCCTCAAGAAGTCCGATCCGCAGCTGCTCGAGCCGATCATGGCTGTCGAGGTCGAGACCCCCGAGCAGTACATGGGCGACGTTATGGGCAACCTCTCCGGTCGCCGCGGCAAGATCGAGGGCATGGAGGATCGCAAGAACAGCAAGCTCATCCGTGCCAAGGTGCCGCTGGGCGAGATGTTCGGTTACGCTACCGACCTTCGCTCCCAGACCCAGGGCCGTGCATCCTACACGATGCAGTTCGACTCTTATGAGCCCGCGCCCAAGTCCATCGTGGACGAGGTCATGAGCAAGAACGCCTAAGTTCGAGCTCCCTGTTACGTAATCCGCGAGAACATCTCTCGCACTCTTTGGAGGTTTAAGTTGGCTACCCAGAAGATCCGCATTCGCCTCAAGGGCTATGATCACGAGGTCGTCGATCAGTCCGCGAAGCTCATCGTCGAGACCGCTCAGAAGACCGGCGCTCGCGTTTCCGGTCCTGTCCCCCTGCCCACCGAGCGCAACCTGTACACGGTTATCCGCTCGCCGCACGTGAACAAGGACTCCCGTGAGCAGTTCGAGATGCGCACCCATAAGCGCCTCATCGACATCCTCGACCCCACCTCGGGCACCGTTGATTCGCTCATGCGTCTCGACCTCCCCGCTGGCGTCGACATCGACATCAAGCTCTAAGCGATATCGCTCATAGCTTACAGAGCCCCGCTACCATTACGGTAGCGGGGCTCTTTTGTTTTGAATGATGGTTTGGACTGCCGGGTAATGCTGCCGAGTAGGTGGCTGCGGCGCTCTATTCGCTCAATGGGCGCAATGACGCCTCCTCAAAATGGAAGGAACGCAAGCCGTCTTCCGTTTCGATACACGCGCGACCAAAGGCATCGACCGTTTGAAAGATGCCACGCGCTAGCTCGTCACCGGCAGGGGAACGGGCGATAACGTGCTCCCCAATCCAATTGAGATGAGCGACATACTCATCGTGGACGGGTGCGATCGGACCGGCGTCTTCTTCCATGGCGTTGAGGCTCTCTGCCCATGTGCCCACAGCGTTCACGACCGCTTGATAGACCTCCTTGAGTAGCACATCGACGGTGGGAACATTCTCGTTGAGGTCTGAGAGTCCAATTGCCGCCAGGCCGCCATCGGGCACCTCTTGGGGCGTGTAGTTTACGTTGACGCCAATGCCGCAGACGGCGAAAGGTTTGCCTTCGTTGTCACGAGCCGCCTCGACCAAGATGCCGCCGAGCTTATGTCCTCGTGCGACGAGGTCGTTGGGCCATTTGAGGCCGATCTCGTTAGCAAGACCTTGCGCCTCGAGCGCCTCGAGCACCGCTAGGCCGCTGACGGCGGCAAGGCCAGAGTACTTGGCGGGATTAACACGAGGACGTAGGACAATCGAGAGCAACAGGTTGCCGGCGGTTGAATCCCACTTGTGGCCGCGTCGGCCGCGTCCTGCCGTTTGCGCGCGGGCGGCAAGCCCCGTGCCGTGTGGCGCTCCCTGTTTTCCTGCCTCGAGCAGGTCATCGTTGGTCGATCCGGTTACGTCGACTATCGTTAATTGGGCATCCATAGCGGCTGCTACCTCCTTAATGAATAAGTGAATGACGCAATGGTGTCGAGAGATAGACACAATGTGAAGCCTTTGTCGCATTTGGACAATTTAATGTTAACACGTCAACAAAGCGAAGAATGCGCTATCCTCTCTTGGTCGATGTAAACACGTCAACAACTCAAAGGAGGTTAGTGATGGGTTTTACGATTCTTGGAACAGGCTCGGCGCTTCCCAAGCGCAGTGTTTCCAATGACGAGCTGTCCGAGTTCCTCGATACCTCGGATGAGTGGATTTTTACCCGCACGGGCATCAAGAGCCGCCATGTGTGCACCACCGAGTCGCTCGACGACCTTGCCGTGGCAGCGAGCGAGCAAGCGCTCCAGACGTCCGGAATCGATGCGAGTCAGCTGGATCTTATCGTCTGTTCGACGACGACGGGCGATCATCTCGTTCCCGCCGAAGCGTGCGCCGTTGCTGAGCGCCTGGGTGCCACATGTCCTGCCTTCGACGTTTCGGCGGCTTGTGCCGGCTTCGTATTTGCGCTCGATGTCGCCGAGGGCTATATCGCCCGCGGTCGTGCCAGGCGCGTGCTTATCGTTGCTGCCGAGCAGATGACGCGCGCGCTCGACTGGACCGACCGTGCCACGTGCGTGCTCTTTGGCGATGGCGCGGGTGCTGCGGTCATAGAGACTGGGGGAGAGAATCCCCTCGCCGTTGAGCTTTCGACGTCGCCTGACGTCGAAACACTGCGCGTCCCCGGATTGGCGGGCTCCTCGCCGTATAAGACAGCGCAGGACCGCGAAAGCGTGCTGTCCATGAACGGTCGTCGTGTGTTCAAGTTCGGCGTCAATGCCATCTGCGACATGGTCCATAAGCTTGCGAGCGATGCGAGCATCGCGGTCGAAGACATCGATCATTTTGTATTCCATCAGGCTAACGAACGAATCCTGAGCCAGGCGGTCAAGCGCTTAGGTGTGCCGGACGACTGTGTGGTCCGAACGTTGCGTGAAACCGGCAATATTTCGAGCGCCTGCATTCCCTTTGCGCTTGATCGGCTGGCGCGCACCAACGCACTGAATGCGGGCGACACCATCGCCCTCGTTGGATTTGGCGCCGGCTTGGATGTAGGTGGCTATCTACTTCGCTGGAAGTAGCTGCACATAGGAAATGAAAACGCCCCTGGGGCACAAACAAAGGAGAACTACCATGGCAGATCAGAAGACCTTCGAGCGCGTTTGCGACGTTATCCGCGAGACCGCCGGCCTTGACGATGTCGAGATGAAGCCCGAGTCCACGCTCGAGGAGATTGGCCTCGACAGCCTGGGTACCGTCGAGATCCTCGTTGCCGTCGAGGACGAGTTTGGCATTGAGCTCGATACCGAGGAGAACCCCAAGACGGTCGGCGAGTTCGTCGATACGGTCGAGGCGGCATTGGAGAAGTAGTGATGCTCAAGTCTCCTCTCTGCGATCTGCTCGGCATCGAAAAGCCTGTGTTCCAGGGCGGCATGGCCTGGATTGCTGACGCCTCGCTGGCATCGGCCGTGTCCGAGGCAGGCGGCTTAGGCATTATCGCGGCCATGAATGCCGATGCCAACTGGCTGCGCGATCAGATTCACGAGCTGCGCGCCAAGACGGATAAGCCCTTTGGCGTCAACGTTATGCTCATGAGCCCGTTTGTCGACGAGGTCGCACAAGTGGTGATTGATGAGCAGGTGCCCGTTGTGGTGACCGGCGCCGGCAATCCCACCAAGTACATGAAGGCGTGGAACGAGGCGGGCATCAAGGTCATCCCGGTCGTTGCCTCGGTGGCGCTGGCGCGTCTCGTGGCGCGTCGCGGGGCCACCGCCGTGGTTGCCGAAGGCACCGAATCAGGCGGCCATATTGGCGAGACCTCGACGATGGCACTGGTGCCGCAGGTTGTCGATGCGGTCGATATTCCCGTGGTCGCGGCTGGCGGTATCGCCGATGGCCGCGGTGTGGCGGCCGCCTTTATGCTCGGCGCTGCCGGCGTCCAGGTGGGAACACGCTTTCTGGTCGCAAACGAGTGCACCGTATCCGAACAGTACAAAGAGCTGGTGCTCAAGGCAGGCGACACGTCGACGCGCGCGACCGGTCGCTCGACGGGACATCCGGTTCGTGCCCTCAAGAGCCCCTTCACCAACGCGTATGCCAAGAACGAGGCGGCGGGCGCAAGTCCCGAGGAGCTCGGGGCCATGGGCACGGGTGCGCTTCGCAAGGCGGCAAAGGACGGTAATTACGAAGAGGGTTCGTATTTGTGCGGACAGATTGCCGGCATGGTCAACGAGCGCCAGAGCGCTCGCGAAATCGTCGACGATCTGGTCGGCGGCGCCGAGCATGTCCTGAAGGGTGCGTCCGCATGGGTAGCGTAGCGTTTCTGTTTGCCGGTCAGGGTGCCCAGCACCCCGCGATGGGCGTCGACCTCATCGAAGCATCGCCGGCGGCTGCCGAGGTGTTCGCCATTGCCGACGAGGTGCGCCCGGGGACCAGCGAGCAGTGCCGGAGCGCCTCCAAGGAGGAGCTCTCGCAGACCGAGAACACGCAGCCTTGCGTGTTCGTGCACGACTTGGCTGTCGCCGTCGCCCTGCGCGAGCGCGGCGTGGTGCCTGCCGCCTGTGCGGGATTCTCGCTGGGCGAGGTCGCTGCACTCACCTTTGCGGGGGCATTCGATACGCGAGCGGGTTTTGAGCTCGTATGTGAGCGCGCGGCATTGATGGCCACGGCGGCCGAGCGTCACCCCGGCGGCATGCGCGCCGTCATCAAACTCGATGCGGCGCAGGTCGAGGGCTTGGCAAAACAGGCCGGCGAGGACTGCTGGCCGGTCAACTACAACAGCCCCCAGCAGACGGTTGTGGCCGGAGCGCCCGAGGCGCTGCAGGAGCTCGACGTTCTAGTGAAAGAGGCTGGCGGTCGCGCCATGAAGGTCGCGGTGTCGGGTGCATTCCATAGCCCCTATATGGCCGAGGCGACCTGTGGCCTTGCTGCATATATCGAGGCCGGTCACGCGCCGTCCCCGCTGCTCATTCCTGTTATGGCAAATATGACAGCGGCGCCCTATCCGGCCGACCCGCAGGCGGCAGCGGAGATGCTTGCCAACCAGGTGAGTCATGCCGTGCGCTGGGTCGACACGCTGCATGCTCTGCAGGATCAAGGCATCGATACGTTTATTGAGGTCGGCCCTGGCAAAACGCTGTCCGGCTTGGTCAAGCGTACGTTGAGCGACGTTCGCGTGTATTCGTGCGAAACGGCAGAACAGGTCGCAGCTATTGCCGACGAGCTCGCATAGTTCTCAGGGCTGTAACCCGAAAGGAATGACATGGGCAACTTGAACAACGGCGCGCTCGAGCGCAACGACTCACGTCGCGTGGCGCTTGTCACGGGCGGCTCGCGCGGCATCGGTCGCGCTTGTGCCGTGGGCCTGGCGGAGGACGGCTTTGATATCGCCGTCGTCTATGCCGGAAGCGTCGATGCGGCGCGCGAGACGTGCGAAGCCTGCGAGGCGGCTGGCGCCACGGCGCGCGCATATCAATGTGACGTGGCCGACCCCGCCGCCGTCAACACTTGCGTGGAGACGGTCCTCAGCGACTTTGGCTCCATTTGGGCGCTCGTCAACAACGCCGGCATCACGCGCGACGGCCTGCTCATGCGCATGGGCGACGATGCCTTCGACCGCGTGCTCGATGTCAATCTCAAGGGCACGTTCAATACGACGCGCGCACTCACCAAGACCTTTATGCGCCAGCGCGGCGGTTGCGTCATCAACATGAGCTCGGTCGTGGGCCTGATGGGCAATGCCGGGCAGGCCAACTACGCTGCCTCCAAGGCGGGCGTCATCGGCCTGACCAAGGCGGTAGCGCGCGAGCTTGCGCCCCGCGGCGTGAGGGTTAACGCGGTCGCTCCCGGGTTTGCCGAGACCGATATGACGGCAAAGCTCTCGGAGAAGGTGCGTGTGGCAACCGAGGAGCAGATTCCCCTGAAGCGCATGGCGCGCCCCGAGGAAGTGGCTGGCGTGGTGCGCTTTTTGGCGAGTGATGCGGCTGCCTACATTACGGGTGAGGTCGTGCGCGTCGACGGCGGAATGGCGATGTAGAAACCAGGGCCGAAGAATGGCTTGGATGAGGAGAGCATGATGGAACAGAGAGTTGCAATCACCGGCATCGGTGCCGTATCGCCGCTCGGCAACACTGCGCTTGCCACCTGGGCGGCCATGTGCGCCGGGACCTGTGGCGTCGGCCCGATTACGCACTTCGATACGGATGCGTTTGCCGTCAAGGTCGCGGCCGAGGTCAAGGGCTTTGACGGCAACGACTACTTTGGCAAGCACGACGCCAGGCACCTGGACCCCTGCGTTCAGTTTGCACTGGCGGCGTCGGACGAGGCCATGCACGATGCGGGCTTTGATGTCGAAGACGCCATCGATCGCGAGCGCCTAGGCGTCTACGTGGGTTCAGGCGTGGGCGGCATGCAGACGCTCGTCGACAACGTCCACACGATCGCCGATCGTGGGCCCCGCCGCGCATCGCCATACATGATTGCGATGATGATCCCCAATATGGCTTCGGGCAATATCGCGATCCGTCACAAGGCAAAGGGACCGACCCTGCCCGTCGTGACTGCTTGCGCGACCTCGGCCCATGCGGTGGGCGAGGCGTTCCGCGCCATCAAACACGGCTATGCTGATGCGATTCTCGCCGGCGGTACCGAGGCCGCAATCATTCCCGATGCCGTTGCGGGCTTTACGTCTTGCCGTGCGCTCACCACTAATCCTGACCCGTCGACGGCATGCCGTCCGTTCGATGCGAATCGCGACGGTTTTGTGATGGGCGAGGGCGCCTGCGTGCTCGTACTGGAGAGCATGGGGCACGCGCTGGCTCGCGGGGCGCACATTTATGCCGAGGTCGTGGGCTACGGCAACACCGATGATGCCTATCACATCACGAGCCCCGATCCCGAGGCTGCCGGCATTGCCCGTGCGATATCGCTGGCGGTGGCCGAAGGCGACGTCAAGCCTTCCGAGGGCCTCTACATCAACGCTCACGGCACCTCGACTAAGCTCAACGATTCGTCCGAGACGGCGGGCATTAAGCGTGCGCTCGGAGAGGACGCGGCACGCGCCGCGCACGTCTCGTCAACCAAGTCGATGACCGGGCACATGATCGGTGCCACGGGTGCCATCGAGGTCATGGCCTGTGCCATGGCGCTCGAGCAGGGCGTGGTGCCCCCGACCATTAACTACCGCACGCCCGATCCCGCCTGCGATCTTGATTACACGCCTAATCGAGCGGTTCGCGCCGACCTTACCTGGGCGCTTTCGACCAACCTGGGCTTTGGCGGGCACAACGCCGCCATCGCGCTGCGTAGATATACGAGGAGCTAGAGCATGGATTCCAAAAGACTTGCCGAGATAGCCGATGTTATGGAGGACCGTGGCCTCACGCGCGTGCGTGTTGAGGAGCCCGATGGCACCGCGGTCGAGCTCGAGCGCGCGAGTGCGGCGCAGCCGGTTGCCGTGCCCATGCCCATGCCGAGTGCCATGGCCGCTCCAGTTGCAGCTCCCGCAGTCGCGCCTGCCGCACCGGAACCCGCCGCGCAGACACCTGCCGCCGCGCCGGAGCCTAAGGGCACCGAGGTGACCGCTCCCATGGTCGGCGTTTTCTATGCTGCCCCGGCGCCGGGCGACGAGCCGTTTGTGCACGTGGGCTCCAAGGTCAAGGCCGGCGAGACCCTCTGCATCATCGAGGCCATGAAGGTCCTCAACGAGGTGACGGCAGAGGCGGATGGCGAGGTGCTCGAGATCTGCGTGGCCGACGGCGACCTCGTGGAGTTTGGCAGCTGCCTCATGAGGATCGGATAGGTGATATCCATGAACAAAGAAGAGCTCAAGAAGCTGTTGCCGCATCGCGAGCCGATGCTTTTGCTCGACGAAGCCGAGCTGGTGGGCGACGAGGCCCACGGCAAGATCACGATTACGGGCGACGAGTACTTTTTGCAGGGGCATTTTCCGGGAAACCCGGTCGTCCCCGGCGTGATTCAGTGCGAGATGCTCGCCCAGAACTGCTGCGTACTGCTGATGGGCGATGAGGAGGCGCGCGGCGCGACGCCGTTCTACACGAGTCTGGACAAGGTGCGCTTTAAGCGTCCGGTGCGCCCGGGCGACACGGTGGATCTGGTGTGCTCCATCACGCGTGCGCGCGGGCCGTTCCGCTTTGCGACGGGTACCGCGAGCGTCAACGGTGAGGTTTGCTGCCGCGCCGATATGTCTTTTGCACTCATGCACGAAAGTTAAGGAAGGCTTCATGTTCGACAAAGTGCTCATCGCCAACCGCGGCGAAGTTGCGGTCCGTGTTATCCGCGCGTGCCGCGATATGGGCATCAAGACCGTCGCCGTATATTCCACGGCCGATGCGGACGCGCTACACGTGCAGCTTGCCGACGAGGCGTATTGCATCGGCGGCCCGCGTCTTGCCGAGAGCTACCTCAACGACGATGCTGTGCTCACCTGTGCCGTGAAGTCGGGGGCAAAGGCGATCCATCCTGGCTACGGTTTCTTTTCCGAGAAGGCGAGCTTCGTGCGCGACTGCGACAAGTACGGTCTGGCGTTTGTTGGTCCCTCGGCCGAGGTCATCGACAGCATGGGCGACAAGGATGCCGCACGTAGAACGGCTGCCGCGGCGGGCGTGCCCATCGTGCCGGGCTGCGATTTGCTCAAAAGCCCCGAGGAGGCGACGGCCGAGGCCGAGCGCATTGGCTGCCCCGTGCTTATTAAGGCGCGTGCAGGTGGTGGCGGTCGCGGCATTCGCAAGGTCGAGCGCGTGGAAGATGCGGCAAAGGCGTTCATCGAGGCGCGTGCCGAGGGCGAGGCCGTTTTTGGCGACGGCGAGTGCTACATGGAGAAGTTCGTCGCGCCGGCGCACCACGTTGAGGTGCAGATTATGGCCGATAAGCAGGGCCATGTGTTTTCGCTCGGCGAGCGCGAGTGCTCGGTGCAGCGCCGCAACCAAAAGCTGATCGAGGAGAGCCCCGCGCCGTGCCTCGACGGACGCGATGATATTCGCGCGCGCATGCACAAGGCCGCGCGCGACCTGGCTCGTGCCGTTGGCTATGAGGGCGCCGGTACCATTGAGTTTTTGTACTCAGATGACGGTAATTTCTACTTTATGGAAATGAACACGCGCTTGCAGGTTGAGCATCCGGTCACGGAGTTTGTGACCGATACCGACTTGGTCAAGTGGCAGCTGCGCGTGGCTGCCGGCCAGCCTCTGCCCTTTGAGCAGGAGGACATGCCGGTGCGCAACCACGCCATGGAGTGCCGCATCAATGCCGAAACGCCGGACTTTCTGCCGTCATGCGGAACGGTCACCGCGTTGCGTGTGCCGGGTGGTCCGCGCGTGCGCTGGGATTCCGCCATGTTTACCGGAGCGAACGTTCCGCCGTACTACGACTCCATGCTCGGCAAGCTCATCGTGTGCGCGCCCACGCGTGACGGTGCCATTCGCAAGATGCGCTCGGCCCTGGGCGAGCTCGTGATTGAGGGCGTGAGCGAAAATAGCGAGCTTCAGCTCGACGTGCTGGCAAACGACGAGTTCTTGTCGGGCATGTATCACACCGATCTGATGGGGCATCTCTATGCTGATGAATAGAAAAGCGAAGACGGTCAATGTCCTTGAGGGGCCGATAACCGAGTCGTGCGCCGAGTTCCCCGCGCGCCACGTGTTTGTCAAATGCCCGGAGTGCCGCCGTGTGATCGATGAGGCGCGCCTGCACGACAACCTCGAGGTCTGCCCTCGTTGCGGCAAACACTTTCGCGTGAGCGGTCGCGCGCGCATGCGCATGACGGTCGACGCGGGTACCTTTGAGGAATGGGATGCCAATCTGGCGTCAGAGGACTTCCTCTCGTTTCCCGGTTATGCCGACAAGCTTAAGAGCGTGAGCGAGCGTTCGGGCGAGCGCGATGCCGTTGTGTGCGGCAGGGGCAAAATTTGCGGCTGCGATACCGCGCTCTTCTTTATGGATGCCAACTTTATGATGGGCTCGATGGGCTCCGTGGTGGGCGAGAAGATCTGTCGTGTCTTTGAGCGCGCGGCCGAGTTGGGGCTTCCGGTCGTTGGCTTTACCGTTTCGGGCGGCGCGCGCATGCAAGAGGGCGTGACCTCGCTTATGCAGATGGCCAAGATTTCTGCGGCGGTTAGGCGCCACAGCGAGGCGGGCGGTCTGTATATCACGGTGCTTACCGATCCCACGACCGGAGGTGTAACCGCGAGCTTCGCCATGGAGGGCGACATTATCCTGGCCGAGCCCGATGCCCTGACGGCATTTGCCGGCCCGCGCGTGATCGAGCAGAACATGCACAAGCGTCTGCCCAAGGGATTCCAGCGTTCCGAGTTTTTGCTGGAGCACGGCTTTTGCGATGCCGTTGTTCCGCGTGGTGAGATTGCGCTCACGGTAGGCGAGCTGCTGGCGCTGCACGAAGGGCACGCGCCCGGCCTGGGGGCACCGCATGAGATCGTGCATACGGGTCGTCGCGGCAAAAAGCTGGGACACTTGTTTAAGCGCTCGGCCGCACCAAAAAGCGCGCTCGAAATCGTCAAACAGACTCGCTCGGCGAACCGCGCCACGGCAGGCGAGATGATCTCGTTGGGTCTCGACGGATTTGTAGAGCTGCACGGCGACCGCTACTTTGGTGACGACGCCGCCGTGGTGGGTGGCATTGGCTGGAAAGACGGACGTCCCGTGACGGTTATCGCCATCGAGCGCGGCACCACGACCAAAGAGCGCATGCGCCGCAACTTTGGCATGGCGCATCCCGAGGGCTACCGCAAAGCGCGTCGCCTGATGCGCCAGGCCGAAAAGTTTGGTCGACCGGTTCTGTGCCTGGTCGATACTTCGGGCGCGTTTTGCGGCATCGGTGCCGAGGAGCGCGGCCAGGGCGAGGCGATTGCCCAGAATCTCATGGAGATGAGCGTCCTTAAGACGCCGATTGTCTCGGTTGTGACAGGCGAGGGTGGCTCTGGTGGCGCTCTGGCGCTGTCCGTGGCCGACCGCATCCTGATGCTCTCGAGCTCGGCCTATTCGGTCGTGAGCCCCGAGGCCTGTGCGTCGATCCTGTGGAAGGATACCGAGCGCGCGAATGAGGCCGCCGAGGCGCTGAAGCTCACAGCCCCCGATCTGTTGGCACTCGGCATCATCGACGGCATTGTTGACGATAGGGGCCTGTCGCATGAGGAGATCGCCGGTGCCGTCATATCCTCGGCATTTGATGCCTTCGATACGCTTGGGCAGCTCGACGACGCGACCCTCACAAACCTCCGCTACGAAAAGTACCGCGCAATCGGTCAGTACCGCACGATGTGACAAAGGGACAGTCCGCATGTCACATTGGGAAAGGCGTTCCATGCCACAAGTTTCTAACACCTCGTTTACAACGACGGTTTCATCAAATGCCATGGCCGTGGTGGACTATCTGTCCAAAAGCATGATGTCGGCTCTGCCGTTTATTGTCTGCGCGGCATTGTTCCGCACCGTCGCCGTCATTATGGGCGAAGGCATGCTGGGCCTGTGGTCTGCCGATTCCGAAATCTATCGCCTGTTCTACAGTTGGCTCTACAACGCCGGCTACTACTTTTTGCCCATTTATCTTGGTTGGGCGGCCGCCCGCCAGCTCGGTTGCTCGGAGCAGCTGGGTATGATGCTGGGCGGCGTATTGATTGCACCCGATCTGCTTAAGCTTGTCGATGCCGCATCGACGGCGGGGGCATCGATGACTTATGTGTATGGTCTGGTTCCCGCGCCGGTCAACGATTACACGACGACTGTTATTCCGGTTCTCATCTCGGTGCCCGTGCTGTGGCGAGTGGAGTGTTTCTTTCAGCGCATTATCCCCAAGGCCATGGCGTTTTCGTTCGTTCCGTTTGCGACCATGCTTGTCATGGTTCCGGTTTCGCTGTGTATCACGGCGCCGGCGGGCAGCTATCTGGGCATGCTGCTGGGCCAGCTTATGTTTATGCTTGGCAATTCCGGTGGCGTCGTGTCGCTGCTCACGCTCATGGGGCTTGCCGCGGGTTGGGAGTTCCTAAAGATCGCGGGCGTCAGCAACGTTGTCCTATCGCTCGCCTATGCGCAGTTTATGAGTGTGGGAACGGATTCGTGCATCCTGATCGCCGCGACGATGGCAACGTTCGCCGTTTGGGGCATGCCCTTTGGCGCGTCGCTCCGCGTTGCGGATAAGGACGAGAAGGCGCTCATGCTGGGCTATTCAATCTCGGGTGTTCTTGGCGGTGTAAGCGAGCCGGCGCTGTACGGTTGCGGCTTTAAATATGGCAGGTGCCTGACGTGCATGGCCATTGGCGGCGCCGTCGGAGGCCTTGTTGCAGCCGTGGGCCACGTTACGGCCTATACCATCGGCATGACGAATGTCCTCATGGTCATTGGCTTTGCCACGGGCGGCATCTCGAACCTGCTGTGGTGCTGTGTTGCCGGCGGTGTGGCATTTGCGGTGTCTGCGGCGCTGAGCTACTGCTTTGGCGTGGTGCCGGCGAAGGGGTGGGCGGCAGAAGACGAAGCCGATTCGTCCGAAACAGTGGCGAGCGCTGCTGAAGTAAGCGCATAAACCTGTGCGACAAAGGACGATTCCTTTGTCATGTTCCAAGGCCGTGGCTCGTGTGGGTTGCGGCCTTTTTGTATCTGGAGGACAAAGTGGCTACACTACAATCCGTTTGAGCAATAGATATTAGGTAGTACCGTGGGGGCTGATGAGGATGGTCGAGTGGATTGTTCGTCGTGCGCAGGGCGACCGTGCGCTCGTGGGCACGTTGACGGGCGTGGTGTGTATTCTCGCCAATGTGGCACTATGCGCTGCGAAGGGTGCAATTGGCGTGCTGTCGGGATCGGTTTCGATCGTGGCGGATGCCATGAACAACCTGTCCGATGCCAGCTCGAATATCGTGAGCGTGCTGGGCTTCAGGCTGGCGAGCAAGCCGGCCGACCCCGAGCATCCTTACGGTCACGGTCGCTACGAGTATCTCTCGGGACTGGTCGTGGCGGCGCTCGTGCTGCTTATTGGCGTTGAGCTGGTGAAGTCGTCGGTGGAGCGAATTGTCAACCCCGAACCTGTCGAGTTCTCGCTTGCCCTGGTGGCAGTCCTTGCGCTTTCGATGGTCGTTAAGCTGTGGATGGCGGCCCTCAACCAAAAGCTCGGCGATCGCATTGAGTCCGAGACGCTGCATGCGACCGCTCAGGATTCCAAGAACGATGTCCTTGCCACGGGCGCCGTGTTAGCGTGCGCAATTGTTTCGCAGGTGACGCACATCAATCTTGACGCATGGGTTGGCCTTGCCGTTGGCGCCTATATTGGCTGGAGCGGCTTTGAACTCATCCAGGATACGGTGAGCCCGCTTTTGGGCCAGGCGCCCGATCCTAAGCTGGTCAAGCACATTCGAGACAAGATCATGAGCTACCCCGGCGTTTTGGGCGTTCACGACCTGACGGTTCACGACTACGGCCCGGGCAGGAAGTTCGCAAGCGCTCATGCCGAGATGGCAGCCGAGGCCAGCCCGCTGGAAAGTCACGACACGCTCGATAACATCGAGCGGTCGTTTAGGAACGAAGACGGTATGATCGTCACGCTCCATTACGACCCCATCGTGACCGACGACCCCAAAGTGGCGAGCATGCATCTGCGCATCAACGCTATGGCTCAAGAGATCGATAGCCGCCTCTCGATCCACGACCTGCGCTGTGTTCCGGGCCCCACGCACACCAATGTGATTTTTGACTGCGTGCGACCCTCGGATTTGGCGATGAACGCCGAGGACCTAAAGCGCGCGTTGGCGAAACGTGTCGAATCCGAATATCCTAAGTCGATTGCCAAGATCACGATCGACGAAGACTATGTCGGCCATGCCCACGAGTAGGGCTGCGCCGGTAAAGCAAGTTATACAGAAGGGGAGAGCATGAAGCGTCTATATCTACTCCGCCACGGCCAGACAGAATTCAACGTTAAAAAGCTGGTCCAGGGCCGCTGCGATTCTCCGTTGACCGACCTGGGCCGCAAACAAGCGGGAATGGCAGCCGCATGGCTCAAGGACCACGACGTTGTCCCCGACAAAGTAGTCTCTTCGCCCCTAGGCCGAGCCATGGACACGGCAAGTCTCGTCGCAACCGAACTCCTCGGCCTTGATGCAGAAGCCGAGCCCTGCGAAGGCATCATTGAGCGCAGCTACGGCACCTTCGAAGAAGGCCCCCACGATGCCCTTCCCACCGACGTCTGGGATCCGGGCGAGGACTTGGTCCCCTTTGGCGGAGAAGGAAGCCGCGCGCTGCAAGAACGCATGGTAGGCACCCTCACCAATCTTATGGGCGCCGATGGTATCGAAACCCTCCTAGCAGTAAGCCACGGAAGCGCCAGCCGCCAATTCATCAAGGCTGCAGCTCCAGAGGGCTTCGAGCTCCCAACAAAACTCCCCAATTGCGCCATCATGATCTTCGATTTTGATGAGGCAAAGCCACAAGCAGAGGGCGAGCCAATGCAATGTAAGTTCACCCTCCAGCAAATAGTGGACCCCCAACAAAGTCATTAGCCTGAACGAGCAGAGTTAAGCAGACATCAACGTGGCGTTCCCAGTGTGCGGCGGAGGGGGCGGGCCTGAGACATATTAAGGTTGTCGCGAGTTCCGCACGAACAGGAGAGCACTTAATGTGCTCTCCGTCGTGAGC
>CATYZE010000029.1 GCA_958415525.1 uncultured Collinsella sp. | reverse complement strand
AGGCCAGGGCGCCGCTGACCGGTGGACGGCACCGAGCCGTCATCGAAACTGAAGAAGGGGGAGGCCTCGCGGCCTCCCCCTTTTTTGCGTTTACGGGCAATTTGTCTCACATAGTAGCTGTGTTTTATAACCCTCGTTTGTCGCATCTTCTGTGAACGGGCTACAATAATTTAGTCTGTGCGATATGGAGGTGAACATGGCTGAAGCTGGTATCGGCGTTGATATCGTCGAGATTTCCCGCATGAAATCAATTCTTGAAAAGACGCCGTCGTTTGCTCGGCGTGTGTTTACCGAAGAAGAGCGTGCGTATTGCGATGCATCATCGCGTCCCGCTGCTCACTATGCGAGCCGCTTTGCCTCGCGTGAGGCGGTGCTTAAAGCTCTCGGCACGGGTTTTAGTCAAGGCGTGGGTCGCAAGGATGTTTCGGTAACGCGTGATAAACTCGGCAAACCGAAGGCTCTGCTTTCTGGTCGTGCTCTCGAAATCGCCCAGGATTTGGGTGTTGTCGAGGTCGCTCTTTCTATTACCCTTACGGGTGACTTGGCTGTCGCTAATGCCATTGCAATCACCGAGGATGCTCGACCTAAGCCTAAGGAAGAAAAAGTGAGCAACAAGAAACGCGTTGCGCAGACATTTAAAGAGGCTCGCTCTGTTTTAGATGAGCTTGAGCAGCTGCAGAATTCAGCATTGACGGAGCACCTGGGCGATGCTTCGCAAGATACGCTAGGAGCATAGATGAAACCGGTTTTGAGTACCGAAGAAGTCGTTCGTCTCGAGGATATCATCGAACGCGAAGGGACTTCGAAGGCCGAGCTTATGGAGCTAGCGGGTGAGTTTGCCGCTAACGAGGTCTTGAAGCTCAATCCCGATCGGGTTCTCGTTTTGGTCGGTTTTGGTAATAATGGTGGCGACGGTTGGGTTGCCGCCGATATCCTGAGCCATAAGGGTGTGGACGTGGATATCGTTTCTCCGGTTGAACCGGATGAGATTCCTGCTGCTCTGGCACGTCATGTTGCTCGTCGTACTGCCGGCCGCGATGTGCACGTTTGCGTCGGCCCCTCGCGTGATGAACTCGAGGTTTTGATCGATAGGGCCGATGTTGTTGTCGATGCCATTTTTGGTACCGGTTTCCACGGGAATCTGCGTGCGCCGTTCTCCATTTGGATTCCTACGGTCAATGAATGCGCCGATTGTGTCGTATCCATTGATGTCCCCTCGGGCCTGAATGCCGAGACGGGCGTTGTTGATGACGACTGCATTCGTGCCGAGCGCACGGTGACGATGATTGCGCCCAAGATTGGTCTGTATAGCGCTGATGGTCCTGAGTATGCTGGCGATTTGATCTGCGGCAATCTTTACGACCGTCTTGACGAGGTCATCGATGATGTCGACCACGCCGCCGAGATTGTCGAGCCCGGTGACTTAGTTGATTACTTTGCTCCGCTACCATCGAATATCGATAAGTATTCCCGTGGCTCTGTGCTTATTGTCGCCGGATCTGCGCAATATCCTGGTGCTGCCATTATGGCGGCCAAGTCTGCAGCTCGCGCGGGTGCTGGTTACGTGGCAGTCGCGGCTCCTGACGCCTGCGCCAATCTCATTCGCATGGCACTTCCTTCGATTCCGGTCTTTGCTATTCCGTCTGATTCCCGCGGCTCCTTTGGCGCCGCTGCGCGCATGACGGTGTGCGAGATCGCAAAGAAGTACAGCTGCGTGCTGTGCGGTCCCGGTATGACGACGTCTGCCGGCGCTATGCAGGTGGTTTCGGGCTTGCTCGAGCTTGATGTACCGCTAATTTTGGACGCCGATGCACTCAACTGCCTTGCTAAGATTGCCATTGACGGTATTGATAGTAACCCCGAGATGTATCGCCGCGAGCAGCCGTTGGTTATGACGCCGCACTATCGTGAGCTTTCGCGTCTGGTTGCCGGTGACGAGGTGAACGACCTTGGTACCGCGATTGCGGCCGCGCAGAAGGTTGTTTGGGCTGCAGGCTCCGACAATCTGGTGGTCATTGCCAAGGGGCCGACGACGGCTATCTGTGGTGTTGAGCGCGTGCTGCTGCCACTCTCGGGTCCGGCTTCTCTGGCAACTGCCGGTTCGGGTGATGTTCTGGCGGGTATTTTGGCCGGCACGCTTGCCACCATGCGCGACGAGATGGATCGTTGGGAGTTGCTGTATTCGTACGCCGTCGCACTTCACAGCTACGCCGGTTTTGCCGCGGCGACGGAGTATGGTGAGAAGAGCGTTATCGCAACCGATCTTATCGACTTGATCGGTCCTGCCATGGAGCTGGCGGCAAAGGATGCGCTCGAAGATCTGGGAATCATGGACGAAGGGTCGGATGACTAATCATGAATAAAGCCGATTTGACGCGCTGGTCCTGGGTCGAGATCGACCGCGGGGCGCTCCGTCGCAACACGAGGGCCTATAAGAACTTGTTGAATCCGAGTCAGCGCCTGTGCTGCGTGGTCAAGGCCGATGCTTATGGTCATGGAGCTGTTGAGTGCGCCAAGATCATGTATTCGGCCGGTGCCGACATGTTTGCCGTGGCGACGGTTAACGAGGGCGTTGAGCTCCGACAGGGCGGGATTACGAAACCCATCCTCATCCTAAGCGAGCCGCCTATCGAGGCCATTCCGACGTTGCTCGAGTTTGATATCATGCCCTCGGTCTATACGTCTGACTTTGCTCTTGCGTATGGCGAATGTGCCGTCGCGGCGGGCAAGGTGGGCAAGTATCATCTCGCCATCGAGACGGGCATGAACCGCATTGGCGTACATTACACGCAGGTGCTCGACTTTGTCCGCGGTATTAATTTCCATCGCGGTATTCAGTGCGACGGCGTATTTACGCACTTCGCCACGGCCGATGAACCTTCGGGCTGGGACTACAAACTGCAGTGTCAGCGCTTTACCGAGGCCGTTCAGGCCATTAAGGATGCGGGCTTTGAGTGCGGTATCGTGCACTGCGCCAACACGCCGTCCTCGATGCTCGACCCCTCGATGCATTTTGATATGATTCGCGCCGGCGTCGGCTTGTATGGCATGCAGCCGTGCGAGCTGAGTGGCCGCGTGATGCAGCTTGATCCCGTTATGAGCGTCCATGCGCGCGTGACGCGCGTGGCACACCCTGCGATGGGCGAGGGCGTGGGCTACGGTTTTACCTACCGCGTACCGCGTACGCGCGTTCAGATCTGCACGCTGCCGATCGGTTATGCCGATGGCCTATCGCGTACGCTTTCCAATCGTATGGATGTGCTGTATCGCGGCGAGCGCGTGCATCAGGTTGGCAATATCTGCATGGACCAGTTTATGGTCGCCATTCAGTCCAACCCGGCGCATGAGATTCCCGAGGCCGAGTATGGTGACGAGATGATCATTGTCGGCCGCGATGGAGATGCCGAGATTACCATGGACGAGATGGCGCGCCTACGCGGCACGATTAACTACGAGGTCGCTTGCGGCTTTGGTATGCGTCTCGACAAGGTCTACGTGTAGGAGTCGCTATGGGCGTCATGCACATCCCCGGCCATAGCCATCAGGCGCCGCGTGAGGTCGCACTCGAGGAGATCGAGGCCGTTCTGGGCGATTGTCACCTTTGCCAGCTTTACCAGTCGCGCCATAACATCGTATTTGGCGTGGGAAACCCCCACGCTCGCGTGATGTTTATTGGCGAGGCGCCGGGCCGCAATGAGGATTTGCAGGGCGAGCCCTTTGTGGGGGCGGCAGGCGAGGACCTCAACGGCATTTTGTCGCTGGCGGGGCTCAAACGCGAAGACGTCTACATTGCCAACGTGCTTAAGTGCCGCCCGCCGGGAAACCGCAATCCGCGTCCCGAGGAAGTGCTGGCTTGCTCGCCGTTTTTGCGTGAGCAGATTCGAAGCATCTGGCCCGATATCATCGTAACGCTCGGCAATCCCGCGACGCACTTTGTGCTTAAGACCGAGATCGGCATTACTAAGCTGCGCGGCAGGTTCCACCAGATGGGGCATTTTGTAGTAATGCCCACGTTCCATCCGGCAGCAGCGCTACGCAATCCGGCGTGGCAGGAGCTGCTGGAGGAAGACTTTAAGATGCTGGGCGACTATCTGGAGCGACATCCCGCACCAGAGGACGCCTCGGAATAATAAGGAGCATATATGTCCCTGGAGCGCCTGGGGGTAGGTACTTACAAAACGACTTGCGCTGCCGATACGGAGTACTTTGGCGAGCTAATTGCACCGTGCCTTGAGGACGGCGATGTGCTCATCCTGACTGGTGGCCTGGGAGTGGGCAAAACTCACTTTACCAAGGGCGTCTCGCGCGGGCTGGGCGATGGGCATATGGTTACGAGCCCTACGTTCGCGCTCATGGCCGTTCACGATCAAGGTCGTATTCCGCTGTTTCACTTTGATCTATACCGCCTGGAGCATGCCTATGAGCTCGAGGATACGGGCATTTTCGATGTGCTGGGCTATGAGGGTGCTTGCCTGCTGGAATGGGGCGAACAATTCCAGGACGAGCTGACGGATGAGTATCTTTCGGTGACGCTCAAGCGTGATGAGGGCGACAGCGATGTGCGAACGATAACGCTCGAGGCGCACGGTGACCGCGCAATGGAGCTTTTCCATTTGATTGATAAGGCTGTACAAGATGAGTTTGCATAACGACAACGCGCTGGTGGTGGCGCTCGATACCTCGACCGACATGCTTGCCTGCGCGGCAAGCTGGATTGATGGGCAGACGGGCGAGACGAAGCTCGTGAGTGGCGACCACATGTGTCGCCGTCACGCCAACGTTGAGCTCGTGAATACCGTTGATGGCGTGTTGGCCCAAGCCGGTCTGGATCGCAGCGATGTTGGTTGCTACGTGGTCGGCCGCGGCCCGGGGTCGTTTACGGGTGTGCGCATCGGCATCTCCACTGCCAAGGGCCTCGCGCGTGGTGCCAATGTTCCGCTGCTGGGCGTGTCGACGCTCGATGCTTGCGCTTGGACGGCGTGGAAGGCTGGCGTGCGCGGCAAGCTTGGTATCTTGGCCGATGCTATGCGCGGTGAGGTATATCCGGCGCTGTATATGCTGGTCGATGATGGTCCCGAGCGTCAATTTGAGCGCGAGCACGTGGTCAAGGCCGCCGTGGCGCTCGATGAGTGGCGCCAAGCAGCGGACTGGGACCAGGTTCAGCTGACCGGTGACGGTCTCGTGCGCTATGGCAAGCTGCTGGGTGAGGACGAGGCCGCCCGCTGCGTGGAGCACGACCTGTGGTGGCCTTCGGGCGAGGGCTTGCTGCTCGCGCACGCTGCGGGTGACGGTGATCCGGCCCGCGTCCTGCCGATTTACACGCGCCTTTCGGATGCCGAGGAAAACGAGCGCAAGCGTCTTGGTCTTGCCGAGAGTGCGCAGAGCGAAATTACGGGCGTTGCCGATGAGCTCGCCGGTCGTCATCTGCAGTTCCGTCCCATGGGCGCGGCGGATGCCGAGGGCGCGAGCGCGCTGGAGGCTGCCTGCTTTGAAGGTGCCGGACACGAGGCGTGGACGCCGGGCATGTTCCTGTCCGAACTGGGCGAGGACGTCGCTGCGCCGCGTAGTTGGTGGGTAGCACACGACGACGGCAAGCTGCTGGGCCTTGCCGGCGGTATGGTCGTGGACGGCGATGTGCAGATTCTGGATGTCGCCGTCGACCCGGCACATCGCCGTGAGGGCATTGCCCGCAAGCTGCTGTCGCATGTGAGCTATGATGCCCAGATGCTCGGCTGCACCACGGCTTCGCTCGAGGTCGAGGATGGCAACGAGGGAGCGATCGCGCTTTATAACGCTCTGGGCTTTACCGAGGCAGGACGGCGCCGCGGCTACTATGGTGCCGGCAAGGATGCCATCGTCATGACGGCTCCGCTGCCCCTGGTGCTTCCGGTCGATAACGCCTCGCCCGAGCCGACGGCAGCCGAGCAGCGCGTATGGCCGCTGCCTGCGCCTAGGCGCTCCGAGGGGGAGCGTGCCGAAATTGAGCGCCGCCGCCTAGTGCTCGCTATCGAGAGCTCCTGCGACGAGACGGCCGTGGCGATTATCGATGCGGATGGCAATATGCTGGCCAACCAGGTGTCGACACAGATTGATTTTCACGCCCGCTTTGGCGGCGTGGTGCCCGAGATCGCCTCGCGCAAACACGTTGAGGTGATTGTGAGTGTCGTGGATGCAGCGCTCGAGGATGCCGCAGCATCGCTTGGTCTTGAGGGTGGAGCCATCGCGCCGAGCGAACTCGCCGCTGTTGGCGTGACACAGGGTCCGGGCCTGGTGGGTGCTCTGGTAGTGGGCGTCGCCTTCGCCAAGGGCTTTGCCTATGCCGCCGGCAAGCCGCTCGTGTGCGTCAACCATCTGGAGGGCCATCTGTTCGCCAACCTGTTGGCGCAGCCCGATCTCAGGCCGCCGTTTATCTTCACGCTCGTCTCGGGCGGTCATACCATGCTCGTGCACGTCAAGGCATGGGGCGACTACGAGGTACTTGGTGAGACACTCGACGATGCTGTGGGCGAGGCCTTCGACAAGGTAGCCAAGGCGTTGGGTCTGGGCTATCCCGGTGGCCCCATCATCTCCAAGCTGGCCGAGACGGGTAATCCCCGCGCGATTGATTTTCCTCGCGCGCTTAACAGCAGGGGGGACTATCGCTTCTCGCTTTCGGGCCTCAAGACGGCGGTGACGCTCTACATCGAGCAGGAGACCAAGGCCGGGCGCACGATTCACCTGCCCGATCTGGCGGCTTCGTTTGAGGCAGCTGTCTTTGACGTGCAGTACAAGAAGGCCAAAAACGCACTGCACGCTACCGGATGCAAGGAATACTGCATCGGTGGCGGCGTCTCGGCCAACCCGCATCTGCGCGAGATGATGATCAAGAAGCTTGGGCGTCAGGGGATCCGCGTAACGGTGCCGCCCTTGTCTGCCTGTACCGATAACGCAGCCATGATTGCGGAGGTCGCCCGCCGTAAATTCGACCGAGGTGAAATCTCGCCGTTCGACGTCGATGCCGATCCGAACATGACGCTGTAGTCGCAAAGGTGCGGTCCCCGGCGCTGCCCGGGCGCCAACGGCCGCATATGAACTTTCCTGCTCTACAGTCCTGCTCACGACGGAGGCCACATTAAGTGGCCTCCTGTTCGTGCGGAACTCGCGATAAAGTTCATATGCGGCCGTTGGCGCCCGGGCAGCGCCGGGGACCTTTCTGTATCGATGCGGCTTCTGAGTCGGATCGGCGTCGACAACGTCCGGCAAGATTAGCCAGCTGCGTCGAATTTCCGGCGTGCTTAAGCTGAAAGAAAAAGATGGTATGTGGAGCTTTGCTCCGCATATGGGATGGGAGCCCCTCGGGAGCGAGCGGGCGTATACAAGGTTTATCGCGAGTTCCGCACGAGCCGGAGAGCACTTAATGTGCTCTCCGTGCGAGCAGGACTGTAGAGCAGGAAACCTTGTATACGCCCGCTCGCTCCCGAGGGGCATCTCTCATGCAAAAACTTTTGTTGGGTAAAGTCCGAGGTCAGTGGCGTTTTATACCGAGAAATTCAAAAAAAGTTGAAAATTCATTACATATTTGCGTTGACTTTAGGTAACTAAAGTTTCATACTGCTTTTCAACCACTGGGGGATGTGAACACGCACGGATCGTTCGCATCATGATTGAAGAGGATTTCTTAGACATGTTCACGCATCAGCTAAACATTATCAGCGTAGTAATTATCTGATGCGGGTTAGCACATACAGCTAGCCCGTACGATAACGGGCGGCTGATGAAGATGAGGGCCGTCGAGCGCAACCGACGGCCCTCATTTTTTATGTCTAGGAAGTTCTTTTTAGAGGAGGAAATGTAATGAACGGAGTTTTGCTCATGGTTGTGGCCGCGGCGGTGCTCGCCTGTGGCTATCTGGGCTACGGCCGCTGGCTGGCCAACAAGTGGGGCGTTGACAAAGAGGCCCTCACGCCGGCCAAGCGCATGAAGGACGGCAAGAGCTTCTCGCCCGTCTCCGCGTTTACCGCGTTCTCGCACCAGTTCAGCTCGATCTGCGGTGCTGGCCCTGTCACGGGTACGATCGTCGCCATGGCCTTTGGCTGGCTGCCCGTCGTGCTCTGGGTCCTCGTCGGCGGCATCTTCTTTGGCGCCGTCCACGACTTCGGCGCCCTGTACGCCTCGATGAAGAACAACGGCAAGTCCCTGGCTCAGCTCATCGAGAAGTACATCGGCAAGACCGGCCGTCGCCTGTTTCTGCTGTTCTGCTGGCTGTTCTGCATCATCGTCATCGCCGCTTTCACCGACATGGTCTGCAAGACGTTCATGTTCACCCCGGCCGTTGACGCTTCTGGTGCTGCTACCGGTGCCATCGACTTCACCAAGTCCTATGCCGCCGGCTGCGCTGGTACCATCTCCATCCTGTTCACCTTCGTCGCTATCGCCTTTGGTTGGGCCCAGAAGAAGTTCAACCTCACCGGCGCTGCCGAGTTCGTCACCGGTGTGGTGCTCATGGTTCTCATGTTCGCCGTCGGTATGCAGTTCCCGGTCTACCTGGATAAGTTCCAGTGGTTCGCCGTCGTCATGGTCTACCTGGTCTTCGCTGGCGCTATGCCCATCCAGATGCTCAAGACCCCGCGTGACTACCTCACTTCCATCATGATGATCGTCATGATCGTTTGCGCTGTCCTCGGCATCGTCGTCCTGGGTGTCAACGGTCAGGCCACCATCACCGCTCCGGTCTTCACCGGCTTCTCCACTGCCTCCGGCATGATGTTCCCGGTCCTGTTCGTTTCCGTCGCTTGCGGTGCTCTCTCCGGTTTCCACAGCCTCGTTTCTTCTGGCACCTCTTCTAAGCAGGTCGAGAAGGAGCAGGACGCCGTCAAGGTCGGTTATGGCGCCATGATCGTCGAGTCCTTCGTCGGCATCCTTGCCATCATCGTCGCCGGCATCATGTTCTCCGACATGAACACCGCCGGTACCGGCGCCCTCAACGCCGGCGTCGCTTCCACCCCGTTCCAGATCTTCGCCGCTGGTATCTCCCGCGGTATGCAGGCCTTCGGTGTTGACGGCACGCTCGCTACCGTCTTTATGACCATGAACGTTTCCGCTCTGGCCCTGACCTCGCTCGATGCCGTCGCCCGCATCGCCCGCACCTCGTTCTCCGAGTTCTTTGCCCAGACCAACGACGCCCTGGCCATCGAGTCCAAGGCCGGCTACATGAAGGTTCTCGGCAACCCCTGGTTCGCCACGGTCGTCACCCTGCTTCCTGGTCTCGCCCTTGCCTTTGGTGGCTATGCCAACATCTGGCCGCTCTTTGGTGCTTCCAACCAGCTGCTCGGCGGTATGACCATGATCACCCTCGCCGTGTTCTGCAAGTGCACCGGCCGCAAGGGCTGGATGCTCTACGTGCCCGTCGCCTTCCTGCTCTGCTGCACCTTCACCTCGCTGGTCCAGAGCGCCATGGGCTGCATGACCGCTGTCCAGGCTTACGGCTTCTTCGGTACCATCCCGGCTACCGCCACCACGGCCGCCGTCTCCGTCGCCGCCACCAAGGGCCTGCAGCTCGTTTTCGCCGTCCTGCTGATGGTCCTGGGCCTCATCGTCGCCGTCAACTGCCTCAAGGAGTTCTTCGGCAAGGAGGCCGGCTCCATGCCTGACGAGGAGCCCGAGTGGTCCGAGATGGGCAAGGCCGAGTACGGTCGCGCCGCTGCCGCTGAAGCTCCTGCCGACGCCGAGGCCGCCAAGGCCTAGTCGGTCGGACGGGTTGGATCTCCCATCTATTTGACTCGGAAAGACCGGGTCCGCAATCAAGCGGACCCGGTCTTTTTTCTTGTGAGAACAGGTGGTGCAAGGGCGTTCTCGCAGATGTTTTGCGTGGATAGGCTCGTGCGTTGTACCATATGGACATATATGTGTGCATATGAAAGGGGCCCCGTGGCCAAGACGGTATATTCCGATAATCAAAACAATGTCGATGCTCTGGCTGAGCGCCTGAGCAGCCAGACGTCGCTTTCTGCTGAGCGTGCCAAGCTGGTTGCCTACGACCTGCTTTGCCGCAAGGCGCTCAAGATTAAGTCGAGTGCGCTGGCGCAGATTTTCCGCTCCGTCGATAAGGAATGCGACACCAAGGCGATGCGCGATGAGCTTATCGAGGCAAATATCGTGACCAAGATCGAGGGTAGCGGCATCAACGGACGCCCGGCGTTCTATACCATCAATGTCGAGATCCGCGATGCCCAGGAGCAGCCTGCCGAGTCCGTCGAAGATTTTGTCGTCGAGGATTCCGCTGACGTGCCTGCTGTGGAAGAAGCTGCTCCGCGTGAGCATGTCGATACCGATGAGTTGCTCGATGAGAACGTCGTGCGCGCCTTTACGGCCAAGGCAGGACGCGGCGGTTTTGGCGGGGGTGGCAAGCGCGATGCGCAGCGCCGCGCCCAGCAGGAGCGCTTCCGTCGCGCCGTTGCTCAAAAGGGTGAGACGGATGCCGAGGCTGTTGAGAACGAGGTTGCTGCCGAGTCGCAGAAGCCCGCGAGGGAGCAAAAGCCCGTGGAGGCCCTAGAGCCCCAGCGTCGTCGCGGTGCTCACTTTAAGGCTGCGCGGCAGGATGTCGCGCGTGAGGTTGAAGAGCCTTCCGAGGTTGCAGACGATGTTGAGGAGTCTGCCAAGAGGGCTCCGGGTTCGTGTCGTCCCGGCCGCGGTTTTGCGGGACGCGCGTATCCCGTAAAGCGTCAGGAGAAGGGCGAGCCGGCTTCGACCGCTCAGGCCGAGAAGGCCGAACAAACCGAGAAAACCGTTGAGCCGGCGACTCGCGAGCAGCAACCTTCCGAGTCGCAGCCTGCGGCTGACACTGAGGTCAAAGCTCAACAGACCGCTGATAAGCAGGCGGGGGAGAGCGCCTCAGGCAAGCCCCGCCGTCGTCGTCACCGCGGCGGTCGTGGCTCAAATGCCGAGGCCGCGGCCGAGAAGGCAGCGACACAAAACGGAGATGAGAAGGCCGAGACTCCGGTGGATCAGGTCAAGCGCCAGCCGGCGAAGGAGGCCAAGTCCGATCGTCCGCAAAAGCGCTCGTCTGCGCCCAAGCAGGAACGTAATACCCGGGCAGATTCCAAGCGTAAGCCTCATGCACAGGCTGAGCCTGCCGCAGCAGATACTGCTGCCCAGCAGCCCGAGTCGGCCGTCCACGGCGAGGTATCGGCGTTTGCCCTTGCCCGCGTTTTAGGCAGGCAGCTGCTCAAAGTTGTCCCTACGCCTACGGCGCTCTCTAAGATCAAGGAGCAGCAGACTCAAATTGTTAAGGTCGAGGGCAAGGACGGCAAAAAGGCTCCGCAGCGCACTCAGCACAACGAGATGTCCAACCGCAAGATTGCCGAGGAAATCGCAATCATCCAGGCTTGGATCGAGCAAAACCGAGGTGCCGATACGCCGGTTGCCTCGCGCCGCCAGCGTGCCTACCAGATTTTTAACGACGAGAAGGCTTTTGACGGCAAGCACGGTGAGCGCCTGATAAGGCGCATGACCGAAAAGGGCATCAGCATGCAGGCGATCAAGGTCGCCCCCAACCGCCCCGTGCACTTTACGGGTTTCTTTACGCTGGGCGCCGATAAGCCGTTCATTATGGTCGAGAACCTGGACACCTACGACGAGATCGTCAGGCTGCTGCGTGGCCGCAAGCACGCCAAGCTCTTTGGCATCAAGGTGGGCGGCGTGATTTTTGGCGGCGGATGCAAGGCGAGCGTCTCGCATGCCCTGGACGATTATCTGGCCGAGATCGGCTATCGCTTTAACTACGTCTACTACGTGGGCGATATCGACCGCGAGGGCGCGCGCATCGTCGAGCAGGCTCGCAATGCCAATGTGGTTGAGATTCGCCTGCATGCCGGCATGTACCGCGCCATGCTCGCCGAGCACAAGCGTCGCGTGAAGGCCGGCGGAGAGTGCGAGCCCGCGGCTGCCAACCAGGGCGTGCCGCAGAACTTGGCGGCGACGATCAAGGATCTGCCCATGGTCACGCGTGTGCAGTTCCGCAATGTGCTACGTGAAGGCGGGCGCATTCCGCAGGAGATTCTGATGACCGCCGACTATCGGGATGGCGACTCGGGAAGCTTCGACCGCATGCTGAACAACTAAATTCCGCCGTTCTACCGAACGGCGGACTTTTTGACGCTGCGAGGGGCCCTGGCACGGCAATCTGACGTTCAACTTCGGCGGCGCGACCAGAAGGTCAGCGCCGCCTTGTTTCACGTCACCTTGCCATACCAGGACCCCTCTCGCTGTCACGTCCAAAACATCAAGGCACGTGGCCTTCTTTGCGTGCGGAACTCGCGATAAACCTAAGTCGGTGTCCCCGCTCTCCCAGGGCCGGCGGTGGCTTGGTTGTTGCATGCGGCTCGCTTTTCGGAACGGGGCTGATAGGCGTGCCTCAAAAAAATCTACCCCAGTCGCTGTGCAGTGTGTCTATAAAGAGCCGTGGCCAAAAAACATCAAATATGAGTACTGATATTCTTTTAGTAGCAGTAATTTTGACCACATTTAAGGTGATTTGACGTTTCGATCGAGCAGATAAGCTGCCGTATCTCCTCAAGTGTTCATTAAAGGAAGACCTTGATGCGAATAAGTCTCATTAGGATCTTCTTTTATTAACGAAAATAATGTAGCTACAACGGTAACAGTACTCATATTTGCCGTTTTTTGGCCACAGTCCTTCGGAGAGTCCTCGAAAATAGTCCCGAGCCGGCACTTGGGGACGTTCCTATAATGTCGGCACTTAGGAACGTCCCCAAGTGCCGACACCGCGTCTGCCTGCGGCGGCCGCGCGCCGCTGCGTCGCTCCGCATCCTTGCGGGTTCGGATCCCTCCGCTTGGCGGCGTTGGCTCGATTTGCTTGACGTGAGGGGCTCTTGGCTGGTGTGGGACGGAGGGATTCCGCGTCCGCCTGGTCGGCGGCCGCGCCCCGCTGCGTCGCTTCGCTCCTTGCGTGCTGCGCTGGAAAACGCTTCGCGTTTCCTCAGCTCCGCACCCTTGCGGGTTCGAATCCCTCCGCTTGCCCACAAGAAAGCGCCCTGGGCCGTTATAGGCTTAGGGCGCTCAGTTTTAATGGCTGGGACGGAGGGATTCGAACCCCCAACAGCCGGCACCAAAAACCGGAGTTCTACCGTTGAACTACGTCCCAATGTGTGGTGTTGCCCAAAAGCAACTCGTCTAGTTTACCTAATCTGCGAGGGCATCGCAAACGCCGTCGAGTAGGCGTACGGCGAGCGTCTGCGCGTCGCTGGCCGTGAAGGTGCCGTTGTAGCGCGTCATGCCCGTGAGCTCAATGCGAATGCGAGCCGGCTTCTGCTGCGCGGCGACATTGGCGGTGCGGATGCGCTGGGCCAGGTTGTGGCACTCGGCGAGGGCAATCGTGGCGCGTGGCGCGGCGTCGGCGGGCAGCTCGTCGCTTGCGATCTCGAGCACCAGGTCAACGTCGGTTGGGACCTCGGAGTCGCAGAGCATCATGCCGCTGTTGTCGGTCGTAGCCGTGGCGATATTCCACATGCGCGACGCAACACTGCGCGCGATGGGGTCCTCGCCGATAACGGCAATCTGGAAGCGCTCGAGCACGTTGGCGGCGCGAGCAAAACCGATGCGGGACTCGGCCTCGGTGACCGAGGGCTTGCCCTCCCACACATGGTGCAGGCGGTTGATGTAGGCGTAGGTGTCCTGGAAGGCCATGCCGTCGGCAAACAGGCCGACATTTTCCTGGAACTGCTGCAGGGCGGCCTCGGTATGCGGACCAAAGTAGCCGTCGTCCTCGCCGCAGGCAAAGCCCAAAACGTTGAGAGCGCGCTGCAGGGCCTGCACATCGGCGCCATGGAAATTGGGCATGCGCAGATACAGAGTGCGGTCGCCCAGCTTATACGAGGCGTCGACCAGGGCGCTCCAACAGGGGATATCGACGGCATGACCGGCAGCAAGGCCGCTGTCGAGCCTGAAGGTGCTGACGGCCTGCTCGGTGGTGGTGCCAAAGCGCTTGTCGGCAACCTCGGTGTCATCGATTGTATAGCCGAGCTGCAGAAGGCGGGACTGGACGTCCTCGACGGCTGCTCCCTGCATGCCCGTTGTAATAGGTTCCATGAACGAACCCCTTTCGGCGTACCATTCGTACTATTTGAGCGTGTGTCGGATAGACAACGCAAAGGGATGCATAAACATGCACTCAACAGTGTAGCAAGTTGTACCCAAATACGCTGCTGACAGGTTTTATAACCCCCGCTAGTTAAGGCGCTCCACAAAGAAATCTGCCATGGAGAGGAACAGTTCACGTGCATGCGGGTCGAGCGAAACGTCCTCGATGGCTGCTTTGGCCTTGGCGGTCAGGTCGAGCGCATAAGTGTGGGCGTAATCGATAGAGCCGGTCTCCTGGAAGATCTCCACGGCGCGTGCGAGTTGCGCGGGGTCCTCGGTGCCCGAGGAAAGGATCGCTTCAATCTCGTCGTGATAGCGCTCATCAGACAGGGCGTGCACGGCAACGAGCGTGCGCTTACCCTCGGTGATGTCGGTGCGGAAGTCCTTGTTGGCGGCCTCCTTGGTGCCGATCAAGTTGAGCAGGTCGTCTTGAATTTGGAAGGCAAGGCCCGTGTGCAGGCCAAAGGCGCGCAGCGCCTCAATTTGCTCCTCGCTGCCTCCGCCAATGATGGCTCCGGTGGCAAGTGGCGTGGCTCCGCTGTAGTACGCGGTCTTGTGCGTCGCCATGTCCAGATAATCGTCGACCGAGATGTCGAAGCGTGCGTCACGGACCCAGCCCAAGTCGAGCGCCTGGCCCTCGATGGTGCGAACGATCATCTCGGTGAGCTCGTGGAGCACGCGCAGTTTCACGTCGGACTCCAGCGTGGGGTCGTCGAGAACCGTCTTGGTGACCATGGTGAGCGCCAGGTCACCGCAGTTGATGGCAAGACCGGTGCCCTCGGTAAGGTGCATGCAGGGCTTGCCGCGACGAATCTGCCCGTTGTCGGCGATGTCGTCGTGGATGAGTGCGCCCGACTGAAAGTGCTCGATGGCCGCCGCGGCGCTGCGGGCGCTCTCAAAGCTGCCGCCTACCGCGGTGGCGGCGAGCATGCAGATGAGCGGGCGGTGGCGCTTGCCGGCGTTGGCCGTAAAAGCCGAGAGCGGCGCGTACAGGTAGCGCTCGATATCGGCAGAGGTCGCCTGTCCGTCAAAGAACATGGCCAGATAGTCGTTGATCTGGTCAAAGTGCTGGGCTAAAAAGCTGGTAAACGGACTGGACACGGGTTCTCGCATTCTTTCTAAAGGTTGCATCGATGTAGTGTGCAGGCAACATATTGCCACATTGTGCCTGCCTGTGTGGCAGGTTTGGGGATTTAAGGCAACGGCGCATATCGGACGAGTTTCGTAGTTAGACCAGTCCAAAGTGCTCAAGCGCCTTGACGACGCCATCTTTGTCGACCGAGTCGGTGATGTAGTCGGCGCGCTTTTTGAGATAGTCCGGCGCATTGCCCATGGCGATACCGACATCGACGGCGTTCATCAGCGAGATGTCATTGCTGGCATCACCGATGCCATACACCATTCCATGGTTGGGGTCGAGAGCGTCGAGTACGGACTGGATACCCTCGCGCTTGGTGCATTCGCGAGGCGAAATCTCGGTCACTTCGAGCTCGAGCTCGTTAAAGCAGAGCAGCGGCTCAAACGCTTGATCCTGAGCGATGCGGTTGGCAAGCGACGTGGACATTAAGATCTTGTAGGCGCTGTAATGTTGCAGCTGCGTAATTGCATCGCCCACGGTGCGGGCGTATCCGGGGGCGTCGGGCGCATCGGCACTCATGCGAACGACGCCATTGAGTCCCTCAAAACGAATCACTTCGTCCGATTGCTCAAGAATGGGAGCAAGGCGCTGCAGTATGCCGGGCGTCATCGCCAAATCGCGAATCACGTGTCCCTCAAGTTCGACATAGCCACCCGCGAGGCAGACGATGCCGGTCCAGGGCAGCTCGAGCAGCTTTGGATGGATGCAGCTCAGCGTGCGCCCTGTGCAGATAAACGCCATATTGCCCTTGGCGACAAAATCACGGATGGCTTGCGAGACCGCTTCATTGGGATAGGGGGAGAGGTCTCGCTCGCTCTCGGGAAGCTCTTGTGCCACTCGAGGGTCTTGCCAGGCGAGTGTTCCGTCGATATCGAAGAAGCAGATATCGCCGCGCTTATGGGCTGCGCTGGCGGCAGGGGAGGCCGAGGTGGTGGACACAAATCCCGGCTCGAGGCCCATGATCTGGTCAAAATGCTCTTTAACGCGGGGAACGGAGATGCCAATAATCACCTGGGCGGTCTTGCCCGTAATGATGAGGCCCTTGGCGCCCACCGCGACAAACGACGCATTATCTGCAACGATGGAAGGGTCTGCGACCTCGACGCGCAGGCGCGTGGCGCAGTTGGTTGCGCCCACGATATTGCCAACGCCACCTAAAAGCTGAATTACCCGCTCAGCGAGGACGTGATCTTGATCGGATTGAATACTGACCTCGCCATTGGGAGATTGCTCTTTGGCAAAGCCGCTTCCCGTTAAACGATCGATTGCCGCGCGATTGGAGACATGATCCTCGCGGCCCGGCGTCTTAAGGTCATAGACCAAGATGAGTGCTCGAAAACTAACAAAAAAGATGAGGCTAAAGGCAAGACCGATACCGAGCGCCAAAAGGTAGGAGCCGGCATGCATTCGCATGAGTGGGATGAAGTTGAAGGCCGTCATTTCCATGAGACCGCCCGAGAAGATGCCGACGATGCCAAAGAAGTTCATGGTCATGGCAAGGCAGGAGGACAGGACGGCGTAGAGCAAAAAGAGTCCGGGATAGGTGAACATAAAGAGAAACTCGAGCGGCTCGGTGACGCCGCAGACCACCGAGGCGACGATGGCGGGCAAAAGGATGACCTTAAGGCCGGCGCGGCGTTCGGGTTTGGCGGTGAAATAGAATGCTGCCGCGATGGCGGGAAGGCCAAAGAGCTTGCCCCAGCCGGTGGCGGTAAAACCTGCCCAGGGCGCAAGTTCATTTAAAGGGCGCGTGCTATGGGAGAGAATGGGGAGCAGGTTGGTCCACGTGGCGTAAATACCGTCGTGAATGACCAGATTGTCGTAATAGATGGGCATATAGAGCAGATGGTGCAGCCCCATGGGCTCGAGCGCTCGCTCCAAAAACACAAAGATGCCCACGCCGAAGGGGCCGACGCCCGCAAGTGCGTGGCGCAGCGTTTCGGTCACAGCGTATGCGAAAGGCACGATGGCGGCCGAGATGGCGGCAAGGGCAAACACGGCAAAAAAGCTGATGAGGTAGACGAGCGAGGAACCCGAGAACGTGCCGAGCCAATCGGGAACCTTGGCATCGTAGAAGCGGTCATGGATGGCAACGACGGTTGCCGACACCGCCAGCGGGCCGATAATGCCGGTGTCGAGCGTCTTGATGCCGTCGATGACGGTGATGCCGCTGGCGGGGGTTAAAGACGACGGGTACTTAAGTCCAAGGTTGTCGCCGCTCAGCTTAATGATCTCGCTCAAAAAGAAACAGTAGGCAAAATAGGCTACGAGCGCCTCGAGGCAGCAGCGTGCCGGTTGCTTTTGGGCAAGGCCGATGGGCAGCGCTACGGCAAAAAGGAGTGGAAGGCGCTTAAAGACCGTCCACGAGCCGCGCTGAATGATAGTCCAGAAAACGTACCAGGGGGTTCCGTATACGGCGAGGTCGCCGACGATATCCACGGTCGTTGCGAGGGCGGAGATGCCGACCATGAGGCCTGATATAGAAAACAGCATGGCGGGCGCGAACATGGCTCCGCCAAAACGTTGGATTTTCTGCAGCATAATATGCCTTTCGGATGCAACATGCTGTGCGAGCAAGAACGTTTAAACAATGAACTCATTGTAGAGGACTGGCTGCTTGCCGCATTGACGGTTTTGATTCGGTCCGATTTGGGTTTCGGGGGAACCGTCGACGGTAAATAATCCGTGCTTTACCGATAATCGGTTTAAACAACTTTAAGAAATGCTATCGTGCCTAGCCATACATATTCATTAGAGGTGAAATCATGCCAAAAGCGATTTACGAAGGAATCTACCGCGAGATCCGTTCGCGCATCATCAACGGGACCTATGCGTTTCAGGAGATGCTGCCAACCGAAGCCGAGCTGACCGCGGAGTTTGGCTGCACGCGCAATACCGTTCGACGCGCCTTGAGCATGCTGGCCGACCAGATGTTTGTGCAGCCTATACACGGCAAGGGCGTGCGCGTTATTTGGCTTAAGGGCGAAACCGATATGCTGGGCGCACTCGAAGAGGTTGAGTCGTTTGGCGAGTTCGCAAAACGCAACAATGCCGTCGCATCGACCGAGGTCAAGTCTTTTGAACATTTGATTTGCACTGAGCAACTCTCTCGTCGCCTGGGCTTTAAGGTGGGCGAGGAGCTGATTCGCGTCGTGCGTGTCCGAAGCCTCAACGGCAGCGCGCGCCAAGTGGACCACGGCTACTTTTTGGCGTCGATCGCCAAGGGCCTGACCCCCGAGATCGCGGCGGATTCTATCTACGGCTATCTGGAGCACAAGCGCGGCATCAAAGTGATGGCGAGCCGCCGTACGGTGAGTGTCGAGCTCGCCAACGATGAGGACTGCAGCTATCTGGACCTTGGCAAGTACAACTGCGTCGCCGTTATGGAGAGCCAGTCGTACACCTCGGACGGCATCTTGTTCGAGGTCACGCATGCCCGCACACACCCCGAGATCTTCCATTACCGCGTCAATTCCAAGCGATAGCCGGCTAGCTCGCAGCCTGACGAGACTCATGCCCTCAAAGCGAAAACGCCCGGTCAAACCGACGATGCATCGGCTTGATCGGGCGTTTTCTCTGCATTCGATAACAAATAATTGTTTATACAAAACTTGTCAAGTATCAAGTCGAAATTACCGTTCACCGAAGTTTTTCTACCGCTCTAGTAATACTTGTTCAAACAACTAGCCAAATAGCGTATTGTACAAGTCAGCAAAAGGGGCAAAGTCCCCGAGCCAATCTCCGAAGGCGGCGGCAAAGGGTGCCGCCACGGTGTGAAAGGGTGGATTGTAATGAAGAACGAAATGAGCAGAAGGCAGTTCCTGGGCTTTGCTGGTTCCGCGGCTGCGGTTCTTGGTCTGGGCCTCGTGGGCTGCGGTGGTTCTGCCGGCTCTGGCTCCTCTGCTTCTGGTGACGCTGCCGAGGTCTACTTCCTCCAGTTCAAGCCCGAGGTCGACAAGGAGTGGAAGGAGATCGCCAAGGCGTACAAGAAGGAGAAGGGCGTCGAGGTCAAGATCGTGACCGCCGCCTCCAACACCTACGAGGAGAAGCTCAAGTCCGAGATGTCCAAGAGCTCCGCTCCGACGCTGTTCCAGGTCAACGGCCCCACCGGCCTTAAGAACTGGAAGGACTACTGCGCCGATCTTTCCGACACCAAGCTCCGCGGCGAGCTCATCGACGACTCCCTGGCGCTGCAGTCCGACGGCAAGGATCTGGGTATCGACTGGGTTCAGGAGAGCTACGGCATCATCTACAACAAGGAGCTCCTCGAGAAGGCCGGCTACAAGGCCGAGGACATCAACTCCTTCGACAAGCTGAAGGCTTGCGCCGATGACATCCAGGCCCGCAAGGACGAGCTCGGCGTTGACGGTGCCTTCACTTCCGCCGGCATGGATGACTCCTCCAGCTGGCGCTACACCACCCACCTCGCCAACCTCCCGCTCTACTACGAGTTCGAGAAGGAGCACAACCAGGAGGACGACGAGATCAAGGGCGAGTATCTCGACAACTTTAAGCAGATCTTCGACCTGTATATCACCGACTCCACCTGCGATCCTTCGCAGCTTGCCTCCAAGACCGGTGACGACGCCACCAACGAGTTCGCAACCGGTAAGGCCGTTTTCTACCAGAACGGCTCTTGGGCCTACGCCGACCTCACCAAGGCCGGTATGACCGACGACCAGCTCGGCATGCTGCCGATCTACATCGGCGTCGACGGCGAGGAGAACCAGGGCCTGTGCTCCGGCGGCGAGAACTACTGGTGCGTCAGCTCCCAGGCTTCCGAGGATGCCCAGAAGGCCACCGAGGACTTCATGTATTGGTGCGTCACTTCTGACACCGCCACCAGCATCATCGCTGACAAGATGGGTCTGACCGCCCCGTTCAAGAGCGCTAAGGAGACCACCAACGTCTTCTCGCAGCAGGCCGTTGCTATGGCCAAGGACGGCAAGAAGACCGTTGCTTGGGACTTCGTTTACATCCCCTCTGAGGAGTGGAAGAAGAACCTCAAGCAGGCTCTCATCGCTTATGCTGCCGACAACACCAAGTGGGACGGCGTCAAGAACGCCTTCGTCGATGGCTGGAAGACCGAGAAGGCTGCTTCCGAGTAAGCAGTTGCTGCCCAAGCTATCTGATTAGCGACAGGGGGCGGGCAGACGTAGGTTTGCCCGCCCCCTGCATATTGAAAGGACCCTTCTATGGGCAAAGCACTCAAACGCTGGTGGCCGCTCTTTATGCTGCCCACGTGCCTGGCGTTTATGATCGGGTTCGTGATTCCCTTTATCCAGGGTTTCTATCTCTCGTTCTGCCAGTTTATTACCATCAATAACGCGCACTTTGTCGGTATCGAGAACTACGTGCGCGCACTGACCGACCCGCAGTTCTCCACGTCGTTCTTCTTTACCGTGGCGTTTGCCTTCCTGTCGACGGTGCTCATCAACGTGATCGCGCTGGCCATTGCGCAGGCGCTCACTCGCAAGGCGCTCAAGGGCACCAACATCTTCCGTACGATTTTCTTTATGCCTAACCTGATTGGCGGCATTGTACTGGGTTACATTTGGCAGATTCTGATCAACTGCCTGCTCTCCAACGTGGGTGCCCAGCTTATCGCCCTCAACTCCGCCGCTGGCTTCTGGGGCCTTATCATCCTGACCCTGTGGCAACAGGTCGGCTACATGATGATCATCTACATCGCCGGTCTGCAGTCCATCCCGTCTGACTACATCGAGGCCGCCAAGGTCGATGGCGCTACGGCATGGCAGACGTTTTGGAAGGTTAAGATCCCCAACCTGATGCCGACCATCACCATCTGCCTGTTCCTGTCCATCACCAACGGCTTTAAGCTGTTCGACCAGAACCTCGCCCTTACCGGTGGCGCCCCGGCGCACTCCACCGAGATGCTCGCCCTGAACATCTACAACACGTTCTATTCGCGTGCTGGCATCGCATGGCAGGGCATCGGTCAGGCCAAGGCAGTTATCTTCTGCATCCTGGTTGTCGCTATTTCTATGATCCAGCTTAAGGCCACGAGGTCCAAGGAGGTGCAGCAGTAATGAAACGCGATAAGGCTATCAACCGCGCGCTCTCGATCTTCTTTACGATCCTGTCGCTCGCATGGATCTACCCCGTGTTCATGATTGCGCTCAATTCCTTTAAGAAAGCGACCGCAATCAGCACCACCACGGCGTTCGATCTGCTCACGCCCGAGACGTTCAACGGCTTTGCAAACTATGTGCACGCCTTAAACGAGCAGGGCTTTGCCTCGGCGTTTATGTATTCGCTCATCATCACGGTCACGTCGGTCGTGCTGATTCTGGTGTGCTGTTCCATGTGCGCCTGGTACGTGGTGCGCGTCAATAACAAGATCTCGAACTTCTTCTATTACCTGTTCGTGTTCTCGATGGTCGTGCCGTTCCAGATGCTGATGTTCACGCTGTCCAATTTGGCGGACCGCATCGGCTTTAACACGCCGTTCAACATCTGCTTTATCTATCTGGGCTTTGGCGCGGGTCTGGCGGTCTTTATGTTCGCCGGCTTTGTAAAGAACATCCCGCTCGAGATTGAGGAGGCGGCCATGATCGACGGCTGCAACCCGGTCCAGGTGTTCTTTAAGATTGTCCTTCCCATCATGAAGCCCACCTATCTTTCGGTTGGCATCCTCGAGACCATGTGGGTCTGGAACGACTATCTGCTGCCCTACCTCACCCTCGACTCCACCAAGTACAAGACCATTCCTATCTTGATCCAGTACTTCCGTGGCGGCTATGGCCACGTCGAGCTCGGCCCCATGATGGCCTGCATCATGATGGTCGTTGTCCCCATCGTCATCATGTACATCTTCTGCCAGAAGTACATCATCGACGGCGTGGTGGCAGGTGCCGTCAAGGGCTGATGCCGTAACTGTTTTGCAAGTTTCTGCGGCGCCCTTCAGCGTGGCGCCGCATATCGAAAGGTAAAGACATGGCCGAGATCGTTCTCAAACATGTTCAGAAGGTGTATCCCAACAACGAGTCCAAAAAGAAGGGCTTCTTTGGCAAAAAGAAGAAGACCGAGGAGAAGAAGCACAACCTCAAGGTTACCGAGGACGGCGTGCTCGCTGTAGAGGACTTTAACCTCACCGTTCACGACCAGGAGTTCATCGTCCTCGTTGGCCCCTCTGGCTGCGGTAAGTCCACGACGATGCGCATGGTTGCCGGCCTGGAGGACATTACCTCGGGCGATGTGCTCATCGACGGCAAGCGCGTCAACGACGTCGCTCCCAAGGACCGCGATATCGCCATGGTGTTCCAGAGCTATGCTCTGTACCCCAACATGACGGTGTACGAGAACATGGCGTTTACGCTTGAGCTCAAGAAGGTCCCCAAGGACGAGATCGACCGCAAGGTTCGCTCCGCCGCCGAGATCTTGGGTATTACCGAGTACCTCGACCGTAAGCCCAAGGCGCTTTCGGGCGGCCAGCGCCAGCGCGTCGCCATCGGCCGCGCTATCGTTCGTGACCCCAAGGTCTTCCTGATGGACGAGCCGCTGTCCAACCTGGACGCCAAGCTTCGTAACCAGATGCGTGCCGAGCTCATTAAGCTGCGCCACGAGATCAAGGGCACGTTCATCTACGTTACCCACGACCAGACCGAGGCTATGACCCTCGGTGACCGTATCGTGGTCATGAAGGACGGTGTTGTCCAGCAGATCGCCACGCCGCAGGAGGTCTTCAACCACCCCGCGAACATCTTCGTCGCCGGCTTCATCGGCGTACCGCAGATGAACTTCTTCGATGCCCAGCTGGTGCGCTCGGGCGACGGCTTTACCGTCAAGACCGAGGATATGAACGTTGCGCTCGCCCCCGAGACTTGCGCTCAGCTTGCCCTCAACTGGGACGGCGGCGACGTGAAGGAGATCACGGCCGGCGTGCGCCCCGAGCAGATCCTGCTTGCCGACAAGGACGAGGAGGGTGCGCTCCAGGGCACCGTCGAGGTGACTGAGCTCATGGGTTCGACCGAGCACGTCCACGTGACTGCTCCCGATGGCCAGTTCGTCCTGATCATTCCCGTTGTCGACCTTGAGGCCAAGGGTGCGCTCAAGGCGGGCGACCCCATCTGGTTCAAGTTCGAGAAGAACGCGACCCATCTCTTCGATAAGGTGTCTGGCAAGAACCTTATCTAGGCCCGGTGCAACCAGGCCCTTCCTTTGGGCGACTGCGGCTTTGCCATCCTTTTGCCGTGGTCACATATAAGGCTCCCCTCCCGTCCACTGGGCGAGAGGGGAGCCTTTCTTTGTGTTGGGGCTTTCCGTCTGTCAGTTTGTCTTGATCTGTAACAGGTAGGGCCGATTTCGGACGTTAGATGTTACAGATCGAGACGGTTCCGCTGTGCCAACCATTTCATCTAAATCTGTAACACCAAAGGCGAATTACACCTGCTAGATGTTACAGATTGAGATAAACCCAAGGGGAGGGGCCGGTATGTCTCAATCTGTAACAGCTGGGACCGTTTTGGTTGAGTAGTTGTTATGGATCGAGATTGTTTGGCCGAGTCGGGTCACAGGGTAACGTGTGGGCACAAAAAACGGAGCCGTGTTGCCACGACTCCGTTTCTCAAGAGGATGGGTAAGGGGAATGAGCTAGCTCAGGTGCCAGATCTCGTCGTTGTACTGGGAGATGGTGCGGTCGGACGAGAAGGTGCCGGCGTTGGCGATATTGATGAGCGCCTTGCGCATCCAAGCGTCCTGGTCCTCGTAGTCGGCCAGCACACGCTCCTTGGTCTGGATGTACTCCTCAATGTCGAGCAGGGCCATAAACCAGTCCTTGTCCTTAATGTCGTCGTGCAGGCGCTGCAGGCGCTCGGCGTTGCCGGTTGCCATAAAGGCCGGGTTGGTGATGAAGTCCACCAGCAGTTTAATTCCGGGCTTGCGGTAGAGCGCACCGGCGTTGTAGGTGCCGTCGGCGTAGAGCTGTTCGACCTGTTTGGACGAGGCACCAAAGGTATAGATGTTCTCGTCGCCCACGAGCTCGGCAATCTCCACGTTGGCACCGTCGAGCGTGCACAGGGTTAGGGCGCCGTTGAGCATGAACTTCATGTTGGAGGTGCCGCTCGCCTCCTTGGAGGCCAGGCTGATCTGCTCGGAGATGTCAGCAGCGGGAATCACGCGCTCGGCGGCGGTGACGTTGTAGTTCTCGATCATGACAACCTGCAGGTAGGGGGCCACATCGGGGTCGTTTGCGATCCACTGCGACAGCGTCAGGATCAGGTGGATGATGTCTTGGGCGATGGTGTAGGCAGGCGCTGCCTTGCCGCCAAAGATGATGGTGACGGGATGCTCGGGCTTGTTACCGTTCTTGATGTCGAGATACTTCCAGATGATGTAGAGCGCGAGCATCTGCTGGCGCTTGTACTCGTGGATACGCTTGACCTGGACGTCGATGATTGCGTTGGAGGGAATGGTTACACCCTGCTCGAGCGCCATGAACTGGCGCATGATGTCCTTGGCCTCGACCTTGGTGGCGGCCAGGCGCTCAAGAACATCCTTGTCGTCAACGAACTCGGCGAGCTTGCTCAGGTCGCCGGTGCTGCGCCAACCGGTGCCGATCACATCGTCGAGCAGGCTGGCGAGCGCGGGGTTGGCGCCATGGATCCAACGACGGAAGGTGATGCCGTTGGTCTTGTTGGAGAACTTCTCGGGATAGATCTCGTAGAACGGGTGAAGCTCGGTGTCCTCCAGGATCTTGGTGTGGAGTGCGGCGACGCCATTGATGGAGAAGCCAAAGTGAATGTCCATGTGGGCCATGTGGACGGTGTCGTGCTCGTCGATGATGGCAACGCGCGGGTCATCGTGCTCGGCCTTTGCGATCTCGTCGAGCTTGACGATGATGTCGGCGATGGCGGGCGAGACCTTCTGCAGGCTGGCGAGCGGCCACTTCTCGAGCGCCTCGGCAAGGATCGTGTGGTTGGTGTAGGCGACCATGGAGCGCACAATGGTAACGGCCTCGTCAAACTCGATGTCGTGCTCGGTGGCGAGCAGGCGGATGAGCTCGGGAATGACCATGGTGGGGTGCGTGTCGTTGATCTGAACCACGGCGTAGTCGGCCAGGTCGTGCAGGTTGCTGCCGCGCTCGATGGCCTCGTCGATCAGGAGCTGGGCGGCGTTGCTCACCATGAAGTACTCCTGGTAGATGCGAAGCAGGCGGCCCTGCTCGTCAGAATCGTCGGGGTACAGGAACAGGGTGAGGTTCTTGGCGATCTCGGTCTTGTCGAAGTCGATGGAGCTGCCGGGTACCAGGCCGTCGTCGACGCTTGCCAGGTCGAACAGGCGCAGGCGGTTCTTGGTGGGCTGGCCGTAACCGGGCACATCGATGTTGACGAGCTTGGAGGTAACGGCAAAGTCGCCGAACTCAACAGTGTAGGAGCGGTCGTCATCGATCAGGATGTCCTGCTCGCCGAGCCACTCGTCGGGGACGGCCTTCTGCTGGTTGTCGACAAAGCGCTGACGGAACAGGCCGTAGTGGTAGTTGAGGCCCACACCGTCGCCGGTAAGGCCCAGCGTGGCGATGGAATCCAAGAAGCACGCGGCCAGACGGCCCAGGCCGCCGTTGCCGAGCGAAGGCTCGACCTCGAACTCCTCAATCTTATTGAGGTCGTGGCCGGCGGCGGCGAGCTGGCCCTTAACCTCGTCATAGATGCCGAGGTCGATCATGTTGTTGATAAGCAGCTTGCCGATCAAAAACTCGGCAGAGATGTAATAGAGCTTTTTCTTGCCGTTGTTGAGCGGGCAGGCAGCGGAGCGCTCCTGCACGAGCTTAACGAGTAGCTTGTAAATGCGGCGGTCGTCGAGCTGCTCGAGCGTAGTGCCAAAGGACTGCTCGGCGAGGTCCGCGAGATCGATACGGGGCATGTTTCCTCCTGTGGTGAGTCGACTACATGTCAGAAATTCAAAAGAAGCCCGCGCGAGGGATTGGGGCGGCCTCGCGCGGGAAAAGCGGTAGCGTCCGCACGGTGGGGTGGGGTCGGGCGCGGTGGCTCCTATTGGGGAAGCTCAATTTCGGCTTCCGACGGGATGCGGAAGTAGGTTTCGGTCCAGTCGGTGAGCTTGTGCTCGAGCTCGCGGGTGATGGCGCCATCGAGCATGCGCCAGGTCCAGTTGCCGCCCAGGGTGGCGGGAGTGTTGATGCGCGCCTCGTTGCCCAGGTTGAGCAGGTCTTGCATGGTGTAGATGCAGGTATCGCTCACGCTGGCGGCGATGGTGCGGTTGAGTGCATCGGCCATGGGCTCGCCGGCCTGCTGGTGGGTGTACAGGGCCGCCTGCTCGCGCTGACGCGGGGTGGCCGTTCCCTCAAACCAACCGCGCGCCGTCTCGTTGTCGTGCGTGCCCACATAGGCGACGGTGTTGGCAATGTAGTTGTGCGGCAGGTAGTACGAGTTGGTGCCCTCAAAGGCAAACTGCAAGATCTTCATGCCGGGGAAGCCCGAGTTGTCGCGCATGTCGATGACGCCGGGGGTGAGGAAGCCCAGGTCTTCGGCGATGATGGGCAGCGTGCCGAGCTTTTCCTCGAGCGTCTTGAAGAACTTGAGGCCGGGGCCTTGCGTCCACGAACCGTAGGACGAATCGGGTGAGGAGAACGGTACCTCCCAATAGGCCTCGAAGCCGCGGAAGTGATCCAGGCGGATGACATCGTACATGTCGAGGGCGGCGCGGATGCGGCCCTCCCACCAGGAGAAACCGTCGGCCTCCATGGCATCCCAGTCGTAGATGGGATTTCCCCAGTACTGGCCGGTGGCCGAGAACTGGTCGGGCGGCGTGCCAGCGACACTCACAGGATTACCGGCGGCGTCGATCTTAAAGAGCTCAGGGTTCGCCCACATCTCGACGGAGTCGCGCGAGACGTAGATGGGCAGGTCGCCGATGATGAGGATATCGCGCTCGTTGGCATAGGCCTTGAGGCGGCTCCACTGACGATCGAAGAAGTACTGCGTCATTTGGTGGTAGAGCATGCGCGCGGGATGGGCGGCGCAGACCTTGGCAGAAGCCTCGCCGCGGGTGCGGAGCTCCGCGGGCCACTCCCAAAATGCCTTGAGGCCGCACTCCTCCTTGACGGTCATGAACTCGCAGTAGGGGATGAGCCAGTCTTCGTTGGTTTGGACAAAGTCGTCGAAGTCGGCCGGCTTGTCGGCGGCAAAGCGCTCGGCGGCACGGTCGAGAATCTGACGACGGCCACCAAAGATGGCACCATAGTCGACATTGCTGGGGTCGGAGCCCAGGTACACGCCGTCGATATCGCGCTGCTCCAGGTAACCTGCCTCGATAAGCTCGGCGAAGTCGATGAAGTTGGGGTTGCCCGCACGGGCCGAGAACGACTGATACGGAGAGTCGCCGTAGCTCGTTGTCGTAAGGGGGAGAATCTGCCAGTAATGTTGTTTGCACGAGGCAAGAAAATCGACGAAGTCGTAGGCATTCCAGCCAAAGCCGCCGATTCCGTATGGTCCGGGCAGAGATGAGACGGGCATGAGGACGCCGCTTGCACGCTCCATGAATGCGCTCCAGCCTTCTTGTTGTGGGGTCAGCCTGCCGATGGAAGAGCAGTCCGCCCCCGGTGTTCTGATTCGATACGCCTATTGTAGAACATGTTGTTTAAACATGTACAGGCAAGATAAAAAAGTTGGAAGTATTTCGGTGAATGGTTACGCGTCATGAAAAAGCCCCGGTCTCACATCGTGAGATCGGGGCAAGAACGGTATGTAGGTTTTTGCTACTCGGCGTCGGCGAAGCCGTTGGGGTTGTGGCTCTGCCAGTTCCAGCTATCGCGGCACATGTCCGCGATGTCGTACTGGGCCTTCCAGCCCATCATGCGCTCGGCCTTGGAGGCATCGCACCAGTTGGCAGCGATGTCGCCGGCGCGGCGCTCGCGGATCACATAGGGCAGCTCCTTGCCACAAGCCTTGGAGAAGGCGGCGACGACCTCGAGTACCGAGGTACCGGTGCCGGTGCCCAGGTTAAAGATCTCGACGCCGGTCTTGCCGTTCATCCAGTTGAGGGCGGCCACGTGACCAGATGCCAGGTCGCACACGTGGATGTAGTCGCGCACGCCGGTGCCGTCGGGGGTGGGGTAATCGTTGCCAAAGACCTGAACGGCCTCGAGCTTACCGACGGCGACCTGGGCGACGTAAGGCACCAGGTTGTTGGGGATACCCTTGGGATCCTCGCCGATCAGGCCCGACGGATGGGCGCCGATGGGATTGAAATAACGGAGCAGCACGACGTCCCACTCGGGGTCGGCGGTGTGGACGTCCATGAGGATCTGCTCAATCATCCACTTGGTCCAACCATAGGGGTTGGTCGCGGGCTTCTTGGGGTCCTCTTCGGTGACGGGCGGATTGTCCGGATCGCCGTAGACGGTCGAAGAGCTCGAGAAGATGATGGACTTGCAGCCGTGGTTGCGCATGACATCGATGAGCACCAGGGTGTTCTCGATGTTGTTGTGGTAGTACTCGACGGGCTTGCTCACCGACTCGCCGACGGCCTTAAAGCCGGCAAAGTGGATGACGCGGTCGATCTGATGGGTATCGAAGATCTTGTTCATCGCATCGCGGTCGAGCACGTTGGCCTCGTAGAAGGTGAGGTTCTTGGCGGCCTCGTCGCCCACGATGGTCTTGACGCGGTCGATGGCAACGGCGCTGGAGTTGGAGAGGTCATCGACGACGACAACCTGGTAGCCGCCCTCGAGCAGCTGAACGACGGTGTGCGAGCCGATAAAGCCGGCGCCGCCAGTAACGAGGACGCAGGTGTCTTTGGGGTCGAGTGCTTTGGACATGTAGTCTCCTATCGAATCAGGAACACTTCTTGAGGGGAGTATAGCGCAGCTGGGGGCGCCCAAAACACGCGGGGCAGGAAAACCAGAGGATTGATGTTAACGTACTCATAGGGTGTTATTTGCATAATCCTTACCTTTGGTGTGGGACGTATTTGCGAGCCGCTGACCATGCTTTTCCAGCCGTTCGTGGAAATAGTTGGGACAAGCGCGATGTGCGTTAATATGTTTGAGTTGAGCGACATATAAATAAACATGTAACGGAGTACATATGTCACCGAACAACGATTCCATCTTTACGCAGGAGTTTTCGCGCCGCACTGCCCTTAAGGCTCTTTTCGGCGCCGCTTCCGTGGCTGTTCTTTTTGGCCTGCCCGCCCGCGCCCATGCGGCTGAGGCCAGCCAAGAAACCACCGACAAACTGAATGCCGCCCAGGCCCAGCTCGACGAGGTCCAGGCTCAGCTTGACAGCATCGCCAATGAGTACGCGGCGCTCGCCAATAAGAATGCCCAGACGCTCAGCGATATCGAAGGCGTACAGGGCCAGATTGACGAGACGCAGGCTCAGATCGACACCAAGAAGTCGGAGCTCAAGAAGAAGCGTAACGACCTTTCCGACCGCGTGGCGGCAAGCTACAAGTCGGGCGGTACCAATATCCTGTCGTTGCTGCTCGCTTCTGGCTCGTTTGAGGAGCTCGTCGCCAACGCGCATTACGTCGAGAAGATCAACAAGAGCGACCGCGACGCCATCGAGGACATTCAGACCATCCAAAAGGAGCTCGACACGCAAAAGTCCGAGCTCGAGTCGCAGAAGGCCGACCTGGAGAAGCTCAAGGACCAGCAGACGGCCCAGATGCAGGACATGCAGGCCAAGCAGCAGGAGGTCCAGACGGTTCTGAACGGCCTCTCCGACGATGTCAAGGAACTCATGGCCCAGCGTGATTCCGAGATTCTCGCTGCCGCCCAGGCAGAGGAGGCTGCCAGGAAGGCTGCCGCTGCCGCGGCTGCCGCAAACAAGAACAATTCCTACTCGGGTGGTTCAAGCTCGGGTGGCGGATCGTATGCGCCCGGAACTCCGCAACAGAATGCCGGCTCGGGCAAGCAGCAGGCTGTCGTCAACGCATGCTACTCCACCCCTTCGCCTGGCCTGAACTGGTGCGCCGCTTGGGTTACCAACGTATTCCGCAACGCCGGCGTGGGCTACTTTGGCGGCAACGCGTGCGACATGTTTAACGCCTGGTGCTACAGCTCCGATCGTTCGGCGCTGCAGGTGGGCATGATCGTGGCCGACTCGTCGCACAGTGGTACCGGCGCGCCGGGTCTGCTGTACGGACACGTGGGCATCTATGTTGGCGGCGGCATCGTTATGAGCAACGAGGGCTCCATTACGTCGAAGTCACTTGATGCGTTTATTCGGTTCTACGGTACTGGCTCTGGCGTGCGCTGGGGCTGGCTCGGCGGTATTGCGCTGTCGTAAAGCCGACTGGGCCGCGTGCCCGCCCGCGATATATTTGATTGCCTGCTCGGGCAGTCCTGCGCAAGACGAAGGCCACATTAAGTGGCCTTCTTTGCGT
>CATYZE010000028.1 GCA_958415525.1 uncultured Collinsella sp. | reverse complement strand
CTGCGCAAGACGGAAAGCACATTAAGTGCTTTCCTTTGCGTGCGGAACTCGCGACAAACTTAACCGCCCCGCCCGGCAGGCGAGCTGCGGGAACATGCTTCCGTCCAAGAAATATCGTGCAAAAGGAATTCTGGCTGAATTATTGTTCGCGTGGGTGATTCAGTCGATGAGGGCTATTTATGCCCTGTTGGGGACTAAGGAGTGTCCCGGGGTGCCGGCAGGAAAGGAACATCCCTGAGTGCCGGGTGGTATGAAAAAAGGCGAGGACCCGTAGGGAGTCCTCGCCTTTTTTACAGGGGGCGGTGTTAATCGCTAGCTGTGGGGTTAGACCAGGCGGGCGTTGATCGTCTTGGCGATCTCGGCGGCGTCGGTGGAACCCTTGACGGTGGCACGGAAGTCCTCGTCCATGAGCGCCTCGGCGACCTTGGACAGAATCTTGAGGTGCGTGGTACCAGCCTGAGCGCCCGGGATGAGCAGGGCGATGGCCACGTTGACGGGAGCGCCGTCCATGGTGTCCCAACCGGTCACGCCGGACTCGTCCTTGACGACGATGACGGCAGCCTCGGTAATGGCGTCTGACTTGGCATGCGGGATGGCGAAGCCCTCCATCATGCCCGTGGTGCCCTCGGCCTCGCGGGCCAGGAAGGCGTTCATCACGGCGTCGGCGTCGCTGGCGATACCGGCCTTGACAGCCTGGTTGGAAACGAAGCTCAGAGCCTCGTCACGAGAAGCGAAGTCCTCGGCGACAAAGACATTCTCGACCTTCACGAAGTCGGCAGCCTCGGCCTTGGGGGCCTCGACGGCAGCGGCCTTGGAAGCCTCAACCGGCTTGGCTACAGGAGCGGCCTTCTGATTCTTCTCGAAGTCATACTTCTTAAAGGCCACGAACAGGATGCCACCGACCACGGCGCCGATGAGGATCGCGAGAACCCACAGCGGACCGTTCTCGACAACGGGCAGGACCAGGAAGCCACCATGGGGCGCCGGATCGTGAACGTTGAACATAATGGTCAGGATCGAAGCAATGGAGGAGCCGAGCATCATGATGGGCATGACGGGCCAGATGTTCTTGGTCATGAACGGAATGGCGCCCTCGGTGATGTGGGTGCAACCAAGGATGAGGTTGACGATACCGGCGTCATGATCCTCCTGGCTGAAGTACTTCTTACCGACGACGACGGCGAAGGTGGTGATCAGCGGCGGAACGATGCAGGCGGCGGAGACGGCAGCCATAAAGTTAGTGCCAAAGTTGTAGGTCTCGGTGCCGACGCCGGCGGCAAGGGCCTCGGTGAGCATAGCGGTACCGGTGACGTAGGCAGCCTTGTTGACCGGGCCACCCATGTCAAAGGCGCACATGCAGCCGATGGCAAGACCCAGAACGATAGCGCCAGAGGCAGACAGGCCCTTGAGGAAGTCCATCATGGCGGTGTTGATAGCAGCCATGGGGCCGGAGATGCCGAGCATCACGAGGCCGACGATGGCAGTCGAGAACAGCGGATACAGGAAGATAGCCTTGAGGCCGTCCAGGTTCTTGGGCAGGCCGGAGAAAACCTTCTCGAGCAGCAGGATGACATAGCCAGCGAGGAAGCCGCCGACGATGCCGCCCAGGAAGCCGAAGCCCACGCCAGCGCCGCCGGCATCGATCATGCCGGTCTCGGCGTTAACGGGCAGGCCCTGGATGGCGATCATGCCGGCAACAAAACCGGGGACGAGCGCCGGGCGCTTACCGATGGACTCGGCGATGTAAGCGGAAAGCACGGGAACCATGAGGTTCATGGCAATGCCGCCGACGATCTTGAGCATTGCGGCGAAGGTGTTGTAGTCAGAAGCCGTCGAATCGAAGGACGTGATGCCCCACAGGAACGAAACGGCGGTCAGAACACCACCGGCGACGACGAAGACCAGCATGTGGCTAACGCCGTTCATGAGGTGCTTGTAGATGACGTGACCGATGGACTCCTTCTCCTCGACCTCGTCCTCGACATCGGCAGCGGCTGCAACCGTGCTGTCGCCCTTGGCGGCGAGCGCGCGATCGATCAGCTTACCGGCGGCCTCGACGGACAGGGCCTTGGAAACACCAACGGAAACCATGGGCTTACCGGCGAAACGCTCCGCCTGGACATCCTTGTCGGCTGCGACGACGACGGCCTTGGCACCGGCGATCTCACCCTTCGTGAGCTCGTTCTCGACACCGACCTGGCCATGGGTCTCAACCTTAATGGTCAGACCACGCTCGGCAGCTGCCTTCTCCAGCGCCTCCTTCGCCATGAAGGTGTGCGCGATACCGGTCGGGCAACCGGTGGCGGCGATGATGTCAAACTTAGCCATGTGTCCCTCCTTCTTGAGTTCTGCGCCCGCGGGCGCTCCCCTACACGCGCCTCGTGGCGCGCTTTTCCACAACTGAAAGATACCAACCCACCGCTTGCGTGAGAAGAGACAAGGCGCAATTCTCCGGTGAAAGGTTCTTTCATAACCGTAAACGGTAGGTGAAAGTTTATCATCATCGCTTGAAACGGCAAGGTGTATCTTGTAATTGAAAATGCCCGTATACTATGGAATGAAAAACAAGTCCGATTTTCATGCCAACCAGGAGCCGTCCATGTCCGATAGCAGCAAGAGCGCGCTCTCCCTTATTAGCACCCACAAGGGATACAGCGAATCCGAGCAGCGCATTGTCGACTATATTCTGGAGCACCAGTCCGAGGCGCCACGCCTGACGGCCGCGCAGCTTTCGCGCGCCGCCGCCACGTCCGAGGCGACCGTTTCGCGCTTCTGCCGCAAGCTTGGCTTTGGCAGCTTCCGCAGCTTTCAGTTTTCGTTGGCGAGGGATTTAGAAAGCCAACGCAACGAGGGCCTGACTGACGAAGTCTCGCTCGACAATATGGAGCAGAGCCTTAAGAACATCCTGGCTGCCAAGGTGAGCGAGCTGAATGCGACCATCGACGGGATCGACCACGATACGTTGGCGGCTGTTGTGCATGCCCTTAAGCATGCAGGGGTTATTGAGTTTGCGGCTGTGGGCAATACGAACGCAGTCGCGCTCGATGCGACGTTTAAGTTTTCGCAGCTGGGCCTGCGCTGCATGGCGAGCACCATTAGCGAGACATCAATCGGCTTTGCACTCACGTTGCGCCCGGGTGACGTCATCGTGCTCATCTCAAACTCCGGCAAATCGCGCCGACTGAATCGCATGGCAAAAGCGGCTCGCGACTGCGGTGCCACCGTAGTCGTCATCAGCAGCGACAGCAAGTCTCCACTCGCGCGCCTGGCAGACTACACTTTTAATACCGTCAACCACGAGGCGCTGCTGACGACGGGTGACTTTGCGTTCTCCAAAATCAGCGCCACGATGATCATCGAAGTTATCTACAACTTCCTACTGCCCGAGATTGAAGACGCTCGCGAACATATCAGCTACTACGAGGAGCTCATCCAGCCGGACAAGGTCGTTGAGTAAAACGCGTAGTGGGACAAAAATTTCAGTCTATTTTGTCCCACCAACACCGCTGATACGACCTAGCCTCGAACTTCTTCGAGCATCTGCTTTGCATGGGCCAAGCTTGCCTCGGACTGATCGCCGCTGAGCATGCGGGCGATCTCGGCGGTACGCGCTTCGCCGGTTACCTCGTCCAAATGCGTCTGGGGAACATCGCCCGGCTCCTTGCTGACAACATAATGCTTGTCGGCCATGACGGCGACTTGCGCCAAGTGGGTCACGACAATCACTTGATGCGTAGCGGCAAGATCGGCCAGCACACCAGCAAGAGCACGAGCCGTGGAGCCGCCGACACCGGCATCGACCTCGTCAAATACCAGTGTGTCGACGCCGTCAGCATTACCCAAGACCACCTTGCTCGCCAGCATGACGCGGCTGAGCTCGCCGCCCGACGCAATTCGGCGCAGGGGACGCGGCGTCAAGCCGGCACCGCTGCGATACAAAAGCTCGTAGCTCGAAGGACCCGAAGGTGTCCACTCAGCGCGAGGAAGATCGCGGGACTCCCAGACCAGCTCAGCGCCGCCCATCTCCAGGCGCGCCATTTGGCGACCAACCTCGTGACAAAAACGCGGAGCAGCGGTATTGCGCGCACGCTTGAGTGCCTTGGCGGCAGCAAAGAGCTCGCGTTCAGCAGCACCAAGTGCCTCGCGCGCCTTCCTAATCTGCTCGTCACCATCGTCCACCAGCGATAACAACTCCCGCGAGCGATCGCGTATGGCAAAAACATCGTCCATGGTGGGACCCCACTGACGCAACAGGCCCTTGAGGTCGGAATACCGCTCACGCATGCGAGCGAGCTCGCGGGGGTCAAACGCAACGCCATCGCGATAAGCACGCAGCTCATTAGCGCAATCCTCGAGTGAAATGCAGGCGTCCGAAAGTGCGTCTGCAATGTCACCCAGCTTGCGGTCAACGGTCGCCATACGCGAAAGCTCGGCTACGGCGCTGTTCACGGCATCGAGCGCTCCCCCTTCGGCGGCAAGCGATGCATGTGCCTCATTGGCCGTCGCCACCAAGACCTCGGCGTGCTCCGAGCGCGGCAGCAGTTCCTCGAGTTCCTCATACTCGCCCGGCTTGGGATCGACCTCGCCGATGCGCTCGAGGGCAAAGCGCGCCTCCTCGACACGGCTCCCCTGCGCACGCGAGGCTTCCTCCACACGGCGAAGCTCCTTGGCGGCGTCACGCGAAGCCTTAAAACAGGCGCGATACTTCTCGAGCGCCTCAAGCGCTGCGCGCCCAGCCCAGGCATCGACCATGGCAACATGATGCGCCGGATCGAGCAAGCGCTGGTGCTCGTGCTGACCACAAAGATCCATCATCACGCCGACGCGCTCCGAAAGCTCACGCACGCTGGCGATGCGGCCGTCAATTTTTACGCGACTGCGGCCCTCGGCAGAAAGGCTGCGCTGTACGGTGAACCCCTCCGTGTCGTGCGGGCCATCGAATAGGCGCGCCTCGACGCTCGCCAGCGCCTCTCCCTCGCGCACGGTCGACGAATCTGCGCGCTCGCCCAATATGAGCTTGAGCGCCGAGAGCAGCGCGGTCTTGCCGGCACCGGTCTCGCCGGTCAGGACAGTCAGGCCGGCACTCGGCACCAGCGTCGCCTCACGAATGAGTGCAATGTTAGAAACCTGCAGCTCATCGATCATGACGCACTCCATAGAACACGCGGCTCACCGAGTTATAGAAGCTTTCGGGACCGTAATCCAGCAGCAGTACATCGCCGGGACCACGGCGCACAGCCACGCTCTCAACCGTGCCGTCGCAGGTAATAAACTGTCCGTCGATGGCAATGGCCGGCACACTCGGGCGATCATCGGACATAAAGATCTCGACGACATCACTCGGCGAGGTCAAAAAAGCGCGAGCCTGAATGGTATGCGGGGCGATGGGCACACAGACCATACCCGTGTAATCGGGGCTGACAATGGGACCGCCGGCGGAAAGCGCGTAGCCGGTGGAGCCGGTCGCCGTCGAAACGACGACACCGTCGCCGCGAAGGCGATCGATATGATGGCCGGACACCGTGATGTCAAACTCAACCATATCGGACAGGGGGCCGCGCGTAAGTGCCATATCGTTGAGGGCAAACGTGCGCACGACATCCTTCGTGCCGTCTTCGCGCACGGACACGATATCCGCGGCGATGGTGGCGCGGCGGCTCACGTGGAGCTCGCCGGACAGAGCATCGCTCACGACCTGCAGAATGTCGCGCTCCTCGGGGCTCGCAGCAGTTAAAAAGCCCAGGTGACCATAGGAAAGACCAAGGATAGGAATCTCGCGATGGTTGAGGATGCGGGCAGCGCGCAGCAACGTACCGTCGCCGCCGAGCGTAATGACCAGATCTGAGCCGTCAATATCAGGCGTGCTCTGAATCTTGGAGCGCTGGTCGGCCGCCCATGCGACCTCGTAGCCCTGGCGCGTCAGCCAAAGCTCGAGCATCAGGCCGCTCTCGACCGCCTCTTGCTTGTAATAATTGGGAACCAGAAAGACCTTCATAGCGTTGCAGCTTTCTCGCTCAAAACCGATACCTGGAATTGCAGCTCGTCATCGGAGCGCTCGCCCGCAGCAAACCTCGTGCCGTACAGGAAAAACTCCACGTTGCCCTTAGCGCCATGGATAGGCGACACGCACACGTCAAGCGGGAACAGGCCCTTGGCGGCAAAAAGCTCAATCGCCGCCACGAGCGTATCGCGGCGGACGGCGGGGTCGGACACGATACCGCCCTCGCCCACCAGCGCAGCCGGCGCCTCAAACTGGGGCTTTACGAGCGTGCAGAACGAACCCGAAGGCTTCAGGCACGCCAGCACGGCGTCGATGATATTCGCGATGCTGGTAAACGAGACATCGCACACAGCCAAGTCGATGGCGCCGGCATAGCCAAGCTCAGGCAGCTGCGTCACATTGGTGCGCTCATGGAGCGTCACGCGCTCGTCTTGGCGCAGCGACCAATCGAACTGGGCGCGACCCACATCGACCGAAACGACCGTAGCGGCGCCACGCTTGAGCAGGCAATCGGTAAAACCGCCCGTAGAACAGCCCACATCGAGGCAAGCAAGGTCCGTCGGATCAATCCCAAACGCATCGAGTGCGCCCTCAAGCTTGAGCCCGCCGCGCCCCACGTAGGGAATACGGCCCTTCACGTGCAGGGGCAGACCGGGCGTCACCTTAAGGCCCGGCGAGGTCAAACGCTCACCACCGCTCGAGACCAAGCCGGCCATAAGAGTGCGAAGGGCATCCGCGCGATCGGCGCAGATGCCCTGTGAAATCAGTTCGTCATCAAGACGCACGCGTTTCATGAATGCCATCAACCATTCGTATCCGGAGATGCGGCCTAGCTATCCTGGGATTCGTTTGCCGCATCCTCATCGTATTCCTGCTCGAGCTTATCGGCCTCACGCGGCGTCAACTCAAACTTGTCGACCATATCGACCGCACGGGAGCCCAGCTCAATCGCTTCGTCAAACAGATCGAGCGAACGCTCCAAGGAGGTATCCTTGGAGCGAACGGTAGCGATAATCTGGTCCAGACGGTCCGAGATCTCGTCAAAGTTGCGGACAGAACCCTCTGGCATGACTACTCCTCGACGGAGTCGACGACGGCCTCAGCAGCGTCCGCATCCTCGGCAAGTACACCGGCGGCAGCCTGAGCAGCAGCGACCTTTGCGGCCGCCTCGGCAGCCTGTGCCTCCTCGCGAGCACGATCCTCGGCCAGCAGCTCTTGGTACAGGTCCTCGCCCGGCAGCTCCTCGCTGCGAGCGATCTTACCCAGCACGCCGTTGACAAACGATGCGGACTGGTCAGTACCATAAGCCTTGGCAATCTCGACGGCCTCGTTGATCACGATAGCGTCCGAGACCTCTTCGTCGGTGAGGAAGCGCATCTCGTAGACGGCGATACGCAGCAGGTTACGGTCGGCACCGGGCATGCGCATAAGATCCCAGTTCTTGGCGACGGCGCGAAGGGCACAGTCGATGCGATCGATATGCTCGTAGGCACCGCGACAAAGCTCCAGCGCATAGGGGTCGAGGGGACCCTTCGAGATCAGGAAATCGCCCTCGAGGACGCGCTCGAGCGGGCTGTCCGTGGCCTCGGCCTGGAACAGCAGCTGCAGCGCCTGACTGCGGGCAAGCGTACGCCCGCGATAAACCTTAAGGCTCAAAGGTTACTCCTTGGGGAAAACGAGGCCGTCGATGCAAACGTCAACGCGCTCGACCTCGACGCCCACCTGGGCATCGATGGCGGCGACCACGGCGGCGCGAACGGCCTCGGCGAGTTTCTTGAACGGATAGCCAAAGAACACCACGACACGCACGGTGAGTGCGAGCTTGTCACCGACGACCTCGGCCTCGACCGCCGGCTCGGAAGCCGGGGCCTTGGACGAGAGCATCATAGAGACAAGGTTGGTGGCAAGGTCCTTGACGCCAACGGAGGCGATGCCCTCGACATCCGACACGGCGCACGAGACGATGGCGGTCAGAACATCGGGCGAAATGCCGATGCCGTCAATCTTGATTTCCTGGGGCATGAGTCCTCCTAGAAGAGTTGGTTGCTAGACGCGGGAGACGAACTTGCCGTCGCGGGTGTCAACCTTGATGACCTCGCCCTCGTTGAGGTACATGGGGACCTGGATGACAGCGCCGGTGTCGATCGTGGCCGGCTTGGTGGAACCCTGGACGGTGTCGCCCTTAAAGCCCGGGTCGGTCTGGACGATGGTGGTCTCGATGAACATCGGCGGAGTCACGCCCATGAGCTCATCGTCGGCGAAGAGCAGCTGGCAGATGTCGTTCTCGCGCAGCCACTTGGAGTTCTCGCCCACCATGTCCTCGGGAACGGGAACCTGCTCATAGGACTCGTTGTCCATGAAGATGTAGTCGGTGCCATCGTTGTAGAGGTACTGGAACTCACGGGTGGTGAGCATGACGCTCTCGAACTTGGTGCCGGCGTTGCAGGTGTTCTCGACGACGCGGCCGCTCTTGATGTCGCGGGTCTTGTAGCGCACAAACGCGCCGCCCTTGCCCGGCTTGACATGCTGGAACTCGACGATGGTGTAGACCTTGTCCTTAATACGGAGACCGAGGCCGTTCTTGAAGTCGGCGGTAGAAATGGTAGGCATAGCGACCTTTCTTCTTATGGGCAGAACGCACAAGCGTCCAAATTACATACGACCGAAATTATACACTTGCAGACGGCGCCTGCAGCAAGCGCATAAAAAGAGAACGCGGGGCGCCCGAATTGCTCCGGACGCCCCGCCCAAAAATCTTTCGAAGTGGGCTAGCAGTCGATGACGTGAAGGTCATGCGGCGTCTTGGTGAAGGGCTCGTAACCGTTCTCGGTGACCACGCCGTAGTCCTCCAGGCGCACGCCGCCCACGCCGGGCAGGTACACGCCGGGCTCCATGGTGATAACCGAGCCGATCTCAATGGTGTTCTTGCTGCGGTTGAAGTTGGGCAGCTCGTGGATGTCAATGCCCACGCCGTGGCCCAGACCATGGTTGTAGTAATCACCATAGCCGGCATCGCCAATGATCTTCTTGGAAAGCTTGAAAATGTCGTTGCCCTCGACGCCCGGATGGATGGCGGCGACGCACTCCTCGTGCGTACGGCGCACGAGCGCGTACAGGTCGAGCTGCTCGGGCGTGGGCTCGCCCATCACGACGGTACGCGTCATATCGGAGCGATAGTCGCAGTAGCCCGCGCCATAATCCATGAGAACGAAGTCGCCCTTCTCGATCACGCGGTCGCTCGGGACGGCATGCGGGTTGGCGGTGTTGGGGCCGCTCGCCACGATGGAGCCGAAGGCCAGGCTGTCGGCGCCGTTGGCGAACATAAAGTTCTCGAGCTCGTTGCGAACCTGCTTCTCGGTCATACCGGGCTTAATATAGCCGAGCATGTGCTGGAAGGCGGCGTCGGTAATCGACTGCGCATGGCGCATGAGCTCGATCTCCTCGGCGTCCTTGATGGCGCGCATCTTGCGAATGTCGTCATGCATCAGCGGCAACATGCAGGCGACGGAACGATCCTCCAAACCACGCTGAATACCCTGGTAGAAATTGATCTGCATATCGTCCTCGACAGCGCAGACGTGACACTTGTTGGCCGCGATCTTGCCGGCGACCCAACCGGGGATGGTGCCCTCGTCCATATCGTAGACCCAGGGGCTGCCGGCGGGCGTGTTCTCCTCAAAGCTGTTGAGATAGCGCGAGTCGGTATGGAACAGGCACTGGTCGGCCGTAATAAACGCAGCGTGCGGGAACTCGAAGGTGTAATCGAAGACGCCCTTGACGCCCGTAAGCCATCGAAGATTGGCCTCGTCGCGCACCACGATGGCGTCGTAACCGCGCTCAACCATCAGGGCACGGACACGCTCAATACGACCGGCAGGACCGGCAGCAAACTCAGACATGCAGATTCCTTTCTTGTTGTCTTCATAAAGACGGGACGGGCTCAATCAACGTACGGAATCGCGAGCGATTCGCAACCGATTGGAAACCCGCCCCTCAACATGATACGAAAGACTATGGATGTCAATAATCCTAGAGAAGATCTTTGCGAGAAGCCAAGTATGCGTGAGCATGGCGGTCGAGAACCTCGTCCTCAACGCTCGTTAGACGAATGGCGCCGAGCGCCGCGGGCAGCGGCAACATGCTACGGTTCGAGCGGACAAACTGCTGCCTGCGGAACTCCTCGATATATGCGGCAGGCTCCAGATCGAAGGCGAGCTCCTCGATACCAAAGTCCTCCAGGCAGTCATCGACCTCAAAGACGTAATCGATATCGAAGTCGCAGGCATCATGTGCTAGGCGTGCCTCAAAGCGCATGCCCTCGGACAGCAGCTGGTAGACAGGGACCTGCGACGCGGCATCGCCCAAGCAGGCGCGCAGGGTACGCTCCCCCGTCTTGCCAAAATCGAGCGCATGGCGGGCGCTCGGGTTCGTGGCCATCAGTACGTCCTTACGGGCAGTCTGAGACCACTGAACGGCATTGACGAGCGCGACCTCCTCGCCCGCGAGAATCTCGGGGACGGTCTCGGTAAACTGATTCCAGCGGGACTTGCTGCTCGAAAGCATGGTGCCAACAAGTACCGCATAACCGAGCTTAAGGTCCTCGGGGCCCGCCTCACGAACAAGGTCGAGGTCACACACGACCAAGCCCGGCTCGGGACGGAACGCGATAGCGGGAAGCGCATTCGCCGACGAGGCGACGAGCGGCTTCATAGTCGTCGCGACCGTGAGCATGGCGTCGAACGTCGTCGGCAGCAAGGCGCACTCGGTGCGACCGCACCACTGATTGGCACACCAGCAAACGACCGAGCAGGTCGCCGTGTCGCCGACAGCGACAACGAGATCGTCGCAGGTAATGCCGTTAGCCGACAGGGCGCCAAAGACGGTATCGGCATCGACCAGCGTAGCACCGGCAGGCGAAACCTCGAGGACGAGCGGCGACACGGCAAAACCGGCGTCGACCAGCGCATGCTCGACAACCTCGCCAAAACGCTCGGATGTGGCGTCATTCCAAACCACCATCGCGCGCTTAGGCTTGCCCACAGCCGAGGCAAACATGCGCGGCAGTTCCTCGAACGCGCCCAATCCGACGCGGATATCGACGCTACGGTTTTGGAAATTGATAAGTTGACGGCGAATCATAGCAGTCCACGCTCCAAAAGCATCTCGGCACAAAGGTAGGAAACGTCCTCGAAGGACTTGTTGCGAATATCAAGGGTAATATCGGCGGCCTGGCGATACAGCGGACGGCGATGCTCAAACAGGCGCGCAGCGTGCTCGGGCGAACGGAAATCGGGCCGTGTATCCGAACGGCGAATCTGGCGCAACGAGTCCTCGAAATCGCCCTCGAGGTACACGCATGTACCCATCTCGTGCATCAGTTTAATGTTCACCGGCGTCTCGACGATGCCACCCCCGCACGACACCAGCAGGCTGCGCTCGCTTTGAAGCGAACGGAGTGCCGAGGTCTCGAGCTCGCGAAAACGATCCTCGCCCTCGGTCTCAAATATCTCGGTCACCGACTTGCCACATCGACGCACAACCAAACGATCGGTATCGATGAATCGACGCTTGAACATAGTGCCCACGTTACGCGCGAGCGTCGACTTGCCCGCGCCCAAAAAGCCGATAAAGAAAATATGGTCGCAGCCGTGTTTGATGTGCTGAGACATGGCGAAACCTATTCCTCGCAGGGAAGGTCGCGCAGGGCCCGGCGCTCAAAGATACGGAAGATCTGCGTGTACCACAGGTCCTGGGTTGCCTGCGGCTTGACCAGAATAGTGTCAACACCGGCAAAATTACCGCTCCACACGTCTGTGTACAGCTGATCGCCGATCAGCACCGCCTCGTCTGCCGTGGCGCCGAGGCGCTTAAGACCCGCCTTGAGGGCAAACGGCGCCGGCTTCATGGCGTGGCTGATGGCCTCGAGTCCCAGCTCGCGTGCAGAGCTCATGACCTGGTCGCGATGCCAGTTGTTGGACACCATGCACAGCTTAAAGCCCTTGGCATGGGCGGCTTTGAGCCAAGCGGAAACCGCGGCGGGAACCTGCTCGGTATCGCGCGGAACCAGAGTGTTATCACGGTCGAGCAAAATGGCTCGCTTGCCGTCGGCCCACAGGGTATCGAGGTCGATGCGGTCGACAGAGGCAACATATCGTTTGGGGCTAAAAATCCTCATGATCAATTCCAAGACTGTTGGTGCTCTTCGTAGGTCTGCGAGAAATACTCCTCGTCCTGCGTAATGTAGAAATACAGGTCATCGGAGTCTGTCGGCTCAAGCGTGGCCTTGAGCGCCTCGAGTGACGGAGAGCAGATGGGCGTGGGCGGAAGGCCCTCGTGCTTGTAGGTGTTGTAGGGGCTATCGCTCTGCAGGTCGTCGGCGGTAACCTCGCCGCCAGTGACATACATCATGGTCGCATCGCTGTTGAGATAACGCAGGCCATCGAGCTTGCCCGCCAAGCGGTTATAGAACACCGATGCCACATGCGCGCGCTGATCGGCGTTGAGACCCTCGCGCTCGACGATGGAGGCAAGGTTGACGATGTCGTAGTCCAACATCTCCACGCCGTAGCGCTCCTTGATCTTGGCCTCACAGCCGGCAAAGTCGAGCGACTTGTACTCGGCCTTAAACTGGTCGAGCATGGCGCGAATCACATCATCTGCCGTGGGCGAATCGCCCAACGAATACGTCTTAGGGAACAGGAAACCCTCAAGCGAATCGTTCGCGGCATCTTTCAGGAAGCCATAGTCATTTACGTAGTAGGAGGCCTTGGCCTGGTTAAGGAAGTCTTCCTTAGAAATGCTGTCATAAGCCTGTGCCACACGGTCAGCTACCTGGTCAACGGTCAAGCCCTCTGGAATCGTAAGCGTATTGGATCCGGCATTGGGACCCTCCATGAGCTGCTGGACGACCTTCGTCGCATCCATGAGCGTGGTAAACGAGTAGGTGCCGGGCTTGAGCGACATATCGGCGTTGAGCTTTTTGACCGCCGCGTAGTAATCCTTGGGGTTCTCGACGATATGATTCTCGGAGAGAATCGAGGCGATCGTATCACCCGAGGCGCCATCGGGAATCGTAATGGTGACCTGCTGACCAGCCGTGACCTTCGTATCCCCACCGGTAAAAAAGCCTTTGACGGCAGGTACGACAAAGAAGACGATCGCGACGAGCGCGAGCACGGCCACCACGACGCCGATAATCATGGGCATCGGGGAGCTTTTCTTTTGAGCACCGCGGCGGGCATGCGCGTTGTAGCTCGAACGCGTCGCGGGAGCCACACCGTGCGAGCCATAGGCGCGATGCGTATGAGATTGCGATTGAGGTACCTGCGCGCGTTGCGTAGGAGCCTGCTGCTTAAAACGAGTGCCGCCAGTGGGCTGCGCCGTACGAGCAGTTGGCTGCTGAGTCGTTCGCCGGGCGGGGCGGGCCGCATGCGAGGAGGGCTGCGCCGGACTTGCAACAGGCTGAGCCGGACGCTGTGTCGGCTGCACCGGGCGCTGGCCTGCCTGGACAGGGCGCGACACGGGCTGCCCCTGGCGATTCGGCTGGCGCGGGTCGGAAGCGCTAGGCATGCTGAACCTCCTCGTTTTTACGATCGAGCCACGTCTGCAAAAACAGGCTGGCGGCGATCATGTCAATCTTGCCCCTCATCTGCTTTTCGTTGAGTCCCTGCTCGCGCAGGATGCGCTTGGCCTCTTGCGAGGACAGACGCTCGTCCTCAAACTCCAGCGGAAGATCGAGCTCGTCGGCAATCTTTTGCGCCACGGCGGCGACGCGCTCGGCCTGGGGGCCGGGCTCACCGGCCATGGTCAGGGGACGTCCGCTTACCAGAATGTCGGGCTCATAGTCCTCGACCAGGTAGCGAAACGTCTTGGCCATACCGGTGACCTCGGCAGCCGGGAGCACCTTGACGGGCATCGCCATCTTGCCATCACGGCTCGAGACGGCAATGCCAATCCTGGTTTCCCCTATGTCCAATGCGAGCGCGACCACAGCGACTACTTAGGTTCTTAGGCGCCGAGCGCGGTCTTGGCGGCCGCGAGGGCATCGGCGATACCGGCGGCGTTCTTGCCACCGGCCTGGGCCATGCCGGGACGACCGCCACCACGACCGTCGACCAGGCCCGCAATCTGCTTGATCACGTTACCGGCGTGGAAACCGGCCTTGACGGCGTCATCGGAGCCGGCAGCGAGCAGGGCCGGGGTGCCCTTCTCGGTCACGCTGGCAACGACGCAGGCGACGGGGCCAGCAACCTTCTGATGCACGGTGTCCCACACGTTACGCAGGTCAGCGGCCTCGAGACCCTGAAGCTCAGCGACAACAAGCTTGTAGCCGTCGAGCTCGACAGCGCCATCGATGGCGCTGGAGATGGCATCGGAGGAGCCACCGGTCAGAGCCTTTTTGAGCTTGTTGGAAGTCTCGCGCAGCTCGGCCTGCAGGTTCTCAACGCGGGCGGGAACCTCGTCGACACGGCACTTGAGCGCGGCGGCAGCGGCGTCAACGAGTGACAGGCGGTCGGCCATATAGTCGAGCGCACCCTTGGAGGTCACGGCCTCGATACGGCGAACGTTCGAGCCCGTGGAGGACTCGGAAATGATCTTGAACAGACCGATCTCGGCGGTGTTGGCGGCATGCGTACCACCGCAGAGCTCACGGGAAAACGGCTGGTCCTCGGAGCCCACGGAGACAACGCGGACGACATCGCCGTACTTCTCGCCAAACAGAGCGACAGCGCCGGCGGCCTTGGCCTCGTCGATGCCCATGACGCGGGTCACGACCGGCTTGGAAGCGAAGATCTGTTGGTTGACCAGGTCCTCGACAGCCTTGAGCTGCTCGGAGGACAGGGCCTCGAAGTGCGTGAAGTCAAAGCGCAGGTGCTCGGGTGTCACCAGCGAGCCGGCCTGGGAGACATGCTCGCCCAGGACCTGCTTAAGCGCGGCATCGAGCAGGTGCGTAGCGGTGTGGTTGCGGCGCAGGAAGCCACGGCGCTCGGCGTCGAGCGCGGCAGTCACGGCAGCACCGACGGTCAGCGTGCCCTCGACGACATGCGCGACGTGGGCATACAGGCCGTTGTGGTTCTTGGTGTCGGCAACGGTCAGCACAACGCCCTCGGCGGAAAGCTCGCCGGCGTCGCCCTGCTGGCCGCCCATCTCGGCATAGAACGGGGTGCGGTCGAGCACGACCTCGACGTCCTCCCCGGCGGCAGCGGACTCGACGGACTCACCGTTGCGCACGATGGCGACAACCTTGGCGCCCTCGATGACGTCGTTGTCATAGCCGTCGAACTCGGTCGCGGCAACCTTGTCGGAAAGCTCGACCCACACGTCGTTGAAACTGCCCCAGGCATCGCCCTTGGCGTTGGCGCGGGCGCGGGCCTTCTGGTCCTCCATGCAGGCGGTAAAGCCGTCCATGTCAACGTCGTGACCAGCGGTGCCGGCGATCTCGACGGTCAGGTCGATGGGGAAACCAAAGGTATCGTGAAGCTTAAAGGCAACATCGCCCGGAAGGACAGCGCCCTCGGAAAGCGCTGCCAGGGCCTCGTCCAGGTAGACGCGGCCGTTGTCGAGCGTCGTGGAGAAGCGCTCCTCCTCGGAGGCAACGATGCCCTTAACAAGTGCGACGTTCTTGAGCAGCTCGGGATAGGCCTCGCCCATCTGAGCGTTGACCTCGTCGATGAACTTGGTCAGGAAGGCACCCTCGATACCCAGCAGGCGGCCGTGGAACACGGCGCGACGGAGCAGGCGGCGCAGGACGTACTCTCGACCCTCGTTACCGGGCAGGATGCCGTCCGAGATCATGAAGTCGACGGCGCGGGAGTGGTCGGCGATGATACGCAGGGAGCGGCTGGCGCCGGAGTAATCGTCGGCGACATAGGTCTTGCCGCTGATCTCCTCGCCCAGCTTGATGAGATGCTGCATCAGATCGCCGTCGTAGTTGGCGGTCTTGTGCTGCATGATAGCGGCCATACGCTCCAGACCCATGCCCGTATCGAGGTTGCGGTGCGGCAGCTCCGGCATGGAGCCGTCCTCCTGGCGGTCGTACTGGGTGAACACGAGGTTCCAGAACTCCAGGAAGCGGTCGCAGTCGCAGCCGGGCTTACAGTCGGGCTTACCGCAGCCGACCTCCTCGCCCATGTCAAAGTAGATCTCGGAGCACGGACCGCAGGGGCCGGTGGGGCCAGCGGCCCAGAAGTTGTCGTCCTCGCCCAGACGGGAGATGTGGTCCTCGGCAACGCCCAAGGAGCGCCACACGTCGTGAGTCTCGTCATCCTCGGTAAAGACGGTGAAGTACAGGCGGTCGAGCGGCAGCTTGAACTCCTTGGTGATGAGTTCAAAGGCCCAAGCGCAGGCCTGCTGCTTGGAGACGCCGCCAAAGGAGAAGTCACCGAGCATCTCGAAGAAGGACAGGTGACGGCCGTCCTCGCCGATGCAGTCGATATCGTTGGTGCGGACGCACTTCTGGCAGGAGATCGCGCCGATCTCCTTCATGGTCTTCTTGCCCTGGTAGTACTCCTTAAACTGGTTCATGCCGGCGTTGGCAAGCAGCAGCGAAGGATCGTCGGGGACGAGGGACGAAGAAGGATAGAGCTTAAGACCGCGCTCCTCAAAGAAGTTGAGGAACTTAGAGCGGATCTCGGCCGTAGTCATTGACGGGTAGTCAGCACTCATAGAGGGAATCTCCTCGGTTTCACATCGAAACAGTTCAAACGTAACGATATTACCATCCCACCGCCCCAGTGCAAAAAAGAGGGTCGCCAAACAGCGACCCTCCAGCGAAAGTGCACGTTATTCAGTACTGTGCGATCCTTTGAAAAAGGACTGCTGTAGAATTACATATAAGAGTCACCCGGAAGGAGCGATCGATGAAAAGTAAACGATTTGTCCTGAATGCACTTCTGGTACTAGCACTTTTAGCGCTCTTGGCCTTCTCCTGCTGGTACGCAAACCAACCAGCATTTGGCTACGTATTGTATGCAGTAATGTCCGGCGATAAGGCTTATTACACTCTACGCGCAATTGACGTTCTCTTTTTCTATGTAGCCGGCCCCTTATCAATCGCTTTGCTCGTGTTTATTGTCATTTACAACTTCAAGAAACGTTAATAGGGCCTATTTAGAATCCGAATCGTCCATGGAGCCGTCGATACCTGTTTTGGTATCGTCGTCCGAATTGGAATCATCGTCTTTGGCGAAGGGGTTTTTGAAGAAACCCGTCGCATCGGGCTGCAGGTCCGAAAGCTTGATCCAAGGATTATCGAGCTCGGGCTTGGGCATAGCTTTAGCCTCGGGCGCGGTCTCATTACCGATGAGCTCGGACTCGTAGATGAAGGTGTCGTCGCCGAGCGCGTCGTAGGCAGCGACCGGGTTGCCATCGGCATCGCGGTACGGTGTGCCCTTAAACACGGCGCCGTCATAGGCCACAAGCTGACGGCCGGTCTCATTCTCGAAGTAGTACACGAAGATGCCCTTGAGGGCCGCACAAAGCGGGATGGCAATAATCATGCCGATGGGGCCCATGAGCGCCGAGCCAATAACGAGCGCCGTGAGGCTCATGATGGGATGCACCTGCACCGAGCTCTGCATGACCTTAGGCGAAATCACGTTATCGGTGACGTTTTGCGCGACCATCGTCACGATGAGCGTCCATAACGCCAACATGGGGCTGAACATGAAACCAAGCACTGTGGCGATTGCTGCGCTCACCCATGGACCGACGACAGGAACCAAATGCATGATGCCGGTAAAGATAGCCATGAGCGCCGCATACGGATGGCCGATGATCATAAAACCGATAAAGGCAAGGAAACCACCGCAGATGGACGTCACGACCATACCGCGCATGTAGCCGCCGACAGAGCGAGAAAGGATGGCGACCATAAAGCGGTACGAGGTCTCCTTCTCCTGACCGATGATGGTGCAAATCTCGTGGTGCATGCGAGGGTAGTCGCAGGCCATCCAGTACGCGAGCACCAGACCCAGGAAGATCACGAACAGCTGCGAGGCCGTATTGGTGATGAGCGGGAACACACCGCGGCCAAGCTCGGCAGCGATCTGAGACACGTACTTCGATGCCACGGTGACAAGCGACGAAAGATTATCGTCCAAATACTCCTTGAGCGGCGTGTTGTTGAGCGTCTTGGCATGCGAGATCATCTCATTGAGATCGCCGCCCGCAACACGAAGCTGCTCGGGCAGGCGGCTCAGGACTTCCATGATCTGACCAAAAAGAATCGGCGACAAGATGCAAACGACGCCGACGAGCACGGCAACGACAACAATAAGCGCGATAAGCGAACCGATGCCGCGATTCACGCCATGGTGCTCGAGCCAGTTGGTGATCGGGGACATCACAAAAGCAATGATGGAGCCGACGGCAAGAAACTCGATAACCGGTGCCAGGATGCCCATAAGGTTAAAGATGACAGCGGCGATGACAATGCAGCCGACAACAGCCCAAATGCGCAGCGTCAGAATGCGGGTGTCGCGCAGCACGCGATCGGTTTGTTGGGGGTGTTCACTCATGAACGAATCATCACTCCGTCGGGGTCGATCTTGTCCTGAATCTTCTTAAGCGTGCGGCGCAGCAGGCGCGAAACCTGGACCTGCGATATACCCAGCTTCTTGGCGATCTCGATCTGGGTCATGCCCTTTACAAAGCGCAGCTCGATAACCTCGCGCTCGCGCGGCGAGAAATCACGGATGGCTTCCTCGATCACCAAGCGGTCATCGGTAAAGTCGAGCTCATTGTCGTCGTCGGCGTAGCGATCGAGAATCGAGGGGGCATCGTCGGAATCAGACGCACCAGGAGCCTCGATGGGCACCGAGGTATAGGCCGAAGACGATTCCATAGCCTCGAGGACCTCATCGACGGTCACGCCCAGGTAATCGGCGATTTCCTCAACCTTGGGCGAACGCTGTAGCTCGTTGGTGAGCTTGTCGGTAGCCTGGTTGACCTTGGCAGAAAGCTCCTGCAGGCGACGCGGTACGCGCACGCTCCAGCCCTTGTCGCGGAAATGGCGTTTGATCTCGCCCAAGATAGTGGGTGTCGCAAACGTCGTGAACTCGAGTCCGCGCTCGGGGTCAAAACGGTCGATAGCCTTGAGCAAACCCAGATAGCCGACCTGCATGAGGTCGTCGAGCGGCTCGCCGCGATTCTTAAATTTGTTGGCAAGAAACCTTACCAGGTTCATATGGGACATGACGAGCTGCTCGCGGGCGTCCGGATCACCGGTCTCCTTGTAGCGACGAAACAGCTCGCGGGTTTTCTCCTTGTCCCAAGCGGTCTTGCCGCTACGGGAACGTTCGGTCATATTAAATATCCGCCTTGAGGTCGAGGGAAAGCGTCAGGGGCGCCGCAGTCTTTTCGTAGGAGTCGCAAACGCTCGCAAGGATGAGCTCGGCATACACCGCAGCCTGGTCGTCTTCATCGACCGTAGCCTGATCGCCAAAGGTAATAGTCATGCCAACGTGGGTCTCATCGACATCGAATTTGATGGTGATGTCGTCGCAGTCGACCGCGGTGCAACCAAAAATGAAAGCCTCCTCGGCAGCCATGCGGATGTCCTCAATGCGATCGACAGACATAGAGCACAGGGCACCAACGTTGGCTGCCGTCATGCGCACAAGGCGAGCGAGACGCGGGTCACCGGCAACGGTCAGCGTGATAGGGCAGGTTGCTTCGCTACTCATCGCAGGACTCCTCAGAGGTCTCGGCGGGCGTGTAAGTGTAATACTGGGCTGCTTTAGCGGCAGGCTTTTGTGCACCATCGTCACCCGCGGCGACCTCGTCCCCGGCTTCGCCAATCAGGACGCGCTCGGTCGGCTGCTCGGCTTCTTCGGCGGCAGCGGAAAGCTTGCGCTCGGCGTCGGCCGCAGGAGCCTTCACCTTGTTAAAGAGCTTCTGAACGGCACCGGCCGCAGAGTCGGTCACGCTCGACACAGCATTGCTGGCCTCAGCCATACTGCCCGTAACCTCGGAAATGTCGCGAACCACGGCTTCGACCTCTACGAGATTAGAGGTAAGGGCGTCGACGGCGGTCTTGCTCGACTTGAGGAGCGGCTCAACCTGCGCCAGCGCGGGGGTGAGCTCATCGACAGCGCCATCGAGCTTTGCCACCACGGGCTGAGCCTCGGCGATCGTGTTGTTAAGGTCACTCACCGTCTTGTCGAGCGAATCAACGACGGTGCGGGTCTTGCGCAGCGTGAGCGCGAGCTCGATAACAGCCCACACACCGGCGACGGCGAGCAGCAGCAGGGCGATTTGAATGGGACTCATACAAGCCTCCCGAAGGAATCGAAATACAGACGTTTTTCATGTTACCCCAAAGAAGGGGAAAGATACCCAAAGGGAATGCGCGAGGTGCCAACGACCTACTTGGGCGCATTGCCGCTACGGTCACGCTCGCTTTGCTCTACGCGCCACTCTTCCCAGCCGCGGCCGGCAGGCTGCCAAAACGCACCGCGCTCCAGCCCCTCGGGCAAATAGCGCTGATCGACCCAGCCTTCGGGATAATCATGCGGATACTTATACACACCGTATTCGTCGCTGCCCGGGCGATGACGATCGCGCAGATAGCTCGGCACCTCGCGGAGCCCACTTGAATGGATATCGGCCAACGCCGCATCGATCGAGGCCTCGCACGCATTGGATTTAGGTGCCAAGCACACATAGAGCGCAGCCTGAGCCAGGTTAATGCGGCACTCGGGAAACCCAATGACCTCGGCAGACTTAAACGCGGCATGCGCCACCAAAAGTGCCTGCGGGTCGGCGTTGCCGACGTCCTCCGAGGCCTGAATCATAATGCGGCGAGCGATAAACTTGGGATCCTCTCCTGCATCGATCATGCGCGCGAGCCAATAAATCGTGGCATCGGGGTCGCTGCCGCGCATAGACTTGATGAACGCACTGATGATGTCGTAGTGCATGTCACCGTTTTTGTCATACGAAAAGCCACGACGCGGGTTGGCAATCTTTACGTCATCCGCGGTAATGGGGTAGCGCTCCCCCGCCGCCGGCGCTGGCGTCCCCTCGGTATCGGGACGCGTGACGGCAATCTCGCTCGCAAGCTCGAGCGTCGTGAGCGCCGAGCGAGCGTCGCCCGCAGCCAGCGTGCAGATGGTCTTAACCGTATCCTCATCGGCCGAGAACTTGCCGTTCAGGCCCTGCGTCGACTCGAGCGCACGCTCGATAAGTGTGGCGATATCCTCGTCCTTGAGGTGCTCAAGCTCCACCACGCGACCGCGCGAGAGCAACGCCGAGTTGACCTCGAAGTACGGGTTCTCCGTCGTGGCACCAATCATAATGACGGTACGGTTCTCAACCGCATGCAGCAGGGCATCCTGCTGCGACTTGGAGAAGCGGTGAATCTCGTCGATGAAAAGAATGGTGCGGCGGTCGTACGTATTCAGGCGCGTCTTTGCCTCGTCGATCACGCGACGCAGGTCCTTCACGGTACCCGTGACGGCGCTGACCTCGACAAACTCGCTCTTGGTATGGTTGGCGATGATATGCGCCAGCGTCGTCTTGCCCGTACCGGCAGGCCCATACAGAATCACGCTCGACAGCACATCATGCTCAATCGCCGCACGCAACCACGAACCCTTGCCCACAGCCTTTTGCTGGCCTACGTACTCGTCGAGCGAATTGGGACGCATGCGCACCGCGAGCGGCGCATTTTTAAAGGAACGCTCGCGCGTCGAGGCAGAAAAAAGGTCGTCCATAGCCATCCTGTACATCCATCAAAATCTTTGTTCACCAACAGTATACCGAATAGATACGAACTACCGTTCGTTAATATAAGTACGGTGCGGAAACTTCAGACCAGGGAAAAGCTTGCTCGTCAGCTCGCAGAAATAACCGTCCGTCATGCTCGAAATGTAATCCACTACGGTCTGTTCTTTATCGTCCTGCCAGGCATAGGTGCGATCGTAGTAGGAAAGCTGCTGCTCAATGCGAGAAATGTGGTGCTTAAAGATATACGAAGACTCGTCGCCTTCGTTTATATCCTGCAGGCAACGATCGTAGAGCTTTTCGAAAGCCTCGCGCAGCTCCGCTTCGGAGTCGCCTTCGATACCGCCCTTGCTATAGATCTTCTCGTAATTCTCGCGCTTAGCTCGGCGGATTTCCTCAAACAGGTCCTCGCTCATCTCGATGCGTGGCTTACCATAGCTATGCTCAACGATATCGATGGAAGCGTGCGTGAGGATCCAGCTGTTATAGGCACCGCCCCGACCATCGTCAAAAGCGTCGGGCGAAAGCAGACCCGCCGCGATCGCATCCTGACGGTCACGACCGACGTAGGCAAGAATATCCGAGATGCGAACGACGCAGCCCTCGAGCGTCATGGGACGCAGGTGCCCAATGGCGCCATAGCCCGTGGCGATGCAGTCCTCGACCGCCTGATCGAACTGGTCAAAGGAGCCCATATCCGACAATTCAAACACGCGCTGCTCGTACTCGCCGTTATGGCATAGCACGCCGTCGAGCGTCTGGAGTGACACGTTGCGGCCGTACAGCGCGTCGAGCACGCGGACCGACTGCACGTTATGGAAAAAATAACGCCCCGTACGCTCATGATAGATATCGTTGAGGAAGCGCTCGCCGGCATGGCCGAAAGGCGTGTGTCCCAAGTCGTGACCCAGGCCAATCGCCTCGATCAGATCGCAATTGAGCCCCAGGGCGCGACCGATATCGCGCGCAATGCGGGAGACGAGCTGCACATGCAAACCGCGGCGTGACAGATCGTCATTGCTACGGAAGCTAAAGACCTGCGTTTTGCCTGCATAACGGGTGTACGCCGGAAGATGAAGTATCTTTTCGGTATCGCGCATAAACGCCGGACGCATAAGCGTGCCTTTGTCGGAGGCGCGATCAATACGACGAATGACCTGATCGTCGTTGCAACGATACGGGTTAACATAGCCCGAGGCACGATCGGTGGCAATGCGCTCGAAAAGTTCGGGCGACAACGCCGAGGGAATACGGTCCATGCGCGCCTTAATGACGGCCGTTTCTTGATTAGTTGCCATGGCATGCTCCTTAAGAAGGATGCGCAATCGGTTACAAAGTGCAGCCCACAACCTCAATTATGGCAAAAATCGGCACCAAAAACGGGAGCAATGGCAGGGAGCGCGATTTTGTGATGAGGCAGGAGAGGGCCAGGACCAGGAGCGCGACGGCAAATGCCACGATGCCACCCATAGGGTCGAGCGTGCAAAGCGCGAAAAGTGCCTTAGCATCTCCCATGCCGATGCCCGGGGTTTGGCGAAGACGACGCCAGAGGGACTCAGTCAGCACGAGAGCAAGATACACGATGACGGCAAGACCTGCGTGGTCAAGCGTTGTGTTCAAACCGAGGTCGAGCCAAACGCCCGCAAACGCCGCCACGGCGCACGCGCCAGCAAGCTCATTGGGAAACCGCCGCTCACGGGCATCAACCACCGCACCGGCAAAGACGCAGATCCAAAATGGGATGTAGAACATCGTGCACCTCCATGAGCAGCTGCTCAAAAGCAAAAACCACCACAAAGGTGCACCCCCTTTGCGGTGGTTCTGGTCGTGGTTACTTGGCGCCCTGCATGACCTCGTCGAGGGTAACGTTAACGGCGTGCTGCGTGGGCACCCAGTCGACCTTCAGGAACAGCGCGGCAACCGTGATGGGGATATAGCTGAACATAAAGATCGGGAAGGTAAACAGGTTGGTCACCAGGCGCCACTTTTGAGCGCAATGAATGTGCTTGTACTCAAAGATGGTCGTGAGCAGCGCCAGGATAAAGAAGGTCTGGTACATCATCACGAACGTCATGATAAGCGAGGCGGCACAAGCCTGCATCTCGACCTCGGTAGCCAAGAAACCATGCGAAAGGCCACCCACGATCAGGAACGTCGCATTGGCGAGCATGGAGATCAGGGACAGCAGCATGCCCGGAGCGATGGTCATAAACATGTCATATGCGGCAAAGCGATGATAGCGGAACGTCGACTTGACCAGATGCTTGCCGTAGGTAAAAAAGACCTGGTAGAAGCCCTTGGTCCAGCGCATGCGCTGTTTCCAGGACGCCTTAAACGTCACCGGCTGCTCGTCAAAGAACTCCGCCGGCGCATAACCGATGCGGATGCCGTGAATGGCGCAGAACGTGGTGAACTGGATGTCCTCGGTCAGTGTATGGAACTGCCAGCCGTGCATGCCCTCGATAACACTGGCGGAGATAAGGTAGCCCGAGCCCGAGACGGCGCAGGACGTCTTGCAGATATTACGCGCGTTGTTGAGGAAGCGGGCCTCACGCAAATACCAGGTGGCGTTGGCAGAGGAAATCCACGAACTGCCGAAGTTCTTGGAGTTACGATAGCTCGTGACAACATGAAATCCCTGGTCAAAGGCATCATTCATCTTGGAGACGTAATCGCGGGAGATAACATTGTCGGCATCGAAGATAAAGTAGCCCTCAAACGTGTCGGGATACTCGTTGAGAATGCGATCGAAACCAAAGTCCATGACCCAGCTCTTGCCCTTGCGGGCCAGGTCATTGCGCTCGTAAACAATGGCACCGGCCTCGCGCGCGAGCTGCGCCGTGTTGTCGGTGCAAGCATCGGCGACCACGAAGACCTCGATGAGCTCGGACGGATAGTCCTGATCCTTGATAGAGCGTACGAGATTGGCGATCACGGCCTCCTCGTTATGCGCCGCAATGAAGAAGGCATAGCGGTGGAGTTTTTTGGCCTTGGGAGGCGCGACCTCGCCACGAAGAGCGCCAATGACAAAGAAGACCACCTGGTACAGAAAGCAGACCGTGAGCAGCGTAACCACAATCTGGTTAAAGATCACGATGGGTGTGTTGGTTTGTAAAAAGGCGAGCATGCAGGCTCCCGAGAACGCGTTACGTAAACAACCGTATATCTTACCGTAGGCTAACCGAGTTCAAGAAACCACCTAATACTGGTTAGGCTTCGAGCAGACCGAGCTGCGGAACGATTTCGTCGCCGGCGGCAGTGCGGCCGAGCGAGCGCGGGGCCAGGTCATCCAGAACGGCGGCGAGATCCCACGGCAGCTCATCGCGGCACTCAATGTGCTCCCCCGTCACGGGATGATCGAACGCCACACGCCAGGAATGGAGGAATTGCCTGGTCAAACCCTGGTCGGCACGCGCATCGCACTTGCCATAGAGTGGATCGCCCACGCAGGCGTGGTTGATATGGCGCATGTGCACGCGAATCTGATGCGTGCGACCCGTAAACAGGTGGCACTCGACAAGCGTATAGCCATCGTCAAAACGCGTGGAATCGAAGCGCTCGAGGACCCTAAAGGTCGTAATGGCCTGGCGCGCGAAAGGATCGTCCGAAACCGCCATCTTGACACGGTCGCGCGTAGAACGGGCAATGCCGGTGTTAATGGTGCCCTCGTCCATGGCAATGTGGCCGTGGACGAGCGTAATGTAGCGGCGGTCGAGCGTGCGCGTGCGGATGAGATTCTGGAGCGCGCGCTGGGTGTCGTCGTCTTTTGCCGCGAGCATAAGGCCCGAGGTGTCACGATCCAGGCGATGCACGATGCCGGGGCGGTCCTCGCCCTGCACGGTGCCCAGATGGTCAATGCCACAGTGATAGACCAAGGCGTTCGCAAGGGTGCCGCTCTCGTGGCCATGGGCGGGATGGCACACCAGACCGCGCTGCTTGGAGAGCACGATGAGGTAGTCGTCCTCGTAGCGGATATCGAGGGGAATGGCCTCGGGAATCACATCGGTGGGATCGTGCGGCTCGGGCAAATCGACCGAAATACGGTCGCCGGAGCGCACGGCATACTTTTTTGACAGGCATGTCTCGCCGTTGACGGCAACGGCACCGCCCTCGATCAGATGCGCGCAGGCAGAGCGCGTAGGGCAGCCGTCATTAGTGCCCAGATAGGCGTCAAGACGCTGACCAGCGGCATCGTCGGCAACAAGGATATGGATGTCGGCCATTAGCGCTCGCTCCTTTCGCGAATCTTGCGGGCACGCTCCCCACGCTGCTGGGCCTTGCGCTTAGCGCGGGCCTCGTCACGGGCGTTGAGCTCGGCGGTCGCGTCGACCTCACGGGCGGCAGGGCTCAAGAACATGTAGCCGATGAGGGCAAGCACAACGCCTACGGTGATGCCGATATCGGCCACGTTAAAGACGGGAAAGTCGATGAAGGTGGTGGCAATAAAATCGGTCACGAAGCCAAAGGCCAAACGATCGATAGCGTTGCCGATAGCACCGCCCGCGACCATCGCCATGCCCACAACCTCAAGATGGGCGAGCTGGGGTGCACGAACGAGGTACACGGCAATAGCGATAATGACCGCCAACGCCAGAACGGCAAACGCGAAGCCATGCCCCTCGCCCATGCTAAAGGCAGCACCGATATTGCGGACAAACATAAAGTCGATGACACCGGGGATGACGGTCACATGTAAAGCGTCGCCCACGGCACGAACCGCAAGCTTGGTCAGCTGGTCAACGAGCAACACAACGAGCGCCACCCCACCAGCAACGCCTAACCGCCAACGCAAAGGCGGCGTCATATCCCCAGTACGACCCAAATCAATCCCCTACCCTCAAGAACATCGAATTACATTTAACGCAAGTAATCATCTTATAGTGACAAACGCCAAACCCGCAGCATATTCACCAACGCTAGCGAAATAACCAGCTAAAAACGAAAGCGGCATTCCGAAAAACAGAATGCCGCTTGGACTTGACAAAAGTTGACGTTGGGGACGTTCTTGTTTGACAGTCGTTTAAGAACGTCCCCAACGGTTAGTTCAGCGCTTCGGCACAACGCTTGCAGATATGCGCGTGGCCGTTGTACTCGCCGACGGTGGTGCGGTAGTTCCAGCAACGGTCGCAGCACTCGCCCTCGGCTGCCTCGATGGCAACGGAAAGCTCCTCGCCCTGGGTCAGTTCAACATCGGAGACGATGTAGAACTCGGCCAGGTCGACGGCCTTATCACCGGTCAGCAACGCGTACATCTCGGCGGGAACGACCGCCTTGACGCGGACCTGCTGGCTCTTGGTGAAGGTGCCAGCGGAGCGGGCATCCTCAAGGGCCTTGGTCACGGCGCTACGGAGCTCGAGCGAAGCCTCAAGCACGCCCTCAAACTCATTGGCCTCATCAACCGTGATGGGCGACTTGTACCAATCGAGCAGCGCGGCGTACTTCTGGTGGTCGACGCAGCCGGCGGGCGCATATGCCATGGCCTCGTCGACCGTGTAGGACAGGATCGGCTGCAGGTCGCGCATGAGCATCGAGAATAGCTCGGCCAGCACGGTCTGGGCGCTGCGGCGCTCGAGCGAGCCGGGCTTGTCGCAGTACAGACGGTCCTTCAGGGCGTCGAGGTACACGTTGGAGAGCTCGGTAACCACGAAGTCGTAGAGCGCACGGTAGGCGCGCGGGAACTCGTAGCTGGCGTAGGCATCGTCGACCTCAGCCTGGACCTGGGTCAGGCGGGCAACCATGAGCTTGTCGAGCGGCAGCAGGTCAGCAAAGGCGACGCCGTCGGTCTCGGGCTCAAACTGGCCCTCGAGCTCGGAGAGCAGGAAGCGCAGCGTGTTGCGGAAACGACGGTAGGCATCGGACGTACGAGCGAGGATCTCGTGGTCGATGGAAACGTCGGAGCTGGTGTCGACGGAGGCAACCCACAGGCGGATGATGTCGGCGCCCATCTCGTCGCAGACCTTATTGGGGTCGATGACGTTGCCGAGCGACTTGGACATCTTGCGGCCCTGACCGTCGAGCGTGAAGCCCTGCGAGACGACCGCCTTGTACGGAGCGTGGCCGTTGGCACCCACCGAGGTGAGCAACGAGCTCTGGAACCAACCGCGGTGTTGGTCAGAGCCCTCGAGATACACGTCCGCCGGATACTCCAGCTCGGGGCGATACTCGCAGACGGCCTTCCAGGAGACACCGGAGTCCCACCACACGTCGAGGATGTCCTTATCGGCCTTGAGGTGATGGCCGCCGCACTTGGGGCAGACGCAGGCCTCGCCCAGGTAGCTCTCGGGAGCGTCGATGAACCAGGCGTCGGAGCCCTTCTCGTGGAAGAGCTTGATGACGGCGTCGAGTGTGGCGTCGTTCATGACCTTCTCGCCGCAGTCGGAGCAGGTGTAGCTCGGGATAGGCACGCCCCAGTTGCGCTGGCGGCTGATGCACCAGTCGGGACGCTGCTCGACCATGGCACCGATGCGGTTGGCCGCGTGGGCCGGATACCACTTGACGTTCTCACGGACCTCCTTGCCAGCCTGCTCGCGCAAACCGGTCTTGTCCATCGAGACAAACCACTGGTCGGTAGCACGGAAGAGCACCGGGTGCTTGCAGCGCCAGCAGTGCGGATAGCTGTGCGTGATCTTCTTCTCGAGGACCAGGGTGCCGCGCTCGCGCAGGAACTCGATGATGTTCGGGTTGGCCTCGTCGGTATCCATGCCACTGAAGGGGCCACCGGTACCAAACTCCTCGCCGGTGTAGAACTTGCCGTCGTCATCGACCGGCATGCAGATGTCGGTGATGCCCTCCTTGAGGCAGGCAAAGTAGTCATCGACGCCGTGACCGGGCGAGTTGTGGACGATACCGGTACCGTCATCGACACCGACGTAATCGGCCAGCAGCGCCACGCCCTCAACGCCGTCAAAGATCGGCTGCTTGTAGTGGATGTGGTGGAAGGTCTCGGCGGGAACCACGTAAGGCTTGCCGTCGACCATGACCGGGGTGTACTCCCAGCCAAACTCCTCGCAGCACTTGGGAGCCAGGTCCTCGAGCATGACCTCGGCGCGACCGTCGTGCTCGACGGCGACGTAAGCGGCGCCGGGCTTGAGGGAGACTGCCTGGTCGGAGGGGATGGTCCACGGCGTGGTCGTCCAGATGATGAAGTCGACCGGGCCGTCGAAGCCCTCGAGACCGGCGGGCTTAGTGGTCATCTCAAAGCGGACGAAAATGGAGGGGCTCGTCTCGTCGGAGTACTCGATCTCGGCCTCGGCCAGCGCGGTATGGCAGTGCTTGCACCAGTGAACCGGCTTGTGGCCGCGATAGATCATGCCCTTGTCGAACATGGCCTTAAAGACCTCGATGTCGGCGGCGTCATGCTGGTGATAGAGCGTCAGGTAGGGGTTGTCCCAGTCGCCGAGCACGCCCAGACGACGGAAGCCGGCCTTCTGCAGCTCGATGTTCTCGACGGCGAACTCGTTGCAGAGTTCACGGATCTTAGCCGTGGAGGTCTGGTTGAACTTCTCGGTGCCGAGCTTCTCCTCGACCTTGTGCTCGATCGGCTGACCGTGGCAGTCCCAACCGGGGACATAGGGAACTTCGCAGCCCTGCATCATCCAGTAACGGTTGATCATGTCCTTGGAGATCTTGTTCATGGCGTGGCCGATGTGGATCGGGCCGTTGGCGTACGGAGGGCCGTCGTGCAGCACGAACTTCTTGTGACCCTCGTTCTTCTTCAGAACTTGCTCGTAGACCTTGTTGTCCTGCCAGTCCTTGAGTCGCTTGGGCTCGGACTTGGAAAGACCGGCACGCATGGGAAATCCGGTTTTGGGCAGATTCATCGTCTGCTTGTACTCGTTTGCCACGGTACCCCTTTCTTGTCGTGGGCGCGCACGCCCTCTGGGCACCAAAAAAGCGCCCGTCCCTGCAAGCTGGGACGAAGCGCCACCAAACGGACAGACTGCCCGTACAAGCTCTTCGCTTAACCACCCAGCTTAGATGCCCTCGCCCGCGTCGCCGCGCGCTCGCATCCGTTACTCGGCTGGCCTGTATCGACGACCATCTCGGCGATGTCTACTAAGACGTGCCTGTACGGCGCGCCCGTTGGGACCGCAGCTCCGGGGTGATTTTCATCGGTCGCATGCACGGGTTCTCAGCACTCCCCGCTCTCTGTGGCATGCGGATGGCCGACTACTCGTCCCCATCAACGCTTATGCGCTGTATGGTAGCACGGTCCGCGCCAGCGAAAAACCCTCAACATCGGTTTCATACTTTAGAAATTTCTCGCGGTCGCAAGCACTCACTTGGAGCAAAATACCTGAAAGCACTTTATCTAACGAAAGAAGGCTGCTATGCGCACGATTGGAATGAGCGACTACACCGTCGGCGAGGACTGCTTTGCCGAGCTGCCCGCCGCGCTGGCCGAGTACGGAGCGACGAAGGTCGCTATCATTGGCGGTAAGCGCGCCCTGGCTGCAGCGCTGCCCGGCATTGAGGCGGCACTTGAGGGCACCGACGTCGAGATTCTGGAGACGCGCGTCTACGGCACCAACAGTACGCGCGCTAATATCGCCAAGGTTGTAAACTCCCCCGCCTGCCAAGAGGCCGACGTGCTCATCGCATGCGGCGGCGGCAAGGCGCTCGACACCGTAAAGACAGCGGCCATCGAGCTCAAGAAGATCGTCTTTACAGTGCCGACGATCTGCTCCAACTGCTCGGCCGCGACCGCCATTGCCGTTGTCTACAACGACGACGGCTCGCTCGAGGGCTATTCGTACCCCAACCGCCCCGCGCACATCTTCATCAACCCCAAGATCATCGCCGAGGCTCCGGCAGAATACTTCTGGGCGGGCGTGGGCGATGCCCTGTCCAAGCAGCCCGAGGTCGAGTACGCCACGAGCGCCGGCAACCTGGAGCACACCGCCGGTCTTGGCCTGGCGCTCGCACACACCTGCTCCGAGCCGCTGTTTACCTATGGCGTGCAGGGTCTTGAGGACGTTCGCCAGAACCTGTCGACCGAGGCCGTCAAGCAGATCGCGCTCGATATCGTGGTCAACACGGGATACGTCTCCAACCTGACCAACCAAAACGATTACTACTACAACTCGAGCGTGGCACATGCGTTCTACAACGCCACCTGCAGCATTCCGCGCGAGGGCACCTACCTGCATGGCGAGGTCGTGAGCCTGGGCGTGCTGGTGCTGTTTGCCTACACGGGCGATACCGAAAACCTTGAGCGCTACGCAGCCTTTAACAAGCAGATGGGACTGCCCGTGACGCTTGAGCAGGTCGGGCTTTCCGAGTCCGATATCCCCGCCCTGTGCGAGTACGCGCACACCACCAACGAGTGGAAGCAGGGAAACCCCGAACCCTTCACCGACGAAAAGTTCGCCGCCGCCATAAAGGCTACCAACACCTACGGCCACACGCTCTAGGACTGGCCCAAAACCACCACAAAGGGGACAGGCACCTTCTGGTGGTTTTTTATTGCTCCAGCATTCAGTTCGCACTCGAACCCGATTCTTTACGAGAAAGGGTTCGGGTACGTTTTTTGTTTATCGGAAATTCTGCGGAAGGACTACTCGGAACGGTAAACAGGAACGAACAGAGGCAGGGTATCATCGTGGTGATGGTATCCTGCCTTTTGTTTTGCGGGATCAAGGTCGCTTTATGCGAACTTGATCGCCACTGATATGGCGCATTGATGGCAATTGCTTCGTACGTACATACCGGAAGCCTGTATACCTCTGGCAAGGCGTAACACACTAGACTTTGTTCCAAAGTCCGTGTGCTAAGGGGGCAGGCCCCTTAGAATTCCTGTGGAGTGCGTACGCAAGTACACAGGAAAACGGCAAAATTTCGCTATATCAGGGCGTTCTTTCATTGGAGAGTATGGTATACACGGCTT
>CATYZE010000027.1 GCA_958415525.1 uncultured Collinsella sp. | reverse complement strand
GAAATGAAAAAGCCGGGGAAAACGTCCCCGGCACTTGGAAGCCCTCTCTTTTGAGATGACCGATTTCTTTATATCACGAACGCTAGTTAGATGCCATTCATTGAGGGCTTTATCAGGCGCGCCATCCCATCCCATCCACATGGCGCCATTTGAAAGCCGTCCGATCTCATGCTATAAAGAAATCGGTACCCTCGAATAAAGGGACCTCCAAGAGCCGGGGGATGTCCCCCGGCATTTTTTATGCGAGTCAAGACTAAATACTTCTCGGGAAAACGCCGGCCCATTGCGTCAGCAATTTACGAGCCGCTCTACCCACCTCTGGACGGCTAAGGACTTTTCGCAGGTAGTTTGACGAACATATGTTTGCTTATTATAATGTTACTTGAAAGCACCCCTTATCTCATGGTATAAAGAATACGGTTCCCTCCAAAAGAGGGGCCTCCAAGAGCCGGGGTCTTACCCCCGGCATTTTTTTGCAAAAATGGAGGCCCATCATGAGCGAACTCTCCGTCTTTGTTGACGAATCTGGCGACCTCGGAGGCGTCTCCAACTACTACCTCGTCACCCTCGTTTTTCACGATCAAAACGATGCAATCGTTGAACGCATTGACCGCTACGAACGCGCCCTGTCGCAGTCCTCGCTTCCCAATACGCCTTTTCATGCAGGACCCCTACTGAATGGAAACGGCGACTACAAAGATCTTCCCAAGGAGCAGCGAAGGCACATGTTGAGCGCATTTCGCGCGTTCATTCAGCATCTCCCCATACGCTATCTCTGTCTGCAATACCGAATGAGCGAATTCGCCGGCAATCAAAACGGTCTCGCGGAGAGAATGAGGCGAGACCTCACAGTTGAACTTTTCGACCATCTAGAATTCTTCCAGCGATACGACACCGTTAAGATTTACTACGACAACGGCCAACCGATTGTAACGGAGGTCATTCATTCTGCGCTTGAGTACGTTCTAGCAAGGGATGTCATCGTATACCGAGAAGCCACACCACGAGCCTACCGGCTATTCCAAGTTGCTGACTACATCTGTACGATCGAGCTAACGGCTATCAAGTTTGACAGCAAGGAAGATACAAAGACTGATCGGCTATTTTTTGGAACCCGAAGGACGTTCAAAAAGGGATTTCTCTTATATCTCAGGAAGAAAAGGATGAACTGACCCGGGGTCACCAGTCGTCAGACGCTCCGCAGTCGTCATCGACGGCAAGGTCGCGGGGGTCGAGGCCTTCGCGTTCGGCTCGGGCTAGGAGCTCTTGGGGCGACTCGTCCTCGATATCCATCACGTCGAGCATGGCGGCCGGAAAGCCCACGCCTGCCGCAGACCCCGCGCGGTCGAGCAGGCTCTCGCGCAGCTGATCTACGTCAACTTCGATCTTCATGATGAAACCTCCTACCAGGCCAGGACCCCTACTCAGCAGCGCCAAGCTCATCCACGGCAGCAACAAAAGCCGCAACCTGCTTGTCGTCCATCTGTGCAGCCAAACGTCCCACGGGCTCATCGTAGGCGAACTGCACCTTATCGATAAAGCAATCCCAAGCACGCTCATCCACACGCACGGCGGCCTCGCAATACTGGCTGAGCTTTTTAAGTCCATACCAAAACGCATTCACGTGGCGCGCAGGATCCTCATCCAGCACACCATCGTAGCGACGCCCGTTAAACTCGCGCATGCGCGCCACGGCAACCTTGAGCGAATCGCCGCCCTCGGCAGAAGCCCCATCCACCAGCTCGGGGATCGCAACCTCATGCCGAACAGTATGCCTGGTTGCACCATCGCACTCGCCCACCAGCACGTCTTCATCAAGCCGAGAATCGTAGTCCAAATAGCTCGTACCACAACAAATGCCGTGCGGCGAGCCCGTGCCAAACGCGCAGAACAACCCGCCGTCGGCAACAACACGACGGTAGGTCTCAAACGACTTCTTAACCTGAGCGAGCAACTCGGAAAGCTCTCCGGCATCGCACGCCGTCTCGCACGCAGCGCACGCAGACTCGGGCAACGATACCGGCTCCACCGTGCTCCCCGCAACGCGGGTGGCGCGCTCGGCCCGATACGCCTGCGCCGCCAAGCGCGCTCGCTGCGCAGCGCCGCGCACGTTGGTAAGTTCACGCTCCAACGCCACGTCACCAGCAACATCGCCAGCCAAATCGTCCGTAAACCCGTCAGCGCCCAGCGACCCCGTCGCACTCAGCTCGGACTCAAACGTCGCTGTGATCATACCCGCAAGGTCCGTCGCGTCGGCGGCACAACGCAACTGCTCCAACTGCGTACATAGCAGATCGGCATCCAGGGGCACGGCATCCACAACGCGCACGTCACTCAGGCGTGCCACGTCCTGCAGCACCATAGCCCCCGCAGCATCGTACGCCGCGCGCACCTTTTCCGCCGTATTCGCACGCAGCTTTACCTCGATAAACGCAAGCGTCTGCTCCAAACGGGCCAGCAACTCGGCCTTGTCCTCCATGCGCAAAAAGGCAGCATAGCGGCGCTCCATCCGCAGCGGACCAACAATGCCCGCCCGCTTGCGAGCGCGTGCAAGCGCGGCGCCCTCAACACGGCGAACATACCCGTCAACAGCCCGCACGGCAGACTCGCACGCAGCGTGCTCGGAAGCCTCGACGCCCCTAAGCACGCCCAGCAGCTCGCGGGAGCGCGCCCTGCGCACCAGCTCACCGCGATCGTGCTGCTCAAGCGCCGTCTGACGCTTGGCTACCGACTCAAAGCCAAACAGCTCGTCGAGCAACTCGCCAACAGAACGCTCGCTCGCCATGGCAAGGCCTCCCTACTCGAACACGCCAACACGCCCGCGGGCCCACGCGCACGCAAGCCCGCACGCCCGCACTCCTACAGATCCAGCGCCTTCTTCGCGGCATCAACCGGGTCACCATCCATGTAGAACACCGGACTCAGTCCCGAAATAATCTCGGACGAAACACTCTGCAAGCCCGCGATGGCGCTCAGCGGCAAAATCACGCGCTTGGCGCCGGCGTTTTTGGCCACGCGCATAATGTCCTCGAGCCCTCGGATCTCGTCCATAGAACCCGACATGCGCAAGATTCCCGGAATCGCCAGCGCGGGCATCACCGGGCGGTTGCACGCCGCAGAGCAAAGGCCCACAAACTCGGCGAGCGAAACTTCCTCGGACAGGCCCTTGCTCTGCAGGTCGTTGTAGAACAGCAGATAATCCTTGGAGCCAATGTGCATGCCCGGCGCCACGCGGTTCGCCAGGTTCACAAAGTTGTCGAACGCGGCTTCCAGCGTATCGCGCACCGGCTTGTTAAAGGCCACGCCCTCGTGCTTAAACTTGCACTCGCCGGCAACGGCCTTATTCTCCAGCTTGTACACGGCAACCTCGCCGCCCTGCGACCTGCCCACGCCAAACACGTGGCCGGACAGCAGCGGCCCGTCGGGAATCAGCGTGTCCTCGCTCTGCTCGGGCACGCGCACCACATGCACATCCTGCGGGTTGTCGGCATCCATATAGCCCAGGTTAACGTCGATAAACTCGACGCCCGCCATAATCTTGAGCTGCTCCTTTACGCGGCGACGGCCCTCGATGGCGTAATCCAACAGCCAGCGCACGTCGTCCTTGTCCATGGCTTCGTCGGGGAACAGGAGCTTGGCCAGGCCGCTAAAGGTCTTGCGCACGGCGATCTCGTCGCGCTTGTTAAAGTCGCTGTTAAAGCGGAAGTAACGGTCGATATGGTGCGTAAAGTCCTTGCGGCGCATCTCCCTGCAAAACTCTGACAGGCAGTCGGTGATCAGACCATAATGCCCGGTCAGCAGGCTCGACCGCATCTTGGGAATCTCCCAGCCCGGCAGGTAATAGTGGATACGGTCGAAGAAGGCCGAATCGTTGTTGAACTCCGGCGGGAACGGGTCAAACAGGTGCGTGGTCTTAAGGACGTTTTGCACGGTGTCGTTGATGTTGCCCTCAAAGACCATGGAGGCATCGGCGTTAATCTGGTCGCGGCCACGCGCGTAGCTGCCGCTGGCCATGTAGTCCTTCATGATCTGCACGGCGTTGGTGTCCTTAAAGCGCATGCCGGCGACCTCGTCGAACGTCACGCAATCCCAATGGCCCACCAAGCCCACGCGATCGGCGCGCATGGAGTTCATGCGGCCGAACAGGTTGGCCGTGGTGGTCTGGCCGCCCGAAAGCAAGATGGCGTAAGGCGAGACCTCTTTGTAGATATGGCTCTTGCCGGTGCCGCGGGGACCAAGCTCGCACAGATTGTAGTTGCGCTCGATCAGCGGCACCATGCGCTCGATAAAGTGCAGGCGCTCCTTCTCCGAAAGCTCGCTGGGCTCATAGCCGGCAGAGCGCAGCAGCATGTTGAGCCACTCGTCGCGCGAGAAATACTGACGCTCCTCGATCATGGCGTCCAGGTCCAGGTTGGGCATCTGGATGGGCGTGAGCGACGCCACGCTAAACGGAGAGTCCTCGGGCCCGCGCTTTTTGCGCTTGGCCTTGGAGCGGCGAGGCGCATCGTCGCCAAAGACTTCCATGCCAAACTCGTCTTCCTCTTCCATGGGACGACGATACTCGATGCTCATAATGCACCAAATACCACCCTGGAGAATCTTGGAATAGTCGCGCACGTACTCGGCAGGCATCACAAACGGCTCAATGGTCAGGTTGGCAAACGACGCCGCGTAGATGTCTTTGTACTCGTCGAGCTTGGCCGTCACCTTATCGATGATGGTAAAGCGACCCAGCTCGCGAATCTTGGACTTAATGCGCTCGGACTCGTCGGGACGCACGTAGTTATCGGTGAGGATCTTGCGGATGCGCCCCAGGCCCTCCGCCACGGCATCCTCGTCGTCGGTTGAGCAGTACATACCCAGCAGGTACTCCAGCACAAAGGTGGGCACGTTGGCGCCGCGCTTCATAAGGGCCGTCAGGTCCTTGCGCACGATCTTGCCAGCAAAGTGCTCAAGCAGCTTGCCGTCCAACCCATCCATGTCGTAGCCGTCGTCCTCAGGAGCCTCGGCCACAGCCTGATCATAACCGTCGGTCGAGAATTCGTCCTCGGCGTTCACCGCAGCCTCAACGGGCGCGGCAGCAACCGGCTCCGGGGCAGGCGCAACAGCCTCAGTCGCCGGGGCCTCCGCAGCAGGCGCGGCCTCCGCAGGCACCACACCCTCCACCGGCACATCCACATCAATCGAGGGAACTTCCCACAGATCGTCGTCATGGTTATCAAACATAGGGCACACTCCTAAAAACCAAAGTCAGCAACAGGGGCAAACGAAACAGCGATGGTGTACGTCTCGCGCCAAACGATCTTGCCCGTCTCGCGCTCGCGGCAGACCAGATAGTACGGACCCTTTGCCGAGAATCCATCCGCCGCACGCAGCGCAAACTTGGCATGCACTACGCGCTCTTGCGAATTAACAGAAGTCTTGTTGGCATGCGCCTTGACCGTATCGCTCACCTCGTTGCCGCTTGCGTCGGTAAACACCAGCTCATACTCGCACGGCAAGACCTTGCCTTGGGCGGGTTCTTCCTGGATCAAGTTGACCGAGAAGAGCGAGTTGGTCACTCGGCGTCCCTCGCTTAGCACGCGCAGCGTCGCCACGCGCGTATCGACAAAGTCCTTGGAACCCGAGCGCGCACGCCAAAATCCGATAACGGGCACGCAAAGCTCCTGCAGGCTCATGCCGCCGTGGACGTAGTTGTTAGTGCCGCCGGGACGCTTGAAGTGCACGTTCTCGCGCGGGGCAAATCCCTCAAAACCGGCACCTAAACGTCCCATGCCAACATTAACAAACACCTCGCATGCCTCTTCCGAAAGCTTGGCCACGGCCTCGTTGGGCACCACCAGATGACGCTTGCCGTGCATGACAGGAGCGTCAAGGAAGGGTAGGTCTGGCTTGCCGAGCATCTGGCACTCGTTGAGCTCACGACGCGTGTAGATGAAGCCGTGATCCGCCGTTATAACAACACGCGCGCCCGGGGCGTCGGTGCACACGCGGCGCGCCAACGCGGCAAGTTCCTCCACGGTGTCCGCGCAGGCATCGAAAACGTCATCCTGCGTAGCTGCCTTCTCGCCCGTGGCGTCGATCTTGTTGTGGTAGAGATAAACGAGCCTGGAGTCTTTGAGCAGCGCTTTGCGCTCGGTTCCCGCCATGTTGAGGTATGCGCTCGAGCGCAAAGCGCGGGCCGTGGGCTCAACGTGGGTAAGTACGGCCTCGCGCTGCGGAGTCGTCGCAGTGGGCATGCCGTCAGCCAACACAAACGCGCCATCCTCTGCAAGCTCAAGCACCTGGTGCGGCAGCAGCGCAGGCATGCCCACCTCGGTAATGGAGGGAAAGACCGCCTGCATGCTAGAAACCTTGACGTTGCCGCCGCGTTCGCGCTCGAGCAGCGCCGCAACGTCGCGGGCAACCTCATAGCGCAGCGCATCGCTCACGATAACGACCGTTGTTTTGGCAGAACCCACAAAGGCGGGCAGCACATGCCAGTAAAACTCATCCTGCCGTGCGGGACCATCGATGTAGCCGCAATCGGCCCACTCCCCTTGCGCAGCAGCCGCCCAGCAGGCATTGGCATCCGCCAAGAACCAGTTGCTGTAGAGATTCTCCGCCCAGTCCGCCACGGCGCGGGCAGGTTCCTCGAGCGCATCGCACTCGACGGAGCGTGCCCGCAGATACGCGGTGCACATATGGCGATAGGCAGCGTCCATGGCATACCAATCGGACGAATAGGCATCCCACACCTGCTGGGACTGCGCCAGATGGAACCCGCCCGTGTGCGTCTGCCTAAACGCGCACATATCGGCCACAGCGACAAGCAGGTCAAAGTAGCTCTCGACACGACGGTACCAGCTTAGGTCGCAGCGACGCGCCACAAAGGCACGCGCATCCTCAACACGGTCTGCACCTTGCGCAAACGAGCAGAACAGCTGCGAGAGCACAGCCTCATTGACGCACGGGAACACATCAAGCGAGGCCAGCGCATCGATCGGCAAGGTCTCGAACCGTGCAAAGAGTCCGCGGGCGTCCTCAACCAAACGGCAAATCTCAAATAGGTCCTCGCTCGACGCCTGGGTATCGGCGGCCTGGTCCCACGTGCGCACCGCCTCAAGGCAATAGGGGCCGTAGGCGGGAGCCACATAGCTTTCGAGTCCCTTGAGCGCTCCCTCGGGAAGCGCGGTAGACGCCGCTGTAAGGAGCACATGGGATGCAAGCATAAGCAATGAGTCACGCTCATACAGCGGGCCCTCAAACCCATAGCAGCGCAGCAAAAAGGCAGAGAGGACATCGCGCACGCAGTACTTGTCCACCAACTCGGCCAGCGCCTCGGGGCCCTTGTGCAGCAGCGTGGTCATGCAGCCGCGCAGTACAAACGCGGGCCGCGCGTCGCCAAGCTCTTTACCACCAAAAATCACCGTAAGGATGCCGAGTTCGATATCGGATGCGCCCGAGGCATGCGGAACGCAAGCGACAAACTTAGCGCAGCGGGTCTTGGCATCAAAGAACGCCTTGTGCTCGCGCAGGCTCTCGCGCACGGCATCGATATTCTCGATACACAGCTGATCGGCCAAAAGCGAAAGATAGTCGGCCTGAAACCGATCGGCATACAGCTCAACATCGGCAAGCCAATCGCCCTCAAGCCCGCCCCGCGGGCAACGACGATACAGCAAGATATCGCTCGCAAGGTCATCGCGGTTGATAAGTTTTTTGACGGCAAACATGCGGCCCTCGCAGGCCTCAACAAACCTAACCGGGCGTTCAAAGTCACCGTGAGCGGGCATAGCGCCGTCATCTGCCCCCACGCCGTCGAAACCCTCGGCAGCCAATCGCTCAAACTCAGGGGCAAACTCGCCGTCCGCATCGTGCCAAACCACAACACGGCGCGGCGCGCATGAGGACAACGGTTGCAAAAATCGCAGCTTGAGCTGTTCTTCTACATCGATCTTGGGCATGAATATCCTTACCGTATCTGCAGTTACTTAATCTTCGCCAGCACATCCTGAAACTTGGCGTAGTTGACCTTGACGCCGTCATCCAGGTCGATCTTAATCATCTGGTCTGCCAAGTGGTGCAGCTTCTCCTCGTAGCCAATGGTCTCTTTGAGCTGGTCGTTGAGCTTTTTGACGCGCTTGTCCAGGCGCACGCGCTCGCCGCGCTCGGCACCAGCAAGGGCATCGTTGGCATAGCCGATCTGGGCACGGTAGCGCTCCTGCTGCTCATGCACATAGTCGGTGCGGATGCGAGCCAATAGGTCAGGCTGGTAGCGATGCATGTAAACAAGACACTTGAAACCGTTCTTCTTACCGCTGTCGAACAGCCAGTAGATGGGGCGTTTCTTATAGGTCTGGCAGTGGTCCTTAAAAAAGTCCTTCAAAAAGTAGGTGCGGATCACCTCGCGCGAGGTACCCTTACCGCCGAGCGCCTCGGCAATAAAGGCCAGGTTCTGCTCGAGCGTCTCCTCGCCGTACACGGTGCGCACAAAATCGATAAAGTAGCGCACGATGTCGTCGTCAAAGTACTCGTCATCGGTAATGGGCAGTACGTTGTCGGCATCAGGCATAAAGGTCACGTGATCGGGATCGGGCATCTTGGCCAGATAGTCGTCGACCGCGGCGCCCTGACCGGCCAGGACCAGCCCGTCCACATCCAGCGAATAGCGGCCAAACATGCAGCCCACGGCATAGCTTATGAGCGAGGTGATCTCGTCGCGCTTGGTGCGCACGTATTTGTTGCCCTTGTAGCTCTCGGGAATCTCATCAGCGGTATCGAAGATGCGTGCCACCGAAACGTACTTGTCCTCGACCTCGACGGGCACCTCCCCCTCCATGTTGTAGATTTTGGCAAAGATTCGGTTGAGCTCTTCCTCGTTAGCGCGAAGCTGCTCAAAGCGAGCATTAACCTCAGCCTTGCGAGCTTCATATTTATCTTGAAGTAAAGTGGCCATGGTAGGCCATCCTTTCGTTGCTGTCGGAAACCACTGCGAAGAAACGGATTGCAGTATCCAAAAAACCGCTAAAACGCTCTCCCCGCTGTACAGGAAGCTTGAGGAACTAAAGCGATGCAATTTCGCACCTATTCTAACTACTAGCTTTTATCTCTATATCTCTTGTCTCTTAGCGAGAGCAGATTCACCCATGCATCAAGCGTATCCTCTTTCAGCAGCATTCTTGCCGTGACGTTTCCTTTACCGTTTGCGTCCTGTAAAGCCCACCACACTGATCCATCGGGCTTAACAACTCGCAAATATTGACCATGAGCGAGAGCATTCCTCAGATGTCTAAAAACGGCGTCAAGTCTTCTAAATGAACTTTTATTCTGTTTTCTCCGGCCTGTTTTGGTCTTCGCACCCGGCTTGAATTCTGAAAGCCCAACAATCCTTCTGTTAAGACAAGCCGCTGTTGATAAGCAAATGAGGGCAAACTCGTAATCTCGTTTAATAAAATCCGATGAATCGCTACCTGCTTCGTGGGCCGCTTTTGCAAGGTCATTAGGGGTATATGCCCATCTTGTTTTAACGGCACTGTCGAAACGCATCTGTTCAAGAAACGAATTTGCCTGAACAGTAGTATAAATATTCAAATCAGTAATAAACCCATTGGTCTGCCTCGTAGCATCAATAGCTTCTGATTCGGATACAAATCTTTGCAAATATATGCGTAGTTTTTTCTTAGAGACATCGTCCTTATACGATTCATGAACTTGTTTTATCCACGACACATCATTCTTAAGAGGTGGATGTGCGCATTTATTATTGTTAGCCTTTTTCTTCTGCGACATGTGGACTCCTAAACGAGAGGATGACGTTTGAAATCCCAGGAGGTTTCAAACGAGTCCCAGTCGGCCTTGGAAGCATCAAGCGAACGCTGAGATAAATCCGAAATGTGTTGTTTATCTGCCGCCGCAGGCGCAAGATATGGAACCCTGGCGACATCACCAACTTGGCAGTGCATCGTGGAATTGAATAGCTGCAAGACAAACGAAAAAAGGGATGAATTGGAATACGCAAGAAGCTCTAGCTGATTATCCGGACTAGGGAAATAGCAATGCCCAGAAATATCATAAAAGGTATCTTGCGGAGCGAACCTGAAGCTATTCGCACCCGAGGTTAAATCCGTCCATGTATTTTTTCTTTTCTCGAGAAGTGATTCACTCAAAACTCGAGCATGAGGCTGTTGCAGAATCCAGGTGGGATCATTTTTATACAGAAGAAGCCATTCAAGATTTCCGTACCATTTACGATAGTCACCGCCCTTAAGATACTTAATCCACTTCTTATCGCTCCTAGAAGGACGATAATCCGATTCGTGCCACAAACGTAAATACTTCTCATTTTTTGACGTCTGCATTCCAACTTTGGGATGAGCAACTGAATTAAAGCTGCAGCCATTTTTAAATGCCGCCAACAATCCGCTCCCAAGCCAGTAGGCTATGGGGGTGCCGGGGATTTGCTTGAAGGTGTCGGCGTCGCGGCGGTAGAACCAGCCGCAATCGGGGTTTTGGATGGCCTCGACCAGTTTGAGCCTCTTGGCCTCAGAGCCGTTGATATCAACAAGGCGCACATAGGCGCCCTCGGCGTCCGAATGCTGGTTGTAGATCACGTCAGCTGTAACGTTGACGACCTCGCCGCCGATAGCATCAAACGCGCGAGGTCCCAGATGGGCCATGGAAACGATTGTCTTGTTGTCGATAACCTTGGCGCGCATCTTCTCAAAGCTGCCCAGGAACATCCAACTCTGCATGGTAACCATTGCGGCGTAGCCCTTATCCTCGACAAGGTTAAAACCGCGCTCGATGAAGCACGTGCACAGGTCGCTCTTCACGTCGGGGTAGTTCTTCTTGACCCACTTGCTCATGAATGGATTAAAGCTGCTGCTGCCCATATACGGAGGATTCGCAACGGTGCAGGTAAAACGACGGGACAGCTTCTCGCAGATGGCGGCAGCGCTTTCGAGCTTAGTTTTGGCCGTAGCGGCAAAAAGGTCATCGGAACAACTCGCGGCGGCAGCCTTGAGCTCGTCAATCTCGTCCTCTGAGGGATTGAGCAGCGAACCGATCTCGCCCAAATGACTCAGCTCCTCGGCGAGCTTCTTGTTACCCGGCAGCTCGTCCTCCCCTAGCGGGATGCTCGAGAGCACGGTAACGTCGGCGCGAACGCCACGCCTAAAGAAGCGACGGTCGTGCTCGCGGGCGCACATGGCAAGCGCCAGCTCCGCGATCTGTGCCGCGCGGGAATCGATTTCCATACCTGCAAGGTTTTTAGTAAGAATGAGCTCGGGAATCTCGCGCTCACGATAGCCGCGCTCCTCGTACATATGGAAGAGCAGCTCAAACGCATAGACCAAGATATGGCCCGAGCCACATGCGGGGTCGCAGAGGGTTATCTCCTCGGGACTCGAAATGCGAATGAAGTCCTCGTGCTCAGCATCGGGCTCGATGTAATACTCCATGCGCTCGCGTAGCGAACTCCCCGGATTGTTGAGCATCCACAGACGGCCGAGTGAGTTCTCGACCATATAGCGCACAATCCACTCGGGGGTGAAGAGCTGCGTGGCGGGCGCGATATCCTCCGCCGCTGCCTTGCGCTTGGACTTGAAGAACTCGTCTTTAACGTCAGCGTTGTAGTACTGATACATCCAACCCAGAACGGTCACGCCCTCGCGCCAGTCCTCGTCAGCGAGGACGGCATTGAGTTTGCCCACCACACTGTCAGCCATCATGAGGCCCTGGGGCAACAGCAGCTCCATGGCTCCGCCCACGCGTTCAAAGACGCCCGGCAGGCAATCGGCAAGCTCCTCGCACTGAGCAACAAACAGGTAGCGCCACAACGGTTCATCCAAGCCCGCCATCTTGAGCTCGGCTATGCGATCGGTATCGGCCGTCGTTATTTCCACGTCCAGTGCGTTCTCCACGGCCTCGCTGCCATGGCTGCCGTCCGCACGACTTAGCATGCGCATACGGCTGGGAAGCCATCCGCATGCATCCATGAAGCGAATGGCCACGATGCGGTTGAACCAGGTGTAGGCCGCACGGTCGCGCAGCGCCTCGTGACCCACCTCTGCCTGCATGCGCAGCAGTTCGTCGCGTTGCTCAATCTCAGCCGGACTTAGGGGCAGGCCGTTGACGGTCTCGGACCCAACGGGCGCGAGTGCAGGTTCGGTGATGCCGTAGCGCACCATCTGCGCCTCCACGCCTTTGATGAGCTCCGTACGGGCCCAGGTGCAGAAGCTCTTAAGAGCAGAATCGTTCATGGTTGATGAGCCTTTCTAAACGCCATAAGCCACCGGTGCGCGCTTTGGCACCGGTGGCTCCGCGGGTTAGTTGATACGGATCTCGTCGTTTGCAGCGAGCGCCTGCATAAGGCGGGAGCGCAGGTCGTCCACGTAGCGCTCCACGTCCTCTGCGGACAAGAGACGACTCGGCTTGGCCAGATCGGCGCGGCGCACAGTCTTGATCTTGCGCTGGGGCACGGGTGCAGGCATGGGCGCTGACGACGCAACGGCCTTGTTGGAGATCTTCTTGACCACCTCACCCGTACTCGTGACCTCGGTGGTGCGGCGCTCGTTGTCCATACGCATGCGGGCCGCATCCACGGCGTCGTACATCTCGTTGGCTGCCGCGCTGAGCCAGTCGCCCCAGTTAGTCGCAGCAACGCTCAGCTCGTTGAGGCTTTGAGCACTGTGGGCACGGTTTTTGAACGACTCGTATTTGGCGCCGGCATCCGCTATGGCATCCTTGGCTTGATTGACAAAGCCCTTTTGACTCTCAGCCTGCGCCTGCAGGTCTTGCAGATCGCTCTCGATGCGGCACAAAAACTCATTGCGGCGGATACCCAGCAGCTTTTTCATGTCGTCCTCGACGGGATTCATAAGCGGCTGCAGGTCTTTAATGCGGCCGTAGGGCTTGGGATCTTTGAGGATCTCGCGAACCTTTGCCACGTTCTCAACCGCGCTGGGAATGTCATCGGAGGCATACTCGATACCCTCGGTGCGGCTCAAGAAATCCTTGGCGTGGTCAAACGCTGTTCGTTGGTTGGACTCGAAGAACTCAACCACCTTGTCAAAGTCTTCCTTGGCATCGAGCAAGCGGTCCTCATGCTTGGTAAACGTAGTCAAAAACGCCTCGGACTCACTCTGGTCCTTAAGGACGTCGGCGACCTCCGAGCGCATCCTCTCGCACTCGTTCTCGCCGGGATACGGGTAGGCCGGCTTGATGCCCGTGTAGTAGTCGCATGCTATGGCGAGACACGCCTCGCGCAAGTCCTCAAGGCGCTCCTTGAGCTCGGCCACGAGCTTATCCTCGTTGGAGGGCACGGTCTTGAGATCAAACAGGTCACGCATGAGCTCGCCCGTGGCGCGCAGCAACCGGTCGCTCATGCGCATGCGCAAGCGCACCTGGGCCTTATCGGCATCCTTGCGAAGGAGTGCCACCATGCGGCTGTCGTTAGCTTGAACCGTCTGACCGCCAAACAGCACCTGTGCGCGCTGCTCCACCACAAGCTGCGCCACCACATTTGCGATGTCGACCTCGCGCCAGCCAAAGGGCCTTTGCTGGTACTGGCGCTGGATATCGCCCATAGCGGTATCCAGGTGGCGCTGGTGCTGAACTTTGAGGTAGTCCTCGACCTCTTTGAGCGCACGCACGTTACCTGCATCCATGCCAGCGAGCCCCACTTGAACGTTGCCCGCCAGCGTGGAGCGAATATCGGAATCGCTCGTGACCGGCGCGCCGATATAGTCGGCCTTTTCAAAGACCACGTCGCACAGTTGCGCCAGCACCTGCTCAAAGACCTGGGCGGGCTTGGCCGCGCGGACCTCAACCATGCGGCTGTCGACTGCGCAACGTGCGTGGAGCACAGCCTCGCTCAAAAGGGTATCGGCCTCCTTCTCGTTATAGGCCGCCTCGCGCATCTTGGACTCGACGATCTGGCGCGTACTCGGCTGAAGCTCCTGGAGATTTCGCGTCTTGGCGTACTTACGGATCTTGGCAGCGTTGACGAGCGTCTCCCAATAATCCGCCTCGTCGCTCAAGACCACGATGGCTTTGCCCGAAGAAGCCAAGGCCAGCTCGGTATCGTCCGCACGGCCCAGGTCGCTCGCCATAGTCGCCACGTAAAGCTCCATGCCGCCCATGCTGGTACCGTGGATTGAGCCGTCCACATAGCGGTCAAACGGAAAGTCGTTGGCCCCGCGGTTGAGTTTGCGCGCGGTATAGATGCTGTCGAACAGACGCTTTTTGATAGACTCGATCACCTGCGCGTTATCGATCGGGGTGTGTGCGATCTCCTGCGCTATCTCCTGCTCCTCGTCGGTGAGGAAGCTATAGGTATCGCCCTGGCGCGCCACGTAGTTCTCGCGCTCCAGACGGGCAAGGGACTCCTTGACGCGGTCCTTGAGGGCGCGCTTGTCCACGTCGAGGCTGTCTATCATGAAGATGGAGATGTTCTCGACCGTGGCCTTGACGTAGCCGATGTAACGAATCAGGTACAGGAGCTTGAGCACCTGAACGTCGTAGGGTTCAAGGCCCTTTGCGTCCTCGGCCGCGCGGACCGCGCGATCGACCACCTGGATGATGCCGTGCTCAAGGTCTTTGGAGATAGTGTCAAAGAAACGCCAGAACGGCACGAGTGCACCGGTCCGGTCATGCTGGATGGCCTGAGCGCTCTCCTGGAACGCGCTCAGCATGGAGCGCTCGCCTGTGGACATGTGTTTAGCCTTGACACCGTGTTTGCGCACCTCGGTCATCACGTCGGGCAGGAGCTTAAACTGATAGCCCACAAACGGGTAGCTGGCCACAAAATCCTTGGAGTTGGCGTAGCCGGCAAGGTCGGAGCGCGAGCCACCCTCAAAGGTAAAGTTGTTTTTGAGCACGGCGGTGTCTTGCTCGTAGACCCGTGCAAGCATATCGGCCGCCGGCGCGGTCTTCTCGAGCACACGGCGCTGGATGACCTCGTCCACGCTGGAGCTGGAGAGCGAAAGGCGGGTATTGAAACGGCCCTGGATCTTTGAAAAGTCGTTGCCCACGGGCAGGCTCAGGTTGTCGATGGCCTCCTGGCTCGTAACCATCACCCACACGCGGCCACCGCAGGCGGCACCCAGCTCCTCGACGATGGTCTGAAGGCTCAGCATAAGGCTTGGGTCCTGGTCGTTTGTAATAAACTGACCCACCTCGTCGACCATAAAGAGCAAACGGAAGTTGCCACCGTGGGCCGCTGCCTGAGCGTCCACGTAATCCTTGACCTTTTTGGCAAAGACATCGGGGGCCAAAACCTCGTCCTCAGAACCCTCGAGCCAGTTCCATGCGGCCTTTTCGCTCATGCCGAGCACGCTCTGCAGCACCTCGACGACGTCGTCCTCAAAGTAGCTGTAGGTGTCGCGGGCCTGGAGCCAGGACTCGCCGTTGACGCGCTCAAAGGCCTCGCGGAACTCCTGGGTCTTGCCCAGGGAATCGATGTAGTCCTCGAGCTTTGCAAGCTTGAGGTCCTCGCCGTAGAAGCCGCGCGCCTCGTAGAACATGCGCTCAAAGCCGCGAAGCAGCGCCGTGGGAGCCGTATCGCCCTGCTTCCACTGGCCCGCCTTGCTATCGATGTTAAAGAGGATGGCCTGCGTGGGCACCGAGCAGGCGCGCTCCATGGCAGCCGCGACCATGGGGTCGACGATCTTGCCGTCAAAGTAGCGGATGGCGCTCTTGCCGCCGATCTGGCGATTCTCGAGCAGGTAGCTCAGCATCTTGAGGAAGTGCGATTTACCGGAACCGAAGAAACCACTGATCCACACGCCGATCTTGTCGGTGCGCGCATCGATGGCATCGCCGTAGGCCTTGAAGAACGTGGCAAAGTGCCTCTGCAACTCGCGCGTCACCACGTACTCGTCAAGCTCCTGGCGGATGGACCCATCTTTTGAATCCTGGACCTTGACCACGCCGTTGATGGAGCGGTTGATGTCTTTTGCAAAGAGGTCGCGAATGATCGTGTTGTCCATGGGTGCTCCTTTGGGTTTGGGAACGTTATGGCAAAGAGTTGTTACCGGCGGCAGGGACTTGCCTGCGGGGAGCCGTGCTTACGAGATATCGATGGCGCGGTAGTAGTTGTCGGCCGGCAGACGGTTAAAGAGCTGGAAAGAAGAGCCGTTGAAACTGCCCGGATAGGCGGCGACCACAGGCACCTCATCAAAATCCGCAAGCATGCAATGGAGAAGCGTGTGCATGCGAAAGAATGGGAAGACCTCGCCCGCGCCGGTGAGGAGAACGACGTCTCCAGGCGCGTGCGGCTCGGTCTGCTCAAGGATGTACGCGGCGACTTTCTCGGGCGAGGCGAACTTGGCCACGTCCTCGAGCACGCGCTGGGTACCGCGGCGCTCCTCTTGGCGTGGGATGGCCTTAAGGACACGGCGCTTTTCGAGAATTGCCAGCACGGCGTCGTAGAGGTTCACGACCTTGAGCGTGCACGGAAGCTTGTCGGCCTCGGCATCGCGTGAAAGGGCGTCAAATAATGCACGCGCTTCAAACTCCAGCGCGGGGTCATAGCAAAAGGTGTGGAAGCCGATCTCATTGCCTATGCCCTTGTTGGCCAAAAAGTCCTCGCTGCACAGGCACTCGCGCAGAAGCTGCGCGCGGCGCTCAAATTCCTGACGGGCGTGCTCGGAGCGGACATGCGCCGCCACGACGCTCTTACGGGAATGGATGCCGATATTGGTGGTGAGATCGGTCGCCGGGGTGATAGCAGGTTCGGCGGCGCTGTTGACGGGAGCCACGCTACATCACCACCCTGCCGGTAAGGGCCGCGATAAGCGACTGCTCGCCCAGCTGAACCAAGGCTCGCTCGACATCGGAATCGAGGAAGAGTGGTGACAGGCGCTCGGACTCCGGGCCCAGGCCCTCGCCGATAAGGCCGGCATGGCGGAGCGTCTGGCGGAGCGAGCCCTTAATGCGCTTGACCGTGGCCTCAGTCCAGCGGGCCGCGTCCGGATACTCCGTGGTAAAGCGTGTCATAAAGGCGTTGAGGTCAACCGCCGTAAAGGCATAATCGAAGTTTTGTAGGCGCTCCCCTACCTCGACGAGCACGAGCTCGCGCACGATATCGTAGCGGCAGATCATGCTGTAGAAGATGGCCTGGTCCGCCTGCGTGGGAGCGCCGGATGCCATGAGCCTGGTTAGGGATGACGCAGCCTCGACGGCGGTTTTGGGGTCGATGCCGCGCGCGGCGCATACGGCGTCCGTGGGCACCATGGCGTCAAGGCGGCGAAGGCACACGGTTGCGCGGTTGGCGACCATGCGCTCCGTGGGATATTGAAAGAGGTTCTCGCTCTTTACGCGTACAATGACCTGCTCGTCGCTTGCGCCCCGCATACGAAGGGCAGCGACGATGCGCATCTCATGCGGGAGGAATTGCTCGCGGGTGAGCACCCCCCCCCGAACGCTTTTTGTGGTTATATCCACAGTACACGCTCCAAGGGTGTCAAAGGCTGTCACAAGTGCGCCGCAACCCGGCAGGCAGGCGCAGCGCACATGACAATAATCATACCTGTTGGTAAAAAAGTTACCACGCCCAGAGTGTCAAATGTTGAGCAACAAAATTTAATCCGGTTAACGGTCATTTTCGCAGCTTAGAAACTTTAACGAGGTCGCCCCAAATCACACTTGCCAGACAACCGCGCTTACGAATGCAGGCACGCACACGCCCAACGCCACCTTCGCGTTGAAGCCCCCATCCTCCGCTACACTCAACATAGAGTTCTACATATGATTCTATGTAAGGAGTTTCATATGCCTGTCGTAAAGCCTATTTCTGATCAGACGCGCGCGCTAACTACCATTCAGGAACGCGAAGATCACATTTAACGTACCATCGCTCATGGTTATGACGACCTCACCAACGGTCGTGTGCGCCCCTGGAAACAAGCGAAGGCCGAGGCGGATCGGATGCGAGCCTCGAGATAAGCCCTCCCCCATGTAACCATCCTGTAAATCATAGCGGCACACTCGGGTTTTACCGTGATTCGGTCGCGCCTGGCGCTCCACTGTGCTAAAGTATCCCGAACGTTCAAACGACTACGAGGGGGAACTAGAAGATGGCACGTGTGCACAACTTCTCAGCTGGCCCGGCCGCACTGCCCACAAGCGTGCTCGCCGAGATCGCCGACGAGATGATGGACTACCGCGGTTGCGGCATGTCCGTGCTCGAGATGAGCCATCGATCTAGCATGTACCAGCAGATCATCGATGACGCCGAGGCAACCCTGCGCCGCCTGCTGAGCATCCCCGACAACTACCGTGTCCTGTTTTTGCAGGGCGGCGCCACGCTGCAGTTTGCGGGCATCCCCATGAACCTCATGCGCCGCGGCCGCGCCGGCTACGTCGTGACCGGCAACTTTGCCAACAAAGCGTACCAGGAGGCCGCCAAGTACGGCGAGGCCGTGCTGCTCGCGAGCTCCGAGGACACCAACTTCGACCGCATTCCCACCATGGCCGACGTCAACGCGCGCATTGCCACCGAGGCCGCGGGCGACGGGCTCGACTACGTCTACATCTGCCAGAACAACACCATCTTTGGCACTATGTTCCACGAGCTGCCCGATTGCGGCGACGTGCCGCTGGTCGCCGATGTCTCGAGCTGCTTTTTGTCGCAGCCGCTCGACGTTGAGCGCTACGGGCTCATTTACGCCGGCGCGCAGAAAAACGCCGGTGCCGCGGGCGTGACCGTGGTCATCGTTCGCGACGACCTCATCGCAGATGGCCCCGCCTTTGCGCAGACGCCGCAGTACCTGGACCTTACGACCCAAGCCGTCAAGGGCTCCATGCTCAACACGCCCAACACCTTTGGCATCTACGTGTGCGGCAAGGTGTTCCATTGGGTTGAACAGACCGGCGGACTTGCCGCCATGGCCGAGCGCAACTGGGCCAAGGCCAACCTGCTCTACGACCTGCTCGAGAACAGCAAACTATTCCACGGCACCGCACAGACAGACAGTCGCTCCATCGCCAACGTCACGTTCCGTACCGGCGATGCCGACCTTGACGCCGCCTTTGTTGCGGGCGCGGCAGAGCACCAGATCCAAAACGTCAAGGGCCATCGCCTCGTCGGCGGCATGCGCGCCAGCGTGTACAACGCCGTCACCATGGAGGACGTGCAGGCACTGGCCTCATACATGAAGGACTTCGAAGCGCAGCATAGTTTGAGCCCGCGATCTAACTAGCCCGCAACACGCGGGCCGACCAGCCACCTCAGACCACCCTGCTTAGATCAAAACCTGCTAAGGAGTTTTTCATGCGCAAGATCAAGACCATCGACGACATCACTAAAGACGGCAAAGTCGAGTTTGGCGAGGGCTACGAGTTTGTGGCCACCGCCGAGGAGGCCGACGCCATCCTGATGCGCTCCACCGACCTGCACGGCTACGAGCTGCCCGAGGGCATCCGCGCCATCGCCCGCTGCGGCGCCGGCGTCAACAACATCCCCGTCGAGGAGTACGCCAAAAAGGGCGTCGTCGTCTTTAACTCCCCCGGCGCCAACAGCAACGCCGTCAAGGAGCTCGTCCTGGGCATGCTGGTGCTCTCGAGCCGCGGCGTGGTGCAATCGATGAACTGGGTGCGTGACAACGCCGACGACCCCGAGATTCAGGTCGATGCCGAAAAGGCCAAGAAGGCCTTTGTGGGCCGCGAGCTCAAGGGCAAGCGCATCGGCGTCATCGGCCTGGGCAACGTAGGCTCCAAGGTCGCCAACGCCTGTGTCGACCTGGGCATGGACGTTTACGGCTACGATCCGTTCATTTCCGTCGAACACGCGTGGGTGCTGAGCCGCGAGGTGCAGCGCGTGGGCACGCTCGAGGATCTGTGCCGCGGCTGCGACTACCTCACCGTGCACGTGCCCAGCAAGGCCGACACCATCGGTATGATCAGCACCGAGCAGATTAACCTGCTGGCGCCCGACGCCGTGCTCATCAACTACGCTCGCGAGACCATCATCGACGAAGACGCCGTCGATACCGCCCTGCGCGCGGGCAAGCTCAGCTGGTTTAGCTGCGACTTTGCCACGCCCAAGACCGTCAAGATGCCCAACACGTTTATCACCACGCACTCGGGCGCCGGCACCGGCGAGGCCGAGGCCAACTGCGCCGACATGGCCATCAGCGAGCTCAAGGATTACCTGGAAAACGGCAACATCGCGCACAGCGTCAACTACCCCGCCTGCAGCATGGGCAAGGCGCGCGCCGCAAGCCGCATTGCCTGCCTGCATGCCAACGTGCCCAACATGATCGGCCAGATCACGGCGATCCTGGCCAAGGACAACGCCAACGTGCAGCGCATGACCAACGAGTCCGCTGGCGAGAACGCCTACACCATGTTCGACACCGATGAGCACCTGGACGGCAGCACGATCGAGGCGCTCAAGCAGATTCCGTCGATGTATCGCGTGCGCGTGATTAAATAGCGCCGGCGCCAAGCCTGCCAGACAGACCACGAAGCCCATTCGGCCCCCCCGTTTTCACGAAACGGGGGGGGCCGATTTTGTTGCTCCGGACGACTTTAAAAGTGATACCCAGAACAAGTTTTTTCGGATAATCGACAGTAAGACCCAAATCACCAAGTGCACCCGCTTTGATAAACAACTTTATCAGGGACCTTAGTGGGTAAAAATCGATCTCTATATGCCGAATGTAAGTTGACTGTCCATTTTCCGAAACAACTTATTCTAGATAGCATTTTTAGGGCCCCTCCAAGGTAAAATTGAAGCCTTTTTGCGACCTAAACTCTAGCTCGCGCGAGCGTTTTCCACCCGCGCGACTACATTCCCGCCCAATCGATAAAAATCTCCTCACGAAGCCGCCGTTCGAGCTCCTGCTGTCGCGGCGTCTTGTCTTTCAGCGGCACATCGAGATAGGACATGATGAGCTCCATCACCACGCGGAAGGCATCAGAGTCGGCCAGCTGACCATAGGTCATCAGAACGACGGGGTATCCCATGGCTTGCAAGGCCGTCGTTCGATCGGAGTCCGAGATCTTGGATTCAATGGATCCGTGAATGGCTTTACCCTGGCATTCAACCAGACACTCTCGGCTGCCGTCCTTATTTGCCAGCAAAATATCGGCATAGCGCCTATCAAGCCCCGAAATCAGACGGGCGCTGCACGTCATACGAATCTCAACGTTATTGGTAAGGCGCAGCCCTTCGCCGCCGCGCAACCTCGAAAGGCTAAACAGCGTCGAAGCCTGGACCTCGAGCGGCGATGCCGCGACCCCCGTAATGCATTTTGCGGCACGTGTGAACGATTTAGCACCGCGAAGCCCCCGGATCTTATCGACGTACTCTGAAAGGTCAGAGAGCTCGATCAAGGGAGGTCGTTTCCACAAGTCCGTTGAATTCCCCGAGGCATCCTTTGCGTTTTCCCAGCCCAGCCGCGCGTCGCCCCACCGGTCCCCGTATGCCTGCTCAAGTGCCGTCTTTACCTGAGGCGCGATCTTGCACACGGCAAAGGTACCGCACATCTCATACATGCACATGATCAGGCGCTCGTTTGAGACCGAAGAAGCCAGGGTCAGCAGGGTAAAGAGCGGTGACGCGACATCGAGGCCAAACTCTGTCTGCCGCACGGAGTCAAACGGCCTCTCCCCGTTCCAAACATGCCTGACAATGCGATCGCCCTTACGTCCGCAGCTGCCCTGTGCCAACACGTGTAACGGGGTGCCCAGGAAATGCTTGACGAGCGGGTGCTCGCAAAGACGCTCCCTGCGCTGGTCGTCCGCAGAATCGGGCAGGTCCGGCATTATCGCCAAGACCTGTGGGGGTATCCGGTGATACCGAAAGGCAGATATGTCGCACAGTATGTCGTCCATGAAGTGTACGTACCCACTGCATCGTTTGTGAACCCGCTCAGACGGCGAGTGCGATGGCTCGGCCTGCGAACGGTAAATGCTGCTGCGCGCGCGTCGCGAATCTCTCAGGAGGCTTACAATCGGTTTGGAAAGCAGACTGATTGTGAGGTTGCATATGGTTGATGAGGACTTTGCCTGGCGGCTTGCGCAGGAGCTTGTGCGGATCGACAGCTCAGACCCGGGCGCGTATGAGAATGAAATTGAGCGGTATATCAAAGCGCTGGTTGAGGAACGGCTGGCACGGTTGAACTACCCGACACTCGATGCCATACGGATTGAGGAACTCGAGGTACTGCCCGGGCGCCGCAACCTTATGATCACCGTGCCCGGTTTGAGCGGCGAGCCGCGGCTGGTCTATATCTGCCACATGGATACCGTCACCTTGGGCGATGGCTGGGACGCAGACATCGCACCGCTTGGGGCGGTTGTGCGCGACGATAAACTCTATGGCCGCGGTGCCTGCGATATGAAGGGTGGCCTGGCCTGCGCCATTGCCGCACTGGTCCATACGCTCGAGCGCGTGGCGGCGGATGGCGCGCTGCCCCGCCGCGGCTTTTCGCTCATCTGCTCGGTCGACGAGGAAGACTTTATGCGCGGCTCCGAGGCGGCCATCGATGCCGGCTGGGCCGGCTCGCGCGAATGGGTGCTGGACACCGAGCCCACCGATGGACAGATTCAGGTAGCGCACAAGGGGCGCACGTGGTTCGAGATCGAGATGACCGGCGTCACGGCGCACGCGAGCCAGCCATGGAAGGGTGCCGACGCCGTAGCCGCCGTGGCCGAGGTCGTCTGCGCGCTGCGCCATGCATTCGCGTCGCTGCCCGTGCATGATGAGCTGGGGCCATCGACCATCACGTTTGGACAGATCGAGGGTGGCTACCGTCCCTATGTCGTGCCCGACCGCGCCAAAGTCTGGGTCGACATGCGTCTGACCCCGCCGACCGATACGGCCGCCGCGACGCGCATGGTAGAGCAGGCCATCGCCGTCGCCGAAGCCGCCGTTCCCGGTTGCCATGGCAGCTACACCGTGACGGGCGACCGCCCCGCCATCGAGCGCGACCCGAACTCTCCCCTTCTAGCAGCGCTCAAGCGTGCCGCCGATGACGTGACGGGCGCGGACACGACCATCGGCTTCTTTACCGGCTACACCGACACCGCCGTCATTGCCGGCAAGACAGGCAACCGCAATTGCATGAGCTACGGTCCCGGGTCGCTCGCGCTCGCGCACAAGCCCAACGAATATGTGCCCCATGCCGATATCGTTCGTTGTCAAAACGTGCTCATCGCGCTTGCCGATAACACGCTCTGGGACGCGAGCGGCCAAGTTGGGGCATAATAAGCCGCGAACAAACCGACTCGTGCGTTAGGACCGCCCATGAAAGCACTTCCGTTTCCCTGCATCCGCCCGGCTCAGGACCGCGTGCTCGAGGCGCTGCCTGCAATGGGCAGCATCCTGAGCGGCAACGATGCTCTGCGCGGAGCCCTTGCCGATGGCCTGATGCTCAAGGACCCGGGTGCGGCGTATTACGTGTACGAATGCTCGGGCGAGCCGGGACGCGTGACGGGTGTCGTGGCGATCTGCCCGACGAGTGTACTTGCGGGCGACAAGGGCGATGTCAGCGCTGACGTGGCCGCCGCCGCGCTCGCGATCGCCGAGCTCAAGGTGCAGCCGCGCCCCGTGTCGCTCGCCTACGAGGCCTCGCCCGTCATGGATATCATCCTGGGCGCCGCCAAAGAGGGCGCGTCGCTCTACGCCGTCACCGACCCCGCGGGCATTACGCACCGCGCGTGGGAGGTCAAGCGCGAGGACGCCGTCGGGGCCATCCGCGCTATGCTCGACCAAGCACCGGAGCCGGCACTGGCCGACGACCCCGCCTACGCCGCCGCTCTGACCGGGGCGTCGCAGCTGCTGGCCGATGAGGCCCGTGCTGCCGGAACGTACACCGGCAAGGAGCCGTTCAACTTTACCGTTGCCGTGCTCTTCCCCGCCGCGCAGGTCAGCGGCGCCGCGCCGCAGGTTCCGACAGGTCTGCTCACGCACCAGGTCGCGCGGTTCTAGCAAGACCAGACCGCCCAGCACAAAAATCGGCAGCTCAACAAACAGGGGGCGGAGATGCAGCAGGTACATGCATCTCCGCCCCTTTTGCGGCGAGACGTTATGCCGGCGACCCGTGCCGCCACGCTCGCGTTATCCCCGCTGCGGGCCTACTGCCGCCACAAGTGGTTCAAGCCCCAGCTCGCGCGCGTAATCCTCCTGCGTAAAAATCTCAATCAGTTCAAACGTACCGGCCTCGTCGTCAAACACGAAATGCAGCACCGAGCAGTTGCCCGGCACGCGATCGCGCTCGTCAGCCGCCGCACCCCTCACGTGGTCCAAAAACTCCTTGATAGCCGAGCCATGGCTTACCGCGAGCACGCACGTATGGTCCGGACGCCGCATAAGCTCGGTCAGCGTCGCCACCATGCGCTCGCGCACCTGCATCTGCCCCTCGCCGTCAAACTGACAATAGAAATCGCGCCACGGGCGCTCGGGCATAAGCATCACGCGCTCGGCCTCAAAGTCGCCAAAGAACCACTCACGCAGGCCGTCCAGGCGCTCATACGCCAAGCCCGGCCACAGGTTGGCGATAGTCTGCTCGGTGCGATGAAGTGTGGAGGTGTAGGCATGATCGGGCTCAATGCCGCGCGCACGCAAGAACATGCCGGCACGCGCCGCCTGGTCGCATCCCAGCTGCGTGAGCGGCGAGTCACTCCAACCCTGAATAATGCGCTTAAGGTTGAATATTGTCTGCCCATGACGAACCAGATACAGGTCTTTATTCATAGGGGTCCTTTCGTTCGTTACCAATCAAGGAGCGAAAACGCCCCGTCGCAATAGCCAAAATGAAGCACGGCACCGTTGTCGGGTAGCTCTCCCCTGCCAGTCACATACTCAAGAAACTCCTGGCAGGCTGAGCCGTGGGAGACTGCCAGCACGCAGTTATGCTGGGGGCGGGCCATAATGCGCGACAGCACCGCGACCATACGCGACTGGAGCTGCACTTCCGACTCGCCGCCAAACGCGACCGGATAATCGCCCCAGGGCTGCGGCGGCATATCGCGATTTGATGTGCCCTCCAGCGAGCCCAAATGCCACTCGCGTAGGTCATCGACCAGCTCTATCGAGCGGCCCTCACCAGCAATTAGCTCAGCCGTACGCCGCGCCCGGCCCAACGGGGAGGAATACACACGGTCAAAGGTCACGCCACGCGCCTCAAACGCCGCGCGCGTCGCCAGCGCCTGCTCGCGCCCGCGCGCCGTAAGCGGCGAATCGTGCCCACCCTGCAAAATGTTCTGCACATTGAGCTCAGTCTGCCCATGCCGCACCAAATACAAATCTGCCACACGCCCTCCCCTCGCACCACCGCAAAGGGGACAGGCACCTTTGTGGTGGTTTACCGCCTGATCACGCCGCGGCGACACCCAACTACACCAGTACGTCGGCGAGCGGGCGCTTAGGTACGTGGTGCACCTGCGCCTCGTCACGCCAATAATTGATGGAGCCGTCGGGGTTGGAATCGATCGCATCGATCACCTGCGTCTCGGCCGGAACGCCAAACGCCATGATCAGCTTGAGCTCATACTTGTCGTTATCGAGCCCCATGGCATCGATCGCGTGGGGCGTAAAAGCCTTGAACATGCAGGCAGCCACCTCGGGCGTGGCGCTGCGGGCGGCGAGCATCATCGTCTGCGCGGCAATGCCCGTGTCGACCTCGGTAATGGGAGCGGCGGGCTTGCCCGGAACGGCGCGCTCGGCAAGAATCGCGATGTAGCCGGTCGGGCGCTCGCCCTCATCGGGACCCGACCAATCCTTGAGCGCACCGGCCCATGCAAGCTCGTCAAACACGCGAGCGCAGTCCTCGGAACCGCTCACCACATGAAAACGAAGACGCTGAGCATTGGCACCACACGGAGCCAGGTGCGCCAGTTCCGCCAGCTCGAGCAAAAACTCGCGCGGCACGCGCATGGACTCGTCAAATCGGCGGCACGTGCGGGCGCGGCGGACCAGCGCGTCAAACGTGTCCAGGCCGAGCTTTTCGCAACCTTGCTTTGCCATCGACTCCGCGCTCGACGGCGCCGCGGGAACTGTTTCGTTCATAGGGACCCCCAATTTCGGGCAATTGTTCTTAGGAAAATCTAACCTAAAACGTAGGCGATTACATATAGCAGCGTAATGTTCTACAATTGTTGATTAATCCTCACTGAAGCAGGAATAAAAGTAACAATTCGGGAATGTGGGGCGGCAATTCGTCCTTCCCGCCCCATACATCGGCGCCCTTGGGCGATACTTGTTGCATCACTTTTGGCGTACGCCGCACGGAGAGCAATGAACGCAACGTGCACCACACGGAAAGGAGACATTATGGGCATCTTTAAGAACGATGACCAAAAATCCAGCCAGTTTGGATTTGACGAGAAAAGCATGGCGGGCAAAGCCGTCAAGGCCGTGCGCTGGATTTACGCCATCACGGGCGTCATGGCGCTCATTGCTGGTATCGCGCTGCTTTTTGCACCCGCCAAGTCCCTCGTCTTTTTGACGACCGTCCTGGGCTTTTACTTTGTAATCACCGCTGCCATCAGGCTGTTCACTGCCATTTTTGAGCCGCTGCTGCCCACCGGCTGGCGCGTGACGAGCATCATCTCCAACCTACTCATTATCCTGGGCGGCGTCATAATCCTGCGCAACCAGGCCTTCTCGACCGCGACACTCACCACGATGGTGGTTATCGTGGCCGGCTTTGGCTGGATTGTCGAAGGTGTCATGTCCATTCTGGAGTCCGAGCTTTCGTCCAACCGTGTCCTCGCCATTCTGAGTGGCGCACTCTCCATCATCGCCGGCATGTTCGTGTTTATCTATCCGCTGTGGTCGGCCAAGATGCTCGTCATCTTTAGCGGCGCCGCGTTGCTGGTGTTTGGCGTGACGCTCATTGTCCGCGCCATTCAGTTTGGCAAACTGGTGCACTAGATGCCGCGAACGCTCTTTATTGATGCCGACACCTGCCCGGTCACGCGCGAGTCGATTGACTGCGCGCGGCGGGCGGGCGTCGCCGTTGTTATCGCCGGCAACAGCACGCAAAACCTGGAACGGCACATTCGCCGCGACGACCCGCGCGATGCCGAGCACGCGCGACGCGGCTTTTGGGTCACGACGCTCGACGTGAGCGTGGGCGCCGACAGCGCCGACTTTGCCATTGTCGAACGCCTGCAGGCGGGCGACGTGGTAGTGACGCAGGACATTGGCTTGGCGAGCATGGTGCTCGGGCGCGATGCCGCCGCCATCGGTGTGCGCGGGCGCGTCTACGACAAAGCGACCATCGACATGCAGCTGTTTATTCGCCACGAGGAAAAGAAGGTGCGCCGCGCCGGCGGACGCACTCGCGGACCGGCGGCATTTACCAGCGAAGACCGCATCCGCTTTAAACGCAACCTCACCGAGCTACTGCGCTAACCAAGGTAGATTTTTGGGACATGCCTAAAAATCTACCTTTTTGTTTTGAGCGGTGTGAGCGCTCGGAATCCATGGCTCAACAAAAAAACGGGCTTCAAAATGCCATGCGTCGCCGCATTGCGCAGGCGCCGAGCATGGCTATTTGAAGCCCATTTTTAGGCCTACTTAGAGGCCGAAGGCGGATAGAATAAGGCCCCAGCCGGCGCCGATGACGTACATCATGACCAGGAACACGGCGTTTTCACGAGCGCTGCGGTTGGTGCGGAACAGGACCAGGTAGCCCACGCCGGCGGAAATGAGCGTGCCGGCGAGCATCGGGGCCAGCTGCAGCGCGCCTTCCAGGTACAGTTGCGTGATGACGACGCTGGCCGAGCAGTTGGGGATCAGGCCGACGAGTGCCGAGCCCAGGACCGCAAGCGTCTCGTTGCCGCGCAGGAACTGCTCGATTGCGGACTCGCCGAACGTCTCGAGCACGGCAACCAGAATCAGCGTCACCAGGAAAATGAATACCGATACCTGCACGGTGTGGGAGATGGCGCTGCGGATAATCGACAGGACAGGCGTCCCTTCGTGGGAATGGGAGTGACCGTGACCATCATGGTGTTCATAGTCGCCCTCATGACCGTGATCGTGGCCATGTCCGTGTTCGTGCTCGTCCTCGTCTTCATCACAACCGCAATGGTCGCGCTCGCACAGCTCGTGGATGTGGTCGGCGCTCACGCCTGCCTCGGCCACCTCGTCGATGATGTCACCGCCGCTGTGGTCGTCGTGCGCGCAGTTCACGTGGGCCGGGTTGGCCGCGGTTCCCAGCACGGTACGGCGAATCGCCGCGTGCGCGCGGGCGTTACGGCGCAGGCCGCGAATGGCAGCGTCCACGATAAAACCCGTGACCAGTGCGATCAGCGCTTTCGAAGCCAAAAGCATCGCCATAGTCTGCACGGGAACCTGCTCGGCAAGCAACAGCGGCAGCATCTCATCGGAGGTCGAAAGGAACACCGCCACCAACGTGCCCAAGGTCACGACACGGCCGGCGTACAGCGTTGCTGCCATGGCCGAAAATCCGCACTGCGGCACCATGCCCAGCAGCGAGCCAACCACGGGACCCGCAGCGCCGGCGCGCTTGATAGCGCCGTTGACGCGGTCGCCCGCAACGTGCTCAAGTGTCTCGAGAGCAAGATACGTCACCAACAAAAACGGCAGCAGCGACAGCGTGTCCTTGCCGGCGTCGAGCAGAATATCAATCAGTAAATCCATGACGGATGGAACCTTTCGTGTCTTTCGGCAGCATTGTAAAAGTCCTAGCGGTCAACTAGGGTATTGTAGTTGTCCCGGGCGCGGTGCCAATAGTTGCCTATGGTAAACTATCATCTCGCCATAACTCAGTAACCTCGAGCCGCACAACGCGGCCCGTCCAAGGAGTAGCATATGAACGTATCGCAAGCACTCGAATACGAGCGCCAGCCGTTTATCCCCATGTTTATCTACGGCGACCACGGCGCCATGGAGTCCGAGCGCCAGAAGGGCGAGGAGGCCCTCAAGGTGCTCGAGACCGAGTACTTTACCGCCGAGGGCGACCCCGGCTTCGACTTTGCCACCGTGCGCGACCTGGCCGACCGCAACCGCGACCTGTGCGACCAGATTGGCGAGGCGCGTCTGCGCAACGTGACGCCCGCGACGCTCTCGCGCGGCCTGTCCGATGCCGACACCTGCGCCGCCATCGGCAAGATGCAAAAGCGCACCGCCGCGTCCGTTATGCGCGAAATCCGCGGCGACCGCGACGCGCTCGGCGTGGCCTACGCCCGCAAGCCCATCCAGGGCACCGTGCTCGGTATCGACATCGAGACCACCGGCCGTGCACCCGAGCGCGGCTATATCATCAACGTGGGCTGGGAGATCATGGAGCTCACCAGCGACGCCGTCCCGCATGACGCCGAGGCACACTACTGCGGCCTGCCCGACATCTACCGCGGCGAAGATGTGCCGCTGTCGAATATCCACCACATTACCTGGGACGACATCGACGGCAAAACGCCCTTCCGCGAGAACAAGGAGCTGCAAAAGCAGCTGCTCAAGCTTATGAAGAAGTACCCGTACATGGCGCATAACGCCGCCTTTGAGGACAGCTGGTTCAAGATTCACCTGGACGGTTACGCCGAGGCACGCCGCGCGGGTAAGATCATCGTCATCGACTCGCGCCAGATCTGCCGCAGCCTGGACGCCGACGTGCGCTCGCTCCCCCGCGAGTCCGCCCCCGCCGCGCTCGAGAACTGGGCACGCCGTCGCGGCACCCTCGCGCCCGACGCCAACGAGCAGCATCTGGGTCTGGACGACACCGACCTCATGCTCCGCACGGTACAGGCCGAGTTCAACCTCAAGAACCTGTTTGCGAAATAGCAACGTCTGAGACAAACACTGCTTGCTCACGAGCGGCCTCGCAGCGGGAAACACCGCAGCGGGGCCGCCCTACGTTCCACAGATAGATCTGCCATCACAAATTCTGAACCCTCATTTTGAACGATTTCGGCCAATTCCCGACACGTAATTCGTTGTCGGATGGTGATGCATCGATATCAAATGTGCAGCAATTGAGTTTTTATATGCTATAGCTAAGCTGCGAGAACATTGATTTTAGGCGTGCCAGCCCATAATCGCGTCAAGCTTTTGGACAGCATTTGGTTAGGCCCCTAAAACGACTTTCCCACTCAGCGCCATCAGCACGGCATTAGCTGACACGATATATACCATGAGTATCGTATTGTCACATACCACTGCAAAAGCGGTCTACCAGGCCGCGCATTCGGCGTCTACGAAAGACACCGAGCCCTGTAACCCTGCCGCGATTTACGGATCATGTCCCACCGGAACGCTCCTTGACGCAGCCGCAGAATGGCTCACCAAACACGATGTTTCCCTTGACGCAAATGATTGCCTCGAAGTAATGGTGTTTGATCGCAGGAATGCGCGCTATGCAATGAACTGTCAATGCCACGTTTCGTCAAAACGATTCTCGAGCTCACGCTTTATAGAGCTCAAAGATGGCATCTTCATTGTTGGCGTTGAGCTTTGCGCACTTCAGGCCGCCACCTATCTCGCTTTTCGCGAACTGGTGGAGTACTACTTTGAATTGTGCGGCGCTTACTCCCTTGGAACCGGCTCTTCCACCTCGTATAACGAGCGTTTCGCGCTCACCTCGACCGAAAGGTTAAAACAGTTCTTTAATTCCATTACCAGATGCGACGGTCTAGCCCTTGCCCGAAAGGCGATCCAATGTGTGCACGACGGATGCCGGTCTCCTATGGAAACGGCCTTTGTCATGATGCTAACGCTGCCTAAAAGCGAAGGAGGGCTTGGTATTAAGGGAATTGAGACCGATTACGAGGTGCAGGTCACCGCCGCCGCAAAGAATCTCACGAGACGCAATAAGTTCTTTATGGATGCGTATCTAAAAAAATCTCGCACAGACATTGAATACAACGGGTTTTATCATGACGCGGAAGAAGACCGCGCCATCGATGAGGAGCGCAAGAATGCGCTTGCGTCCATGGGATACGGAATCATCACCGTCAGTCGTTATTCCTTTATGCATGCCAGCGCTTTCGTTAGGGTCATGGAGGCGATCCAACGGAAAGAGGGCATACGCCCCTCGCGTCTGCCAAAAGACTTTCAAATCATGCAGGAGGACCTGAGACAGTTTGTGCTCAGAAGGTTTATAGAAGAGAAAAAGCGAATTCAGAAGCAGCTTCGCCAGGATTCCGAAGATCGTCAACGAATCGACCTCGAAAAAGCAACACTCGAAGGCATCACGCTGGATGACCCGACAATAAATGAAGTTCCGGCAATCGATGACATGCAGACTGTCGAATCCGACAGCCCATCATTTGCCCAAATAAGCAGCCTCGCGCCCGAGGGCAGAATCTTCGGGGCCGGAAGCTAGACCGGCTAACAAGGTGGGTACCCTAGCGATGTGCAAAATTGCGAGTATTCAGCAGGGTCGGCCCTCCAGCACCCACAAGTTAATCCAAATGAGAAACAAAAACGCTATCGAACGAGAACGTTAGGCAACATTTGAGGAAGACCTTGTCTGTTTACCGCCCTTGGATAACTCTTGAGCGGCTTTATTTGGCCTGGAATAGATTAACGGACCCCCTATAGTTGCAGAATACTCCAATTTTTGCACGGCGCGGGGGCACCCACCCCGGCATCGGCTATCAAAACCGCTCAGTCCGGAATCTCGTCCACTATTCCCCATCATTTTGTGCGACGAATTACCTGAACGTCATTGACATATGAACATGCGCTCATATAATCGGAAGTAAGTTATATGAGCGCATGTTCATATGAAAGGATATTGCAATGAGCATTCGCGTTGATGAAACAAAGACTGGCATCGAGGCCACCGAGCCGATCGTCCCCACCACCTGCTCGCCCGAGGACCTTCCCGACGAGGAACTTCTCTACGACCTTGCCGACCTGTTCAAGGTCTTCAGCGACACCACGCGCATCAAGATTCTCTATGCCCTCATGGGCCGCGAGCTCTGCGTGGCTGACATCGCCGAAGCGACCGCGACCTCGCAGTCTGCGGTGTCGCACCAGCTGCGCACGCTTAAGCAGTCGCACCTGGTCAAGTTCCGCCGCGACGGCCGCAACATTCTCTACTCGCTCGCTGACGATCATGTCTATACCATGCTCAACCAGGGCATGAGCCATATCTGCGAATAGCAATCAACCACGGTATCAGCGCGGCCGGCACCCAAGCCGCAAAAACAGAGAAAGGAACCCACCATGAAAAAGCAGTTTAAACTCGACGAGATCGACTGCGCCAACTGCGCGCGTGAGCTTCAGGACGAGCTGGCCAAGCTCGAAGGCGTTAAATCCGTGTCCGTCAACTTTATGACCCAGAAGCTGACGCTCGAGGCCGATGATGCTGAGTTCGACGAGGTGCTCAACCGCGTTGTTGAGTTTACGGCCGACGCCGAGCCGGACTGCGAGATTATTCTCTAGCCCAGGTTTACGCCAACCTGCAAGGCCGCGCTTGCCGCGGCCTTTGCTCGCGAAATTATATGAGCGAGTGTTCATTCATTCAAATGGGAGGATACGAGTCATGGCCACCGCCGACCCCAAGAAGAAAAAGAAGAAGCGCAAGAAAAAAGAGTCACTCGAGCATAAGCGCAACCGCATCCTGGTAGCGCTGGGCATTTTTGCGGTGGTGTACGCCCTCGAGGAGCTCGGCACCCTCGCCGCCACATTCGGCACCCCGGGCGACATCTACGCCAGCTTTGCGCTGTTCCTCGTGCCGTTTTTGATTGCCGGATACGACGTACTACAAAAGGCATTCAATAACATCCGCCGCGGCAAGGCGTTCGACGAGAGCTTCCTCATGGCCGTCGCGACCATCGGCGCGTTTGCCATGGTGTTCTTCCCCGATACCGGCCCGCACATGGCCGAAGGCGCCGCCGTCATGCTGTTCTACCAGGTCGGCGAGCTGTTCCAGGCATACGCCGTGGGCAAGAGCCGCAAGTCGATCAGCGCCATGATGGACATCGCGCCCGACTACGCTAACGTCGAGCAGCCCGACGGCACGCTCGAACAGGTCTTTCCCGATGACATCGCCGTGGGCACCGTGATCGTGGTCAAGCCCGGCGAGCGCGTGCCTATCGACGGCGTCATCGTCGAGGGCGAAACCCAGCTCGACACCGCCGCGCTCACGGGCGAGTCAGTCCCCCGCCCCGCCAAGTCCGGCGACGATATCATCAGCGGCTGCATCAACATGACGGGCCTCATCCACGTGCGCACCACCAAGCCCTTTGGCGAGTCCACCGTCGCGCGCGTCCTGGAACTCGTGGAGAATGCCAGCGAGAAGAAGGCGCGCACCGAGAACTTCATCACGCGCTTTGCCCGCGTCTACACCCCCGCCGTCACCGGAGCCGCCGCGGTGCTCGCGCTCGGCGGCGGCCTGGTCACCGGCGCCTGGTCCAACTGGATTCTGCGCGGCCTGACCTTCCTGGTCGTCAGCTGCCCGTGCGCCCTCGTGATCAGCGTACCGTTGAGTTTCTTTGGCGGCATCGGCGGCGCGTCCAAGCTGGGCGTTCTCATCAAGGGCTCCAACTACCTCGAGACGCTCGCCGACGTGGATACCGTCGTCTTCGACAAAACCGGCACGCTCACCAACGGCACGTTCTCGGTAGTCGCGGTGCACCCCGAGGCAGGCTATACCGAGCAGTCGTTGCTCGAGGTCGCAGCCCTTGCGGAGTCGTTCTCCGATCACCCCATCGCGCAGTCCGTGCGTGTCGCCTACCAGGGCGAGGTCGACCCCAAGCGCGTTAGCGACTCCGCCAACGACGCGGGCCACGGCGTGACAGCGACCATCGACGGCAAGCATGTCGTCGTCGGCAACGCCAAGATGCTCGCCGCGATCGGCGTTGAAGCACCGGAATGTGGGGTTGTCGGCACGATCCTCCACGTGCTCGTGGACGACGTGTATGTCGGTCACATCGTGATTGCCGACACCGTCAAGGCGGATGCAGAGCAAACGATTCGCGACCTGCACGCCGCCGGTATCAACCGCACCGTCATGCTCACGGGCGACCGCGAGGAGGTTGCGGCGTCTGTAGCCAAGCAACTCGGTCTCGACGAGTTCCACGCGCAGCTCCTGCCGGGCGACAAGGTCGAGCGCGTTGAGGCGCTGCTCGCGGCCGAAAGTGGCAAGGGCAAGCTCGCCTTTGTCGGTGACGGCATCAACGACGCGCCTGTGCTTACGCGCGCCGATGTGGGCATTGCCATGGGCGCCATGGGCTCCGACGCTGCGATCGAGGCCGCCGACGTCGTGCTCATGGATGACAAGCCTTCCAACATTTCCCGCGCGATCCGCGTGGCGCGCAAGACTATGTCGATTGTTTGGCAGAACATCATCTTTGCGCTGGGGATTAAGCTGCTGATCCTTGTGCTGGCAGCGCTCGGCATTGCCAATATGTGGCTTGCTGTCTTTGGCGACGTGGGCGTGGCGATCATCGCCATCCTGAACGCCATGCGCGCGATGGGTGTCAAGAACCTGTAGCGCCTGTGGTCCCTCCGGCCGGGGCCGGGCTTGGTTTTGAAAACGTCCTCGCGCATGAGGCCCGCCTTTCCTGCTCCTGCGGAGCAGCGGAAAGGCGGGCCTCATGCG
>CATYZE010000026.1 GCA_958415525.1 uncultured Collinsella sp. | reverse complement strand
CGGGGTACACGCGCGGGTACGACCACGGGGTCACCCAGTTCCACTTCTTCGGCTCCGCGGGCGGGCTGCCGATGGGCTACCCGTCCAACAGGATCGATATCTCGGAGAGCTGGGACTTCGCCGTCCCCGCAGACGAGATCGCGCGCGTGGCGGAGCTGCTCCGCGACCATCCCCACTGCTGGGCGCGCACGCACGACGGAGACCGCGCCTTCGTGCAGCTGACGCCGACCATCACGCGCTCGTCCCCGAGGTGGTACAAGGTGAGCCTCGCGACCAAGCGCGAGGTCTGGAGGGAGCCCAATGCCTAGGGACAGCTTCTGGCTCGAGCCCTTCTTGGCCGAGTACCGCTTCGTGCGCGTCGATCTCGTGACCGGGCTGGAAGGCGCCGAGCTCGCCAACATCACGGGCGGGAGCGTGGAGCGCAACCAGGACACGGCGATCTTCGAGCAGGGGAGCGTCAAGTATGTCGGGGCCCTCGACATGGGGACCGACCTCCTGCGCGTGTACCTCGATGCCTCGTCCCCGTGGACGGGCGAGAGCCGCACCGAGGCGCTGGGGACCTTCTACGTCTCCACCCCCAAGGTGAGCGCCGACGGCGCCGTCACCACCGGCAGCGCCGATGTCTACGGCAGGCTCAGGGCGCTCGCCCAGGACGACTTCGACGGGCCGTACGTCATCCCCGCAGGGACGAACATGGTCGACGCCGCCAGGAAGATCGTCGAGGACTGCGGGCTCGAGGTGGTCGCGGACGAGAGCGACGCCGTGCTCACCTCGACGTGGGTGTTCGGCATCTCCTCGACCTCCTCGGGCGAGGACCGCGACGACTCCAAGCTCTCCGCCGTCAACCGCCTGCTCGAGGCCGCCGGCTTCCTCGCGGCGCACACCGACCCGTACGGGCGCGTGCTGTTCCGCCGCTACGTGGAACCCGACCAGAGGCCGATAGTCTTCGATTACATCGAGGGGCCGAACTGCCGCATCGCGCTCGGCCTCGACTACGAGCACGACACCTTCAGCGTCGCCAACGTCATCCACGTCGACTTCTCCTCGCAGGACATCTCCGTGCGCGGCACGGCGGTGGATGACGACCCCGACAGCCCGTACTCGACCGTGAGTACCGGGCGGCGCGAGACCGCGAGATACGATCTGTCCGACCTGCCCACGAGCGTCACGGAGGACTCCAACATCCTTTCCGGCGCGGCGGAGATGCAGGTCGGCACGGGGACGGAGGAGAGCGGGACGTTCCGCCAGAGCGACGGAAACGGGTCGATTTCGACCGTGTACGTGCCCGACTCCCCGCAGACCGCCGTGTTCTTCGGCATCAAGATTACGAGCAGCGGCGGGCGCATCGGCTTCTGCCAGGACGGCGGGCCGTCCGCAAAGGCCGGGACGCCATACACGCAGAGCGTGTGGGTCAAGGGCACGGCCGGGAAGAACGTCCAGCTCCAGATCTTCTGGGACCAGGACGCGGGCGCCGGCTCGGGCGTGCGCGCCGTGCCCATGACGGGCGAGTGGCAGAAGGTCACGGTGACGTTCACCCCGGCGGCGAGCCACTCGAAGGTGTCGTGGGGCTACGTCTACCTCGAGGCGGGCGGCGAGGCCGTGGTGGTCGCCGACAAGGTCGAGGAGGGCCCCGCGGCGACTCCCTGGCCGCACGATGCCATCCAGGCGGCAGCGGACGCCAAGGCCGCGACGCTGCTCAACGACAGCAGGTCCGTCATCCAGAGGGCGAGTTGCACGTGCATATACGACCAGGTGTCGGTCTATGACGCGGGCAACCTCCGCCTGCCGACGGCGGGCCTGGACCTCGACCACGTCTGTATCAGGACGCAGACGATCAACTTCGATGACGGGTGCCCGATGGACATCGAGGCCCGCAAGTTCGAGAGGAGCGCCGCATGAGCATGGCATCCGACCTGCTCGAGTCCATCGCGCCGCCGGAAAAGCAGTCGGCGCAGATCGCCTACGGATACGTCACGGCGGTGTCGGGCGCCACGCTGTCGGTGCTCGTGCGCGGGGGCGTGGCCGAGGGCGTGCACATGACGACGGCCTGCTCCGCCGCCAAGGTGGGGCAGAGGGTCGTCCTCATCGGGTCGCCGCCCGTGTGGACGGCGATCGGGATACTGGCTTGATCGTCGTGCGGGCGCGGACCCGCGGAAGGGAGGCCCCATGGCCAACGACGGGGCTGCCGTCTACGACGTGAGGGTCGGGGACGACGACTATATCGACGGACTCGACGTGACGGAGAGCGACGGCAGCGTAACCACCTACCAGTTTCGCCCTACGAATTACGACGATGTCGAGGCGGCGCGAAAAAGGGCGGAAAGCGCAGCATCGCTGGCGACCAGCGCCGCGGGAACCGCAAAGGCCCAGGCATATGACGCCAGCGTCGCCGCAGGGGCGGCAAGAACGGCCGCGAGTGAGTGCTCGACCGCCACCAAGAACGCCAACGACGCCGTCCAGAAGGCGAACGCCGCGAACGAGACGGCCAACGCCTCGACGGCACTGGCGGGCAACGCCGCCGCCGCGGCCAGCGGCGCTGCGTCTCGCGCCGAGGCCGCCGCGAACCAGGCGCTCCAGATCGCGAACTCGGCGGCGCAGGGAGCCGCAGGCGAGTCCGACATAGCCGAGCTGCGCCGGCAGAATAGCCAGCTCGCAACGATGCTCGCGGACGCGACCGGTAAGTTCATCTATATGGACGGCGCGGTCTACTGCCCGGCAGCCAAGGCGTCGGCATCAGGGGATACGGTGACGTTCGGAAGCACATGCTCGGTCTCGGGCAGCACGGTAACCCTTGCATAAGGAGGAAACATGGCAAATGCAAAGACACTGGTCGTCGGCGGCCAGTCGCTCAGCGTCATCGACGACACCGCGAGGTCGAACGCGCAGCTCGCGCTCAACGGCGCGGAGTACTCCCGCCAGGCGCTCATCGGCAAGTACGGCGGGCAGAACATCGCGACGCTGCTCTCCGGCGAGATCGGGTCAGGCACGGTATACGATGCGCTTCACAGGCGAATCGCGGCGAACAACTTCTCCGGCCTCCGAGTCGGAGACTATATCGACGTGCCGCTCGTCTCGGCATCGGCGGTGGCGGGCCAGCAGTCCGTGCGGTTCGTCATCGCGCACATCGACCCGTACCTGTGGTGCGACGACCGAAGCAAGGGGCACCATATCGCGTTCGTGGCCTCGGCGCCCATCGCGATCAGCTCATCCTATGCCGGCGTGGCGAACTCGTCTAACCTGCCGTGGAACAAGACGAACACCAACCAGGGCACGGCGGACGTCAAGAACCCGTACCTGTGCTCGCAGCTCAAGGCCTGGGAGAAGGCCTTCGAGGCGTGCCTGCCGGAGGGGCTTACCAAGTACATCCTCACTCAGCGCGTGCTGCTGGAGGAGCGCTACAGCGCGTCCGGCGCACTCACCGACTCCAACAGTTGGAGCTGGCAGGATATCGGCAAGGTCTGGTCGCTCTCGGAGATGGAGGTCTACGGCTACCCGGTCTGGGGCACGCCCGGCTACTCCGTCGGCTTCGATTGCCAGTTCGACCTCTTCCATGACACGGCGGCTCGCCTCAACGGGACGCGCTGCTACTGGTGGCTCCGGTCCGTCCGGGGCGACTCTTCTTCGTCCGCCTGCTACGTCGCCACCGACGGCCCCGCCACCTGCAACGTCGCCACGAGCGACTGGATCCGCCCGCGCGTGGGCTTCCTCCTAGGGTAGCGAAGCGGACCGTGCCCAGCACCCGACTTGGCGCACGCCTCGCGCGTGCGCCTCGTCCGGCAAATTCGAGGGGAAGGGAGGCGGTCGCTTGAGCGGCGTGCCCGAGAGGCTGCGGAACCTGAGCTCGTTCGAGTTCTACAACACCGCTGTCGAGCTGCGTGTGGAGGTGCTCGGCATCATCACATCGAGCGCGATACCGAAATCACATCGCTTTACTTTCGCCGTGCCCATGGCCGAGACGGCGAGGAGCGTGGTCTACAACATCGTGAAGGGGCAGGCGTTCTATCCGAGCAGCCCCGAAAACGTCGCCGCCCGCAAGAGACACTACACTCTCGCGATCGCAGATTGCGAGCAGCTCTACCAAGATGCGCAGGCATATCTCGAGATGTACCGAAGGAAGGGCGACATACAGCACGCCGGCGCATTCGAGCGCATGGCGGAGCTTGTCGACTCCGAGGTCAAGCTCCTGAAGGGAGCGCGTAGCGGCGTGAAACTGATAAAGAGGGGCGGCGGCAACGAGTGCCTGGGATAGAATCATATGCACGCCGCCTCTTATTACGCGCTACAACTGGTGGCTCCGGTCCGTCCAGGGCGACTCTTCTTCGTCCGCCTGCTACGTCGACAACAACGGCAACGCCAACTACAACGACGCCACGAACGACTGGATCCGCCCGCGCGTGGGATTGCCCGTACTTGCCAGACAGCCCCGTCGAAACACGGGGCTCAGAGCTCATGAGGAAGGAAGGGACGGCGGTCGGGCGAGGGCCCGTAAAATCGCATCCCGCGGGGAGGGCGGGCCGCTTCTTGCATGGCAGCGGACCTCTGCGCCCGCCGCTGCTCCATCGCTCCTCCCCATGCGGCCTGCGGACGCTGCCGCCTTATGGCGAAGGCCGTGCGGGATGCCACAATGAATAGCGATGAGCGCCGTGCCGCCAGGAGGGCGCGACGGGACGCCAAGAGGGCCGCGAACAGGGCGAGACGCTGCGGCGCCCTCACGATCTCCAAGGCCGCCGAACTCGACAACCTAATCGAATCCGCCCGCGATGCGGCGAAGGGTGTCTGCTGGAAGGCGAGCGTGCAGCGGTATATGGTGCACGTGCTGCGCAATTGCCTCTATGCCAGACAGGACCTGATCAACGGAGCTGACATACGGAGGGGCTTCGTCCGCTTTCGCGTAATCGAGCGCGGAAAGCCCCGCGATATCGCCGCGCCCCGCTTCTCCGAGCGCGTTGTCCAGAAGGCAGTCACCAGGGCGGTGCTGGCGCCTGCTGTGTGGCCGACTCTCACGCCCGGCTGCGCGGCGAACATGAGGGGTCGCGGCACCGACTACGCGCTCATGCGCCTCAAGAGCCAGCTCGCCGCACACTGGAGGCGGAACGGATCCGACGGCTACATTCTCCTGATGGACTTCTCGAATTATTTCGGGTCGATCGACCATGGTGCGGCGATGTCTCTCGTCGAGAGGTGTCTCACGGACCCCATGGCCATCGAGTTCATGCGCCTGCAGATCGAGGCGAACGGCCCCGTCGGGCTCGGTCTCGGCAGCGAGCCGAGCCAGGTCATCGCGGTAGCGCTCCCGTCCCCGCTCGACCGCCTCGGAGAGCGGTGGCCGGGCATCGATGCGAGCGGCAGGTACATGGACGATTCGTATTACATCGCGCGGGACAAGGAAACACTCCGCGCCTTCCTGGATGCCGCCCGCCGGCTCTGCACCTCCCTCGGAATATCGATCAACGACCGCAAGACACACATCGTCAAGCTGTCCCGCGGGTTCTGCTTCCTAAAGAAGCGATTTCGGTTTTCGGACACCGGAAGGGTCGTGGTCACGCCGATACCAAGCTCGATATCCCGCGCGCGCCGCAGGATGCGCGCGCATGCGCGGATGGTGGCGGACGGGCGCATGACGACCGAGCAGGCGCTTTCCTCCTATCGGTCGTTTCGCGGCTCGCTCGTGAAGAGGCACGGGGACGGCGTCCCGCGATTCCGGATGGACGTCCATATGACGGTTCGATCGCTCGACGCGATGTTCTGCGACCTCTTCGGCGGCGATCGGGAAATGTATATCAGCCTGCGCTCGCAGGACAGACACTGAGAGGAATACGGATGGATGAGAACATGGAAACGCTCGAGGCGGATCCCGTTCAGGCCGAGGTCAACGCCCTCGGCAACCTGCTCGGACAGATCGGGGACCCCGAACTCGCGCATGCCGCCGGCGCCATAGGCGACGATGAGTACGCCGAGCTGAAGGCCAAGAAACTGGCCTACACCGCAGCCATCGCCGCCTACGGAAAGGGCGAGGTCCCGGACGTTGGCAAACTGCTGGAGCAGATGCGCGAAAAGGTCGCCGAACCCAGCCAGACAGAGACGAACACGGCGAATATCGACTACCTGATGATGACGGTCGGGGGTGAACAGTAATGGCAGGACGCATCAAGTCGACAGCCGCCGCGGCGCACTCGAAGAACTACGACAAGGTGAGACGCTACTACGAGCGCGGTCTCTGGACCAAGGCAATGGTGTATCGAGCCGTTGGCTGCAAGTGGATCACCAGCGATGAATACAAGGAAATCGTCGGAGAAGAGTACGCGGAGGAAGCTTAGGGTGCCGCCGTCGAGCATTAGGAAGGCCGTTTCGGTCCTCTCGGCGGCCGAGTTATTCCGCGCAATCGCCCGGTGCATGGTGCCCGATCTGGTGTCGGGTCCCGCGCGCCGGGCGCTCGTTTACAGGGGATTCGACATGGCTCGTAGCCCTGAGATCAGCGGCAAATACCGGAAGAAAGGAGGGCAAGCGTGGCATCACTGGCGCAGATCGTCGTGACGACCACAGTGACCTGTCTGGTGTCGGCAATAGTCGCCGCGTGCGTCGCGACCGCCAAGGCCCAGGGACGCAAGGCGTCGGAGCGGGCGGAGCGCGAGCGCGAGGCCAGCGAGGCACTCAAGGCGGGGATGCGGGCGCTGCTCTGGGCTGAGCTGCAGCGCATCCATGAGAGGGCCATGGCGCAGGGCGGTCTAACCGTCGAGGAGCGCCGGCACCTTGAGAGTGTGTACGCCGCCTACCACGGGCTGGGCGGCAACGGCACGGGAACGCGTCTCTACGAGGACGCCATGAGGCAGCCCGTATTGGATTAAGAGGAGGAATCAATGACCAAAGACGAGATCGTCCAGAAGCTGACGAGCAGAAAGTTCTGGCTGTGCACGGCTGCCTTTTTGGGTTCCGTCGCGACCAGTGTCGCCGGCATCGCGACGGACAACCAGACCGTTGCCGCCATCGGCACCGTTTGCGGGGTCGCCAGCGCGGCCATCTATGCCGCTGCCGAGCAGGCCGTGGACTCCGCGCGCTTGAAGGCGGGTGGCGACCATGACGGAGACTAACGCCGAGCCCAAGCGCAAGCTGCCGCTGCGCAGTGTTTTCGCCATCGTCCTCGCGCTCGCCGCGGCCCTCGCCGCCCCGTGCGGAGCCGAGGCGTATCAGAGCGTCGACAAGTATGTAAGCGGCGGCCACGGCTATCTCAACGCCAGCTACCTCGTCATCCACGAGACGGCGAATCCTGGCGCGAGCGCCTACAACCACACTTTGCTGTGGGGCCGCGATGACACCTACGCCGTGCACCATGTTATGGAGCTGGACGGATCCACGGTCTACAACACGGTCGCGGAGAATCGATTGTGCTGGCACGTCGGTAACGGAAACCCGTACACGATCGGCATCGAGCTGGCACACGCCACCAACGCGACGGATTTTGCAAACCAGTGGGCTGAGGCCGTGAAATGGACCGGTGACGAGCTTCGAGCACACGGCTGGGATACGTCCCGCCTGCTGTCCCACTACGAGGCCGCGCAGCGCTGGGGAGGATCGGACCATACCGATCCGAATGGATACTTCCAGGCCTACGGCAAGTCGTGGTGGGAGTTCAAACAGGCGGTCGCGTCTTATCTCGGTAGCGGCTACGTGGCGCCCATCGCGCCGACCAACGGCAACGGCGGCACGTACACTCCGGCGACGTCCACCAGCCGCACTAAGTTCCCCAAGTCGACCGGGGCGTCCGTCAACATCCACTACGCCTTGCACAACCGCGGCGGCGGCTGGAACGAGGTCGTGACCAACTTCGATGACAGCACCAGCGAGGGCTTCGCCGGAATGCCTTACGGCGCCCATGACATGCTCATCGCCTGGGTCGACAGCGGCACGCTCATGTACCGAGTCCACACCAAGGAGAGCGGCTGGCTCGATTACGTCCAGACCGCCAATTACGGCGACTCCGTCAACGGCATGGCGGGCCTTTGGGGCCAGACGATCGATGGCGTGAAGATGTACTACATCACCCCGTCCGGCGAGTACAAGCAGGTCTACTACCGCAGCCAGGATGTCGCCCATCCCGACTACCATGATGAGGTCTGCGATGATGGCACTACGTACGGTGGCGACGACTACGCGGGCATCTACGGTTATGCCCTTGATCGACTGCAGTGCTACGTGTCGGATGGCACGCGTCGATGATCGCGCTGACGTTCGTGCTCGGGACATTGTTCGGCGGTGTTGTCACGACTGTCGCATTCTGCATCGTGAGCGTTAATCGTCCATAGACGCCTAAACCCCTCCCCGGTATATGCCGGGGAGGGGTTTTATGCATGACTTGATATCCGTCAATAACCGTTCCCTAATACGGTTTCAGTAAAGTACGAACGAAGAGAGGCAGCGTTACCTGCGATTTTGCTGGTACAGGGCTTGCCCAAAACGCACGTTCAAGACTCTTAATCCCAAGGTCCAGGGTTCGACCCCCTGACGGCCCACCAAAGTATGTTTAGACGGTCAGCGAAAGTTGGCCGTCTTTTTTTGTTGACCTCGCATGTGGTCGAACCCGTAAGGGCGCGGAGCTGAGGAAATGCGCGAGCATTTGCCAGCGCAGCGCGCAAGGCGCGAAGCGCCGCAGCGGCCGCCTGCGCAGCGTCGCTCTATAAGCTCCTGACGGCGTGTCTGCACGGCAAAGTATGCCTGGGCGAGTGCAATTTCCGGTTTGTTAGGGTCTCCGTTTTGGGCGATTAAATAGCATGCGTAGCGCGTTAACTTGTAGTCCTTGACGGCTCGCGTTGCAACACCGGCGTCTACCATTTTGCTGGCTTCAGCAAAATGGGCGGCAACAGGAATTTCATTAGTTTCGCACGAGGCCATGGCTCTTTTCACCGCTGTCTCGAAGTTGCGCCATTGGGTATATCCGAGGGGTTCCATTAAATCTCGTGCGAGCCAATACTCAACACCGTCTTCCGTATGGGCGTAGCTATCAAGTTCGACGCGCCACTTCTCGATATCTCTACTGTCCATTTCTCTTCCATCCTGGTCGATTGTCTGCGCGGGCTTTTCCCGCTCTGCATTCAAGATAAGGATACGCTGTCGTGCGGACACGAATGGGCCCCGTGCCACTTCGAGCTCACGGGGCCCATAGATATCGATTTGTTGTGTTCTGCTTTAGATCGGTGTCCAGCTTAGTCCGCTCGGTAGTGCGATCCGAGGCTTTCGGTTCGTTTGCGCATGGCTTTGATCATTTCGGTTGCCAGCAGCACCTGCGATTGCAGGCGAGCGAGGGCCGCGATTTCGCTGTCCTGGGCGTTTTGCATTCTCAAGGCTTCGGATTCGGACTTCAGACCTTCAAGTTCATGCAACGCCGAGGACAGGCCCGACTCGGTACGGTTGATCATGCAGTAGGTACTCATCGTGCGTTTGAGGCTGCGTGTCAGGCGCTCTGCATCTGCCTTGGCGAGGCCGCGCTGGGGGAGGGCGATATCTGTCTTCAGGAGCGTCTCAGGGGCGTCCTGTGCCGCCTGCGCCGCCGATGCGCCGGCAATCCGTCCGAACACGATGCCGTTGGCGCTCGATAAGCCTCCGATGCGGTCGGCGCCGTGCATGCCGCCTGTTGCCTCACCGCAGGCGTAGAGGCCCTCAACGCCCGTGTACGCGGTCTTGTCGATTTTGATACCGCCGTTGGCGGCGTGGGCATACATCGCCACGCGCATCTCGTCGGTCGGCGCGATGCCGTGCTCGTCTTGTAGCCAGGTGGCAAAGGTCTGCACAAACTCGGGGACATCCTCGCGGGGGAAGTCATAGTGGAGCGCCAGGCCCTCTGCACCTGCCTGATCTATGATGAGGTCGATGGCGCGGGAGGCCAAGCGCGAGGTGAAAGGACCATATCCGGAGCGCTGCTCGAGCAGATCGTCGAGCTTATCGTCGGCGATATCGACCGGCTGGTCGAACTTGACGTAGCGCCAGGTCTTCTCGTTAAAAACAAGGTTTCGCTTGGGCTCGATAAAGCCGGGCATCATCTGCATGAACTCTATATTAGTAAGGGACGCACCGTGCGCCAGCGCGATAGCCTGTGATGAGCTGAGCACGTCGGCGGAAGTGAGACTGCGCTCGAACAGGCCACCCGTGCCGCCCGCAGCAATGATCGTGGCCTTGGCAGCAAAGGGCACGATTCGATCTTTGGTGAGGTCGTAGAGCACGGCGCCGGTGATCCTGCCGTCCGTATCTTCAACAAGGTCGATAAGCTCATGGCAGGGAAGCAGGCGAATACCGAGCGACTCGATCCGGGTCGTCAGAGCGTCCTCAAGGGGCTTGCGGGTGAGGCCGCGCCACATGCGCGTCTTGTGGTCAAAGCAGGGGATAAACTGCTTTTGTTGAGCGCTCTCGGCACTTTGCGGACGCTGGAGCTCAACACCTAGATCCTGCTCGAGCCATTGGATGGCCTGAGGAATACCGTGGACGAACGTCTGGACGAGCTCGGGGTCGGCGACACCGCCGCCGACGGTCTGGATGGTGTCGATGAGGTCTTGTTCGTCGTCTTCGTTAACGGGTCCGATAAGCCCTAAGCCCCAGGTTCCGGGGAAGAAGCTCGATCCACTCATAGTCTTGCCGGCGCTTGCCACAGTGACGGTTGCACCCGTGCGTGCCGCTTCGATGGCGGCGCAAAGGCCCGCAATGCCAGATCCAATTACCAGTACATCAGTCGATTCCATCGGATTCCTTTCTCGTTCGGCGCATTGTCGCACGGGTGATCGGCAATGGGGCCGCAAAGACTCGGCAAATCGGTAAAGGGCACATATGGCAGGTGGGCGTCATGGACGTTCTGACGCTCCGTCTCATCACATCTCGTATTTCGCTCCAACTGATATATCGGCATTGGCTACCCTGCGACAGTGCAAACAAAAAGAGCCGCTACCCGGGTGGATAGCGGCTCCTAAGCTCAACTATATGAGCATCGCGTGGGCGCGATTAGGCCTTGAGGGCCTCTTCGACGGCGACAGCGCAGGCGACGGTGGCACCGACCATGGGGTTGTTGCCCATGCCGATGAGACCCATCATGTCGACGTGCGCAGGCACGGAGGAAGAACCGGCGAACTGGGCGTCGGAGTGCATACGGCCCATGGTGTCGGTCATGCCGTAAGAGGCAGGGCCGGCGCCCATGTTGTCCGGGTGCAGGGTACGGCCAGTGCCGCCACCAGAAGCGACGGAGAAGTACTTCTTGCCAGCCTCGAGGCGCTCCTTCTTGTAGGTGCCAGCGACGGGGTGCTGGAAGCGCGTGGGGTTGGTGGAGTTACCGGTGATCGAGATGTCGACGTTCTCGTGCCACATGATGGCAACGCCCTCGCGGACGTCGTCGGAGCCGTAGCAGTTAACGGCAGCGCGGGGACCATCGGAGTAGGGGATGGTCTCGACGACCTTGAGCTCGCCCGTGTAGTAGTCGAACTGGGTCTTCACATAGGTGAAGCCGTTGATGCGGGCGATGATCTGGGCTGCGTCCTTGCCCAGACCGTTGAGGATGACGCGCAGCGGCTTCTTGCGAGCCTTGTTGGCGTTCAGAGCCAGGCCGATAGCGCCCTCAGCGGCAGCGAAGGACTCATGGCCGGCCAGGAAGGCGAAGCACTCGGTGTCGTCAGAGAGCAGCATAGCGCCCAGGTTGCCGTGGCCCAGACCGACCTTGCGGTCCTCGGCAACGGAGCCGGGAACGGTGAAGGCCTGGATGCCCTCGCCGATGATGGCGGCAGCCTCAGAAGCGGTCTTGGCGCCACGCTTGACAGCGAGAGCGCAACCGAGGGTGTAGGCCCACTCGGCGTTCTGGAAGGCGATGGACTGGGTGTTGTTGACGATCTCACGCGGGTTGAAGCCCTTGTCGGTGCAGATCTGCAGAGCTTCCTCGAGGGAGGCGATGCTGTTGTCGGCGAGGCACTTGTTGATCTTGTCAGCGCGGCGCTCGTAACCTTCGAACGTAACAGTCATAGTTATTTCCCTCCCTTTCTACTCGTGAACCGGGAACACGCTGGCGACGGAGTGAGTCTCCTCGTCGGTGCGCGGGTCGATGTACTTGGCAGCATTCTCCCACTGACCATAGTGGCCCATAGCGCCAGCGATGGCCTCCTCGGGGGTCTTGCCGGCCTTGACGGCGTCGGTGAACTTACCGAGGTTCAGGAACTCGAACGCGATGATCTCGTTCTTGTCGTTGAGAGCCATGCGGGTGACGTAGCCCTGAGCGAGCTCGAGGTAACGAGCGCCCTTGGCCTTGGTGCCGAACATGGTACCGACCTGCGAGCGAAGGCCCTTGCCGAGGTCGTCGAGGGAGGCGCCCACGGGCAGGCCGCCCTCGGAGAACGCGGTCTGGCTGCGGCCGTAAACGATCTGCAGGAAGATCTCGCGCATAGCAACGTTGATGGCGTCGCAAACGAGGTCGGTGTTGAGGGCCTCGAGGATGGTCTTACCGGGAAGGATCTCGGAAGCCATGGCGGCAGAGTGGGTCATGCCCGAGCAGCCGATGGTCTCAACGAGGGCCTCCTCGATGATGCCGTCCTTGACGTTCAGCGTGAGCTTGCAGGCGCCCTGCTGAGGTGCGCACCAACCCACACCGTGCGTAAGACCGGAGATGTCGGAAATCTCCTTAGCCTGGACCCACTTGCCCTCCTCGGGGATGGGTGCGGGGCCGTGGTATGCACCCTTGGCAACGGGGCACATGTTCTCCACTTCCTGTGAGTACTGCATGCCTCTCCTCTCTATCGTGTTGGCGTCCCGTCTGGGGGTCGTGGCTGGCGATTGCCGGTCGACCCTTCGAAAGGGACATGACATGCAGCCCCTATAATACCGCGAAATGCACGGAATATTCGGCGAACGGCTCAGTTTTCGTAGCGAGAAGTCCGGAAGTTTTAATTGAAACGGTTTAACTATATGTTCTGTGGTCGCGAACTTCCGTAGAGGGGGTTCGTCTTGGGCAAGCTTTTGGTCAGCTCTTGTATGCGTTGCGGGGTCTGACCTGTTGCAACGGTGCCGTTCGCCGCCCGTTTACTGCCTTTGGCCGCGCGAGTGTATTGTTTTGCGTGAATGTTTTGATGGCACGCTTCAATCGTGCTGTATTGGATGGCAATCAGATCCCGGCGAAGGGAGCGCCATGCAGCGCGTTTGGAGAACGGTTACCGGCTTTTACCATGTCTGTGCCCGCGGTGTGGGCAAGCAGCTCATCTTTGAGGGCGATGAAGACCGGTGGGAGTTTTTGGAGCTGATGCGCGAGTGCTGCCGCGAGGCGGGCGTGACGGTTATCGCCTGGTGCCTTATGGGCAATCACGTGCATCTGGTGCTTGCAGATTACGAGGACGCGATGAGCGCGGCGATGCACCGGCTGCTTTTGACGTACGCGCGGCGGTTCAATAAACGCACGGGGCGCACGGGTCATCTGTTCCAGAACCGTTTTGACCGGCGCTCGCTCGATACCGACCGTTATCTAATGGCTGCCATTCGCTATGTTCACGCTAATCCGCAGGAGGCGGGTATCGCCCTGATCGAGCGTTATCCCTGGAGCAGCTTTGCCGAGTATCTGAGAGCGTACGACAACGATACGACGAGGGGATTTTCGGACCCTTCTTGTGTGCTCGAGCTCTTTGAGTCTGCCAAGGGGTTTCTGGATTATTCTCTGTCGATGCCCGATGGTTCCGATCCGGTGATTCACGATATGGATGAGACAGAGTGGGAGCGGCGTGCGTTTGCCGACAAGATGGCGAAGCGCCTGGGTGTGCCGCTCAACGAACTCAAGACCGTAGCACCCTCGCGGCGAGACGGAATCGTTTTCGCCCTGCACGATGGCGGCTACACGGTGCGCGAGATCGAACGGTATACGGGAATCAGCAAGAGTACCGTCTCTCGTATCGTGCGCGCTTATGCGCGGGTGAATGCTCAGGCTGAGGGCTCGGAATAGAAAATGGCCGAACCACTCTTGTCAAGTGATTCGGCCAACAAAATTCTTAAGATTTGGGACAAATACTACTGATTATTTTGTCCCGTGAGCATGCCGTCGAGGGTGCGCCAGGCGAGCTCGGCGCATTTGACGCGGGCGGGCATGTGCGAGATGTCCTGGAGCTGGGCGGCTTCGTCCAGGTCTTCCAGGTCTTCCTCGGAGAGCTGCTCGCCGCGGATCATGGCGAGGAAGAGCTCTGCCAGGCGGCGAGCTTCCTCGACGGTCTCGCCGGTGATGAGGTCGGCCATAATATCGGCGCTGGCCTGGCTGATGGCACAGCCGTGGCCGGTAAAGGAGGCCTCCTCGATCACGTTGTTCTCGACACGTAGCTGTAAGGTGAGCTCGTCTCCGCAGCTGGGGTTGATGCCGTCGTGCTCGTGCGTGGGGGCATCCATCTCGTACTTGTAGTCGGGGTGCGAGTTGTGCTCCATAAATGTGGTAGAGGTGTACAGATTACCCATTGAACGTGCTCCAAACGTGATGCAGGCCGGTGATGAACTTGTCGATGTCGGCCTTGTCGTTGTAGAAGGCCACGCTGGCGCGGCAGCAGGCAAGGTTCTCGACGCCCAACCAGGTGAGCAGCGGCTGCGCGCAGTGGTGGCCGGCGCGAATGCAGACGCCGTCCATGTCCATGATGCTCGCGACGTCGTGCGGGTGGATGCCCTTGACGTTAAAGCTCACGACGCCGTGGTGGTTGTCCCAGTAGATCGAGCCGATGATCTGGACAAAGTCGAGCTGCATGAGCTCGCCCATCAGATAATGGACGAGTGCCTGCTCGCGTGCCTGGATGTTCTCGTAACCCACCGTGTTGACCAGGTAATCGAGTGCGGCGCCCGTGGCGAAGATGCCGGCGGCGTCCTGCGTGCCGGCCTCGAACTTCTCGGGGACGGGCGCCCAGACGGCGTCCTGCTCGGTGACCGAATCGATCATCTCGCCGCCGGTAAGCATGGGCGGCATGGCGTTGAGCAGGTCCATCTTGCCCCACAGCACGCCGATGCCCATGGGGCCCATGGCCTTGTGTGCGCTAAAGGCAAAGAAGTCGGCGCCCAGATCGGCCACATCGACCGGCATGTGCGGCAGCGACTGCGCGCCGTCGACGACCAGATGGCCGCCGTACTTGTGCACGAGCTTGCCGAGGTTCTTGACCGGGTTCTCGACGCCCAGCACGTTGGAGACCTGTCCCACGGCCAAGATCTTGGTCTTGGGGCCAACCTTGGCAAGAACCTCCTCGGTGGTGAGCTGGCCGGTCTTGGTGGGGTAGAGGTAGACGAGCTTGGCACCGGTCTCGCGGCAGACCTGCTGCCACGGAATCAGGTTGGAGTGGTGCTCCATGATGGTGATGACGACCTCGTCGCCCGGTTCGAGCACTGTGGGCGCAAAGCTCTTGGCGACCAGGTTGAGCGACTCGCTCGTGTTGCGGGTGAAGACGACCTCGTTGGCCTGGGTGGCGCCGATGACGTCGGCGATTTGCTGGCGGACCTTCGCGATGGCCTCGGTGGCCTCGACGGACAGCGAGTACAGGCCGCGCAGGGGGTTGGCGTTCATGCGCTGATAGAAGTCGCGCTCGGCGTCGAGCACACAGGCAGGGCGCTGCGCGGTGGCGGCGCTATCGAGGAAGGCGATCTCGGGGTGCTGCTGGAACAGCGGGAACTGGCCCTTGTAGGGGTTGGTCTCGATGTCCACGGTGGGCCAGCCGCGCGAAGCCTCGTCGCTGGCGTCGAGCTCCATGGGCTCGGGGGCAGTACAGGTGTCGCATTTAACGTGCTCGGTGTCGATCATGCGAGCTCCTCTTCAAAGTTGTCGATCAGGTTGTTGCCTAGGCGGACGACGGCGGCGCGGGTGCGCTCGTCAGTGGCGGAAAGCGCGGCGTCCTCCAGCTTGGCACGGATGAACAGGTCCTCGGCGGCGTTTTGGTCAAGGCCGCGGCAGGCGAGGTAGAATAGCTGCTCGTCGCGGACGTGACCGATCGTGGCGCCGTGGTTGCCGGCGACGTCGTCCTCGTCGCACAGGATGACGGGGACGGTCTTGTTGTCGACGCCCTTGTTGGCCAGCAGCACGGTTTCGCGCTCGGTGCCGGTCGCGCCCTTGCAGCCGTGTACGAGGTCGATGGTGCCGCGGTAGACCTTCTTGGACGTGCCGGTCAGCACGCCGTTGGCGTCGATCTCGCACTCGGTCTTGCGACCGCGGTGGCGCAGCTCGTAGTTAAAGTCGCGCACCTGCTGGCGGGCGCCCAGGTAATCGGTATCGATGGTCACCTTGGCAGTGTCGCCCAGCAGGTCGCCGGCAAGGCCGGTGGCGCTGGCGCCGGCACCCAGGACGGTGTGCTGCACGTTGACGCGCGCGCCCTCGTCCAGGAACAGACCGGTGTCGTCGAGTGCGATCCAGCTGTCGTCGAGTGTCTGCGTGCAGGTCACGTTGACGGTGGCGTACTCGTGGGCGCAGACGCGCAGCACGGAGCCCACGACACCCTCGCCAGCAACGGGGGAGTCCAGGGCGATCTGCAGGTCGAGCGTTGCCTGCGGACGGGCGACGACGTCGATGGCGGCGATGGCCGCGGCGGTATCGACACCGCTCACGCGCACGGTAACCGTGGCGTGCTTGTATGCGGGCACATCGATGACGATGCGCTTGGTAGCGTGCTCGGCCATGTAGGCGTAGGCAGCCTCGCCCATGCCGGTTTCGAAGGCTTCAGCGGGGGAGAGCTCCTCCTCGAGCTTAATGGCGCAGGCCTGGTAGACAGAGGTGGCGGGCACGTCGAGCTCGGTCTCGGGCGTGATGCGGGCGCGGTCGGCGGCATCACCGGGGGCGGAGGCGCGGCGCTCGGGGAAGCGCTCGGCCATGGCGTTCATGGCGGCGTCGAAGGTGTCGGCAGCACCGCGGAACTGCTCGTCCAAGCCCTCGACCTCGACGGCCTCGGCAGGAGCGACGGCAAGCTCGTCCGAAAGCTCAAGCTTGGTCTGGTTCATCTTGAGCCAACCCCAAGTGGCAGCAGGCATCGCATTAACCTGCTCGAGCGTGGTAGCAGCGGTGTTCGTGGTCTGTTTCATTATCCGATCGCTCCTTCCATCTCGAGCTTGATCAGGTTGTTCATCTCGACGGCATACTCCAGCGGCAGCTCCTTGGAGACCGGGTTGGCGAAGCCGTTGACGATCATGGTGCGGGCCTCTTCCTCCGAGATGCCGCGGCTCATCAGGTAGAACACCTTGTCGTCGCCGATGCGGCCGATGGTAGCCTCGTGGCCGATGTCGACGTTCTTGGCGCGGATGTCCATGGCCGGAATAGTGTCGGAGCGGCTCTGGTCGTCGAGCATCAGCGACTGGCAGCTCACGGTTGCCTTGGAACCCTCGGCCTTGGGCGTGGCCACGATGGAGCTGCGGAAGGTCTGGATGCCGCCGCTCTTGGAGATGCCCTTGGTCTCGACGGTCGCCGAGGTCTCGGGCGCGTTGAGCACGACCTTGCAGCCGGTGTCGAGGTTCTGCCCGGCGCCGGCAAAGGTGATGCCGGTAAAGCTCGACCGGGCGCGGCGGCCGTTGAGCACGCTCATGGGGTAGAGGTAGCCCACGTGGCTGCCGAAGGAGCCGCTGATCCACTCGATGTCGCCGTCCTCGTCCACACGCGCACGCTTGGTGTTGAGGTTGTACATGTTCTTGGACCAGTTCTCGATGGTCGAGTAGCGCAGGTGCGCACGCTTGCCCACAAAGAGCTCGACGGCGCCGGCGTGGAGGTTGGCCACGTTGTACTTGGGCGCGGAGCAACCCTCGATAAAGTGCAGGTCGGCATCGTCCTCGACGATGATGAGCGTGTGCTCAAACTGGCCGGCACCCTTGGCGTTAAGGCGGAAGTAGCTCTGCAGCGGGAAGTCCAACTTGGTGCCCTTGGGCACGTAGACAAACGAGCCGCCCGACCATACGGCGCCGTGCAAGGCCGCAAACTTGTGGTCGGTGGGCGGGATGAGCGTCATAAACTTCTCGTGGATGAGCGGTTCCCACTGTGGATCGTGCAGGGCTTCTTCAATACCGGAGTAGACGATGCCCATCTTGGACGCCGTGTCCTGCATGTTGTGGTAGACGAGCTCGGAGTCGTACTGCGCGCCGACGCCTGCCAGGTAGCTGCGCTCGGCGTCGGGGATGCCCAAGCGCTCAAAGGTGTTCTTGATGTCGTCGGGCACCGACTCCCAGTCGTGCTTTTGGTCGGTGTTGGGCTTGACGTAGGTGACGATGTTGTCCATGTCCAGGCCCTCGATGGAGGGGCCCCACGTCGGATCCGGGAAGCGGTTGAAGATCTCGAGGGACTTGAGGCGCAGGTCGAGCATCCACTGCGGCTCGTCCTTCTTGGCGCTGATTTCGCGCACGATGTCGGGCGTGATGCCGGCGTCGAGGCGCTCGAATCCCTCCTCGCCATAGGTGAAGTCGTAGAGGCTACGGTCGATGTCCGCGACCTCGGTGCGGTTCTTGGTCATTGCGTCGCCCCTTTACGCCTGCTGCTCGGCAGCGGCGGCCTCGGCCTGAGCGCGCTGCTCGGCGGCCTCGCGCTCGAAGGTCTCAAAGCCGTTCTTGTCGATCCAGGGGATCAGCGAGGCGTCGTCCTCGCGCACGATGTGGCCCTTGACCATAACGTGGACACGGTCGACATCCAGGTGCTCCAGGATGCGCGTGTTGTGCGTGATGATGAGCATGGAGCCGTCGCAGCTCTTGCGGTACGCGTCCATGCCGTGGCTGACGGTGGAAAGCGCATCGACGTCCAAGCCTGAGTCGGTCTCGTCGAGGATGGCGAGCTTGGGTTGCAGCAGCAGGAGCTGGAGCATCTCGACCTTCTTCTTCTCGCCGCCCGAGAAGCCTACGCCCAGCTCGCGGTTGAGATAGGCGGTATCCATGTTGAGTTCGGCCGCGAGCTCCTTGACGCGACGGCGGAACTCCTTGCCCTTCATCTCCAGGCCGGGGCGGCCGGCGATGCTGGCGCGCAAAAAGCTCGACAGCGGCACGCCTGGGATTTCGACCGGAGCCTGGAAGCTCAAGAACAGGCCTGCGCGGGAGCGCTTGTCGGTGGTGAGCTCGGTGATGTCCTGGCCGTCAAAGACGATACGTCCGTCGTTGACCGTGTAGACGGGGTTGCCCATGACCAGGTGGCCAAGGGTGGACTTGCCGGCGCCGTTGGGGCCCATCAGCACGTGGGTCTCGCCGGCGGCGACGTTGAGGTTGACGTTGTGGAGGATGGTCTTCTCGTCCACGGAGGCGGTCAGACCTTCGATGGAAAGCAGCGGATTTGCGCTCATGCTGTCCCTCTCTGTATATGGTGTACTCATGGGTGTGCGAAACCCTAGGAATCTTCTCGGAATAAAGTTACTATGGGTTCGGCGTTAGTCAAGGGAAAACCCGACTAATCCACTCGACTTTTTAGATGAGGGACATAATAATCAGGTTTGTTTGCTCCGCTTGCATAGGATTTGGGACAAACAAGCCTGGTTTTGTCCCAGTAACGATGGTAGGGTAGGTATGCTCATTTCTTCTAAGGGCCGCTATGCCCTCCGACTGATGATCTATATCGCGGCGCTCGGTGACGCCGAGGGCAAGATTGCTCTGCGCGAGGTTGCCGACCGCGAGCACATTTCGCAGAAGTATCTGGAACAGCTGGTTCGTCCGCTTATGAAGGCTGGCCTGCTTAAGAGCGTGCGCGGCAAGGGCGGCGGCTACATGATGGCCAAGGATCCCTCCGAGGTGCGTGCTGGCGACATCCTGCGCGCTGTCGAGGGCAGTACTGCTCCGGTGGCGTGCGATGGTATCGACAACTGCTGCGCCCGCAGCGATCTCTGCTCGACCGTCAAATTCTGGCGCGGTCTGGACGACGTGATCGAAAAGTACGTCGACGGCGTGACGTTGGCCGACCTTGCTGCCGTCCCCGAGATCAACTTCGACATTAAGCTGTAGGGCTGCAGATGGTATCTCTCGACAAGGTGTACAAGCAAATTGAGATTTTTGCTCGGGAATGTGACGCCGAGAGGGTTGTGCTGTTTGGTTCTCGTGCCCGCGGTGACAACTTACCTAAGAGCGATATTGATATTGCTGTAGCAGGTTGCCGGGATTTCGACCGTTTCTCATATCTGATAGAGGAGCGTCTTGATACTCTTTTAGATATAGACGTCGTCAATCTGGATGAGTCCTTATCGCAGCAATTGCTCGATGAAATTGCCAGGGATGGTGTGATTCTGTATGAAAAAATATGAGAACTTTGCCAGCGCCTTGGCGAATCTTGAGGATGCACCCAATCAGGATCTTAGCAATGATTTTGTTCAGAGTGGATTGATTAATAAGTTCAACCTTCAGTTTGAACTGAGCTGGAAGCTCCTTAAACGTCTGCTCGAGTATGAGGGCGCCACGCTTGCTGCATCGGGGTCTCCTCGTGCCATCTTGAAGGAAGCCTACCGATTCTACGACTTTATTGATGAGGCGGCATGGCTAGATATGCTCAGAGACCGCAATACGAACGTCCATATCTATGACAACAAGCTCGCTCAAGATTTGATTCAGCGTATCTTGAACGTCTATATCCCCGCTTTCTGTCAGTTGAGAGACGGGCTGATGGGACGCTACGGCGATCTTCTTCTGGTGCCCGACGACCAGTTTGTTTAATTCCTTTAGATTTCGCGGATTTCGCGGAGGGTTGTTGCCGTTTACCGAGGGGTTGTTGTGCAACAACGGGCGAGCTGCAATACTTACTCTTATCTTTGCAAACTGCACTTTAACTACACCAATGCAGGGAGGATCTTATGCAGCCCAAGCATTCTGCTATTGTCGCGGGCCTGACGCTGGCGCTTTCGTTTGGCGCCGTTACCGCACCCGCACCCGCTGCCGCTGAGGAGCCCACACCGGGCGTTGCCTCGGATGCGACCGATATCGATAAGGGTCTCTATACCCAGCAGTCCTTCTCGGGCGTGCTGAGGTCGGTCCAGGGCGTTTCGTTTGTTAACGTGACCCCCGAGATGAAGTACTTCACCAAATACGAGAGTCACGGCAACTATAACCAGGGCTTTTCGTACGGTGACGGTTATAACGCGCTGGGTTATTACCAGTTCGACCGTCGTTGGTCGCTCATTCCGTTTATGAAGCAGGTCTACAACTACAATCCCGAGAAATACAGCATGCTCAAGGATGCGATTGATCGCGGCAGCGAGATTTCTAACACGAGCAATGCCATGTACGAGAACGGCCAGCTCACTGAGCTGGGCCGTATTGCGCAGGAGGCCTTCCGGGGCGCTTATAACACCGACCCTGCTGAGTTTTCGGCTCTGCAAGATGCCTATGCGTACAACTCGTACTATGCGGTGACCGAGGCGTGGCTCAAGAGCGGCCTGGGTATTGATATTTCGGGCCGTGCCGATTGCGTTAAGGGCATGGTGTGGAGCATCACCAACATGTGCGGCACCGGTGGCTGCAGGGACTTCTTCCGTTGGGCGAATCTCTCCAACGATATGTCCGACCGCGAGTTTGTGACGGCGCTCTCCAATAGCGTGGTCGATAACGTTGCCACCAAGTTTTCGAGCCAGCCCCAGTATCATGAGGGCTGGAAGAACCGCTACCGCAACGAGCTGAAGGACTGCTTGGTTTATATCACCGAGGACGAGGCTGCCGCTGCGAAGGACAACAAGCCCGAGCAGCCCGAACAGCCGGAACCCACGCCGGAACCTGCGCCGGCGCCTGATTCGAATGACGACCCGAGTGACGATGCCAACGATGGCAGGATGGATGCGCCCTCGACCGATGATGACGGTGATGGCTCTGCTGGTGGCACCACCAACAACGGCTCTACCTCGAACGGCTCTGCTGCGGGCGATTCGTCTTCAAGCTCTGCCGGCAATACGGACCGCGAAGCTTCTGGTTCAACCAACGCTGGCACCTCTAACTCATCCACCGGCTCGAGCGATTCGCCCGTTGGCACCGGCTCTAACAACGGCTCCGGCTCTAACGCAACCCCTGGTTCCGATGCTTCCAAGGATGACTCGAATAAGGCGCCGGACGCTCCCGTTGCTTCGCCGGACAAGAAGCCTTCTTTCTCCGTGCAACTTGGTTCTACGCTGGGCTCTTCGCTGATGGCTGGCGTCAATAACGGCTCGACCCAGAACAAGGACAACTCTGATCAGGTTTCCGCGGAAAAGACCGAAGCCGCAAAGGGCGACTCCAAGGACGAGGCTTCCGAGAAGACCGAATCCGATAAGAGTTCTAGCTCTGAGGAGAAGAGCGACAAGTCCGAACAGAAGAAGGGCGAGGATAAGAACTCTGAATCTGAGGAGAAGGACAAGAGCAAGGCCGGGGGCGAAAAGAAACAGTCCGAAGACGACGACAAGAGCGGTGCTGACAACCAGGTCCAGGAGCAGAATGACTCCAAAATGGTGACCACTACAACCACGACGACTACAACTACCAAGTCATCTGGCGGCAATATGCCCAAGACGGGCGATCTGATTGTGATGGCGAGCCTTGCCAGTGCAAGCTTGGCCACGCTGGGCGCCACGTCTATTGTGAGTGGCAAGCATAAACTCGATCAGCAGAACAAGGCTTCAGGGGAGGATGGCTCCGAGGAGTAATCTCTCAGATCGCTTTCAATAGAGTTAGTGCGGGGTCCGGTGCGGTTACATCGGGCCCCATTTTTGTTGTGCAACGATTTGTTATGCCCCCTCGTGGCGTTTATTGCTACCGTTGGGCGAAATGTCGGTACGACAACGTCATTGAGTTCCTGCTCCTCGATACAATGGGCACCGTGCTGCGTTGTAGGGAGAATTTACGGTGTCTGAACAGGCGAATTATGGAACGAACGATTCCATTGGCGTACGTTTGATCAACCATGCGGATGATGCGGTTTTGCCGGTCGGGGAGTATGACTTTTCCGAGGCAATCAATCGGTGCTTATTGGTCGACAAGACCATGTTTATTGCCGATATGTTGGAATGTGAGGCATCTGTCGTACTCTGCTGCCGGCCCAAGGGTTTTGGCAAGAGCATGAACCTATCGATGCTCACATGTTATTTGGAACGACCCGTCCACCGTCGAGCAGACTGCAATGTATTCGCTGGCACCCAGATTTGGGAGGCTGGTGGCGGTCATTATCGAGATGCGCATGCGCGCTACCCGGTGATATCGCTTGATCTTTCTGCGGTTGCGAGGCGTGGCACCGATGCCGCCTTAACCATGCGTGGCGTCCTCGAGCGCGAGTGTGCCCGTCTGCTGCCGTTGTTGGACGCCCCGGATTTGCCTCGAAGTGAGCTGCGCCATGTCGAACGCGTTGCGCGTGGCGTGGCGGACGATGCCGAGATCGATTCCGTGCTCGGCGCACTCATAGCGCTGCTGGAGACGTCGTGCGACGAACAAGTTGTTCTGCTCGTGGATGAGTATGACGCGGCGTTGCCAAGTCACAAGGAGACGAAGAGCCTTCGGGATGCATCTTGTGCCGAGTATTTAGATCGGGTACTGTTCGATGCGATCGCTCATACCGGCAGCTCGTTGCGATTGACATGCCTGATGGGAGAGCGCCCCGGTCCCGCCGAGTTGGCGTTGGCCCAGCGCGGTGTTTCCTATCGGTCGGCAACGCCGCTATCGGCCTGGTGCGATCGGCGGTTTGGGTTTTCGGATGACGAAGTCCAGATGCTGTTGGATAGCGCCGGTCGCAACGACTGCCTAGATGACTCTCGAGAGTGGCTTGAGGGATACCGGTTCGGTGGATTTTATTGCTCGAGTCCGGAGCGCGTGATGGACTTCTTGCGTCGGGGTTGCACCGCGCCTGTTCGCACCGATCTATATAGCTACGCCGATCGCCTGAGCGCATGTGTCAATGATTGGAATCTTATGTGCCTGTCCGCGTTGTTCGATTTGCTTGAGCCACATGGGTCTCTTGAGGTGCCGGTGCATGTACATGCCGATGGGCCAAATTCCATCGAGCCTGACGATATCTGGACCGCGCTGTACCTATCCGGATTCCTGACAACGGACATGACGGAGCATTCGGAGGATGGCGCGCGTCTTCGTGCCCTGCGCCTGCCCAACAACGAAGTGCACCAGGCACTCCGTCTTGTCATTCTGGAGTGGTTTGAGTGTGCTGTTGAGGACGTTGAGGTCATCGACGCGTTCCGTGATGGGCTATGCCGAGGCGACGAGGACGCTGTAAAGCAAGCATTGAGCTGCATTCTTGACGATCTTGGTCTTGATGCAAATCGGTCAAATATACGTACGGCTTATCACCTGGCGCTCCAGGGACTCTGCTTTGGGCTGCCCGGCTATTGCAACCCCACTTCCAAGCGAAATGGCAGCTCGGATTGCTGGCATATCCAGGTGATTCCCGCCCGTCGCGTGCTTGACGTGGCCGATACGCTCGGCATGCTCGATGAACGCCCGCTTATCACGATCAACATGATGTATGACCCGGGCGTCGATGCTTTGGGCTTGGAGCTGTTGGCGGTTCATGCATTGCTGGAAATCGAACGAAATGGCATCGACGATGTTCGCGTGCCTCGACCCGCCGTCGGCCGTATGCGTTGGGGTTTCGGCTTTGACGGTCAGCACGTGTCCGCGGTTTGCCAGCGGCTCTAAGCTAGGGCAAGGGCTAGAAGAAAGCTTTCGCTACTCGGCATCCTTCATAGGCGGCATGGGCTTCCAATTGGGATCCTTAACGATCTTGCGGGCGTCCTTCATGCCGCGGCGCAGCGCCGGAATGCCGGTCTTAAAGCACTTGTCAACGGCAGCCAGACGAATGAATTCCTTGCAGAAGGTCGCGGCGTTGCCCAGACGGAACAGCATAGGGTGGTAGTCGCCGTAGATCTGCATGTAGCGTGCCAGATAACCGCGGTTGCGCATGATGTAGTAGCGGTTGGTGTCGCTCGTGGAGTTGAGCTGACGTTTGCCGGCGATATCCCAGTTGGAGACGGCGCGGGCGCGCTTGAGCACCACGTCGGCAACCACGGCGGCGGGGAAGTGCTGGCTGGCGACATAGCCGTAGCAGGCGTCGTCACCGTAGATAAAGAAACGGGCGTCGGGCAGGCCGATCTTGTCGACCACGCGGCGCGAGAACATGCCGCCCTCAAAGCACAGCTGATTCATGGCGCGGTAGCCCTCGGGGCCCAGATCCCACTTGGCGACGGGGTTGGGGATGCCGAGTGAAAGGATGAGCTGATACTGCCAAAAGAACGCTCCGCCATCAAAGTCCAGACGTGAGCCCTGGATGACGTCGTAGCGGTCGGTCCATTTGGCCAGGCGCTCGATGCCCTCGGGGATGACGAGCACGTCGTCGTCCATGACCCAGAACCACTGGGCGCCCAGGTCATAGGCGCACTTGGTACCGGCCGAAAAGCCGCCTGCACCGCCGCCGTTTTCGAGCTGCGGAGCGTAGATGACACGGTCGGTGCCGCCCTGCGCATCGGGCTGCTCGGCGTCGATGCCCCACAGGTTCGCCAGGCGCTCGTTGAACGCGGTGCACATGGCTTCGGTCTCGCGCGAATTCTCGTTATCGACAATCACGATGCGCCAGGGCGCGGCCGTGAGCTCGGTCATAGAGTCGAACAGATTGGCCAAGAGTTCCTGGCGCTTATAGGTGACGACGACGATGGCGAGCTTGTCGATGGGGGCGGGAAGGGTTGAAGACATGGGGCAATATATCCTTTCACGCGCGGCAGATATGCGCCGCACGGAAGCTATCGAATACGTCCATTGGACTGTCCTATTGTAAAGGCTCGCCGCGCTTTGTCGGCAAGGTTTGAATAAAACGCAGGAACCTGCCATGGGCCCGCCGCATGACGTGCGGCTACTTTGCCCGCAAGAGGCTCCATAGATTATATAAACGCCCGCTGGCGCGCTGACCCTTTGATACCATGAAACGACAGGTATTTCCTAAGGAGCACATTTGTCTACTAACGCCTCTGGCAGCCCTGTTCTGTCGCTGCTTATCCCCATCTATAACGTTCAGCGCTACCTACGCGAGTGCCTCGATTCCGCCGTGGCGCAGACGCTCAAGGACATCGAGATCATCTGCATCAACGACGGATCCACCGACAGTTCGCCGGATATCATTCGCGAGTACATGGAGCGCGACGCACGCGTCAAGATGATCGACAAGGCAAACAGCGGCTACGGCGACTCGATGAACCGCGGCCTGGAGATGGCGCGCGGCACGTACGTGGGCATCCTGGAGTCCGATGACTTTATGGCGCCCGACGCGCTGGAGAAGCTTGTGTCGGCGGCTGAGGGCTGCAACGCTGATTTTGCGAAGGCGAACTTCGATTTCTACTGGTCCAAGCCCGAGGAGCGCCGCTCGCTGCACGAGATGTTTAAGCCCAAGGACTGCGGCAAACCGGTGCACCCAAGCGACACGACACAGTTCTTTAAGCAAAAGCCCTCGATTTGGTCGGCCGTCTACCGTCGCGATTTTCTCGAGCGCAACGGCATCAAGTTCTTGCCGACCCCGGGTGCATCCTTTCAGGACACGTCGTTTGCCTTTAAGGTGATCGCGTGCGCCGACAAGGCCGTCTACCTGCACGATGCTGTGCTTTCGTATCGCCAGGACAACGAGAACTCCTCGGTCAATTCTTCGGCCAAGGTCTTTTGCGTCAATGCCGAGTATGCCGAGATTGAGCGTTGGATTCGAGAGGATTATGCCCACGACCACGCAAGCGGCGATGTCGCGCGCATACTCAAGTTCAATCAGCTCATTAAGTACGATTCGTACATGTGGAACTACGTGCGCCTGGCGCCTAAGTTCTATAAGGAGTTCCTGGTGCAGATGGCAAAGGAATTCCAAGTGGCCTTGGACGCCGGGGACTTTTCGCTTGACGACCTCAAGCCGTGGAAGCGCGCGAATCTCGCTGCCATCCTCAAAGATCCTGAGGGCTGGGTTGACGAGCATCCGAGTTTTGCGACGGATGGTGCCTTGGGGCGTGCTAAGTATTACGCCTCGGTTGGAGGCCCAGGCGTGGTCGCCGCCTTCCTCATCGAATCGCTGAGGGGGTAGGTCGGCATGGGAGAGGCCTCGTGTCCTAAAGCTACCATTGTCGTCCCCGTTTACAACTCTGCGCGCTCCATTCAGCGGTGCCTCGATTCGCTGCTGGCGCAGTCCGAGCGTTCGATTCAGGTTGTTTGCGTCAATGACGGATCGGCTGACGACTCATTGCGTGTCCTGCGACAAATCGCGCAGACCGACGATCGCGTGCTGGTGATTGACCAGAAAAACGCGGGTGTCTCGTGCGCTCGAAATGCTGGCATCGATGCCGCTGAGGGTTGCGTCGTCTTCTTTGTGGACGCCGACGATTACATCGATGCTCAAACCGTTGAGCGCGTGCTGCAGGCCATGGGGTCGTCGGATGCCGAGGTCGCCGTTTTTGGTGGCGTCTGCGAGCCCGCCGATGCCGCCCCCAAGCGCGTCCAGCAACTCATGAGCCCCAATGCGGGTACCTTTGGCACCCGCGATCCTCAGCTGTTGTTCCACGCAAATGCGCAACCCTATGCCTGCCGCGCGGCCTTTTCGCGCGCGTTGCTCAATCGCGAGGGCATTCGCTTTGCTCCCGGTTTGGCTTTGGGCGAGGACGTCGTATTCCAGTTTGCAGCCTATGCGCTTGCCAGCAAAACCGTCGTTATGCCAGACAAGTTCTACCACTACGTGATGGAGAGCGACTCGGCAACGCATGAGTTCAACAGTGACGAGGCCCGCGCCAAAAAGCTCGATGCCCATATGCAGATGCTCGAGGAGGTCTTGGAGGACTGGGCGGTCTACGGCCTTTTGGCCCTGTGCCCCGGCGAGCTGGTCACCTGGTTTTTGGACCTCATCGTGTTTGACTTGGCGCGTCTGGATGCGGACGGCTTCCGTCGCGTTGCCGGCCGCGTCAACAGGGCTTTCACGACGTTTTTGGGAACGGAGTGGGCGGATGCGCCCAGTAAAGGCGCCGTTCGCCGTGTCGCCCACAAGCTCGTTGCGGCAACCTCGGGCGTTTCTATGGCGGACGCCACGCTGTTCTATCTTTCGACCCGTGGGCTCAAAGCCTGCCTGGAGCGCTTTATCTAAGCCTAGGCGTTGCCGGCCGGCTCCGCATCGCTGCTAAAATGACCCTGTTACACGCTATTCAACAGGAGGTTCTCTTGCAGAACTCTGATACCCCTAAAGTTTCGCTGCTTGTCCCCATTTGCAATGTTGAGCGCTACCTGCGCGAGTGTCTCGATTCCGCCCTGGCTCAGACGCTCAAGGACATCGAGATCATCTGCATCAACGACGGCTCCACCGATAGCTCGCCGGATATCATCCGCGAGTACATGGAGCGTGACGCACGCGTCAAGATGATCGACAAGGCCAACAGCGGCTACGGCGACTCGATGAACCTCGGCCTGGAAATGGCCCGCGGCGAGTACGTGGGCATCCTCGAATCCGACGACTTTATGTTTGAGGACTCGCTCCAAAAGCTGGTCGCCAAGGCAGACGCCGAGCATGCCGATGTGGTTAAAGGCGATTTCTACCTGTATTGGTCCATGCCCAGCGAGCGTCGCGAGCTGTTTGGGATTATCGACGGGCATATGACGGGCGCCGCGTATCGCCCCGTCGATCGCCCGGGCATCTTCTACCGCAAGCCTTCCATTTGGTCGGCTATCTATCGTCGCGAGTTCCTCAACGCCAATCAGATTCGGTTCCTTCCCACGCCGGGGGCATCGTATCAGGACGCGGGCTTTAACTTTAAGGTCTGGGCATGCGCCGAGCGTGCCGCGTTTATTGCGGACCCCATCCTGTGCTATCGCCAGGACAACGAGAAGAGCTCCGTTAATTCGCCCAACAAGGTGTTTTGCGTATGCGACGAATATGCCGAGATGCAGTGCTTTTTGGACGATCGCCCCGAGCTCGAGGCTCAGCTCCAAGGCATTTTAATGCGTATGAAGGTCGATACGTACCGCTGGAATGACGAGCGTCTGGTCGATGAGCTGCGCGAGCAGTTTTGGGAGAAGGCCTCACCCGAGCTCAAGGCCGATTGGGATGCCGGTCGCTTTGACCTGTCATTGTTCGACCCGCGCGGCGAGACCGACTTGCGCTTGATGGTTAAGTCGCCTCGCGCCTACATCGATTCGCGTTTTGATTTTAAAAAGCCCGGCAAGCTCAATACGTTTAAGCACTACTTTAAGATCGGCGGCCTGCCGCTGGTCTGGCGTGTGCTGACGTATCAGCGCACCTACGGCGATAACCCGCATCCCGACGACGTGCCGGCGGCACAGTAGGAGCGCGTGACCATGGCTACCCCTAAGATTTCCGTTGTCGTCCCCATCTACAAGGTTGAGGAGTGCCTGGCATGGTGCCTGGACTCCCTGCTTGCGCAGGACATGCCCGATTGGGAGGGCGTGCTGGTCAACGACGGCTCGCCGGATGGTTCGCGCGATATTGCAGCCGCCTATTGCGAAAAGGATGCGCGCTTTACGTTGGTCGATAAGGAGAACGGCGGTCTGTCGAGCGCGCGTAATGCGGGTATCGCCGCGTCCACGGCGCCTATCGTTGCGTTCTTGGATTCCGACGACCGCTTTACGCCCGACGCGTGCCGCATGATCGTCGATGCCTTTGAGCGTGAGGGCTGCGACGTTTTGACCTTTGGCGCGAATCCGTATCCGCTGGAGGCGGGGTATCCGTGGCTTAACTATGTGTTGAGCCCGCGCGATGTTTCGTTTGAGGGCTATAGCTCCGACCTGCTGTTTAAGGAAGCGTCTCGTCCCTTTGCGTGGCGTACCGCCTGCAAGCGTGAGTTTTTGCTCAACAACGGGATCGTGTTCGACGAAACCGTCAAGTATGGCGAGGACCAGGTCTTCGACTTTGCCGTGTACGGTCGTTCACGTAAGACCGCGCTCATTTCGAACAAGCTGTACGACTATCGCGTGGCGCGCAAGGGCTCGCTTATGGACACCATGCGCTACGACGATGAGACGCGCCTGCTGGAGCACGTGAAGATTTACTCCGCGGTGCTGGCTGACTGGCAGCGCGACGGTCTCGATGCACAGCATGCCGATGACCTGGCATATTTCCTGTGCGATCTGGTGCTGTACGATGCGCTCAGGTTGCTGGGCACGAATTGCAGCAAGGTGTTTGCTGCCGTTGCTGACGCGCTTGCCGACTCTGCTGTGGGCGGCGATGCTGCGCTCGCGCAATGTGCTCCTTCTGTTTCCGCCATGGTGCGTGCGGCGCTTGCCGGCAAGGCCCCCAACGTCCGTGCGTGCAAAAAGCTCATGTTCGATTACGACATCTTGAGGTTTGGACGTCTGGGCGCGTGCAAACGCATGGCCGCGAATGCCCTGGGAAAGCGAGAAGTGTAGATGAGTATCAAGCGTTTGGCGCTTTGCCGCAGCCAGGGTCGTCTGTTCGTCCTGCTTCGTTTTGCCGGCAAGGATGTCGCGGAGATTATTGAGTGCGAGGGTTCCCAGGCTTTTGCCCACGCGACGACCAATGTTGCCAGCGTGCCGTCGTTGGCGCTCCCGGTCGATCATGGCCGCGTGCTGGCGCTTTGCCCTTCCGTTGCCGATTACGAGCGCGAGCTCGCCGTCTTGGTGCTGCCGTTTTTGGATGGCTCTGCGATCGACGTCGAGTTTGCATCCGGTGGTCATAAGCTTGGATCCATTCGCCTCGATAGCCGTAAAGCTAAGCTGGAATCCAAGATCAACTACAAGGCAAAGCCTGCGTTGTGTGCGCTTATCCGTGATGCGCAGCGCGGTGAGCGCCGCGGCTGCTACGAAATCGATGCTGCCCGATATCTTCCGGCCGATTCGGGCGCTGTGTGGCGCTATGAGGTTACCTGGGCGGGAGACCCCCAGTGCACGCCCCAGCTTCAGATGCTCGATACGCACATGAATGCCATCGATGCCACGGTGCACGTGTTTGAGTCGCAGGTCGACGTGCCGCAACAGAATGGATGCCGCGTCAATAAAACGTATTTGAGCGTGGAGATGCCCGAGGACATTCGAGATTTTGTCGCGATTGCAACTGATCCTGCGGGCCAGATCCAGAGCGGTTTTTGCGCCATGGATGGCCGCCTGTACAACGGTATGGTTGACGACAGCTGGAACCGCATGAAGGATGCGCGTGCAGACGACGCAGCTTATCGCCGTTGGTTTGAGCAACATCGCGCGAAGCCGGGTGATCTGGCGTGCCAGCGTGTCGCTTCGGCGGCATTTGCCTATAGGCCGCTCGTGAGCATTGTGGTGCCGTGCTACAAGACCGATCGAGTCTACCTGCGCGAGCTGCTGGGCTCGGCGCTAGCCCAAAGCTATGACAACTGGGAACTGCTGCTTATGGACGCCTCGCCCGAATGGGACGCGGTGGCCACCCTTGCGGCTGGCGCCCACGACGAGCGCGTTCGTCGAATTGAGCTGCCCGGTAACGGCGGCATTGTGGTCAACACCAACGCAGGTATTGAGCAAGCGGCGGGCGACTACATCGCATTCTTGGACCATGACGACATTCTGGAACCGGACGCGTTATTCCATTATGTTGCCGCGCTGAACAAGACGGCCGAGGGCGAGCGTCCCCAGGTCCTGTTCTGCGACGAAGACATGTTCCAGAAAACGGGGGAGTGGGGCCAGCCGGTCTTTAAGACTAAACTCAACGTCGACCTGCTCTATAGCCATAACTGCGTAACGCATTTTCTTATGGTGGAGAAGGCACTTATCGATCGCATTGGCATGTCGCCAGAAGACGTTGCGGGTGCCCAGGATTACGACCTGACGCTCCGCTGCCTTGCGACGGGCGCGCGGTTTGAGCATGTCACGCACGTGCTGTATCACTGGCGCGTGCATCCCGGTTCAACTGCCGACGGATCTGCCGATAGCAAGCCGTATGCCATCGAGGCCGGGCGCCTTGCGCTGCAGCGTCACTTTGACTCGCTGGGCGTTCGCGGAACGGTCGAGGAGTCCGAGACGCCGTTTGTCTACCGCATGCGCTATGCGCTGCCAGAGTCTGCGCCGCTGGTGAGCATTGTAATTCCCACCAAGGACCACGTCGAGACGCTCGATGCCTGCGTGATGTCGATCGCCCGGAAGGCCACGTATGCCAATTACGAGATCGTCCTGGTGGAGAACAACAGCGAAGCCCCGGAGACGTTTGCGTATTACGAAACCCTGCCAGAGCGCGTGGCTGCAGCATCCGAAGGCAAGGGCATCGCGCGCGTTGTGTACTGGCCGGGCGAGTTTAATTACTCCCAGATCATCAACTTTGGCGTTAAACATGCCAAGGGCGACTATCTGCTGTTGTTGAACAACGATACCGAGGTTATAAGCCCGGACTTTATCGAAGAGATGATGGGCTATCTGCAACGTCCCGATGCGGGCGTGGTGGGCGCCAAGCTCTACTTTGCCGATCATCTGGTACAGCACGCGGGCATTGTGGTCGGTGTGCGCGGCGCGCTTGCCCATGCCAACCAGGACTTCTCGGCCAAGCGCGAGGGCTATCTTGCCCGTGCCGTGCGCCCGGGCAACTTTAGCGCCGTAACGGGTGCCTGCCAGATGGTCCGACGCGATGTGTTTGAGCAGGTCGGAGGCTACAACGAGGAGTTCGCCGTCGGCTTTAACGACGCGGACTTTTGCCTGCGCGTGTGGGAGGCGGGCTACCGCACCGTATTTACGCCCCATGCCGAGCTGTACCACTACGAGTTCACCTCGCGCGGCAGGGAAGAGGCAAACGAGGAAAAGCTGCGCCGCTGGAAGCGCGAGCAGGCTCTGTTCATGCAGCGCTGGCCGGAGTTCTTCCTCGATGGCGACCCATGGCTCGGACCAAACCTTTCCGCTGAGAGCGAGTATTTCTCGCTCTAGTTCGAAGTGATTCCGAGTTTGGGTAGCGATTCGGCAATCGTGTTGAGCTCATGTTGCTGTAGGTAGGCGGGATTGAGAGCTTCTTTTTTATAGGCTAGGTAGCTGTCTCTGGTCAGCTCCCTAAGCTGTTTAGTAAAGAACTGTTCCCAACTGAAGAACTTCTCGCAGTCGATGAAATCGGCAGGATGAAGGAGCATGTCTTGCGTTTCGACATCGTTGAAGAGTCCCGATCTCAGCACAAGCCATTCAAACGATTCCGGCAAAAAGAGCTCGATCCTCTTAAATCTCCTGAGCGAATAGACATAGGGCATCTCGGGCCCAAAAGCGGCCCCATCTGCAATTACGAGCAAATTTTGGGCTGGGGAGCTCAGAGCAGTTTCGTATATGTTTGATTTGCCACCGGCACTTACGCAGCGAATTTTACTTTTGGCGCACAGGACTTTAAAGAACTCATAGCCGGCATTGCTGTCTTCGACGATGACTTCTTCTGGCTGATCTCCATCGTAGAGCTCTTCTCCGTAAATGCGGTAGGCAGAAGTGTACGTGCGCGTGTAGACAGGATATTTTGTTGTGGCCCTGTTGGTGTTTTTGAGGCCATAGATCTCATCCACGCTATAGGGGAGCTGGGGCAATTCATCCCTCGCAACGATGACGTAGTAGTTGGAACTGTGTCGAGCTGCATGCTGGAATGCATGGCTCCTTACGAATTTTTGCGTATCGTCCACAAACACGATGCTGTTATCGATGCGGCCGAGTTGCGCTTCCCAATCTTTGCCGCCGATGACGCGGCAGGGGGCTGCGCAATTAACGATTATCCCGCTTTGGGCTCCTAGGTTTTCGTATGCACGGAGGCTGTCCAACAGGGTGGTTTTGCCTGTTGCGCTTTTGCCTTGGATGATGGTGAGGTTTCGGCGAATGGTGAGTTTGACCTGAACTTTATTGGTCCTTACGATCAGCTGGTATTCCCCTCTCATACTCGAGCCTCCCTCAGACATTTTGCCGAGATAAGGACAAGCTCATCCATGGTATGAACAATCTGTCCAGAATTGATGACACGGGCTGTAAAACGCGCTTTGCCAAAATCCATCATATGGTAGAGGTTGATGGTGATGTCATGTTTGGAGGCGATGCGCAAGATCCAATAGGCGCAATTATCTCCGCAGGTTGAGGCGTTGTAGAGGTTTTGAGGCATAAAGAGCATCAGTAGAAGTGTTTTGGTGCCAGTTGATAGTTTCTCTGGCGGAATAACGCCAAGCACCTTGGTGTCAATTGCGTTTGCGCCAAGAACAGTGCCATTATCAATAGATTTGATGATGCGCTGTGACAGGGGATCTTGCAGCCAAGAGGGAGAATAGCTGTAATCAAAGAATGTCGACGTGTCATAAATCACATCGTCTCTGTCGCCGTAGTGAATGCTGAGCATTGTTCCTCCATGGTTGCCTGTTGCGACTACTTTACCATGTTGGGGTCGATTTCACTCAAGCAGTGGGTAACGGGTCAATCAACATGTCTATTAGAACGAACCGATGACTTTTACAGGTGTAATAACTTTCTATCCTGCGGTAATTGCCTGTCTCGATATGTTGGATTTAGCGGGTCGAAACAAACGATATTTCGCGATAAGCTTATACAAGTTTATATAAACCGATAAATCTCGATATAACTTACGATAGGAATATAAATCTGCGATTTGACGCGAAACGACAGACTGAAATGCTTGAACTTCTTAAGCAGCTTATCGTACAGGAGCATTTTTGCTAATGAAAATGAC
>CATYZE010000025.1 GCA_958415525.1 uncultured Collinsella sp. | reverse complement strand
AAAGGGAAGAGGCGGGGCATGCCCCGCCTCTTACACCACATCTCTGCGCGCTACCTTCCCGAGGCATCAAACAGCCATAATCCAAAGGTCGCCTCAAACAATTAGCCGGTTAAGAGCGTCCATGGCTACCCAAAAGTTGTACGCCAGCATCCAAAGAGGTCGAAAAATGTCGACTTTGGATGCTGGTGTACATGTTTGACCGTATGGGTTGGGGTGGTCGGTTGCGTGCTAGAGCAGGTTTTCTTGCGCCCACGCGATGATGTCGCTCGACTCGTAGAGCGGCTTTCCATCGATGAACAGGCAAGGAACCTGGCGCTTGCCGCCGACGGCGATGAGTGTCTGCTCGGCATCGGAATCGGTCGAGATGTTGCGCTCGGGGATGGTCACGCCGTTATCTGCCAGAAAGCGCTTGACCTTTATGCAATACGGGCAGCCGGTCATAACGTACAGCGCGAGCTCATGATCAGTAGCCATGGGTCTCCAATCGGTTGAGGTTTCGATTGAAATACCCAAAGCCGCCGCGGTCTATGCACGCGTCAACGACGACTCGATGGCCTGGACCAGAAACGCCGTGGCTCCGGTGCCGCAGGGCTTGTCGTAGTAGTCAACAAAGCGCTGGTCGGCCAGATAGCCGTGGGCGAGGCCCAGGTACGCTTCGTTCTGGGGCTCGTGTCCCCAATTAAGGCCAATCCAGCGACGATGCATCGCGACAAGCTTGCGAGCCTCGCTTCCATCCGGTTCGCCGTCGCCCATGGCAATCGAGAGTTGACCCAGAATAGCGCGTTCAAGTTCTTTCATGTCGTTCCATGTCTGAGGATCCATGTCCAGTAACGTTTCGTTTGTTGCATCGATAGCCTCATCGCCATAGCGCGCCCGTGCCTCGGCGCCGTAGCGCTCCTCGTTTTCCTGCACGGTGCGCCAGCGCTCCAGTTGCGGCAGGACAGCGCCCATGAGCGAGACGGCTTCGTCGAGCGACATGCCGGTGTTTTGCGCCAGCCGCGGGGCACAATCCTCGATCATTGCCTCCATGGTGGTGTCGTAGGTGTACTTGCCGTGGTCGTAGCACCACTTGCAGTAATGATCGGTCGTGGCGCCCGTGGCGTCGGTGCCGCAGTCTTCGGGCGTGAGTATCATGCCGCAGCTCTGACAATAGCGCTCGGGCATTTCGAGCAGATGAGACAGGGGCTCGCCAGTCACGGCGGCGATGAGCTTCATCATGTCGATGCCAGGGGTGACTTCGCCGCGCTCCCAACGGCTGACGGCTTGGCGTGTGACGAAGAGCTTGGCGGCGAGCTGCTCTTGGGTAAGGTGATGGGCGCGACGGACAGCAATGAGCTTTTCTGCGAAGGCCATAACGGCTCCTTTCTGCTGGTTGATGGCTTAAGCATACGCGGCAGCCGGCACCCTTCCAAGCAACCGTTGGTTGCACGACGGGGACCGCGGCGAAGAATTGCGCGCAACGCCCCACACCTTCATGCCGTACAATGACCGGCATGGAACCTATTGCACACATACATACCGACCTGCCGCAGAAGTTCGGCATCCCGCGCAACAGCTTTTTGGCGCCCCATCTGCAGGGGCGCATCATCTTTGAGCCGGAATTTGCCTCCAATGCAGCGGTTGAGGGCCTGGACTCTTTCTCTCATCTATGGCTGCTGTGGCGCTTCGAAAACGGAACGCCCGGCGGCACGGCTAAGGATATTGCCGTTGACGCTAAAACGCAGGACAGATCCGGCACCAACGCAAAATGGTCGAAAACCGTGCGTCCGCCGCGTCTGGGCGGAGCCGAGCGCGTGGGCGTGTTTGCCACGCGCAGTCCGTTTCGCCCCAATCCCATCGGGCTCACCTGCGTCAAGCTCAATCGTGTCGAGCTCACCGACGATGGTCCGATCATCCATGTGTTGGGAGCCGACCTGCGCGACGGCACGCCCATCTACGACATTAAGCCCTACATTCCGTTTGCGGATTGCCACCCGGATGCGACCGGCGGCTGGATTGAGGATGCGCCGTGGCAAGAGCTCGACGTCGAGTTTCCGCAAGCGCTGCAGGATATGGTTCCGCCTACAAAGCTTCCTGGCTTGGTTGAGGTTCTTCGCCAAGATCCGCGCCGCGCAGGTAGCAAGCACGAGCCAAACCGCATTTATCACTTGGCATACGCCGGACTCGACGTGTCTTTTACCGTCGGCGGAGCCAGGTTGACGGTAGCCGCCATCAGCGACGCGCGGGACTAACCGGCCATCCGTCCGTATCCGTCAAAAACAACGCCAAACCCCATGCCAAAACCGCCCGTGCTGGTGGACAATAACGCCTACCAAAACAATCCGCTTTGCACGGGAGCTCAGCATGAAATACGACTTCACTTCAATCATCGACCGCCACGGCATGGACGCCATCGCCGTTGACTCCTGGGGCGAGATCCCCGGCATGGCTCCGAACGCACCCGACGAGGGCTTCGACCGCATCCCCATGTGGGTGGCGGACATGAACTTCGCCACGGTGCCCACGGTCCAGGAGTACATCATTCAGCGCGCCCAGCATCCCATGTTTGGCTATTTCAATCCGCGTGACGAGTACTTCGACCGCATCATAGAATGGCAGAGCCGCCGTAATGGCGTCGAAGGCCTGCTCCCCGAGCATATCGGCTACGAAAACGGCGTACTGGGCGGTGTCGTGTCGACGCTGCGCGCGTATGTCCAGCCGGGCGATGCGGTGCTGGTCCATAGCCCCACCTACATCGGCTTTACCAAGTCCATCGAGGCTGCGGGCTATCGCATTGTCCACAGCCCGCTTAGGCTCGACGACCAAGGCGTGTGGCGTATGGACTTTGAGGACATGGAGCGCAAGCTCGCCCAAAACCACATCCATGCCGCGGTGTTCTGCTCGCCGCACAATCCCTGCGGCCGCGTATGGGAGCGCGACGAGATCGAACGCGCCATGGACATCTATCGCCAGCACGATTGCGTGGTGATCTCGGATGAGATTTGGTCCGATATCATCCTGCCGGGTCACAAGCATATCCCGACGCAGTCGGTGAGCGAGGACGCCCGCATGCGCACGGTTGCCCTCTATGCGCCCAGCAAGACGTTCAACCTGGCGGGCTTGGTCGGCAGCTACCACATCATCTATAACGAGACGCTGCGCGACCGCGTGTGTACCGTGTCCAACAAGACCCACTACAACGAGATGAACGTCCTCTCCATGCATGCGCTTATCGGTGCCTACCAGCCGCAAGGCTACGAGTGGGTGGACGAGCTCAACCAGGTGCTTGCCGGCAATATCGAGTACTTCTGCAATTACGTGGACGAGCATTTTGAGGGTGTGGGCTATTCGCGTCCGCAGGGCACCTACATGGTGTTTCTAGACTGCACCGAGTGGTGTCGCGAACATGGCCGCGATATTCAGTGGCTGCTTGACGAGGGGGCGCGCGTGGGCGTGGGGTATCAGGATGGCCGTCCGTTCCACGGGCCCTGCCACGTTCGCGTGAATCTGGCGCTGCCGCTTTCGCGCGTGAGGGAAGCGTGCGACCGCCTGGACCGCTACGTTTTTAATGCACGGTAAGTGCGCGCTGCATGCGGGGCCTTCTGCCGCGTCGGCTGGAAGGCCCCGTATGGTAAGGCGTCTGTAACCATTGGGCGTTCGAGTGGTTTCATTTGCTATTATTTCTAGCATTTCAGTCTGTAAACAGGATCGTCTGGAGCTCGATGAAAAGACCCCGTCGCTCGGTTGCCATTTCGTTGTTTGTTGCGCTTGCAGTGGCGGGCGCCTTTGTCGTAGCGATAGCTGGCTGTTCAGGGTCGAATGACGAGGCCTCGACGTCTGCATTAGAAGATCTGGACGCCTCACAGGTCAAGGACGACGACCTTAAGACGCTCAACGTCGGAAGCGACCTCTATCCACCGTTTGTGTATACCGACGAGTACGGCGATATCGTTGGCCTGGATGTCGAGATATTGACCGAGGCGTTGGCCCGCGTTGGTTACAAGTCAAAATACCAGCTGATTGACTGGGAAAAGAAGAAAGAGCTGCTGGCGAGCGGCGAGCTCGATTGTGTCATGGGCAGCTTTAGTATGACGGGTCGCGAAAGCGAATATCGTTGGGCCGGTCCGTACCTTGCGAGCCGCCAGGTGGTCGCGGTCAATCCCGAAAGCGACATCTACACGCTCGCCGATCTTGAGGGCAGGGTCGTGGGGGTGCAGTCCACCACCAAGCCCGAGGGCATTTTGCTCAACCGTACCAATGAAAAGGTTCCGCAAATCAAGGAGCTCTACAGCTTCTCGGACCGCTCATACCTGAACCCGGCGCTCGTCGAGGGCCTGGTCGACGCTATCGCCGCACATGAGTCCTCGCTGCTCACCTATGAAAAAGACTATGGCGTGACGTATCGCATTCTGAACGAGCCGCTGCTGGAGGTTGGTTTGGGCACCGCTTTCGATCTTAACGACACGCGCGGTATCGACGTTAAACTCACCCATGCCTACCAAGAAATGCTTGCCGATGGCACCATGGAACGCCTGGTGTCAAAGTACTTTGATGACCCCTCACCATTTTTGAATATGGAGGGCCTGTCGTGATCGATGCGCCCGACTACACCGCTCAGGAGCAGGGCAATCATTCGACCTGGGTATGGCTCCTTGCCGCCCTGGTGGGTATAGCGCTCTCGGTTGTCGCCGGCATGATGAGCTACGGCTACACCACGGCCCAGGCCGAGCAGCGCTTTGCCGACGTTGTCGACTACGTGGCGACGCAGAGCCTTTCCTACGATGCGTTCAACAGCGCTTATACGACCAAAAACCTGATTCGCGTTATGGAGATCGCCGGAGAGGTGGCGCGCGATACGGAGCGCGACGGTTCGGTGGATAATGCCGCACTGGAGCAATATGCTGACCAGTTCAACGTGAGCGCGCTGATCGTGACGGACGCATCGGGCAATTTGGTGTTCGAGTCCTCGACGGATGGCGTGGACTACGAGTCGCTTGCTACGTATCTCAAAGAGGCACCCGTGCTGGAGGTGGCAACCCATCCGCTTAAGTCCTATACCGCCCGCATCACGCTTGCGGATGATTCGGTCGCAGACATTGGCTGCGTAACCCGGCAGGATGGCGAGGGTATCGTTATCTCGGTAAGGCATCAGAGCGCGAAGGCAGTTGCAAGCAATACACTCAAACTGCAGAGCCTGCTTGATGGCTATGAAACCATCGATAGCGGCAATATCGTGATCGAAAACGATGGCAAGGTCGTTGCGACCAATGCCGTCGAACCCACCGTATTGGGCGTGTTCGACCTGCCCGCGACGGACGCCATCATTGTCGACGAAATTAAGGATCGATGCCTGCCCGGCAAAGTCCGACTGGTCAACGTCAACGGCGAGTGGTATTTGGGCACATACGGCAAAGCGCAAAAATTCTACGTGTACACCTATGCCTCGGCGCAGCGCTACTTTGAGGTCGTCGCGGCTGTCGCTGCCGGCGTGCTGGTGCTCTACAGCGGTGTTGTAGCCACTGTTGTGATGGTGCGTCGCCGCGCTGATCGTCGACGTTTGACGGACTTGCTGCAGCAGGAGCGCGACTATGGCGACAAGCTGGCAAAGGCGGCGCGTGAGGCCTCGTCTGCCAACTCGGCAAAGACGGAGTTCCTGCGTCGCATGAGCCACGATCTGCGCACGCCCATCAACGGCATCCGCGGTATGGTTGAGGTCGGCGATGCCAATGCGGACGATCTGCAAAAGCAGACCGAGTGCCGCTCAAAGATCTGGACGGCATCGGGACTGCTGCTCGACCTTGCGAATGAGGCCCTGGATATGAGTCGCCTGGAGAGCGGGCAGGTCGACCTGGAGCTTGTTCCCACAAATTTGGTGACCCTCAACCACGAGGTGCGCGATATTCTGGAGCGCCAGGCCGAGGAGCGCCTGGTGACAATTATCTGCGATCAGCAGACGCTTAATCATCCCTATGCGCGGGTGAGCGTGACGCACCTCAAACGCTTGTTGCTCAATATTGCCGGCAATGCCGTCAAGTACAATCGCCGAGGCGGCTATGTTCGCCTGGCGTGCCGCGAGGTGGAGCCAGCGGATGGCGTTCCTGTCTATGAATACACGATCGCCGATAACGGTATTGGCATGAGCGAGGAGTTCCAGCAGCACCTCTATGAGCCGTTTTGTCGCGAGGAGCAACAGGTGGAAGGCGCTTCATCGGGAACTGGCCTGGGCGCGCCTATCGCAAAACAGTTGGTCGAGCTTATGGGCGGAACCATGAGCTTTTCGAGCATTTTGGGGCAGGGGACGACGTTTACCATCCGTCTGCCGTTCGAGAAGTGCGACCGCTCCGAGATTCCTCGGGCAGTTCGCGTAGATGCGGGCGACGGCGATGCGCTCCAGGGCCTGCGCGTTTTGCTCGTAGAGGATAACGATCTGAATGCCGAGATCGCGCAGTTTACGCTCAGCCGTGCCGGTGCCGTCGTGACGCATGCTAAGGATGGCGAGTCTGCCGTCGAGATGTTTGCCGCGAGCGCGCCGTACGAGTACGACGTGGTGTTGATGGACATCATGATGCCCGGTATCGACGGCCTTGAGGCCACGCGTCGAATTCGAGCACTCGATCGCGAGGATGCCGCAACCACGCCGATTATCGCCGTGAGTGCCAACGCCTTTGCCGACGACCGCAGACTTTCGCGCGAGGCGGGCATGGACGCGCACCTGAGTAAACCCGTGAGCTCGCAGGAGCTCGTTGAGGCGCTAGCGCACATAGCCGCCGACGCTTCATAAGCATATGGCCCGGTTCCAAGGTGGGTCGGAACCGGGCCATATTGCTATTGATGAGGCCTGCTGAGGGGCTTACTTTTCCTGGATCTGCTTACCGCAGAGATGCTCAATCGTAATCTCGTAGAGTTGGACGCCCTTGATGTCTTTGGCGATTTCCTCCTCGACTTCTTCGGCGGAAGGGTAGTACTTAAGCGCGAGCTGGCGGACTTTGTCCTCGATAAACGCGGGCGCTTCATCTACCAGGCGACAACGACCAAAGACAACGGTACTCATAACGTAGGGAGCCCAGTCGCCGTCCTTGTGCCACTCGTTGCCGTAAACGGTAAAGCAGATCTTGTCATCGCGCTTGAGTGCGTCGACCTTGTGGCCAGCCTTGGCGCCATGGAAATAAATCTTGTCGTGCTCGGCGTCGAAGAAGTAGTTGACGGGAATGGCGTACGGGTAGCCATCGTCGCCGTTGACGGCAAAGACGCCGCGCTTGCAGGTGGCGAGCAACTCGCGCGCTTCCTCGTCGGTGATGGCGCGTTTCTTTCGACGTAAGGGCCTAAACATCGTTGGTTTCCTTTCTGGCCGTGCATGGTGGTTGAGCACAAACTATAGCGAAACGGATCCGTATTTCTTGATGCGGGCGAGCATGTTTTTGAGCTTGTTAAAGTCGAGCGGCTTGGGCAGGTGAGCGTTCATGCCGGCATCGTGTGCCGCCTGGGCATCCTCGGCAAAGGCGTTGGCGGTGAGCGCGATGATGGGGATATCGGCCGCATCGGCCTTCTCGCTCAGGCGGATCGCGCGGGTTGCCTCGTAGCCGTCCATGCCCGGCATCATGATGTCCATTAGAATCGCATCGAAGCTACCCGCGGGACGGCCAACGTATAGGTCGACCGTTTCGTTGCCGTCGGCGGTGCGAGTTACGACGATGCCCTCGCTTTCGAGCAGAGCCTGGGCAATCTCGGCATTGAGCTCGTTATCTTCTGCCAAGAGGACGTTCATGCCGGCAAGCGAGCAGCTGTTTGCCTGGCCGTCCGCACGTTCCCTTGCCTGAGGGTTCTTGTCGATATCGAGCGGAATCTGGACGTTGAACGTACTCCCCGCGCCAACCTCACTCGAAATCTCAATCGTGCCGCCCATCAGGTCAATAAGTGACTTGACGATTGGCATGCCCATGCCGGTTCCCTGGAACTTGCTGCGCGCATCGTCACCTTCCTGGGCAAACGGCTCATAGATATGCTTTAAAAAATCGGGAGCCATGCCAATGCCGGTATCCGAAACGCTAAAGCAAAAGAGCGCGCGCCCATCATCGAGTGGCTTGGTCTGTGAGCTAAAGGTGACGGAGCCGCCGCGCTTGTTGTACTTAATGCTGTTGTCTAGCAAGTTGATTATGATCCGTCGGATATGGGTGGGACTGCCGATCATGTATGGCCCCGTAGCGTACGGCAGGCTATTGTCCTGCATTGTGATGCCGTTACCGGACGCGCGGAGCTTGCACAGCACCAGCGCATCGTCACAGAGCTCTTTGAGGTTAAAAGGAGCATGTTCCAGTGTTAGCTTGCGGTCTTCGATTTTGCCCATCTCGAGGATATCGTTGATCAGCGAGAGCAGGTGATTGGCGGCAACACGCGCCTTGGCGCGGCTTTCGCGGGCGACTTGCATATCGCCGTCTTTCAATTCCTCAATTTCGATAAGACCCAGGATGCCGTTGAGCGGCGTGCGGATGTCGTGACTCATGCGCGTGAGGAATGCTGTCTTAGCGGCGTTGGCGGCATCGGCTTTTTTGCGCTCGGTTCGAGCGCGCACGAGCGCCCAGATGAGCAGGACGACGCCGACCGACAACATACCGATGAGGGTAGCTGCAATGGCGGTGCGGTTGCGATAAAGGAATTGAAGCGTGTTGGATTCCTGGGCCGTGTACGACGTGGAGGAGAAATTGCTTGCGGAGAGCGATTCTCCGGCATTGATGATGCCCTTGTTGATGATTCCCAACAGCTCGGGTTTTCCGCGCGAAATCCAGCACGAGAGCTCACAGGTGTCAGGGAGCTCGGTCGTCTCGCAGTCCTCGAGATCGTAACGGTCACCGATGGTTTTTACGCGTGAACTGGGAGCGACGATGCAGTGCGCCGTTCCCTTCCTGAGGGCATCGAACGCTTCATCGTCGGATTGGTATTCGGTTACGGTCGCTGTGGGGAACAGACTTTCAAGTGCATTTTTGTTGACAAACGATGATTTGGTACAGGCGATGTTCTGAAGGTCTTTGTTCAGGTTGCTGCCGGTGTGGATGGCGGTGAGGGATATGGTCCCCAACGATATCGACTGCACAACGCCTGTTTGCTCGGCAAACCAGTAATCTCGGTATACCGGCAGCGCAACGTCTATACTTCCCTTTGACAGAGCCTTTGACATCATCTTGTAGCTATCAAAGGCGACGGTTTTGACCGTAATGCCAAATTTATCGTGTAGCGTCGTCGCAAGCGATGCGAGCGATCCTTCCATTTCGCCGTCTTCGTCCTCGTTGCAGTAGGGGAGTTTGCCCGTAATGTAGCCGAGCGTGATGGTGTTGTTGTTTGCTTTGAGCCAAGAACATTCGGGGCCGTTGAGCGATGATGAACCGCTGTTTTGGGTCGAGTAGCTAGATTTGACTTCGTCGTTATAGCGTGGGTTGACGCGAGCGATTGCCGTCATGGCAGCATTGATGTCGTTCATCAGGTCGGGGCGGCTTTTGGGAACGGCAAAGTAGTAGTCGCTCGAACCAATGTAGAACATGGGGGAGGCGTTGGGCGACGAGGTCGTGTCGTTCATGATGATGGCGTCGACCTCGCCGTTTGCCAGCGCATCGAAAAGGTCGCCGTTACTGCTGATTTCCTTATAGGTACAGGTAATGCCCTCGTTGGCGAGCCATTGCTGGCCAACGATGGTTTGCATGACGCCGGGGTTGAAACCGATAGTGAGACCCTGGAGTGCTTGAGGGTCACCCTTTGCGAGGTCGTCACGGTCGGGCCTAGCGTAGATGTAGTAGCGTTCGGTGCCCTCGGGGTTCGACGAGAAGAGCAGTTTTTGGGCGCGTTCTTCGGAGTAGGAGATGTTTGGCATGAGGTCAATCTCGCCGGCTTCGAGCTTCTCCATAAGCTCGGTGAAGGTGCCGGAGACGTATTCGTACTGCCAGCCGGGTGTGTAGTACGAGAGGGTCTGGAGGTACTCGTAACCCCATCCCGAGAGACGCTCGCCGGGGGTGCCGTCCTGGAAGCCCTCATTGTTGACGAGCCAACCAACGCGGACCGTTTTGACTGGCTGACTAGAGTCATCGGCAAAAGCCTGGGCAGGCGCGATAGAACTCAGCACGGCAAGCGCGGCAAGCACAATGGCCAGGGCGCGATATATAACTGAACGAAGGACAGCGGAAGCTCTCACATGCAATCCTAACGAATCGAGACATTACCGCATAAGGATACCAGCTCAGCCTGCCCAGTCGGCAGCTGCACCGCTAAACGGTCCCGCCCGGCAGTTGGGGACAGTCCCTTTCTGCCGGCACAAAAGGAACGTCCCTAACTGCCGGTTGTGGGACAATACCGAGCGAACGTGATTGGTTGTCCGTGGAAGGGGTCGCAATGAACAGGTTGAGGACGCTTGCCGATGTGCTGCGACAGGCTGGCTTTGCACGCATCACGGGCCTGTTTCTTATCTTTTACCTGCTGTGCTCGACGGCTGTCTGGCTGTCCGAGCCTACGACCCTCACGTTTGGCGATGGCCTGTGGTTTAGCTTTGAGACGGTCTCGACCATCGGCTTTGGCGATATTCCGGCCGAGACGCCGGTTGCCCGCGCGATTACCGTCGTCCTGAGCGTCATCAGCATCTTCTACATCGCCATGCTCACGGGTGTGGCGGTGAACTACTGCAATACGCTCATCAAGCTGCGCCAAAAGGACACCATGGCGCGCTTTATGGACGATCTTGAGCATTTGGAAGAGCTCGATCGTGACGAGCTCGCCGACCTGTCGCGCCGTGTGCGCGAATATCGCCGCCGCCAACGCTAGAATGGGCGCCGCGCGTCACGATGAGGGGGATTGCATATGAACATCACGGTATACCTGGGCGCCAGCGTTGGTAACGACCCAGCATTTTTGCCTGCGGTGCAAGAGCTGGGCAACTGGATTGGCTCTAACGGGCACGCGCTGGTATACGGCGGGTCCAAATCGGGCCTGATGGGTGCGCTCGCCGATAGCGTACTCGATGCTGGCGGTCATGTGACGGGCGTGGAGCCGAGCTTTTTTATCGAGGCCGAGTTTCAGCACGATGGCATCGACGACCTCATCGTGACGAGCGATATGGCCGAGCGCAAGGCCAAGATGATTGAGCTCGGTGACGCGTTCATCGCCTTTCCCGGTGGGACGGGTACGCTCGAGGAGATTGCCGAGGTCATGTCGGCCGTGTCGCTGGGGCATCTGAGCGCGCCGTGCATCCTGTATAACTTGGACGGCTACTACAACGACCTCAAGGCGCTGCTCGGGCACATGATTGATAAGGGGCTTTCGAGCCCGAGGCGCCAGCACGGCATCTACTTCGCCGACGATTTGCGCGAGATTGCCTCGATTATTAACGGATAAGTCTTGAGCCTGCCCCACTATGACTCCCAATGGTGCCGTTTGCGGCGCAGACGGTTGGCTCGTTCGGGCAACGCTCGCCCTACAATAAAACGTATCCTTGTCGATTTTGACCACGGGAGGTCCCGATGGATAACCTTGCAAAACCCAAAAACCGTGCGCTGTTTTTAGTGAGCGTGGCCGTGACCGGTGCGTTTGCGGGCGCCGCGGTCTGGCTGTTTTTCTTTGCGATGGAGCACGGTATCGACTATCTATGGACCGAGATTCCGCACGCGCTGGGCGTCGCTTCGCCCGAGCTCGCGAGTGGCCCGTTCGGCTTTTTGCCGTACCCGTTTTTCGTCTGCTTGCTGGGCGGCCTGCTGATCGGTCTGTACGAAAAGCTTACGGGCACCAAGACCGACGACCTCAACCAGGTGATGGCCAAGGTCAAACAAGACGGACGCTACCCGTATGACAATCTGGGCAAGCTTTCGCTCGCGGCATTGCTGCCGCTGCTGTTTGGCGGAAGTATTGGACCGGAGGCCGGCCTGACCGGCGTTATCGCGGGTCTGTGCAGCTGGGTCGGCGACCGCATGCGCCGCTTTGGCGCCGAGTTTAGGGAGCTTACGCTGCTGGGTACCCAGGCTGCCCTGACGGCGCTCTTTACCGCGCCCGTGTTTGGCTTTGTGGCGCCGCTCGCCGGTAGCGCCGACGGCGACGAGGACCCCGCATCCGATGAGATCACCATCAAGCTGCCCAAGGCGCAAAAGACCGTGGTCTACGGCATTGCGATTGCCGGCGGCCTGGGCACCTATCTACTGCTCGGACAGCTTATGGGCGGCGGCATGGGCATGCCCAGGTTTGAGTCCGCCCAGGTGGGTAACCTCGAGCTTGCCTGGCTTATCCCCCTGTCTCTCGTCGGTACGGTCTGTGGCTGGCTGTACTTTGTCGCGGAGCACGCGAGCGAGGCATTGGCCCACGCCATAGGGGAGCGCCCCGTCGTCAAGGCCATGCTGGCTGGTCTGGCGCTCGCCATCTGCGGCACAGTTCTGCCTTATACCATGTTTGCCGGTGAGACCCAGGCCGACGTACTTATGGAGACCTACCTCACCATCCCCGCCGGTGTGCTCATCGCGACCGGTCTTGTCAAGGCCATGCTGACACCCGCCCTCATCAACATGGGCTGGCGTGGCGGCCATTTCTTCCCGGTTATCTTCTCGGGCGTAAGCCTGGGCTACGGCCTTGCCATCCTCACCGGCGCAGATCCGGTCTTTTGCGTCGCCGTCTGCACGGCATCGACGATGGGCGCCGTTATGCGCCAGCCTGTTATGGTTGTGGGCCTGCTGCTCATGTGCTTCCCACTCAAGGGTATCGTTTGCATGATCATCGCGGCCGTCATCGCCGCTGGCATTCCGTTGCCCAAGCCGCTGCGTAAGTAGCGTATTGCGCTTTACGGTTGTTCAGAACTTGTTTTAAAGAAGCCGCGCGAGGCCGTTTGTTTACGGCCTCGCGTGGCTATTGTTTAGAGCTTCCTCAGCACAATGGCGATGGTGTTGAGGTATTCGAGCGCGCCGGCTTCAACGGCAGCGCGGTCGCCTGCTGCGTACTCGTTGTCGCAGGCGAGCCAGTCTTCCCATGCTTTGTCCGTGCAGAGCATAGGCTGCATCGAGACAATCTCGACGCCGGGGGTCGGCTCGATCATGGCGCGCCACCAGGCTATGTCGTGCATATAGTCGAGCTGCTCGGGTGTCCAGGATTTGAGCAGGCAAGTGGGCAGATTATCGTGGCAGTCGCAGACCATACCGGGGATGCTCAAATACAGCATGCCCCCGCGCCTGACATAGGGGAGCAGGAACTCGCCCAGATAGCGTGGGTCGCGGCCGTAGTAGTTGTACGAGTCGATGCTCACGACCGCATCAAAAAAGTCGTGCTCAAACGGCAGTCCCTGTGAGGCGTCCGCCTTGACAGGGTGAATCGTGTCGCGGGGAATGTCGAGCGAATCAAAGAACGCGCGGTTCTCGACGGGGTCGCTCCACAGATCGACGGCGTAGGTGTCAAATCCGTATTCGCGGGCAAGCAGGGCGCTGGTAATGCCGGTGCCCGACCCAAGGTCGCAGACGCGGGCGCCGCGTGGGATATTCGCACCGCAAAGGAGCTCTTCGCAGAGCTTGAGGGGGTTCGGCCCCATAATCTTAGAGCGTACGAGTGCCGCGTCGAAGCTGGTGGCTTTTGGGAAGGATTGAGATTTTGCAGAGTTCATTGTTCTTTCCTATCAGGTGCATATGTGGCAGATGACGGAGGCGGAACGGCGCAACAAACCACGGCCGCAAGACGGCCGTTTTCAATTTGTATGCGATTGACCGTTCCCTAAAGAACAATGACCAAAAAGACATCCCCTTGGATGATCGAAATTGGGCTGAGGCCCGTGACGTTTTGATTATAGAACGTTGCGCACGGGCCGGGGACGTGCCATTTGTCACAGATTTGCGGGTGAGCTAGGCGAGCTGGATCCCGCTTGGTACCGACGCTACTTCCAAATCGTGAGCGCGGCGGTGCCCAGCACGATGAGGAAAAGGCCGATGGCGCTTCGACGCGACAACTTTTCGTTGAAGGCCAGGCGTGCGAACAGCACCGATACGACAATCGATAGTTTGTCGATTTGCACGACGACGCTCACCTGGCCTGCAGCGATGGCGTAGTAGTACAGCAGCCATGACGCGCCGGTCGCGATGCCCGATGCCGCGAGAAACGCGAGTTCGCGCGGGTCAATGCGCGCGACATGCTCCAGCTTTCCCTTGGCAATCACAATCGCCCATGTCATAACCAGTACCACGCAGGTGCGGATTGCCGTAGCCAGGTTTGACTCGACACCTTCGATGCCGATCTTGGCGAGGACGGAGGTGAGTGCTGCGAACACGGCGGCGCCAAGGGCGTAAGCGAGCCAGGTTCGGTCTTGCTTGTGCCCTGCGCCGGCGGACTGCTTTTTCTCGATCATCAAAAAGGTGCCGAGCGTGATGACGGCGGTTCCCGCGAGTTTGACCGCCAGGTTGCCTGTCTCACCAAACAGCACAATGGCGATGAGGACGGCGAGCACGGTGCTCATCTTGTCGACGGGTACAACCTTGTTGACGTCTCCGATACTGAGAGCCTTAAAGTAGCAGATCCACGAGGCGCCGGTGGCGAGTCCCGAGAGGGTGAGGAATAGCCAGGCCTTGGCGGGAATGGCGCCGATTGCTCCGATGGATCCAGAAATGCTCGCCATTGCCCAGGCAAATACGAGCACCACGCAAGTACGGATGGCGGTCGCAACATCGGAGTCGGTGTGCCTGATGCCGCATTTGGCCAAAATGGATGTGATGCCGGCAAAGAAAGCCGATGCAAATGCTGCCGTAACCCACGACACGGGTTGGACACCTCCTCATAATAGACCGCGCCAGATCTGCGGCGCATGCCCGATGATACCGCGCTCGCCTACAGGTCGCGTGCCCGGTAGACCTTGGTGCTGACGATGCAGCTAAGTGCACATAGCACGAGGGCCAGTACGGCGATTCCTGCGCACAGGCAGCCGAGGACGGCAGGGTCGGGGTTTGCCCCGGCAATCGACATGAGCCAGTTGCCGATGGGGTTGGAGGAGCTCAGCGTGGCCATGGCAAGGCATCCGAGCAGGGCAAACAGGCCGACGGAAAAGCGCAGCGCCTCCATGTGTCCAAATCGGAAGAACAGCGGCTGTGCCAGAAACACCATCATGAGGGAGATGAGCATCGATGCGGCGGAGGCTATTGTGGTCTCAAAGACGGTTTGTCCCGTCGAGGGCATGCCCGCTCTGTTGAAGAGCGGGATAGAGACGATGCCCAGAAGCGCGGCGGCGCACGCCATGACGGCCGAGAAGACAATGATGCTCAGGTAGCGTGCGCAGATGATGTCTTTGCGCGAGAGGGGCAGTGTTGCCCGATAACGCTCCCATCCGTTTTGATTGTCGAAGCCGGCCAGCGAGCTCATGACCATGATGGGCGACATGGCGCTGACCGCGCAGGCGCCGGCACTCATGCCGGAATCGCCATCCGATGCGTTGGCGAGGGTCAGTACGACGAAGATGAACAGGCCGACGCCCGCGATGCTCGGGACAAGCGTGCGGACGATGGCGAGCTCAGACATAAAGGCGCGTTTCATTTCGAAGCCCCTTTCAGCATGAGGCGCAGATAGTCATCAATGGTTGCCCGATCGCAGGGAATCTCGGGGAAGGCCTCGAGCGTTTCGCGACGGTTGGGCACGAGTACGTCCACGCTGTAGGCATGGCGTGCGGCACGGGCGTCTTCGACGCAAGCCATAAGCTCGGTGGCCTGTGCCTGGGTGCAGTGGGCGATGCCGGCGCGGTCGGTAATGTCCTCGCGCGGCAGGTCAAAAACAATCGAGCCGTTATCGATGCAGACGACGCGGTCGGCAGCGCGATCGAGGTCGGACGTAATGTGGCTCGAGAGCAGCACGCTGCGCTGGCCGTCGGAAACAAAGGCGAGAAGCTCATCGAGTAGCTCCTCGCGCGCCATGGGATCGAGGCCCGCAGTGGCTTCGTCCAAAACGAGCAGCTTGGCATTGTGGCTGAGTGCGCAGGCAAGCTGCAGCTTCATGCCCATGCCGCGGGAGAGGTCCTTGACCTTTGCCTTGGGATCGAGGCCAAATCGATCGATGAATCCGGCGAACGTTTCGCAGCTCCACGTGGGGTACGCCGGGCCTACGAGCGTCTCGACCTGGCCCACCTTGAGCGTGGAGGGGAAGGGGCACGTGTCCAGGACAAGACCGACGCGGGAGCGCAGGTGGCGCTGCGTTTCGTCGGGCGCGTTGGCGTCGCAGCGCTGTCCAAGCAGATGCACCTCGCCGGCATCGAGCTTTATAAGCCCAAGCGCGGCGCGAATGGTCGTCGTCTTGCCGGCGCCATTTGCGCCCACAAAGCCGACGATCTGGCCGGGCTCCATGGCAAGCGTGACGTCGCGCAGTGAAAAGCGGTCGCTCACGCGGCGCGATACACCTTTGAGTTCTAGCAACTTTTGCATGGTATAGCCTTTCTTGCAGATGGCTACTGCATGGTTTCGGGGACTACGAGGTCGAGCATTTCGTGCAGCTTGTCGCGCGTAACGCCCAGGGCTTCGGCTTGGCTCGCCGCTTTCGCAAGCAGCTCTTCGATATGGCAGAGCTGGTTTTCGCGCAAGAGCTCCTGGTTGCCCTCGGCGACAAAACAGCCCTTGCCCTGCACGGTGCAGATAAAGCCGAGTTGCTCCAGGTCGGCGTAAGCGCGCTTGGTGGTGATGACGCTTACGCCTAGGTCGCTCGCGAGCGCGCGGATACTGGGGAGCTTGGCTCCCGCAGCGAGTGCGCCCGAAAGGATCTGGGCTTTGACCTGCGAGGTTATTTGCTCGTAGATGGGCTTGTCGCTCGAATTGGATAGGATGATGTCCACAGCGGCTCCTTAGCTGTTGGGCTACACGTGTATATAACCGGTAAGCACAGTATATATACACTATGCACAGTTACGCAAGAGCTAAATGTGGAATAGCCCGTCAGTGCCGCGCTTGCTCCAAAACAATCTCAATCTGTAACACCTAGGTCCGTTTTGGGTCGCTTGCTGTTACAGATTGAGATGTTATTTGCCCGCCAGCCTATTTGTCTCGATCTGTAACGGTAAGAGTCGATTTGCGCGGCTGGATGTTACAGATTGAGACATTGGTTACCTGCCTCCCCGTTTATCTCGATTTGTAACAGTTAGACCCGATTTGGGCGGCTGGATGTTACAGATTGAGATTGTGCCGGCGGGCCTGCCAGTTTGTCTTGATCTGTAACAGGTAGGGGCTCAAAACCCGTCTTACTGTTACAGATCGAGACAATCCTTGAGGCGGCTGCCCGGCGCAGCGAGCTCAGCTGATGAATTTGTCCTGATAGGTGCCCTATGGCGGGATTTCGCGGCTACAATAATGCGGTTACATCGACGTAATGCACTCAATGCAAGAAAGGATCCGCATGGCAAGCCTGTCGGATGAAATCTCGTCGCGCCGCACATTCGCGATCATCAGCCACCCGGACGCCGGTAAGACCACGCTTACCGAGAAGCTGCTGCTCTATACCGGCAGCATCCAGACTGCCGGCTCGGTCAAGGGCAAGAGCTCGGCCAAGCACGCCGTCTCGGACTGGATGGACATCGAGAAGGAGCGCGGCATTTCCGTTACCTCCTCGGTGCTGCAGTTCACCTATAATGGCGCCTGCGTCAACATCCTCGATACCCCCGGCCACCAGGACTTCTCGGAGGATACCTACCGTACCCTTATGGCCGCCGACGCCGCAGTCATGGTCATCGACGGCGCTAAGGGCGTCGAGGCCCAGACCAAAAAGCTCTTTAAGGTCTGTACGCTGCGCCACATTCCCATCTTCACCTTTGTGAACAAGCTCGACCACGAGGCTCGCGATCCGTTTGAGCTCATGGAAGAGATCGAGAACGTTCTGGGTATCAATACGTATCCCATGAACTGGCCCATCGGCAGCGGCCGTAACTTCCGCGGCGTGTTCGACCGCCAGACCCGTCGCGTCATCGCCTTTGAGGGTGACGGCCACGCCAACGCCACCAAAAAGGTTGCCGAGGTCGAGGCCGAGCTGGGCGATCCTTCCATGGATGAGCTCATCGGCGAGGAGAACCACAAGAACCTAATGGACGACATCGAGCTGCTCGATGGCGCCGGCGACGAGCTCGATCTGGATGCCGTGGCCTGCGGCAAGCTGAGCCCGGCGTTCTTTGGCTCGGCGCTCACCAACTTTGGCGTGGAGCCCTTCCTCAAGGAGTTCCTGCGTCTGGCCCCGACGCCGCGCGCCTATACCGATACGCTCACCAGCGAGCCGGTCGATCCCTGCCGCGATGACTTTAGCGGCTTTGTGTTTAAGATCCAGGCCAACATGGACAAGAACCACCGCGACCGCATCGCTTTTGTGCGCATTTGCTCGGGCAAGTTCGAGCGCGGCATGGACGCCTTCCACGTGCAGGGCAACCGCAAGCTTAAGCTTGCCACGGGCACGTCGATGATGGCCGATGACCGCGCCATCGTGGACGAGGCATACGCGGGCGATATCGTGGGCCTGTTCGATCCGGGTATCTTTAGCATCGGTGACACCGTGTGCTCTGGCAAGCGCCATGTGCAGTATCCGCAGATCCCGACGTTTGCCCCCGAGATGTTCGCCCGCATTACGCAGGTCGATACGCTCAAGCGCAAGCAGTTTGTGAAGGGCATGGAGGAGCTTGCCCAGGAGGGCGCCATCCAGATCTTCCGCGAGCTGGGTGCCGGTATGGAGAGCGTCATCGTGGGCGTGGTCGGCGTGCTGCAGTTTGAGGTGCTCGAGCGCCGCCTCAAGGCCGAGTATCGTGTTGAGGTTCGTCGCCAGCCGCTGCCCTATACGGACATCCGCTGGATCCAGAACGACCCCGACACCATCGATATCCCGGGCCTTTCGCTCACGCGCGATACGCTGCGCGTCGAGGATATGCGCGGCGGTAAGCTGCTGCTGTTCACGAGTCCGTGGAACGTGGATTGGGCGACCGACCATAACCCCGACCTTATCCTGTCGGAGTTTGGCAACGTAGCCTTTTAGCGCGTCGGTGCGGTGGCCTTGCGGGGCTGCCGCGCCGTTTGCTTGCCTGCGGCTGCGTGAGCGGCTATCATACCCACCGTTGCCTCAAGACCGGGGCGGCCGAGCAGTTCGGGTCCGATATCCTGCTCGTTAAACCTAAAACCAAAGGAGTACATAATGATCAAGAAGGTCATGGAGGACTACAAGGTCCTGTTGCGGAGCATTCCCGCGGCAACGGTTTCGCTGTTTTTCGTGAGCGTCATCATGATGAACCTGCTGGCCAACAAAGAGCTTATCAGCCTGCCGTATCTGGCACTCGATTGCGGCTTTGTGGTGAGCTGGGTTTCGTTTTTGTGCCAGGACATGATCTGCAAGCGCTTTGGCGCCAAGGCATCCATCAAAATCTCTATCCTCGCGTTGCTGGTCAACCTGGCCGTGAGCCTGTGCTTTTGGGCGTGCTCGCTCACGCCCGGCATGTGGGGCGCTTACTACGACACGGGCATGATCGAGGTCAACACTGCCCTTAACGCCACCATCGGCGGCACCTGGTACGTGGTGCTGGGCTCTTCGTTGGCAATGCTCGTTTCTGCCGTGGTTAACTCCACGCTCAACCAGTCGCTCGGCCGTATGCTCAAAAAGAATAACTTTGCGAGCTTTGCCTTCCGCTCCTATGTGTCCACGGGCGTTGGCCAGTTTATCGACAACCTGGTCTTTGCCATTGTGGTAAGCCACACGTTCTTTGGTTGGACCTGGGTGCAGGTCCTTATGTGCTCGCTGACCGGCGCTGTTGCCGAGCTGCTGTGCGAGGTCTTCCTGAGCCCCGTGGGCTACAAGGTCGTGCGTGGCTGGGAGCGCGAGAACGTGGGCGCCGAGTACCTCGAGCGCCACGCAACCGCCTAAGGAGCAAGTATGCGGGTTTTGATCACGGGCGCTTCGGGCGGTATCGGAGCCGCATGCGTGCAGCGCTTTTTGGACGAGGGCCACGAGGTCGTGGGCTTTGATCTGCTGCCGGCGGCGATCGAACACGAGCGCTACCGCCATCTGATCGTTGATGTCCGCGAGCCGGATTCGTTTCCAGGCGAGCTTGAGCCCCAGGTGATCGTGAACGTTGCCGGCACGCAGGACTCGGCCGATGACATCGCCGCCAACCTGTGTGGCACCATCAACGTGACCGAGCGTTACGCCTTTGTAGAGGAGGGTCTTGCCGCCAAGCCGGCGCCGGCTATCAAGTCCGTGGTCAATGTGGGCTCGGCGAGCGGACATACGGGATCGGAGTTTCCCGCCTATGCTGCCAGCAAGGGCGGCGTTATCGCCTACACCAAGAACCTTGCAAACCGCCTGGCGCCGCAGGCCATCGCCAACAGTGTGGACCCGGGCGGCGTTATCACGCCGCTCAACCGTTGCGTGATGGAAGACGAACGCCTGTGGAACCAGATTATGGAGCTCACGCCGCTTAAGCGCTGGGCCACCGCCCAAGAGATCGCCGAGTGGATCTACTTTGTGGGCGTGACCAACCGGTTTATGACCGGGCAGAGTCTGCTGATCGATGGCGGCGAGGCCGGCCGCACACAATTTATTTGGCCCGAATAGGAAACGCGCCCGATGGAAAGCCGTCGGGCGCGTTTTTGATGTATCGATTTTTAGCCGAGGCAAGTCCAGTTGACGGGGATCGAGCCGCGCTGTTCGAGTAGCCGATTGGCTGCCGAGAAGGGACGCGACCCCATAAAAGCGGGGAGTTCTGCCGTGGCACGGTTGGCCGAAAGCGGCGAAGGGTGCGTAGAGGCCAGGCAGAACTTGCCGGTTGCCTTGCCCGCGCCGGTCGCGGCGAGCTTGCCTTCGACCATCTGCTGGGCAAAGCGACCCCATGCCAAAAAGACTACCGGCTGGGGCAGCTGGCAGCAGCGCTCGATGACGTAGTCGGTCAGCGTGCTCCAGCCCAGCTTGGCGTGCGAATTGGCGGCATGCTCGCGCACGGTGAGCGTGGTGTTGAGAAGCAGGACGCCCTGTTGTGCCCATGGGGTTAGGTCTCCCGTGGCGGGAATGGGGCAGCCTAGATCGGCATTGAGCTCCTTGTAAATGTTGCGCAGGCTCGGCGGCAACTTGGTTTGCGACGCGGGGACCGAGAACGACAGCCCCATTGCCTGGTTGGGTCCGTGATAGGGGTCTTGACCCAAGATGATAACCTTGACCTGGTTGGCCGGCGTATAGGCGAGGGCATTGAGGATGTCGTCTTGTGCCGGGTAGATGGTTTGCTCGGCACGTAAAAGGGCGATGCGCTCGAGCAGCTGGTTCGTTGTGTCACGTACCGGCTGCGGCGCATCGCCCAACCAAGTTGCTATGTTGCGGTTGCGAGTTGCGGTGTCCATGGGGCTCCTTTACGGCAGATGCTCTGTTGGCATCTATTGTAAAGGCGCACCGGTTGCCTTTATGCCGCGGCTGCATGAAGAGTGGGGTCTACGAGACGCGCTCGGGCGCTCCTGCCATGTGAGCGTGTCCTTGCGAGCGAAGGCGCGGGAGCTCGACGGTTGCCACCATCACGCCGGTGAGGATGAGGGCGGCGCCAAAGAAGGCGATGGGGCTCAGGACCTCGCCGACCAGGAAGAACGAGAAGACGGCGGAGCAGACCGGCTCCAGCGAGAAGGCAAAGCCGGTGGTCTCGGCGGGCACGTGGGGCTGCACGAGCGTCTGGGTGATAAAGCCGTAGGCAGAGCAGATGAGTGCGAGCGCGACGACCACGACGATTTCGTTGGGCGTGCTGGGAAGCGTGAAGCCGCCAAAGACGAACGCGGCGATGCCCGAGAACAGGCCGCCAAAGCCCAGCTGCCAAACGCCCAGAGCCAGCGGGTCGACATCTTCGACAAAGCGCTTCGCCACAATGATGTGGCTGGCATAGATAAAGGCTGAGAGCAACATGATGATCGCGCCGGGATTCAGGCTGGTAAAGTCGGCACCCGAGAGCAGCAGCATACCGCAGGTGACGATGGCGGTGCCGATGAGTACCTTGCGCTCGGGGGCGCGACGCAGCAGGGCGGCGTTGGCAAACGGCACGATCACGACCGTCAGGCTCTGCAAAAAGCCGGCGGTGGAGGCGGAGGTAAGGCTGGAGCCCAAGCACATGCAGGTGAGCTCGGTTGCCATGATGGCGCCGATGATGGCGGCGCGAACCATGAGGTCGCGGTTGATGCGCAGCGCGTGCTTGTGGAAGAGCGGCAGGCAGGCCACAAAGGCGATGATGCAGCGCAGCGCAACGATGCTCGTGGCGTTCATGCTGTCCATGCCGATCTTCATGAGGGGGTACGAAAAGCCCCATGCGACGGGAACGGAAAACGAGAGCGCGATTGCTTTTTTGCGATCCATGGGACTCCTTTTGTTACAGAACGGTTTCGCAAAAAGGATTCTGCCCCCAGATTTGGATGTAGTAAAGCGAATGTATCTTCAGTATGATTAAGCAATACTAATGTAGGTAGAAAAAGCCCTGGCAAAACGTTTTACGGCTACACCGATGTGGAGGCACGATGGCATCGCGATATCAGATTGTATGTATGGTGGTCGATTGCGGCAGCCTGAAACGCGCGGCCGACGAGCTAGGCTATACGCAAAGTGCGGTGAGCCAGGCCGTCAAGGCGCTCGAGCGCGAGCTGGGTACCACGCTTATCGAGCGCGGTAAGCAAGGTGTCTCGCTTACGCGCGACGGCAAGCAGTACCTGCCGTATCTGCGCCAAATCGTAACTGCCGAGGCCGAGCTTGAGGGCAAGCGTCAGGAGTTGCTGGGACTCTCCTCGACTGATATTCGAATCGCGACGTTTACTAACGTGAGCCGCACCGTATTGCCGCGCGTGATTCGCGACTTTGGGGCTCTGCATCCGGGCGTGCACTTTACCCTCAAGCAGGGCGATTACACGCGCAACGCCCAGTGGGTGCACGATGGCGTGGTTGACTTTTGCTTTACGGCGCGCGGATTTACCGCCGGGCTCGAGAAGCGCGTGGTCTATCACGACGAGTTGGTGGCGCTGTTGCCGGCCGCGCATCCGCTGACGGCAAAGGAAAAGGTGACGCTCGCCGACCTGGCGTCAGAGTCGTTTGTGCTGCTGGACGAGGGCGAACAGAGCCTGGTGCTCGATGCATTCGCAGCGCACGGGCTGTCGCCGCACGTGACGAGTGAGGTTACCGACGACTACACCATCATGGCGATGGTGGAGGAGGGCCTAGGCGTGAGCATGCTGTATCGCCGTACTGTCGAGGGCATGCGGGCCGATATTCGCGTACGTCCCATCGTGCATGCTCCCTCGCGCGACGTGGTGGCAGCTTGGCGCAGCTGGGACACCATGCCTATCGCCACGAGGCGTTTTATCGACTATATGAGCTCGCATATTGTCAATTAATGACTGGCGTGACGTTGAACGCGGTGTTTAGCGGGCTGTCGCTTTGGCTTGGGCGGCGCGATAGGTGCGTGCCGGGTGGCAGAGTAGTACCGCCACGACCATAAAGAACGCCGTGGTGCCCAGGCTGATGGGGTAGACCATCATGATGTTCGCAAAGGTGCGGAGGTGCGGGAACACGCAGAATACCCAATAGAAGCGAATGCCGCAGACGCAGATCATGGTGATGAGGGCGGGCATGAGCGAGATGCCAAAGCCGCGCAGGTAGCCGGACATGTTTTCGTAGAACATGCTAAAGGCGTAGGCAGGGAAGATCGAGCACACGCGGATATAGCCGATCGAGACGATGTTGGGGTCGCTGTTGAACAGCGCCAGGATTTCGCGTCCCAAGCCTACGATGATGACGATGGTGGTGAGCGCGACGATACCGCCTTCGACCAGGCAGACCTTGAGCGTCTTGGTGCAGCGGTCGATTTGGCGGGCACCGTGGTTTTGTCCCACAAAGGTGGTGCAGGCCTGGCTAAAGCTGTTGAGCAGGTTGTAGCACACGTACTCCAGGCTCATGGCGGCGCTCGATGCCGCCATGACCTCGGTGCCCAGGCTGTTGATGGCAGACTGGATGATGATGTTGGCGACGGCGAAGACGGCGCTTTGGATGCCGGCGGGCAGGCCAATCTTGACGATGCGCTTGAGGGCGACGGGGTCTAAGCCTAAGTCGCGTGGGGTGACGCGGACGACGGAGTCGGTCTTGAGCAGGTGGACAAAGAGTGTGGCGGCGCTGACGGTGTAGGCGATGGCGGTGGCGATGGCGACGCCCGCGACGCCCCAGTGGAGCACGGGGACAAAGATGAGGTCCAGGCCAATGTTGAGGACGGTGGACACGGCGAGCGCCTGCAGCGGCATGCGGGTGATGCCGACGGAGCGGAAGATGGCGGCTTCGAAGTTGTAGAGCAAGATCGAGGGCATGCTCAGCAAAAAGACACGCAGGTAGAGCGATGCGAGCGGCATGGTCTCGGCAGGCACGTTGAGCGCGGCGAGCATGGGCTCGGCGAAGACCTCGCCCAGTGCGATGACGACAAAGCCCACAAGTGCCATAAGAATCGAGGTATGGACGGCGCGTTTGACCATGTCCTGGTCGTTGCGGCCGATGGCGTTGGCGATGACCACGTTGGAGCCAAGCGACATGCCGATAAACAGGTTGAGCATAAGACTGGTAAGCGGAACATTGGAGCCGACCGCCGCCATGGCGAGGGTTCCCTGGTCGCCCGAGAAGTTACCGATGATGACCGTGGCGATGAGGTTCGACAGCTGCTCCAAGATGCTCGTGGCGGCCACGGGGAAGGCGAACAGGGGAATATTGCGCCACAGCGAGCCGGTGGTCATGTCAATGTGCTTAGATGCGGTGTCTGCCATACGCTCTCAATTTCTAATATGCTTTTCCGTGCTTATTTGCGCAGACGATGATACTCCTAATCGACTAGTCATTTAAGAACGTCCCCAATGACGAGGCGGGGAAGGCGTGCGACAATGGTGGGCGTTGTGTTGTTCGCGCTAAGGAGTTGCCATGTTGTTGTGTCCCGTTTGCCATGAGCCGTTGGTAGACGACGAGCGCGGTGCTGCATGTGCGGGCGGACACCGGTTTGACCGTGCGCGCGAGGGCTATCTGTATCTGCTGCGTTCGTCCAAGAGCGGTGACTCCATGGGTGATCCCAAGTCGCAGGCGCGCAGCCGTCGTGACTTTCTGAATCGCGACTACTATGCGCCGCTGCGCGATGCGATGGTCGAGCTGGTGCGCGAGCGCGCGGCTGAGCGCGGGGCATCCGCAGGCAAGCCTCTGACCCTGCTGGATATCTGCTGCGGCGAGGGCTATTACACGAGCGCCATGGGCTCGGTATCGAACGTTGATGCCTATGGTTTTGATCTGGGCAAGGAAATGGTGCGCCTGGCTGCCAAGCGTGGCGGCGCGACGTATTTCGTCGCCAACATGAAGGACATCCCCGTGGCGGACGGCTCGTTCGATATGGTGACCGAGCTCTTTGCTCCCTTTAACGAGCGCGAGTTTGCCCGTGTTTTGGCGCCCGAGGGCTCGCTCTACACCGTGGTCCCGGGTGCGCGCCATCTCTTTGGGCTCAAGGAAGTGCTCTACGACACTCCGTACCTCAACGACGAAAAACTGCCGCATACCGCCGAGCTTAAGCTGGTCGACACGCAGCGCGTGACAGCTTCTATCACCCTCCAGACTCAGGCCGACATCGAGGCAGTGTTCCAGATGACGCCCTACTACTACCGCACGCGTCGCGAGGATCGCGAACGCCTAGCGGGTCTGCAGCGGCTCGAGACGGATATCGAGTTCGTGATCGCGGAGTACCGGCATCGGTAACGGACAGCGTCCCTGCGCATCCATCTCTCATGAAAGCGCTCCCGAAGTCATTTAAGACTTCGGGAGCGCTTGCGTAGTGTGTTTTGTGGGCGCCCCAGCGTGGGGATCAGCTGCTTACAGGCGATCGGCAGCTTCCTTCTTGACGTTGTTTGCCGCCGAGAACAGCAATGCGTCGAAGATGACGGAGATGATGCTCAGAACGTTCAGGGTGTGGCTGATGCAGCTGAGCGCTACCGCCGCAATGGCAATGACGAGCGCGACGATGCTTGCAGCCAAGACGCTCTTGACGGTTGACGGCTTGTTCGATCCCTTGATGCCGAACACGCCGGCGACAAGCACGATAACGCCATGGACGGTGGAGACGATGCCTCCCGTCATGCCGTTGGTGGCTTCTGTGGTCATCGACATGACACCCAGAATAATCTGAACGATGCCGAAGACCACAGCGAGTAGGGAAAGGACCTTCAACATTTTGCGTGCGTTGCTCATGGTATTCCTTTCGGTTGAGTGGACGGGCGCGGCGCAAATGGCGGCCCGTTGGAACGCATCTGATATCAACCAGCCATTTTAGCTGAATTACGTGCAAGGACAACTTGGATCACCAAGGCACTGTGCTTGAGCGAGGCGCGGGACCGAACCTTACGGAAGCGAAAGCCGGGCGTAAGCCAAATCGATGGCAGCTCATGCGCAGCGCTGCGATGATGGAGTCGTAACAAGGAGCTGGTCTAAGGAGGAGCCATGATGTACGGAACAGGGCAAGTGCGCGAGCCACGGTCGTTGGGAAGGCGTATGAGTGATTCTGTGATCGCTGCCGTGTGCACGGGATTGATGGCGGTGCTTTGCATTGGGATGCTGTGGACTATGTCGCATGTGGGACAATAACGGACGGTTGGGTGCCGGCATGAATGGCGCCCATGTATTCGTTTTAGTTTGCTAAGGAGTGTCCATGGGCGTCGTCGATCCCTTTTCTGTTGCACAGGCGGCAGGGCTCGAGTTAACCAGGACGTCCGAGGGCCTCACGCTCACCGACGGCGCGATGGAGCTGCGCGCCGATTTTACCCGCATGCTTCCACGGCTCAAGCAGGGCCGTCTGCAGCAAGAGCTGCTGGTGAAGGCCGCCCGCGCGAAAGGCGTCGAGCGTCCGTGGGCAATCGATGCCACGGCAGGCTTTGGCGAGGATTCGCTGCTGTTGGCGGCCGCGGGCTTTACCGTCGATCTGTATGAGCAGGATTGCGTGATCGCGGCGCTGCTGCAGGATGCCTTGGACCGTGCGGCGAACGATCCGGCGCTTGCGGATGCCGTGGCGTGTATGCGTTTACATGCAGGCGAGGACAGCATCGCCGGGCTTCACCAGACCGTCGCTTCGATTGAGCAAGGTGAGCTCACAGCTCCCGACGTGGTATATCTGGACCCCATGTTTCCCGAGCGCACCAAGAGCGCGGCGGTGAAAAAGAAGTTCCAACTTTTGCACCATTTGGAACAGCCGTGTGCCGATGAGGAAACGCTGGTCGAAGCTGCGCTTGCGGTGCGGCCGCGCAAGGTCGTTATCAAACGGCCGGTGAAGGGGCCGCTGCTTGCCGGCGTCAAGCCGAGCTATCAGCTTGCGGGCAAGGCCGTTCGTTACGATGTTTTGGTGCCGCCGCGCCCGTAGTTTGCGCACGATGGCTGGCGCTTCGCCAGCCATCGTGCCGATGCGGGGCCTATTTCCAGGGGTGCGACGTCAGATGCCATCCGCCGCAGTATTCGCATTTGTAGCAGGCAAGGCCGCGCCGCCCGCGGTTTTCGCAGTCGGCCATAACTGCCTCGGCCTCGGCGCGCGTGTCGTAACGGTTTTTGCGTTCGCACGACTTGTAGCGCCAGGCTTCATCGCGCTCGGCGTCCAGGGCGTCGCAGCGCTCATCCTCGCGCGCAAACAGGTCGCCCATATCGCCGCCGGTGGCAGCGCCCAAAAACTCGCTCTTTGCCTTTGACCAGGCGGCTCGCTTTTTGCTCCCCATCTGCTTCGCGCCCCTCTTCAAACGCTGGTATCATTGCTCAATCAAAGTGATACCAATAAACGTGAGGTCGCCGCGTGATGATCAGAAAAACCCTCGATACCGACATTCCCGCCGTTATGGCCATCTATGATGCCGCCCGCGCCTTTATGCGCGCGCATGGCAACGTCACGCAGTGGCCCCAGGGCACGCCTTCGGCCGAGCAGCTGGCTGCCGATATCGCCGCCGGTGGCAGCTATGTGTGTGAAGTCGACGGTCGCGTGGTGGCTACGTTTGCCTTTTTGCCGGGCCCGGACGAGTGCTATGACGTCATTGAGGACGGGCAATGGCGTGGCGACACTCCGTATGCCGTACTGCACCGAGTGGCGTCCGACGGCACCGTGCACGGTATCGCGGCTGCGATGTTTGCCTTTGCCAAGGAACGCGCCGACCATCTGCGTATTGACACGCACGAGGACAACTTGCCCATGCAGGGCGCCATCGCCAAGGCGGGGTTCGAGCGTGTCGGTATCGTCTATGTGTCGGACGGTACGCCGCGCGTCGCGTTTGATTGGCTGCGCGAGGCGTAGGAGCCAAGGCACGTATCATCACCCAGCTCAAATAAAAAATGGCCTCGAGTGGGGCCATTTTTGTTAAAACGCGTCGTTGTGGGGCTCGCGTTGTTACCGCCCAGATGAGTCCGGGCGGACAAAAAGGGGAGGTGCCGGCTTTCGCAAGGCGCGAACCTACGAAAATCGCCGCGCGGCAACGCAGGGCGATGAGCTCGGTCGGGGGATAGGGCCCGCTTCGCCCGCCGGCTCGTAAATTGTATCATCCAGTGTGGAACGAGGATGCCCGTTGCCGCGTGCGATGGGCTTGCAATAAGAGGAGAGCCATGTCGAAGCAAGCGGTCGTTGGAATCTTGGCGCATGTCGATGCCGGCAAGACCACGCTGGCCGAGGCCATGCTGTTCAACGCGGGTCGCATTCGCAAGCGCGGCCGCGTGGACGATGGCGATTCGCATCTGGATACGAACGCGATCGAGCGCGAGCGCGGCATTACGATCTTCTCGTCGCAGGCCGTGCTCGACCACGGCGACACCCATGTTATGCTCGTGGATGCTCCCGGCCACGTCGATTTTTCTGCCGAGGCTGAGCGTACGCTGCGTGCGCTCGACTACGCGATTCTGGTGGTGGGTGCCAACGATGGCGTACAGGGGCATACCGAAACCTTGTGGCGACTGCTTGCTCGCTATGACATTCCAGCGTTCATCTTTATCAACAAAATCGATTTGGAGAATCCCGGCCGCGATGTTTTGCTGGCACAGCTGGGGCAGCGTCTTTCCGAGGGCTGCCTGGATGCCAACGAGCTGCTGGCGGGCGGTGCCGTTCAGGAGGATGCTGCTGCGTTGGACGAGGCGGCACTCGAGGAGTTTCTTGAAGCGGGTGAGCTTTCCGTCGCAACGCTGTCGCGCATGGTTGCCGAGCGCAAGCTCTTTCCCTGCTTTGCCGGCTCGGCGCTCAAGGACCAAGGCGTGGACGAGTTGCTGGATGGTATATGCGCGCTGATGCGTGAACAGGCGTGGCCCCCGGAGTTTGCCGCGCGCGTCTATCGCGTCAGCCGCGGGGATCGCGGCGAGCGCTTGGCTTGGGTTAAAGTGACCGGCGGCACGCTGCGCGCCAAGCAGATGATTGACGGACGTGCCGGTGCCGAGGCATGGGAGCAGAAGGTCGATCAAGTACGCATCTATAACGGCGAGAAGTATGAGCTTGCGCGAGAAGTTGCTGCTGGCGGCATCTGTGCCGTGACGGGTCTTGCGCACGTTCGCCCAGGGGACGCCCTGGGCGCGGAGTCCGCGGGCGATGCGCCCGTCATTGCGCCAGTCCTTACCTATACGGTGCTGCCGGGCGAACACGACGTCCATACGGTGTTCAAAGCATTGACTGAGTTGGCGGACGAAGATCCCATGCTCGGCGTAAGCTGGAATACGCATCTTGAGCAGATTCACCTGCAGTTGATGGGCGCCGTGCAGCTCGAGGTCGTGCAGCGCGTGCTGGCCGATCGTTTTGGCCTTGCGGTCGAGTTTGAGCCCGGCGGCATTCTCTATAAGGAGACTATCTCGCAGCCGGTCGAGGGTGTGGGCCACTTTGAGCCACTGCGCCACTATGCCGAGGTGCATTTGCGCTTGGAGCCGTTGCCGGCGGGGTCGGGCGTGCAGTTTGGCACCGTGACCTCGACCGATGAGCTCGATCTTAACTGGCAGCGTTTGGCGCTCACCAACGCCATGGAGCGCGATCACCTGGGCGTGCTGACCGGCTCGCCCATCACCGATGTGCGCATTACGCTCACGGGCGGCCGCGCGCATGCCAAGCACACCGAGGGCGGCGATTTTCGCCAGGCCACGTACCGCGCGATTCGCCAGGGTTTGATGCAGGCGCGTGAGGCCGGCGCGGCGATGCTGTTGGAGCCGTGGTATCGCTTTGAGCTCGAGGTGCCGGGGGAGTGCGTGGGTCGGGCGCTCTCGGATGCCACGCGCATGGGTGCCGAGTACGAGCCGCCGACGATGGCGGGAGACCGGGCGAAGCTTGTGGGTCGCGTGCCGGCATCCGAGGTGCAGGATTATGCGCTGGAGGTGGCTGCCTACACGAGTGGTCGCGGGCATCTGTACCTGGAGTTCGCCGGTTATGCGGCCTGTCATGATGCCGAGCGCGTCATCGAGGCGGCCGCCTATGAGCCCGAGGCAGATCTGCCCAACACGCCCGATTCGGTCTTTTGCGCCCACGGCGCCGGCTACACGGTCAAATGGTACGACGTACCCGCCGCGGCGCACGTAAAGGTCGATCCCGCCACCTTCCGTCCCTGGCGAGCGGCAGACGCCGAGTTTTTCAGCCACATGTGACAAAGTGGCAGTCCCTTTGTCACATGCTATTGGTATAACTTGGTATAAGTTGGTATAACTATTATCAGGGATTGCCAATCCGAGGAGGCCGGCATGAATCCAAATCCCTTTAAGCCGACGGCAGGCAAGCGGCCCCCGATGCTCATCGGTCGCGAGTCGGTCATCGAAGATTTTGAGGAAGGGCTCGATAACGGCGCCGGAGCGCCGGGCAGGCTCATGCTCATTACGGGAAACCGCGGCTGTGGCAAAACGGTTCTTCTGCGGGAGCTGCAACGTCTGGCCAGCGAGCGCGGATGGGCGGTTGTCTCCGATTCCGCTTCGCTTGGCTTATGCGACCGCTTGGCCGACGCGCTTCGCTCGAATAAACCCGTTGTGACGTCAATGGAATTCGGTCCGTCGTTTGGCCGGATGTCGGTCGAGGCGGCGCGAGCAAAGGGCGAGACGTTGCGAGGGCTGGTCAACGAGCGCCTCAAGAAGCTCGGTCCAGGCAAGGGCATACTGTTTGCGATTGACGAGGCTCAATCTGCGTCTATCGAGGAGCTGGCGGCTCTTGCTGTTCTCTATCAGCAGGTGCTCGGAGATCAGGATGCTACGGGCTTGCCCGATAGCGACCAGCGCGGTCTTGCGCTGGTTTTTGCCGGCTTGCCCCGTATGGTTGACGACCTGCTCGAAGAGCCGAGCGTGACGTTTTTGCGCCGTGCTCAGCAGCGTACGCTGGGGGCGATTTCTTTGCCCAAGGTGCGCGATTCATATATCCAGACGGTCAAGGACGCCGGTCTTTACGTTGATGCGGAGACGGCGGACCTTGCGGCGCGCAAGAGTATGGGGCATCCCTACATGGTCCAGCTGGTGGGATATTACATGTGGCGCTCTGCTGTCCGGCGTGGCTCGCGGGTCATCGAAAGGTGCGATGTCGAGGATGGCCATGCGGATGCCGTCTCCGAGTTCTACGAAGCGGTCGACGCGCCCCTGTATTATGGATTGCGCAGTCCGCAACGCCTCTTTATCGAGGCCATGGCTGCTGACGAGGGTGAGCAGACGCGCATGGCGGATATCATTGAGCGCTGCGATCGCACCCAGAGCTGGGCGAGTAAATATCGCGCAAGCCTAATTCGCGAGCGCGTCATCGAGGCCGCCGGATACGGCCTCGTCCGGTTTACCGTGCCCATGCTGGGCGAGTACATCCGCGACCGCGTTTTATGGCACGAGTGATGTGGCAAAGGGACAGCCCCTTTGTCACATCGATATTTGAGAGGCTAAAACATGGTGATTCATACTGAGCGTTTGACGCTTCGCCCGTGGCGCGAGACGGATGCGGCGATCCTGTTTACATATGCGAGCGACCCGGACGTGGGACCGGCTGCGGGCTGGCCGCCCCATAGAAGCATTGAAGAGAGCAAGGAGATCATTCGGACAGTCTTTGCGGCACCCCATACCTTTGCCGTTTGCCTGGCTGCGACAGATGAGCCCGTGGGCAGCATCGGTCTCATGCCATTTCGCTGCGAGTTAAACCGTCGAGATGACGGTCTCGAACTTGAAGTGGGCTATTGGGTCGCCAAGCCGTTCTGGGGCCGAGGCTTTGCTCCCGAGGCGGTGCGAGCCATGCAGCGCTATGCGTTCGAAACGCTTGGCTGCAAGGCGCTTTGGTGCGGATATTACGAGGGCAATAACAAGTCGTTACGCGTTCAGCAAAAGTGCGGATTCGCGCCGCATCACGTTGAGCGAGACGTGCCCTGCGAGCTTATGGGCGATGTACGTACCGAGTACTTTACGTATTTGACCCGCGAAGACTGGCGCGGGCGGGCAGAAGGGGAGTGATGACGGTGTCGCAACAACCAAGTGCTATCGAGGTGCGTGGCGCACGTGTCCATAACCTCAAGGACATCGATATTGATATCCCGCTGGGAAGGCTCGTGGGTATTGCCGGCGTGTCGGGCTCGGGCAAGAGTTCGCTGGCACTCGGGGTTCTTTATGCCGAGGGCTCGCGCCGCTATCTGGAGGCGCTCAGCACCTATACCCGCCGTCGTCTGACGCAGGCCGAGCACGCCCAGGTGGATGAGGTGCTGCACGTACCGGCGGCGCTCGCATTACATCAGCGCCCCAGCGTACCGGGCGTGCGCTCGACCTTTGGTACCATGACCGAGCTCAACAATAGCCTGCGTCTACTCTTTAGCCGTTGCGCCCATCACGTGTGCCCGCATTGCGGGGCGCGTGTGGAGCCGAGCCTTAACGTGGCTGCGGGCCTGTCGCTCACGTGTCCGACATGCGGCCGCGAGTTCTACGCGCCGAGTGCCGAGGATTTGGCTTTCAATAGCGGCGGTGCGTGCCCTACCTGCGGCGGCACCGGTGTCATGCGCGAGGTAGACGAGGCGAGCCTGGTGCCCGACGAGTCAAAGACCATCAACGAGGGTGCGGTGCTTCCCTGGGGCACGCTCATGTGGGACCTGATGAAGCAGGTGGCCGGCGAGATGGGCGTGCGCACCGACGTGCCGTTTAACCAGCTCACGCCTCAAGAGCGCGACATCGTGTTTCACGGCCCGGCGGTTAAGAAGCACATTCTCTACGTTCCCAAAAACGGCGAGGGCGCCACGCCGCTCGACTTTACCTATTACAACGCCGTCTATACCGTTGAGAATGCGCTCGCCAAGGTTAAGGACGATAAGGGGCTTAAGCGTGTGGCTCGCTTTTTGCGCGAGGGACCATGCCGTGACTGCGCCGGCACGCGTCTCTCCGAGGCTGCGCGCCAGCCCCAGGTGCGCGGTATCAATCTGGCTCAGGCCGCGGCCATGACGCTTGGTGATGCGATCGAGTGGGTGCGCGGGGTGCCCGCATCCTTGCCGGCCGAGATGCGGCCCATGGCGACGGATATCTGCGATTCGTTTTTGAGCACGGCTCGTCGTCTGGTCGACCTGGGTCTCGATTACCTTTCGCTCGATCGCGCCGGTGCCACGCTCTCCACGGGTGAGCGCCAGCGCGTGCAACTCGCCCGCGTGGTGCGCAACCGATCGACAGGCGTGCTCTATGTGCTCGACGAGCCCTCGATTGGCTTGCATCCTGCCAATGTCGACGGCCTGGTGGGCGTGATGCGCGATTTGGTGGATGACGGCAACACCGTGGTTGTTGTCGACCACGATATACGTGTGCTGGCGGAAGCCGACTATCTGGTCGAGATGGGCCCCGTTGCCGGAGCAGGCGGCGGTAATGTGATCGCTGCCGGTACGGTGGCTGAGGTCGAACAATCGCAGGGCAGCCGAATCGCGCCTTTCCTCCGCTCGAACCCCAACCGCTTGCGCCCGCAGGTGACCGACGACGAGATGTTCGACCAGAGCCATATTCGCATGACGACTGAGGCCATTCACACCGTTAAGCCACTCGAAGTTGATATCCCGCGAGGCCGGCTCGTCGCGGTGACGGGTGTTTCTGGCTCGGGCAAGACGACGCTTGTACTTGAGACTCTTATCCCTGCGCTCAAGGCGCAGGCGACGGGTGAGCGTCTGCCGGGCCACGTGCGTTGGGTCGACGCCGAAGGCATTGTGCGTGCCAACCTAATCGACGCCACGCCCATCGGCGCCAACGTGCGCTCGACGGTGGCGACCTATGCCGACATCCATGACGAGTTGCGTCGCGCCTTTGCCCGTACGCCCGAGGCCAAGGCGGCTGGCTATAAGGCGGGCGCGTTTAGCTACAACACTGGCGCTCTGCGCTGCCCTACGTGCGATGGCACGGGCTCGATATCGCTCGACGTGCAGTTTCTGCCCGATGTCGAGATCGTCTGCCCGGCATGCCGCGGCTCGCGCTACGCCGAGGCCGCCTCGCATATCCATCGCGAGGGCAAGGACGGCAGTCTGCTTACGTTGCCGCAACTTATGGATATGAGCGTGGATGAGGCACTCGACGCCACGGTGGGACTCAAGAAAGTGCAGGCCCGACTGCAGACGCTTCACGATTTGGGCCTGGGCTATCTAACGCTCGGTGAGCCCACGCCTGCGCTTTCGGGCGGTGAGGCTCAGCGCTTAAAGCTCGCGAGCGAGATGGGGCGCGTGCAGGACGATGCCGTGTTCGTGTTCGACGAGCCCACGATCGGCCTGCATCCGCTCGATGTCCAGGTGTTGCTGAGCGTGTTTGACGGCCTCGTTGCCAAGAGCGCCACGGTTGTCGTGATCGAACACGACCTCGACCTCATCCGCAATGCCGACTACGTGATCGACATGGGCCCAGGCGGTGGCGATGCCGGCGGGCAAATTGTCTGCGCCGGCACACCGGACGATATCGCGGCTTGCTCCAAAAGCATCACCGGCCGCTACCTATAAGCGAATGTGACAAAGGGGCTGTCCCTTTGTCACATGCCGGTAAAGCCTGTCGGCATCACGGTTTTCTGTTTTGGTTAATTCTGGTTAAAAGCAGTTAATTACAGTTAAAAGCCAGCGCGTTGTCGGCACAGCGCTTGAATAGCTTGTGCCTGAGGGTCAAAATGGCCTCAACCCATTCGCA
>CATYZE010000024.1 GCA_958415525.1 uncultured Collinsella sp. | reverse complement strand
CCCCAATAGCGCCCCTGCTCCACGAGCATCAAGGCTCGCGTTCAACTCCCTTTCGACAGCCTGGGGCTAGACATGGAGCCCCTACGGCTATCGAAAGCGCACAGAACGCTCGCCCCCTGCTCGAGCCGTCTCCCGTCCCCTCGGACGGATGGACGGATGCATCAACAACGATCCATCCGTCCGACCATCGGGACGCTATGCCCCCCCTACGGACAGGCCAGAATTATGGAATCCACGTGATTTGAGGGGTACCGTTTTGGGTACTCGCGGGGTACACAAAGAAAAAGGTCAGAGACAACACCGTCTCTGACCTGCATAAACTATGGTGGGCCGTCAGGGGTTCGAACCCTGGACCTTGGGATTAAAAGTCCCCTGCTCTGCCAGCTGAGCTAACGGCCCGCGGGTGGCATTGTACCACGGTCTGGGACTATTCCCAACTCCATTGACCGTTCTGGAAAATCACAACTTCACGTCCATCAGGCGTAACGCCCGTAATATCGATGTCGTCCGTGCCGATCATAAAATCGACGTGCGTGCTCGAGACGTTAACGCCATGCTCCAGGAGCTCCTCCTTGGACATGTCATACCCACCCTCGATGCATTCGGGGAAACCGACACCCAGCGCGAGATGGCAGCTGGCGTTCTCATCATAGAGCGTGTCATAGAATAGAACGCCACTTTCACGGATCGGCGTGTTCTTGGAGATAAGCGCGACCTCACCCAGATGAGCGGCACCTTCATCGGTGTCAATAATGCTCGCAAGCGTCGCCTTGCCCACGCGGGCATCGTAGTCCGCTACGCGGCCGGCCTCGAACTTAATCCAAAAATCGTCGACCTTGTTACCGTGGTGAATGAGCGGCATGGCCGAGTACACGATACCGTCGGCGCGCATACGATCAGGCGAGGTGAAGACTTCCTCGGTGGGAATGTTGGGGAAGAAGGGGTGCCCATCGGGCGTCTTGCCCTTGCCGCCGGCCCACTCGTGACCTTTCGTCATGCCAATCGTCAGATCGGTTCCGTTCGAAGCGGTGTAATGCAGGCAGTCAAAACGATTGTCGTTCAGGAAGCGCAAATTCTTTTCGAACGCCGCGTCATGAAGCTCCCAGTCGCTCTCCGGGTCCTGGCCATCGGCGCGGGCGGTGTGCAAAATCGCATTCCATAGCTTATAGATTGCGACCTCGTCCGCATCGCCCGGGAACACCTCGCGAGCCCAGGCAGCGACCGGAGCGCCGGCGATACACCACGGGTTGATGTTGTAATCCAGTCCACGGCGAAAGACCTTGCACTGCGTATTCCTTGCCTTGGAAGCCGCGGCGGGCTTGGCAGGATCGATACCCTTCAGAGCGGCGGGGTCGGCGCCCTCGATAAAGATAAAGCAGGCACCGTCCTGGGCCAAGGAATCAAGCTGCAGGCGCTTCCACTCGGGCGTCTGCTCAAAATAGGTTTTATCGACATGCTCGTACGTGAGCCTCGTCACGGCATCATCGGCCCAAATGACCGTCACGTGGCCAGCGCCGGCGGCATAAGCCTCCGCGACCACCACGCGCGCAAACGGCGCGCACTCGACCGGAGACTGAACGACAACCTCCTGGCCGGGCTTGACGTTTACGCCCTTGCGGACAACCAGGCGCGCATAGTTTTTAATCTTGGGCTCTAGGGCCTTCATGCCCTCCAGAGCCTCTTCGACCGTCAGGGCAGCTCGAATCATGTGCCACTCCATCTATCTATAGAACAGTAAAAAGGCGCGCCGCAAAAACGACGCGCCTTATATCTTAGCGATAAGTATGCATGCAAACGCTACTTCTTCTTGGAGTCCTTTTTGTCCTCCTCGGCAGCTGCGCGCTCGATAAGAGCGTTGAGCTTATTCTCGGACATGCCCTCGGCCTGCGCGCGATACATGTTGCGCAAGGGACGAATACGAGCGAAGTCATAGATAAAGTCACCCAAAATGACGATGTAAGACAAAACGATGCCGACCATCTGAACAGGACTGGACACCGTGCCGCCGGGAGCGAAGTAGAGCGAAGCCCAGATTGCCACGACGAGCACCATGCCGATAGCGAGCACAGCCCACCAAATACGGCGGCGCTTGGTGTAGTCCTCATCCTGCTTGAGAAGGATATTCGACACCGTGTAGATGCGATCCTCGCGGGCGCGCTGCTTAGCCTTGCGGGCGCGCTTCTCCTCTTTAGAAAGGCCCTCGAGATTCTCGCCCTTCTCGAGCTCTTTGCGGCGTGCCTTAGACGAAGCCGGCACGACGCGGACAGAGCTCGCTGCCTGACGGGCGGGCTTGGCGGATGCGGCGGACTTGCGCGCAACCCCGGTAACCTCGTGGGATTGCGTGCGCTTGTTCGTGGCGCTACGGGTACTCACTTATGCGTTCTCCTTCATGCTTGTGAACTGGGAGCCCGTAATGATCTGGAAGGCCTCGCGATAGCGCTCGGACGTGCCATCGATGACCTCGGCGGGCAGGTGCGGGGTCTCCCCCGTCATATCCCAGTTGGCTTTGAGCCAATTGCGGACGAATTGCTTGTCGTAGCTGGGCTGAATCTTGCCCTCCTCGTAGCTGGCGGCAGGCCAGAAACGGCTGGAGTCAGGCGTGAGGCACTCGTCGATCAGCGTGACCTTGCCATCGATGACACCAAACTCGAACTTGGTGTCGGCAATGATGATGCCACGGGTCGCTGCATACTCGGCAGCAGCCTTGTAGATCTTGAGGGAAAGGTCGCGAATCTGCGTGGCGATGTCCTCGCCCACGATCTCGCAGCAACGCTCGAACGAGATGTTCTCGTCGTGGTCACCGATCTCGGCCTTCGTGGACGGCGTGAACAGCGGCTCGGGAAGCTTGGAAGCCTCGGTCAAACCCTCGGGCAGTTGGATGCCGCAGACGGTGCCGTTCTCGTCGTAGGTCTTCTTGCCCGAACCGGTCAGATAGCCGCGGACGATGCACTCGATAGGAATCGTCTGGGCCTTCTTGACCAGCATGGCGCGGCCAGCGAGGTAGTCACGATACTCAGCAAACTCCTCGGGGAAATCCGCCGGGTCGATGGAAACGAGGTGGTTGGGAACGATGTCGGCAAACTTATCGAACCAGAATGCCGAGATGCGGTTGAGCACCTCTCCCTTAAACGGAATCTCGTCGGGAAGAATGAAGTCGAACGCAGAAATGCGGTCGGTGGCGACCATCAGCAGGTTTTCACCGGCATCGTAGATATCACGAACCTTGCCACGGGAATCCGGACGACGCTCCATCGTTGTCACGTGAGTCACTCCTTACCAAAATACGACAGTAATGCGGGTTCTTTCCCGCATGTTTTCGCAAACTCGGAGCGGCAGGGACGAAACCCCTCCTTCACCGAATAGCGAAAAGCTAGTGCTCCATTGTAGTAGATGCCGCGTCCGCCGTGTGCTCGCGAGGCAGATGAATCGTAAAAGTCGTACCCTTTCCAAGCTCCGACTCCACGGATATGTAGCCGTGATGACGCTCGACAATCTGCTTGGTCACGGCGAGGCCCACGCCCAGGCCGCCCGCCTCACGGGCACGGCTGGCATCGGCGCGCCAAAAACGGCCGAAGATGCGCGACAAGTCATCCTTGGCAATACCGATGCCGGTATCAGAAACGGCGATGCTGACGTGTTTGCGGTCACTGAGCACCGACACCACGACCCAACCGCCCTCGGGGGTGTAGCGCATGGCGTTGCTCATGAGATTGATGACGCATTGTGTGATCATGTCGGGATCGGCTTCGACGACATCGTCGTGACCTTGGGTCTCGTCAGCAAAGCGCAAGCGCAGATCGCGGTCGACAAACAGGCGCTCCTGGGCATTGACGATGGAACGCACGAAAGGAACCATGTCCACCGGCTCAAGGTTGAGCGGAGCCGTGCTGTTTTCCATGCGCGACAGGTCGAGCATCTGCTGCACCAGACGAGCCAGGCGACGCGTCTCGGAAGCAACGGTCTCCAAATGCTCATCGTCGGTGGGATACACGCCATCCTGCATGGCCTCGACCGTTGCGAGCATGGCCATAAGCGGCGTGCGAAGCTCGTGTGCAACGTCTGAGGTCAGGCGCTTCTCGTGTTTCATATCCTTCTCGAGCGAAGTGGCCATCTCATCGAAGGTCTCACCCAGCTGATCAATCTCGTCATCACCGCGCAAACCAGTACGAGCGGACAGATCGCCATCGCGAATTTGCTTGGCCGTGCTCGTAATACGATGAATCGGCTTGGTGAGCATGCGCGACACGAGCGATCCGATAACGACCGAAATGCAGATTGCAACAACCGCGGCGAGGGCCATGGCGTTAAAGGTCTTCTCCCTAAATGCAGAATCCGCCTTGGTGAGCAAGGCATCGGAGCCGATGGCCCATAGCTTTACCTGTCCGACATGCTCGCCCGAAGACGTTATGATTTCGACGTTGGCAACGCTATCGGAGTCGGTTGGAGCAGACGAGACCGGGCTATGCGATGCTTTTTTACCGCTCGAGCTGCTCGACGCTGATTCGCTCTCGCGCACATCGGCGGTCGCGCTTGCCGAAGGCCATGAGTCGTCATAAACGACAACGCCTTTCTTGTTGACGACCTGCATACTCAGGTCGTCGGACACCAAACTCGATGTCGCGACCGTACGCAGCTCGCCCGCAGTCCAATTGCCGTTTTCCTCATACGACGTCGCAAGCTTTTCGGCAGCGGAATTTGCGATTTCGACGATATTGGAGCGCGTGTAATCCGAAAAGACCGTGCCCCACACAACAGAGACCACGCCCACCAGCACCAATACCGTCATGAGCGATGTCAGAGCAAAAGCAAGTGCCATGCGCGAGGGATAGCTCATCGTTGGCCGTGAATCGGAACGAGGCGTGTTCCAACTAGCCTTGGAACCCGCCTCGCTCTCCTGCTTGTGCTTTTGTCCGATTTCAAAGCGCGCAGGTGTCATATGTGATTTCCCTATTTCTCGTCCGACTTATCGGTCTTGGCCGGAGCCTCGAAGCGATAGCCGACACCGTGGACGGTGTAGAGCCACTTGGGCTTCTTGGGATCATCGCCCAGCTTGGCGCGAAGGTTCTTCACGTGGCTATCGATGGTGCGCTCATAGCCCTCAAAGTCGTACCCAAGCACCTTCTCGACCAGCTCCATACGGTTGTAGACACGGCCGGGATGACGAGCAAGCGTGGTGAGCAGCTTGAACTCGGAAGCCGTCAGATCGACTTCTTTGCCTTCGACCAAGATCTTGTGGCCCGAGATATCGATGACCAGATCGCCGAAGTCGAGTACCTCGACGGCGGGTTCGTCGGCCTGGTGGGCACGACGGAACAGGGCGCGTACGCGGGCGACAAGCTCGCGCGGCGAGAACGGCTTGATCAGGTAGTCGTCGGCGCCGAGCTCAAGACCGATAATACGGTCCTCGATCTCGCCCTTGGCAGTCAGCATGATGATGGGAACATCCGAGGTATCGCGAATGGTGCGGCAAACGCGCTCGCCGGGGATCTTGGGGAGCATAAGATCGAGCACGACCAGGTCGAACTGATGCTTCTCGAACTCCTCGATCGCGGACTGGCCATCGCCGACACCCACAACCCAGTAGCCTTCGCGCTCGAGATAGGCAGCGACGGCGTCACGGATTGCCTTCTCATCCTCGACCAGCAGAATCTTTTTTGCATCTGAAGCCATAACACGGCCCCCCTGTCTCAATTAGCTAAGAACAAGCTCATTTTAACGCACCTGAGCCCACCGGATGCCGCTATGACGTGGCAGCTCGGCGGGCGGTACTCACAATTACAACGCGTTTATTCCCCTGTTGGCGCCTTTTTAACCCCTCTAAGCTTAAAGAGAGAATAGGCGTGCGGTGACCGTCTCTGGTATACCCTGGCTGTTGCGCACCGTGGCGTACGTAAGGAATGAGTCCGATTTTCCCGCCGTAGCTGGATAATCGCCATACTCCAAAGCGCGGTCGGGCGACAACAGCGAGCCATAGGTCTTGGCAGAGGTGTCGATCAGGAAATGCGATGCCTGTACCTTAACAAGGTATTTATTCTTCTTGCCAGCCGCACATGCGAGAGGCTCGCGGGACAGGAAGAGGTACGGCCCTCCCTCATTACCGATATACGTGCCCATGTTGCCCAGGCTGCCCACGCCACTATAGGTCGCCTCGATAGAAAACACGAAGGTATCGCCCATATATACGGCCTCGAAAGGCGAGACTGACGAGGGAAGGACTAGCTGGGCACGTTTGGTGTTGTTGCCATCGGTCAGATCGATTGCCGTTATGCCGTAGTAGACGCCCTCGTCGTTGCGGACACGCGGCGAGATGGTCAAAATGCCGTCGCTCGCGCGTGGGGCCGACGCAAAGCGGCCCGTCGATTTCCAAATTGTCTCGGCCTTAGATTCATCAAGCGAGCGACGATAGCAAAACGAATCGTTACTCGTTTTATTGCCGCCTGCCGAAGGCATTTTATACCAGATGACTGATGACCCGAACGCCGTAAACAGTGGCGGATCGTAGTCCTTGCCACCTCGATCGAGCTCAACCACGTCGCCAGAGAGCGAAGCGCCCGACAGATTTTGAGCGTAGAGCTTCCACGATGAATTGGCAAAGTTCATCTCAACCCACGCAAACACGCCATTGCCGGCACGGACATCGTAAAATGCATATCCCGTGCCCTCGATAGGATCCTCAATTAATGTGGTAAGCGAGCCATCGCCCAGGTTGAGCACACCGAGTGTGTTGGCGTGCAGTGCCGATGCGGGCGCCATCATTGCCGCAGCATAGTCACCCTCGCAGTAGTACAGCAATGTGCCCAGCGGCAGCGTCCACGATGCCGCCGGCTCAAGATCGATGTCGACTGCCTCGTACTCATCCGTAATCGAGATGATCTTGGAATCGTCCTTGATAACCTGCGGCTCGCCAGCGGCATCATCACTGGTGCCTGTTTTTTTCGAACATCCGGCAAGCACCGTGGCAGCGCCCGCGGCAGCTCCACCGAGTACAAAACCGCGGCGCGATATTCCGTTCTTGATGTGGTCGACGATACCCATTAGGCGATCTCGGCGCGGGCGGCCTCGATAGCGCGCGTAAGCTGATCGGCGCAAGAGGTCTTCTTCATGCCGCAGGTATTGCCGGCAAGAACCTCGATCACACGGTCGGCAGGAGCGCCCTCGACCAGTTTGGAGATGGCCTTGAGGTTGCCATCGCAGCCGCCGGTAAACTCGACGCCCAGTACCTTGCTGCCGTCGTCGGAAAGATTGAGATGGATATTGCGAGAGCACACGCCCTGAGGCTTGTAGTCAAAGCTAATCATTGAGATCCCCTCTCATAGAGAAATTTCAGATGTCTATTATCCCCGCCCGGGCCGATATAGTATCGCGGGCACCGATTCAACATCCTACGATGCACAAACCGGTGACTGCAATACTAACGATTCGCGTCCTGAGCGTGAACTTCACGCTTCTCTTGATACATGTTATGGTCGGCAACGCGGTATATCTCGGCTAGCGTACAGCCGGGTGTCTCTACCGTCGCGATGCCAAATGACGCGCTGACGGCCAGCGCATCATCGCTCGCCGCAGCAAGACCGCGGCGAAGATCTTGCACCAATTGACGCGCGGACTCGCGATCAGTGTAGGGGCATATCAACAAAAACTCATCTCCACCAACGCGCATGGGCACAAACTTCTCGCCTGCCACCTGCCTCAATACAGACGCCGTACGCCGCAGCAACTCATCGCCCATTTCGTGACCGTAAAGATCGTTGGTGCGCTTGAGGTGGTTGCAGTCCATCATGATCACACTCACGGGCAGGGATTTGTTCACCGAGTCATCGCCAAGGGACTCAAGGTAATTTCTATTGCGAAGCCCCGTCAGTTTGTCCTGAAAAGAAAGCTCTTCGGCGCGCTTTGCCATCGAGATGTTATGCGTCGCCACGACGACCGATTCCAGTCGGCCCCGCTCATCGCGACGCTGCGGAACAACCTGCAGCGAATACCAAGCACCTCGGCAATCTCGCACCTCGGCATCCAAGTGCGGCACGCCCTCCATACGGTCCCGAAGCGTACTTGTATCTATAAGCTCCATGACCACTTCGCGGCTTTCGGGACTCACAACGTCTCGACAAACCGTGTCCAAAAAGTCATATGCCTCGGTATGCTCAGCAAATATTTTCGCCATCGACGGCGACATGTTAATTCCCTCGATCTCGAGCGTATCGAGATGCAACAGGAAGGTCGACTCATACGCAGAACTGATGGCATTGATGATGCCGAGCTGCTTGTCCTTTTCGGCCAAGTTGCGACGGTCGGCAATAGTGCGCACCAACAGCACTACGACCCAAAACGCCAGGCACGCCAGCACGCCGGCAGCGACAAATGCAATCCTGCCAGACATGACCTCAGATTTGGGGTAGAGCGCAAACAGGCGGTAGTCCTTATACGCCGCACGCACGGCATACCAGGTAGTTCCCTGATATTCGACGCGCGTTAGGCCTTCGTCTTTCCAGTCAGTTCCGCTATCGGCAAGAAGTCGGGCAAGGGCTATATCGACGGTCGAATCGTTTGAGGATACGATTTGCGCATCGCGCATCACGAACACCGTTGGACCCTGATGGAACGTGTTGTTCACGAGCACGTCGGCGATAACGTATGAATAGTCATCGGAGGGCTCAGCCGCAAGCGATTGATACCCCAACGCCACCCCATCACCGTACGGAATGGCACTCACGGCAAAGTCGACACCGCGACGCTCTACGACGGTCGAGTAGGACACCTTGGAGCCTCGATACATCGATGCGACCGGCGAACAGGCCAGCTCCTCTCGCCACAGCATCAGTGGATCGCGACCGTCAGTATCGTAATGAGCGGCCATATGGCCGTCGGCGTCCATGACCAACATTCCCGAAAGACACTCGGTATGGACATAATCCTCGACCAGATCGTCGTTGACTTTAACGCGATCAGGCGGCAAGAACGCCGCAAACGACTCGAGCGCAGCATCCAAATTGTGCGTCGCCTCGGTTTTTCTTCCCTGTTCATATCGGTCATATTTTTTGCAGGCGTTTTTTAGAAACACCATGGTTTCCTGGCCAAACCCAAGCGTTTTATCGAGACAGCGATGCGTACCGACCATGTAGAGCAAACTCAATAGGACAACGCTGGCCACAACGCCGATAGCCGCGGCGACCAAACCCTTTCGACGCAAGCGGCACTTGTCATTTGTCATGATTCCGCCCTTTGCCCGTCCGCCGTCGCTCCTGCCTTGTAATTGCTCACAATACGATCAATCGTGCCGTCCCGATCCATGTCGAACAGCACGGTATTGAGGTTTTTGACGTACTCCCCTTCATAGCTGTTCTCAAACGCAACGCCCAGGTCAACTGTCATAACGTCGTCGGCAAACACGCGATAAACACCGGGATACTGCGCGACGAGCCGGTCGAGCGATTGAACGTCCGCCATCCAACAGTCAACATAACCTTTGACCAGGGCAGCTTTGCAGAGTTCGGCAGAGCCATATGATTTGACGTGCACATCCGGCGAGATACCCAGGTCCCCGGCAAGCAATCGGCGTTCACTCACCGAACCCGCAATCACCGCAATGGTCTTGCTTCCATCGAGAGACGTCAAACCCTTGATACCACTCGTTTTCTTGGCGGCGACCGAGACTGTCACGGTCAGATACGGCTCAGTCCAGTAATAAACGTCTTCGCGATAATTGGGCGAATAGTCGCACCACAGACAATCGATATCGCCGTTTTTGAGCAGGCGATCGCGATCATTCCAAGATATGTCAACAAATTGCGGTTTGATTCCAGCACGCTTGCAGGCCTCGCGGGCGATATCGATATCGATACCGGCGTAATCGCCTGTGGTATCGACATACACATAGGGGTCATTATCCGTAACGCCAATCTTGAGCACCGGGAGATCTTTATCGGCTTCATTCGAGGAGGAAGGACTGCGTCGTACGGTATACGTCAGGGCGCCCGCACAGACGGCAACAAAGAGTATGAGCACAAACGAGACGATAGCGCCTCGTTTAATACGTCTGGGCACGTGCCTCCTTTCATCAAAACAGCAGCCAAATTTTCATTCTATTACCGGAGCCTGCGGCAGCAACGAAAAAAAGCGCCTCGCCCAAGACGGGCAAGGCGCCAATGGTTGAAATGTATCCGCAAGCGGTCGAATAAAGCCAGCCTACTCGAAGCTCAGCTGCTCCAGACGATCAAAGACCGTGTCGATACGGGTGAGGAAGTCCCACGGATCAAAGATCTCGTCGAGCTTCTCCTGGCTGACGGTGCAGCGCGGGTCGGCCTCGAGACGCTCCTTAAAGGTGGGGCCAGAGACACAATCCTGCACCTCGTGCCAGGTTGCCATGGCGTTCTCCTGCACAATGGCGTACGCGTCCTCGCGGGTGATGCCCGTGTCGACGAGGGCCAGCAGCGCCTTGGAGGAGAAGATGAGGCCGCGGGTCTTATTGAGGTTGGCCATCATGCGTGCAGGGTACAGCTGCAGGCCGTCGATAACGCGGATGAGGCACTGGAACATGTGGTCGAGGGCGATGAAGCTGTCGGCCTGGGCGACACGCTCGGCAGAGGAGTGCGAAATGTCACGCTCGTGCCACAGGGCAACGTTATCGAAGGCAACCTGGGCGTTGGACTTCACGACGCGCGACAGACCGCAGACCTTCTCCATGGTGATGGGGTTGCGCTTGTGCGGCATGGCGGAGCTGCCCTTTTGGCCCTTACGGAACGGCTCCTCGGCCTCGAGCGTATCGGTCTTCTGCAGATTGCGAACCTCGGTAGCGATGCGCTCGCAGGTGGCCGCGGTGGTGGCGAGAACGCCGGCGAGATAGGCGTGATGGTCGCGGCTGATAACCTGCGTGGACAGCGGGTCGTGAACCAGACCCAGGTGCTCGCAGACATACTCCTCGACAAACGGCTCGATGGAGCTGTACGTGCCAACAGCGCCCGAGATGGCACCGAAGGCAACGTTCTTACGGGCGTCCTCAAGACGATCCAGATCGCGCTTGAGTTCCCAGGCCCAAGAGCCGAACTTCATGCCGAAGGTCATCGGCTCGGCGTGGATGCCATGAGTGCGGCCGGCACAGAGCGTGTTGCGCTCCTCAAAGGCGCGACGCTTGCAAATCTCGCCGAGCTTCTTGACGTCCTCGATGATCAGGTCGCAGGCCTGGGTGAGCTGGTAGCACAGAGCCGTGTCGCCCAGATCGGAGCTGGTCATGCCATAGTGAACCCAGCGGCTGGGCTTGGGGTCGCCCTCGGGAACATCGGCGTCGATATACTCCTTCATGTTGGTCAGGAAGGCGATGACGTCGTGGCGCGTGACCTCCTCGATCTCGTCGACCTTTGCCTTCTCAAAGTTGGCATGGTCGCGGATCCACTGGGCCTCGTCTTTAGAAATGCCGATCTTGCCGAGCTCCGCCTGGGCCTCGCAGGCCAGAACCTCGATCTCCTGCCAAATGGCGTACTTGTTCTCGAGGGAGAAGATGTGTCCCATCTCCGGGCGGGTATAGCGATCGATCATAGCGGCTCCTTTTTGGTTATTGGCACGTTAGTCGTAACCCAACCATTGTACCGTGCGCAGGTGCAAGTATGGGCAGCAGGCATTAACCTAACATTTTGGAATTGGAGCAAGCAACGGGACGTCTGCGCATTTGCTTCGCAAATCCGCACCGGCTGCGGTCGATCTCCTCGGATTCACGGAGACGATGGGGAAGACTTTGTTGAATTGGCCGTCCCAAGGTCTCCCGCGCTCGATGGAGCGGGCAACGGGACGTCCGCGTATTTGCTTCGCAAATCCGCACCGGCTGCGGTCGCCTATCGGCGACCTTGCCTGCTCGCTATAAACGCTTCGCGTTTGTTTTACGCTCGCACCCTGGCGGGTTCGAGTCCCGGCGCTTTATTGAAAAAAGCACGGCACCGTGATGGTGCCGTGCTTGTACTTCTAGCTGGAGCGGGCAACGGGACTCGAACCCGCGAGTGTCAGCTTGGGAAGCTGATGCCTTACCACTTGGCGATGCCCGCTTGTGTGTTGGCTAGTATAACGCGGTTGTCTTGTTCGATACAAGGGTGTCAATGCTTGTTTTAGCTGTGGAGAATCGTCTGGAAAACAGTCCAATTGTGGAGATAGGGACCTCTGGCGTCCTTATTTCACCATCTTTTACCTGCGATTTTATTTGATTGTTCCGTATGAGCCCAATTTGTCAGAAATCGGGCAAGCTTTTGGTCAGCTTCCGGTACTTACCCGCATGAACCTCGGGGGTAGCCTCGTCCCAAGCGCCGCAGCCTCCCCGTGCGGCGCACGAGGGATAAGGAGCAGCCATGTCCAACGCACCCACGCACTCTGTCCACAGCGCAATCGCAACAGGCCCGCTGCTCCTACTCCTCTTCCTACTCATCAGTTGCTTGGCGCCGGTACCCGCACTTGCCATCGACGGCTACGATCAGCTCGGCTTCCACACCATTAGCGACGATTGCGGGCCCTTCCTCATCGGTAAGTACGAGGCTCAAGACGCCTCAATCGCATACTGCATGAACCAGGAACGTCCCGGTCCCACCAAGCCGGGCGGCCCTTGGCTCAACTTTGATCAAGGCTGGGTGTGGCTCGACGACGAGTTCGCGGCGATCGTTTGTCACGGATATCCTTCTGCCACGTCGTTTGGCGGTTACAACCTGTCGCCCGATCGCGCCCGCGCCGCCACTCAACTTGCCGTATGGATGCTTAACGGCACCACCCATGTCGACGGCACCTACTCCTACACAACAGCTCAAGGCAAGACAAAAAGTGGGCATTTTACCGCCGACAATGAGGTTGTGGCTGCCGCACGGTGGCTTCACGACAATGCAAAATCGGGAGGCATCAAAGCCGCTCCGCACCGCGCGCGGCGCTATTTGGGACCCATATCGGGCGGCAGCAAGCGTCAAGACATGCTCTACGTACTGCCATCTGTCTCCGTTTCTTTTCAAAAGCAGTCCGCGAACACCGCCATCACCAGCGGAAACGCCACTTATCAGTTTGACGGGGCAACATTCGATATCTTCGAGAGCATGAGCGACGCGCGCGTCGGCACGCTCAAAATGGACGGCAATGGCCGAGCGCAGGCAACACTTTTGCCCAACACGGCATACTACCTGGTAGAGACAAAGGCGCCGGCAGGCTATGTCCCTCGACGCGACCGGATCCCCTTTACCACGGAGGGCAGTGGTGGCCATGTCACAATCGATGAGCAACCAGGCACCATCACGCTACGCATCGTAAAGCTTGACGCCGCAACGGGCGCTGGATCCCAAGCGGGAGCCTCGCTCGCCGGTGCCGAGTTTACCTGCGTTTCTCAATCAACCCCCGGATGGACGCAAACCCTTACGACCGACGAAACCGGTCGAGCCGCCCTTGCCGATGTTCCCCTGGGAACCTTCACCGTCTATGAGTCGAAGGCTCCCGAGGGCTACCTGCTGCCCAGCGACAGCTGGACCTACACCGTTGGGGCCGACCAGTTGGGCGATTCGGGCGTCGTCGAGCTCGAATCTCGCATTTCCGATATTCCGATTGCATTTGACCTTGAAATTTCCAAGTTTAAAGATCACGGCAACAGCGATCAGTCTGGCTTGGAGCAGCCCGCTGAAGGCGTTGTCTTTGAAGTCATCAGCAATAGCTCGCAACAGGTTGTTGGCACGTTGACCACAAATATCTATGGTTTTGCCTCCACCAAAGACCAGCCCGGAGCATGGTTCGGCGCAGGCAAGCGGCCCGATGGCGTCCACGGAGCCATCCCCTACGACCGTGCCGGCTACACAGTTCGGGAGGTTCCAGAGTCCGTCCCCGAAGGCTTTAAACAGGCAGGAGAATGGACCGTCTCGGCCGAACAGATTGCTGACGGTGGCGAGCTTCAGTACATCGTGGACAACCATGCCCTATCGACACATCTCCAGATTGTTAAGCGTGACGCCCAGACCGGTGCCGCGGTTCCCCTTGCCGGCTTTAGCTTCCAGCTGCTCGACAGCAACCACGAGCCCATCTCGCAAACGTGCTGGTATCCGTCCCACAATATCCTGAACACCTTTACGACCGACACAACGGGTACCGTCACGCTACCCGAATCTCTTAACCCGGGCACCTACTACGTGCGAGAGGTCTCGTCAAAGAAGCCATACCTTGTCGGAGAGGACCTCACGATAACAATCCCCGCCGACAGATATCTAACGCCCGTTGCAATCGCCTCATACTTCGACGACGCGGCAACCGGAAGCATCGAAATCGTAAAGTCCGACGCCACCGATGGGCACAACCTCATGGGGGCCGTGTTTGACATCCGAGCTGCAGACGATATTGTTCGCCCCGACGGCAGTATCGTTGCCCTGGCCGGCGAAACTGTCGCCACGGTAACGACTGACGAGCAGGGGTCCGCCCGCGCAAGCCATCTTTCGTTGGGATGTGGAGCCGCATGCTACGAAGTCGTTGAGACCCAAGCGCCCGAAGGATACCTCCTGGACCAGAATCCCCATACGGTCGAGCTGTCATATGCCGACCAGACAACGCCCGTCATCGAGGCCCATCTCGGAGTGTCCGACGATTTCACCAAAATCGATGTCTCAAAAGTCGACCTAACCGGAAAACAAGAGGTAGAGGGCGCTCGGCTCGCCCTGTACGGACAAGACGAAACCGAAGTCGATGCGTGGACCTCATCCGATAAACCGCACCGTATCGAACATCTTGCGCCCGGCACCTACACGTTGCGCGAAATGATGTCCCCGCGGACCTACGACCTTGCCGAGGAGATAACGTTTGAAGTGAAGGCTACGGGAGAAGTCCAATCTTTTGCCATGAAGGACGCGCCGATCGAGATCAAAGGACAGATCGACAAGCGTCAAGAAATTGCCCAGCCCGTCGGGGATGACCTCTTGGCCAACGGCGATGGCAAAAACCGTGCCGCAACACAAGCCGATGCGGAAGGTTTTTTCTCCTACACCGTCGACGTGCGAAACGTGTCGACCACCTGGGTTGATGAGTTCACGATTACCGATGATCTTGAGTGCGCCAAGGACGGCACGGCAAGATTCGTCTCAATTGAAACCCCTATCGCCACCGGCGACCTCAACGGCCTATGTAACGTGTGGTACCGTACGACGCCGTTGGGTTCATCAAGCATCGACGAGGAGGCAAACGCGACACTTGACGATGGACATGAAAACCCCTGGCTTGAGTCCGAAGAAGTTAAAGAGCGCTTAGGCGGGGACCGTCGCCTCGTCGATTACGACGGCTGGCACCTCTGGAAGGCGGATGTCTCGACCACGGAATCCACCACACTCGAGGCGAAAGAACTCGACCTTGCATCCAATACCGTCGTGACGGGCATTCGCATTGAATACGGTGCGGTAGCCGCCGACTTTACGACTCGAAGCGATACGGATTCTTGGACCCGCGATGATCTCAAAGATGAGCACGACGACCTTGACGATGCCAAAGCAATCCTTGGCACAGACGCTCGGGGCGCAGTCGCGCACATGCAGGCAACGTCGGCTTATACGCCCCAAACTGCACTCACCAACAGCGCGCGCGTCGATCTTTGCCGCAACGGCGGCGGCGATAAACTTGAGTCACATGACGAGGACCGTGTCATTCAACGCTGTACCCTACCGCAGGACCTACCGGCAACAGGATCAGTTCCCATCGCCGCTTGCATCACCGCGCTCCTGACCTCGGGTGCCGCAGCCCTATGGTTCGCTCGCCTTAGGTCGATCCCAAAGAAGCGCTAGCGCGATGAAAAAGCGGGCGAGCCAGTCCCCCAGCTCGCCCGCTTTCAATCATTTAAATCGCCGTATCTACTCTGCAGACGAAGATCCACCATCAACGATTGCCTGCTCGGACTCAGGAATCCCATCGGCGCCCGTGCTCTGTTCTTGCTCCACCTCTTCGCTGATTGCGGAGGCGGGGGTCGAGCCCTTCGCGCCCACGATGTAGGCAGCTCCAAACCCTAACGCAATGGCAATCAAGGTCAAAATCACGTAGACAGGCCAATGGCGCTTAATATACGAAAACACGTTGACTCCTTAGAGCTCCGTCTACGAACGGCGGATAACCTCGGTCACGACCTCGGATACCGTGGCAATGTTCGTCGGGTTGACATTGTGGGGCAGGTCGTCCTCGGTACGAGCGCAAGCCAGACGCGTGCCGTCCACGCCGGCGATGGTGAGGGCTCGGCGGCTCGCCTCGAGCGCGGCGTAGGCATCGGTCTTGGCATAGGGCATCTCGAGCGCGCCACAATCGACATGGAACGACTTGCACACCTTGCTGACCAGGTTCATGATGCGGCGATCGCCCTTGAGCAGCTGCTGTTCGCCCTCAACCGTCACCACCGAAAGCCTACCGGCGCCGACGGATTCAAGATTGATGAAGAAGACGCCGCGGAGCTTATCGCGATGCGAAGCCAAGAAGGCCTTCATACCGGCGCCATCACAATCCGAGGCGCCCGTTGCCACAAACCAGATATCGTGACCGAGCAGCTCATCGTCGCCCATAGAGGCGACGGCCGAGAGCATATCTTCGGAAGAAGCGCCGTCGGAAGACGTAGCGCCGCCCTTCCAGCCATCGTTATCGTCCTCGAAATTATCCCACGAACCGATGCCGCGACCGGACTTCTTGGCATCGTAATCGTCTTCGACGCCCAGCCAATCACTCATGCTGTCCTGTTCGTTTTTCTTTTTACGACCGAACAGGCCGCCCAGGCCGCGCTTGCGAGACTTGGGTGCCGCCGGGGCGGGAGCCGAAATGGTCTCGATCGGCTGAGCGCCCGACGCAACGGGCATAGGAGGCGCAACGGGTGCCGATGTGGGTTCGGGACCCTGAGCGGTAGCAAAGGGGTCGTTGACCTGTGCAGAGGGGTCGGGAAGGTCGAACAGCGACGTACGAGACGCAACGTTTGCCCGCTTCATCGACGGCAGCGACGGATCGGGGACTGAAGCCAGCGGAGACGAGGAAGGCGCGGGCGACGGAGCCGACGCCGGATCGGGAACATTCATCTGCGGACGCGGTGATGCCTGGGAGGAAATCTGGGCCATAAGGGAATCGACCGTTTCGTCCTGGGTGGGAGCAATATCGGCAACCGTGGCACCGGAACCACTCGGGGCCGGCATGGTGAAAATCTGCGTGGAGTAAGGCCTCGACTCATCTGTCTCGAAAGCCTCGGAAACCGCAGGTACTTCCTCCTGCTCGGCCTCGGCCGAATCATCTTGCTCGGCTGCCGCGTATTGCTCTTCGTCAGGGTTGGCCTCGACGGCCTCGTCCTCGGCGGCATCTTGGATTTCGGCAGCATCAATAGGCTCGTCATCGTCTGCCGCGTCGCCCTGCTCATCGGAAACAGGAAGGGGCTCGGCAATCGCGGTGCCTTGCTTTTCAAACGTTATCGTGGAATCGAACTGCGCGGCATCAAACGACATGGTGCTATCGACGTGCTGCTGAGCCTCGAAAGACGTCGTCGCCTCAACAACATCCGTGGACGCCGGTTGCTGGGACTCAAAGGAGGTTGTAGCTTCGGCGGCGTCGACGGGCACGGACTGCATAGCCTCGTTCTGCTCGAACTCCTGCGCTGCGCGCTCGCGTGCCGCCTCGGCTGCCTGCTGCTGAGCGATAGCCTCCTGCTCGGCGGCCTCGCGTGCGGCAGCGCGCTTCTCCTCGAAATCGTCGACAAATTTCTTGCCCTTTGCAAGCGCACCCTTAAAGAAGTTGGAAGCACTGGCGCCAATCGAAGAGAACGCGGATGCAATATCGGCATGGGGCGTTGCCGCGGGAATCTCGGCCGAGAAATCAGTATCGCTCTCGTAAGACACGCGCCTCGGCTGTTCAACGTAATCGTCGGCAGACTCGTCCGCAACGTCTTGCGCCGGCGCGGCGGGAGCTAAAATGTCCAGTCCTGCCGCGGGATCGATCGCGGACACCGCCTCGGGCTCGGCAACGGCAGCGGTAACCGCGGCAGACTCATCATCCACAGTAACAACGGGCGCAGGTGCAGTCACGACGGGGGCAGGCTCGGGCTCAAACGTCGGCTCCTCGCCTTCCTCGTAATCGAGCGTGCAGGACTCGGGAAGCATTCCGAGCGCACGGATGGCATCCGAACCAAAGCGGATGTTGCCGGCGGCATTGCGATAGAGTTTGGGCTCGGGCTCGGCCGCGACAGGCTCCTCCGCCGGCTCGGCAGCGGGAACCTCGTCATTGAACTCTTCGGCCTGGACAGCCTGATTCTGATCCTCGGGCACGATGGCGCCAATCAGCGTCTCGTCGGCAGACGCACCCTCAAAGCCCTCGATCTGCTCGTCGAAAGCCTCGCCCTGTTCGGGCTCGGTCTGAGCGTCGGGAGCAATCGGCTGACCGAACTCGTCCTCGGCGTAGGTAGGCTCTTCATACTCGATGGTGTTGCCGTAGTCGTTTTGCTGTTGGGCCGCGGCATACTCCGCTGCTGCGCGCGCCATCTCCTCGGCACGACGCTTCTGCTCCCCAAAATAGGTATCGAACGGAACATCGTCGGGAAACTCGTTTTCGCCCTGGAAGGGAGCAACGTTGTCCATAACGCCGAGCATAGCGGCGACAGAAGACTTGTTGCACACCGCGCCGGACGTATAGGGAAGAATGTAGCGGTTAGAAATGATGTTTGCCGCGTTGGCGAGCGCAACGAGGGAAGCGAGGATAGCGACAATCCACAGCAGAACCTTGAGCGCGCCGGGGAGCGGCAGGATACGCAAGATGGCAACGGCAGCAGGGGCAACCGTGGCAACGGGCAACAGCTTGGCGATGAGCGCACGATAAGAAGCATAGGGCTCGCGGGCGAGCAGCTCAGCACGGGGAGAGTCGTAGTGTGCGACAACGACCACCGGGCGGTTGCGCGGAGACGCGAGCGGGCCCGAGGCCTTGTGGTAGGCGATGACATTTTGGCTCACGCCCGTCTTGCCCAGGCGCGAAACCACGGGGTGGCCCGTGCGTTCGAGCACGTAAAGAACGGCGCCGGCAATGGCCAGCAAGGTGCCGACCAAGCCGATGCCGCCGCCGATGCCCATCAGTAGGGCGCCGGCAAACGCAAGAATACCGGTAACGGCAAATGCCAACCTACTGGGCGCCGGGGCATTGAACTCCTGAACCTCGGGATCAAAGCCGTGGTTGCGGAAGATCTGAGCGATATCCTCGGCAGCCAAGCGCTCTTCTTCGCTGCATGCCGGCGTAATGCCGGTGTTCTGCAGCAGGTGGTTAATATAGTTCTGGGTGTTCGCCATGTGCGCTCCACATCCATAATCCGACAAATAGGCCCAATGCATGCACATTAGAACCGTATATAGTCGAAAGTATACCCCGAGCGAGCGCAAACGACCGAATTCGGGCCATCTTAACGCCCCGAGCGGACAAGGATATAGCCTAATCTCCATATCGGACTAAAATCATGGCAGCAAACCACCTTCTCATGCGAGGACTCTATGACGGCAAGCGACGCGACCGCGACAATTAAAAAGGGGAATTCGGAGCCCAGTTTCGATAAAACGGCTCAGCGCATCCTCAATCTTTTCTTTGTGCTCAACAGCTCCCCCGAACCGCTGACGACCGAGCAGATCGTCTTGGATTCTGACCTGGGATATGGCTCGGGCAACATCGACTCGGATAAGCGCAAGTTTCGGCGCGATCGTGACAAACTGCTCGAACGCGGTATCGTAATCAAGGAGGTTCGCCCCGCCGGTGCGCAGGAGACCGAGGAAAGCTCGTGGACAATCGACCGCGAGCACACGTTTGCGGCAGGCGGCCTCATCACCGCTGACGACGCCGATATCCTGCTCAACGCCATCGACCAGACACTAGCGGCCGGCTCTTCCGCCTTTGCCGCGCCGCTTGCCGATATTCGCTCCAAGATTGCCTATCTCACCGGTAGGACGACGGTGGACGAAGCACCGATTCGCCGCTCTCCCACCGTCGATGCGGTATGGAGCGCCTTTGCCGATCGTTGTGCACTGCGATTTTTATATCAGAACGGGCGCGGCGAGCAGAAAGAACGTACCGTCTGCGTCTACGGCATGTTCGAGCGCGAGGGCTCGGCGTACTTTTGCGGTCTCGACAATGCCACCGGCGACATCAGGACATTCCGCTGCGACCGTATCGTTCGCGCTTGGCGTCCTTCGAAGGCCTACGTCATCCCTGCGGACTTCAATCTCAACGACTATCTGTTCTTTGAATTCGATTTTGCCGACCAACCGCCCGTTGCAGCTACGTTCTCGTTCGCCCCGCAGACGCAGATCGATATGATCAACGGCCTCACGCGCGGGCGAGGTGAGCTCGCACACACCGATGCGGGATGGACCTGGACCGTTGACGTGCGCGATCTTGAAGCCGCCGCCTCTTTTTGCATGGTCCACGCCATGGACGGCATGAGGCCCATGGCCCCCAAATCGCTCAAACAGGCGTGGAACCACCTCATCGAAAGGACGGTGCACGAGCATGCCCGTGCGTAAACTCACCAGCGAGCAGAGGCTCTCGCGCGCCATCGACATCATGGAGGCCCTCTACGCCGCCGGCGAGAACGGCATGACTCGAAACGAGATTTGCAGTCGCTTTGACATCACGGGGGCGTCGCTCGACGAGATTCTCGAGATCGTCTCGACGCTCGCGGACCGAGAATCGGGTGCGCGCATCATCTGCGAATGCCACTGCGGGCGTGTGGTCCTCACCGGTGACGCCGGACGTGTGCTACCGTTGCGCTTGAGTGCCGCCGAGGGCGCTGTGCTCAACCACGAACTTGAATCGTTGGGGATCGAGCCGCAGACGGCAGCTCGGATTCGACACGCTCTTCTACCCGAAGAGCTCGGCTATAACCAGCGCGTCTTTGACACCGTCAACCACGGGTCGCACTGGCAGCAGCTGAGCTGCGCCATTCAGGACGGCGTTCGCTGCCTCATCTCGTATCGCTCGATGGACGATGCACGGCCACGCGAGCGTCTGGTCGACCCCTTGCGCATTACGGCAAACGGCGACCAAACATACCTGATTGCCTGGGACATCGCAGTCGATGAGCAGCGCACCTATCGCATGGATAAAATCGAGGGACTCACCTTGACGGAAGACTCCGTCGTGCCTCACGCACCGGACGTTGTATCCCTCCACGATTCCCTTGCCCGGACGCAGCGTAGCGCAAAGCTCTTGATGCCATTCGATATGGCGGAGCATCTGGACTGGGCCGGCATCACCCTCATCGAGCGCAGCGGGGCAGACATGGCAACGGTAACCGTGCATTACGGCTCCGAGCGTTGGCTACTGAGCCAGATAATCGCAGCGGGCGGAGCCATCCGCATCTTGGATGACCCCACCCTGTCAAAGCGTCTGTGCGATATGGCAAAAACCCTCGTCTGTCCGCTTTAGCGCCGCCGCTCGTGGCGTGCGCGCCACAGTTGCAGATAGTGACCGATCTGCGCCGATTCGATGCGCTGGTAGGAGCTCGTGGGCAGCGACGTTAAGAACTTCTTTCCGTAGCCCTTCGTCACCAGGCGCGGGTCGGCCAGAATCAGCACGCCGCAATCAGTCGACGAGCGAATGAGGCGGCCGGCCGCCTGCTTTACCTCGAGCACTGCCTCGGGCAGCGAATAGCGCGCCCAAGCGCGGTCTTCGCGCAGGTTGCGCTCGCACGAGAGCGGGTCCGTGGGGCTCGAGAACGGCAGCTTGGGAATGATGACGCAGCGCAGCGTCTCGCCGCTGGCGTCAAACCCCTCCCAGAAGGCCTTAAGCGCAAAAAGCGACGAGGTTGGCTCGTTGATAAACCGGTCGCGTAGGCGACGAGGAGATGAGTTGCGCTGCTGGCAGTTGAGCTCCAGACCCGCACGGGCCATCTTGGGCTCAACGCGGGCGTACAGGTCTTCCATGTCGCGCCGATTGGTGAACAACGTGAGCACCGATCCGCCCATGGCAAGATGGGCGTCGACCAGCACGCGCTCAAGCGCCGTAAGATAGCTCTCACGATCGCGCGGATCGGGGATATCGCCCGCAACGACTACAGCCATGTTCGAATCGAAGTCGTAGCTCGAGTCCAAGTGCAGCGATGAGGATGTTGAAGCACCAATGCGATCGAGGCCGACCGCATGGTTAAAGTGTTCAAAGCTTTTGGACACCGTCATGGTCGCCGAGGCAAAGATAGCCGTGTGAACCTCGGGCAGCCACTCGGTTGCCAAGGCCTCGCCAATGTCGATGCGCTCTGCGGTCATTGACTCTCCGCCGGCACGCAGTCTGCGATTGACCTGTAGCGAATACACGTAGTGTTCATCGGTACCATCAATGATGAGTTTGAGGTTCTCGGCCAGCTCGTGCAGGCGGCGCGAGATATCACCCAGGTCGACAACAACCTCTGGCTTGTCGGCGGCGACGGCTTGCACCAGCGCGTCGACGCTCTTGTCAGCTTGTTCCAATGCGTCGATGGCAGCGTAGGCCGACTGTAAGAAATCATGCCAGTCATCAGATTCGCGCAGCTCGGGGCCAATCCATAGATTGGCATTGTCATAACCCCCACGGGCACGGCGGCCGAGCTCGCGAACGCCATCGAACACGTCGGCGATCGCCATGCTCGCGCGCGCAACCGTCGACGTCGCCTTGGCAGTAAGGCCCAGATAGAGCGTAGAGCCCTCGGAGGTTGCCAAATCACGGGAAACCTGGCTTAGCGCGCCGGTGCTCGAGCCACCCAGGCGCTCAAACAGAACGCGTGATTCGTCCGCCGACACCACGCGCGCCCACTGGCGGCGCGCCTCGCGCTCGATGGAATGGGCCTCGTCGATTACCCAATGACGAATCGGAGGTAAAATCCTGCCCTCGGCCGCGACATTGCGGAACAGCAGGGAATGGTTGGTGACCACCACATCGGCATGCGCCGCACGACGGCGAGCGCCGTGGACCAAACATTTATCAGGGAAAAACGGGCAGAGGCGACGAGCACACTCGCGCGAGGCCGTCGTAAAGTCGGGGCGGTTGACGCTGCGCCACCGAATGCCGAGCGAGTCGAGGTCGCCATCGGCTGATTGGCAGACGTACGCCATAATGACCGCGACCGCCGTGAGCGTGTCCGCCGGATCGCGCTTGGTGGTAATCTCGACCTGGCCGCGGCTCATGCGCTCGAGCTTGCGCAGGCACGGATAGTGGTCATAGCCCTTCAGTGCGCAAAACGACAGACCGTCGGGCAGTTGCTCGGCAAGTTTTGGCAGCTCATGGTACATGAGCTGGTCGGCAAGATTGTTCGATTTGGTCGCAATACCAACCGTGATGTTGTTACGGCGCGCTGCCTCGGCAAAAGGCACCAGGTAGGCCATCGATTTGCCGACGCCAGTGCCCGCCTCAATTACACGATGAGTGCCCGTGACCAGCGCATCGCGAACCTCGAGCGCCATCGCGATCTGCTCATCACGCGGCTCGTAGGTGGGATACATGCGATTGACCAGGCCACCTGGCGCATAGTCTGCCTCAACCTCCTCACGACTCGGCATCTTGAGTACCGGCAGTTCGTCGGCGTCCACCCGATCGTCGGCGCGATCGGCCTTGAGAACGTCAGCACGAGCGGCGCTGAGAGAGAAGATAGAACCAGGGTTCTGCCCTGCCAAGAATGAGAAGATAGGACGATAGGACCAAGGCACGTCCGGATGCATGTCGGCTAGGCGCGCCATGAGGCCCTGGGGCAAGTCGGTGAGCGCCACGAGCAACACGCGCCATACGCCACACAGGGCGTCGACGTCGGCATTGGCACGGTGTGATACCGAGTCACAGCCAAACAGATCGGCCATAAAAGACAGCTTGTGCGAGGCCAGGCGTGGAAGCGCGATGCGCGACAGCGCCAGCGAATCGATCCAAATATCGCTCACGTTAACGCCGCCTTTGACCGACTCGATAAACGAGCGGTCGAACGTGGCGTTATGTGCGATCACCGGGCAACCACCGACAAAATCGGCGAGAGCGGCGACGGCCTCAACGGCCGACGGGGCATCTGCCACATCGGCATTTGTAATGCTCGTGAGCTCGGTAATCTCGGCGGGAATCAGCTGCTTGGGATGCACGAAGGTATCGAAGCGGTCGACGATCTCGCGGCCCGAAAGACGGGCCGCCGAGATCTCGATCAGCTCGTTGTCCTGCACCGAAAGACCTGTGGTCTCGGTATCGAGGACAATCACATCTTCCTCGATAAGGCCGAAGGACTGCGTTTTGGCGCGTTCGGCAAGCGTGGCATAGGAGTCGATGACAAACTGCGGCGTTCCTGACGAAACCGCGTCCTCGATTAGCATGCAATGCCCGCTCGACGAAGGCCCATACGGATCAGGCTGTCACAGACCTGCGGGAACGTCATGTCGTCGGTGTGGCGGATCTCATCCGGATACAGCGACGTATCGGTCATGCCGGGAATGGTATTGGTCTCGAGGATAACGGGGCCGTCCTCACTCACAATAAAGTCGCTGCGCGAGATACCCAGGCAACCGAGGGCCTTGTGAGCGGCGCAGGCAAGCTCCTGAGCGCGAGCGTAATTCTCGGGCGAAATCTGCGCCGGAATGCGATGGATGTCCGTAGGGTCGACATATTTCACGTCCAGATCGTAGAACTCGCAGTCCTCGGGCTTACGAATCTCGACAATCGGCAGAGCGCGCACGTCATCTTCACCGTATACGCCGACGGTGATCTCGGTACCCTCGATGCACTTCTCGACCAGCACTTTGTCGCCGTACTCAAACGCCTTGGCGATTGCCGCGGGCAGCTCGGAGGGCTCATGGACCAGGGAAATTCCATAGCTGGAACCGTTGACGGCCGGCTTCACAAAGCATCGCTCGCCACAAACGTCGACGATATGATCGATATCGACTTCATCGCCCACCTCGAGCGCGAGGCCGGGGGCAATGGGAATGCCCGCCTTGGCGTACAGGAGCTTAGAGACCTCCTTGTCGGCACCGCAGGCGCTGGCAAGCACGCCCGAGGCCGTGTAGGGGATACCCAGGGTCTCCATGGCGCCCTGCATGGCGCCATCCTCGCCGCCGGCACCGTGCATGGCGATAAACGCCACGTCAAAGCCGCCGGTCGCCATGGTTACCATAAAATCATCGGCAGCCGTGTCGAGCAGCTCCACCGAAGTGTAGCCGGCCTCCTTCAAGGCAGCCACGACGTTCTTTCCCGAATTGAGCGAGATCTCGCGCTCAGCGGAATGACCGCCCGCCAAGACCGCTACGTGCATGTTCTCTAGGCTTTTACCCGGCATGGGCAGACTCCTCCTCTATAATTTCTGCAGCTGATACCATATTGTAGCGATACCCTCTACGTTTCCCCAAAATCGAAAGGCTTCCATGAATCCCAGGACTAAATCTCAGGACATTCGCGACTTGAGCCAAAACGATATTCGCGAGCTCGTGGCCGAACTTGGCCAGCCCGCCTTCCGCGCGAAGCAGCTCATCGAATGGGTCTTTGAGAAGAACGTTTGTTCTTTTGACGATATGACCAACCTTCCCAAGGCTTTCCGTGAGCAGCTTAAAGAGGCTTTTGCCTTTGATACGCCGACTGAACTCACCAAGCAGGTTTCCAAAGATGGCTCGCGCAAGTATCTGCTCGAGTACCACGATGGCATTTCCGTCGAGACTGTCGGCATGCCCCGTCGTAACAAGCTTTCCGTCTGCGTTTCCACCCAGGCAGGCTGCGGCATGGGCTGCGCCTTTTGCGCTACCGGTCTCAACGGCCTCAAGCGCTCTCTGACCGCTCAAGAGATCGTCGACCAGGTGCTTCATGTATCCAACGACTTTGACGAGCGTGCCACAAGCGTTGTCTTCATGGGCCAGGGCGAGCCGTTTGCCAACTACGACGAGGTGCTCAAGGCCCTGCGTATTCTCAACGACCCCGATGGCATCGGTATCGGCGCTCGTCACCTCACCGTCTCTACCAGCGGCGTTATTCCCGGTATTCGCAAATTTGCCGATATCCCCGAGCAGTTCACGCTTGCCGTTTCCCTGCATTCCGCCATCCAGTCGACGCGCAATAAGCTCATGCCCGGTGTTAAGAAGTACACGCTGCTTCGCCTTCACGAAGCGCTTCAGCTCTACACCGAGAAGACTAGCCGCCGCCCGACCTATGAGTATGCCATGATCGAAGGCGTCAACGATACGAATCCCGAGATGCAGGCACTCTGCGACTTCTGCGAGGGAACGCTGTGCCACGTTAACCTGATTCAACTTAACGACATCGAGGGCAGCCCGCTCAAGCCGTCGCCGATTCATAAGGTTGAGGATCTTCAGCGTCGTCTTGAGTCCCGTGGCATCGAGACCACGATTCGTAACTCCCGTGGTAACGATATTGACGCCGCTTGCGGACAGCTGAAACAGCGCTTCAAAGTTCAGAAGAACGCATAGGGGAGTCGCACTCCAAAACGTTTCATGTGAAACATAGGACAGCCTCGGTTGCAATAATGCAACCGAGGCTGTTTCATTTATATCCTAAGTTCTTAATTCACTAGTACTAATTGAACATTTTTAGAGCCAAAATAAAGGGTCCTTGTCTCATAAACCAGACAAGGACCCCTTTAGAAAAGGCAAGTAATTGTTAGGTACCTAAAGACCAACATTTTCCCACTGATGATTAACCCAATCTTGGTTAATCTTTGGATTCTTAGTTACCTGAGCAGTCCGCATTGCGACATCTTCGGTCATCACATCCATTTTCTTCTTAGATGTGTCAACAATATCCTGAGCTCCGCGAAGCAGTCGACCTCGCAACTCCTCGTCTGTCGCGATCTTGTATCCGGCAAAGGCACCAGCGGCGATAGTAGTTGCCAAAGCAATGGCCGCGAGAAACTTATTCTTCATCTTAATCCTCCTGACCAAATTGAATCATTTCGCCAAGGATACGGGAGAGCTCTTCTTCGTCTTTGAACTCAATTTCAATCTTATTCTTACCACGGGAGCTCTTCACTCGCACGTTGGTATTGAATACCTGACGAAGAACGCGAGCTGCCTTCTTAAACGACTGAGGTGTTGCGGGTCTGGGTGTCTTCGGCGTCTCTCCGGCAGAAAACAATGGAGCAAGATTTTCTGTCGCACGCACCGAAAGACCTTCTGCAACTACCTTCTCAGCAAGTCTAATTCGAGCATCTTCGTAGGGAACGGCCAAAATTGCCCTTGCATGGCCAGCAGTAAGTTTTCCTTCAAAAATCATTTGTTGAACAACATCAGGAAGGTCTAGAAGGCGGAGGGAATTAGTGATCGCTGAACGCGATTTACTGACAGCCTTAGACAATGCCTCCTGTGTCATGCCACTTGCGTCGATAAGCTGTCGATAGCCCTTTGCCTCTTCGACAGGATTCAGATCAGAACGCTGAAGGTTTTCGATAAGAGCAAGAGCCAGCATCTCTTCATCATTAACATCTTTAATGATGACAGGCAGTTCCTCAAGACCAGCAAGCTTTGACGCCTGGTAACGACGCTCACCAGCGATGATCTCATAGCCGTTTCCATGCTTGCGAACCAAGAGCGGCTGCAAAACGCCATGTTCTTGGATTGACTCGCTCAACTCGCGAAGTTCAGTTTCATTAAAGTGAATTCGCGGTTGATTAGGATTGGGAACGATATCCTCAATAGGTAGTTTTGTTTCAGATGCGGCATTTGAAGCAGATGCAGACGAACCACCGGTCTCATACTCGGCCTCAGAGACCAAAGCATTGAGTCCACGCCCCAATCCGCCACGTTTCTTTGCACTAGGCACGCTTGATCACCTCTTTTGCAAGGTTCATATACGCTTTTGCACCCTTGTTTTGAGGTGCATAGGTAATTACCGGTTCTCCAAAAGACGGAGCTTCAGAGATTTTAACCGTACGAGGAATCAGCGTCTTAAACGCCTTATCACCAAAGTACGATTGAACTTCCTCAACAACCTGATTCGACAAAGAAGTACGTGAGTCATACATTGTCATAAGTACGCCATAGGTGTCTAAGCCCTTGTTCAGACGTGATTTGACCATCTTCATTGACTCAAGCAGCTTCGTAACGCCCTCGAGTGCGTAATACTCACACTGGATTGGAATCAAAACGCTATCTGCTGCGGTCAAGGCATTGATAGTAAGCAGGCCGAGCGAAGGAGGACAGTCAATGAAAATAAAATCGAACTCGTCCTGAATCGGCTCAAGCAAATCTTTGAGGCGGGTTTCACGAGCAATTGCGCTTACGAGCTCAATTTCTGCACCTGCAAGCTGAATCGTAGCTGGAATTACGAATACCTTTTTGCAATTTGTATCAAGAACAAGCGATTCTGCCGGCACATCATTCAACAATGCATCATAGATGCAGTGATCAAGGTCTTCTTTTTCAATTCCAAATCCACTGGTGCTGTTTCCCTGCGGATCAAAATCGACAATCAGTGTCTTACGACCCTGCTCGCCCAGTGCTGCTGCAAGGTTTACAGCCGTCGTTGACTTACCGACGCCGCCTTTTTGATTGATGATTGCAATGATACGCGTGTCTTTTGCGCTCTTAGAACGCTTAACGTCGCGAAATCCCACGGTCCCTCCTGGTGTGTATTAAAGCTGTCAAACGGAGGATGTTTCACGTGAAACATTCCGATTCGATATCAACCGCCATGTTTCACGTGAAACACTGCAAGTTGTTAATATCCATTATGTTTCACGTGAAACATCTAGGCAAGCGGATTCTTCTTAGCCATGCCATTTGCACGAGGCAATGAAACGGATGCTGGGTGACTCTTCTTGAGAACAATGAACTCTCTGTGGCCCAAGCCCTCAGGCAAATCGATTGCGTCATTAAGAAGCAAAGTGAGGCCACAAATCTTAGCTGCCGACATGCCGGAAGCTAGCTCCTCATCCGAAGGATTACCCTTGGTGATAACAAATAGACCTCCATCCTTGAGGAACGGAGCCGCATACTCAACAAGAATCGGTAGAGGGGCAAGTGCGCGGGCGGTTACGGCAGAAAACTGCTTCTTATGGCTTCGAGCATATTCTTCAAGGCGATCATGAATCGCATGAGCATGTTTCAACCCAAGAGCATGAACAAAAGAATTGACGGCATCAACCTTCTTACCAACAGAGTCAATATAAGTAGCTTTACGATGCGTGGTTATGGTTAACGGAATACCAGGGAAGCCCGCACCTGTCCCCATATCGAGCAAAGCTCCCTCAGGAGCCTTATTGATATAGGGGAGCAAAACAAGAGAGTCGAGGATATGAAGTACCGCAGCATCTTCTATGTTAAGAATACGGGTAAGATTGGTTGTCTTATTTTTTTCCAGAACCAAATCCAAATGCTGAATACATTTCCTCAGCTCAGTATCAGTTACGCTCAAGGAATACTCTTTGCAATAGGAAGTTAGACGACTCAACATCTCGTCAGCTTGCTGATCAGTAAGTACTAACAACGAAAGCTCCTTTCTGACAAAAATCAGTGTATCGAGAACTTTTGACAAAAAAAGGGGACGTGGAAACCACGTCCCCTTAGCATAAGCTCGTGTAGATTATCGAGCAACAATCACCACATGGCGATCGGGGTCAGAACCCTCAGAATGAGTATCGACGGCGTCATTGCCACGAAGTGCAATGTGAACCAGTCGGCGCTCGTAGGCATTCATAGGCGGAAGCGAAACACTCTTATGAGTGCGGATGGCACGCTCGGCAGCAGACTGAGCCATGGAGGCAACCTTGTCCTGACGGCGGCTCTTGTATCCCTCAACGTCCACTACAACCGGATACCTAAAGCCGAGCTTGCGGCTCACCAGCAATGAGAACATAACCTGAAGGGCATCAAGGGTGCGACCATGACGGCCAATGAGAACAGCAAGGTCGGGAGCCGTTACATCCAGAATCAGCTCACCCTCGTCGCCCTCATACTCATCGATAGGAGAGTTGGCGGCATCGAAGTGCGAAAGGATGGAACGCAGGATGGAAATCGCAACATCGGCAATGGTGTCGAGCTCCTCATCGGTCAGCTCTTCACCGGCCTTGTAGCGCTGTGCAATCTCGGGATAATCGCCCGCGACCTGCGGGGCAACCTCCTCAAGCATATCCTCGATGATCTCTTCAGACATAACGTACTCCAAAAGTTAGGTACCTAAATAAGATTGATATCCCACTACTTCTTCTTGTGCGGGCGCGGCTTCTTCTCGCGACGAGTGACCTCAACCTGCAGCGGCGCGTTCTTAAGACGCTCCTCCTCATCGGCCTTCGCCTTGTCGATGACCTTCTGCGTCACAAAAATCTGCTGGATAACCTGCCAAGCAGACGAGACGTCGTAGTACAGCAGAACACCAACGGGAAGGCTCCAGCCCATCCAAAGCATCATGACCGTCATGACAACGGCCATCATACGCATGCTCTGAGCCTGCTGGCCGGTCTGGTTGCGCGACATATAGAGCTGCGGAATCAGGGTCAGGACAGCGAACAGGATCAGGCAGACCAGCGCAGGCAGCGCGACCATAAAGCCATCGGCAAAGGAGGCACTCGGCGTGGTGGTCAGGTCGGGCAGGATGTTGAAGAACGAGAACGTGCCCTCGTTAAAGTACTGCGGCAGGTTACGCAGCAGCGTAAACAGGGCAAACAGGATAGGCATCTGAATCAGGAGCGGCAGGCAGCCGGACAGCGGATTGAACTTGTTCTCGCTGTAGAACTTCTGCATCTCCTCGGCCTGGCGCTGAGGATCGTCGGCATAGCGCTCCTGGATCTCGAGCATCTTGGGCTGTAGCACCTGCATACGAGCCGTCGACTTAGTCGACTTGAGCATAAGCGGCGTCAGCAGCAGACGGATGATGACCACCAGGATGATGATGGACAGGCCCCAGTCGACCGCAAAGGTCTGGATGAGCTTGAGCAGCTCGAAAAGGATGTTAACGATCCAATCCCACATGTAAGTTTTCCTCCGATAGCGAGTGCCCGCTAGGGCACAGGGTCATAACCGCCGACGTGCAGGGGATTGCAGCGAGCGATGCGCCTCACGGCAAGCCAGCAGCCTCTCAAAACACCGTACTTCTCAATCGCCTGGACGGCGTATTGCGAGCACGTTGGGTAATAAATGCAGGCGTCAGGCAATAAGGGCGAAATAACCTGTTGATATATGCGAATAGGAGCGATGGCAACACGTCGCAAAACGTGATTGCTCATCGCTCCTCCCCGGCAACGCCGGCGCGTTTCATAAGCGAACGCAATGCATTGTCCATCTCCTGCGGCGAGGAAACCCTCGTCTTGGGAGTTGCGAACAAGATGATGTCATAACCCGCAACGGGAAATCCACAGCTGCGGGCGGCCTCGCGCATCACACGCTTAGAACGGTTGCGCACGACAGCACAACCGAGCCGTTTAGCACCAACGAAGGCGACCCTTCCGGAGTCGCCTTCGCCAACCGATTCACATATGGTCATTCGAATCAGAGGGTGATTGAAACGACGCCCCTGACTGAACACATGCTCGAAATCTTGCCGAGACTTAATAGTCTTCATGCGAGATGTGTGTATCGCTGCTAGACAGTGAGACGCTTGCGGCCCTTGGCGCGACGACGGGCGAGCACGGCACGACCACCCTTAGTGGCCATACGGGCACGGAAGCCATGGGTCTTGGCACGCTTACGCTTATTAGGCTGATACGTACGCTTCATCTTAAGTTCCTCCTGCTGCATTTCGAGTGTCCGCGGGGGCGCGGACGCAGATATAGACACGTGAGCTTGAAGATTGTAGGGAAATCAATGTTCAAATGTCAAGAAATCAAAGGTAAAAGGTTGCGCAGTTCACACGGTTCCCCCATAAGCCGAGCTCGATTTAGCGGTGCATGGCAACTTTTCACGATATTTCATCGAGTTTTCAACAGGTCATGTTGGCAATGTTGAGAACCTTTCGTCCGTTTTCCAAAGTTTTCAACAGGTTTTGAAAAGTTGTCGAAAGATGAGAAACATTGCACGGTGAGCTACTATTTGTTCGAAACCTTTTGAAAGATTGCGAGCGGCATGTCTGACGACTTTTACACCATGGTCGATTCCGGAGACCCGGCACCCGACAACGAGCACATCACCGGCGTGCGCGAAGAGCGTGAGGAGGGCGAGCAGACGACCACGCAGGCGCCAAAAGCCATGTACGCCGCGCGCATCGCCGTCTATGACGACATGCTGTCGACACCGCGTGTGATCGTCATTGATCCGCAAGATGTCCGCACGTATTTGGAAGAGACGACCAACACCGTCTACCAGTGCATGAAAGAACAAGGTGGCCATATCTCGCTCATGGTCATCCGCGAGATTGTCGAAAACTTTATCCACGCGCACTTTGCCGAGCCCATCATCTCGATTCTGGACGGCGGAGACACCATCCGCTTTGCTGATCAAGGACCCGGCATCGACGACAAGGAGCGCGCTTTCGACTTTGGCGTTACCAGCGCAAACAGCAAGATGAAGCGCTATATCCGTGGAACCGGAGCAGGGTTTCCCATGGTGCAGGAGTATTTGGAAAACGCCGGCGGGGCCGTGTCCATCGAGGACAACATGGGCAACGGCACCGTGGTTACGGTAAGCCTGGACCCTAAACGCGTGCAGGAAATAGAGCGTGCCGGCGGACGCGGTGCTGCCGTGCGGCCCGAGACGGAGCAGCCCACATATCCCCTGCCGGGAGCTTTTGCGCAGCAGCCCATGGCAACGCAGCAGATGCAGCCCCCCGTGGGACAGATGCAGCAGCCCGGAATGCTTCCTACACAAGAGCCCCAGGCGGCATCGATGTCGATGCCGCCAAACGCGCCAGAGGCCATGCCGCTGGCGGATCAGGATGCAGCAGCAATGCAGCAGGCGACGGGGGCACCGGGTGGCCAGCAAATGGGATATCAGCCGTACCAACAGGGATATCCATATCAGCAGATGCCGCCACTGGGGTATGGTCAGCAGTTCCCACAGCAGTACCAGCAGGGATATCAGCAGCCGTACCAGCAGATGCCGCAGCAGCAGTACAACCCCTGGGCCCAGCAGATGCCTCCGCAGCCTTACCAACAGTGGCCTCAAAGTTTTCAACAGCAAATGCCGCCGATGCAGAGTTCTCAACAATCAGCAGCTCAAATGATGTATCCTAATGCAGCAAATCAGTATGCGCAGCCACAGCCGGACGTGTTCGTAAGCGATCGCGGCAACGCCGCGCTGGGCTATCTGGCGCAAAATCAAGCGTGCGGTGCGACCGATCTGGCGAGGGCGTTTGGAAACTCGGCCCCCACTTGGTCACGCACGCTCAATGACTTGGCGCAGGCCGGCTTGGTCATCAAGCATGGCCAGAAATACCATCTGACCGAACTCGGCGCCGCTCGCGTGCGAGCTCAGAGCTAAAGAACGGGAGAGACAGTGGACGAGGAAGCAAGCATCATCCTTGGGGATGCCATCGCCTTTTGCCAGCGCGACGGCCAAGATGCACGCCTCATCAACATGCTGGGGCAATCGCGCGCCATAAGCCTGACCGAAGATACGCTCACGATCGAGGCCCCCTCGCGCTTTGCCATCGCGCAGCTCAAAAAGCATCAGCCGACTATTGAGGCCTATCTGGAAGAAATCGCCTTTGCACCGATCGCGCTCGACATCGTGGCACCGCAAGGCGCCGTGGCGGAATCTGCTGCCGCGACGGCGCCCGCCACGGCTCCCGCTGCCTCCCCGGCGGTGCCGGCCTCCGCAGGCGACGTGCCGACAATCGAGCACCAGCACAGCGATGTTTCCCGTGAAACCATGGCACTGTTGCCGACCGCGGCGGCGACGTCAACGAACGCACCCGTCACGCACATGCCTATCGCTCACGACGCAGCGGCGGGCGCGGATTCGGGCATTGCAATCAAGAACACGCTCTCGGCCGATGATTTTCGTCGCATGATGAACCAAATGAAGGGCGGGGCGCCGACTAAGTCCACGCAAGCTGCGACCCCCGCTTCACCCATGCCGGCACCGACCGTGCCGGCCGAGCAGAATACGGATGGAGCCCCGCTCGCCGCGAACTCAAAATTTACCTTTGAGAACTTTGTCTACGGCCCCGAGAACAGCCATGCCTATCGCTCGGCACTCAAGTTTGCCGCCCTCGCGGACGAGCGCGGCACGTGCACATCACTGTTCATCTACGGCAAATCGGGCCTAGGCAAGACGCACCTGCTGCTTGCCATCAAAAACGAGCTCGCCGAGAAGTCGCCCGAGATCAAGGTCAAGTATGCCAACTCCCAGGCATATCTGGACGACCTGATGACCGAGTTCGACCGCCAAAAGAAGAGCAACGCCCCCATCATGCAGGCATACCACGGCGTGGACGTGCTCATCATCGATGACATCCAAAACATCATCGGCAAGCGCGCGAGCGTGGACTACTTTTTCCAGCTCATGGACGAGTTCATCCGCAACAACAAGAAGGTCGTCATCGCGGCAGACCGCGCCCCCAAGGACCTGAGCATGGACGAGCGTCTGACCAGCCGCTTCAACGCCGGCATGCTCTGCCTGGTCGCAGAGCCCAGCTACGAGATGAAATACAAGATCTTGCAGCGCTATTACGAGAACACCATCGTCGCCGCTCCCGAGGCAGGCGACGACTCGCTGCTGGCGGCCTATGGGGGCGACAGCGGGCACCTGACCGACGAGCACTTTAAACACATGGCCGAGGTCTCGGGCACCAACATCCGCGAACTCGAGAGCTTTTGCGAGCGCTGCGCCGGCGAGGCGGGCGACCGCGAGCGCGAGGGCGGGGAGCTCACCTTTGACGATATCGACGCCATCGCCGGCCAGTACTTTGACACATCGGCCAAAAAGATCAACGTCCAGACGGTTCAGTCCGTCATCGAAGAGCAGTACGGCGTGACGCACGAGGAGCTCATCGGCCCGCGTCGCAACGCCAATATCGCCAAAGCACGCCATATCGCTATCTACCTGGCCATCGAGATGTGCGAGATGACGACCACGGCGGTGGGCGCCGAATTTGGCAACCGCAACCACTCGACCGTCAGCACGAGTTACAAAAAGGTCCAGAAGATGATTCAGGAAGACCGCACCGTCACCGAAGACCTCAAGTCGCTGCGCGATAAAATTACACTGCGCTCGTAGGGAAATAGAGACACCTGTTGAAAACTTGTCGAAACCACGGGCATAAGGTGTCTAAAACCCAACCCGCGGTGATGAAAAGTTTTGCGCAGGTTTTGAACGTGGAAAACCACCCCTGTTGCACACAGGTTGCTGTCGATTCTCTTTCTGGGTCTGACCTGCGTCTTTGGGAGTAATCAACAGTTTCGCCAGTGCTATTACTATTATTAAGATATTTATATCTATAGAAAGGTATTAAAAGATGAAGTTCACCGTCAGCCAGAGCTCGCTTACACAAGCCATCGGCGTCGTTATGAAGGGTGTCGCTTCGGCATCCACCCTTCCCA
>CATYZE010000023.1 GCA_958415525.1 uncultured Collinsella sp. | reverse complement strand
AACTGGGAAAACGGCGCCCCCGGGGCCCGGATGGGGCCGCGGGGGCGTTCGGCTAGCTGCGGGAACGGCTCATCTGCTCAATGTGTTCGGCTGAGATCGGAAATCAACCTGAAACTGTCTTCATTGGCAAGTGAGGCTCGGGCCTGGGCGTCTACGAGGCGAAAACGCGTCCCCATGCGCTCGTAGGAGGCATGAAGCGCCTCGAGATGAGATAGGATGTTTGCCGGAGCTCCCTGTATCTCCATCTCGACTGAACCGTCTTCCATGTTACGCACCCAGCCGGTGAGTGCACGTGCTTGCGCGAGGTTGGTGTTGGTAAAGCGAAAACCAACGCCCTGGACTTGCCCCGTCCAGCGCAGGAAATAGCGCAGGGGAGTGTCTTGAGTGACCTCGTCGCTTGCGAGCACAGTAAGCCTGCGGCGCAGCTCGAGCTCGACGTTTGATGGTTTTTGAGGCTCTCGACTGCCGCCGGTGACGCTGGAGAAGAATGTATCGAAGAGGCCCATCGCTATGCCTGCTTGCCTGCGTCGGCCGGGAAGGTTATGCCGGCCTGCTGGCGCACGGCATCCATGATGCGCAATGAGACGAGCGTGACATCGCGGTAGTGGCCAAGTTCGTGACGTCCCGCCGGGGTCTCCCAAATCTCTTCCTTAACGTTATCGATGCCGCCGATGGCGGTGATAAAGTCTGTGAGTTCGTATTCCATAGTGTTGCTCGATTTGGGAAGGTCGAGCATGCGGCCGTTGTCGCCCTGTTCGCGCGGTGCCTCGGTCGCCGAGCCACGTACGACGTCGCCGCGGTAGTCGATGCGGACGTTGCGGGGCGTGGACAGATGATCGATCTGGATAGTGCCACGCTCGCCTTCGATCTGCGAGGGCAGCAGGTCATTCGTAATTTTGGAGTGCGCGAGCTCGACGGAGATACGGCCACCGCCGTAGCTGGCGAGGACGGAACCGCAGCCGTCGATGGGGCCGTGCGTGAGCTGTTGCGTGGTGGGGTCGAGCAGCGTAGTCATGCTCGTAAGGCCGGAGGGCATGCCGAAAATCTCGACCATGGGCTCGACGGTGTAGACGCCGATGTCCATGAGGGATCCCGATGCCATATTGCAGTCGAAGATATTGGTGGCGCGTCCCGCGAGAATCTCGTTGTAGCGCGAGGAATATTTGCCAAAGCGCAACGAGGCGCGGCGGATGGGGGCGATCTCGCCCAGGGCGTCCTCGATGGCGTGGAAGGCGGGATCGTGGAGGGGACGCATGGCCTCGAGGGCCACGACACCTGCTGCCTCGGCAGCGCGGAAGACTTCCAGCGCCTGCGCTTCGGTGGCGCAGAAGGGCTTCTCGACGATGACGTGCTTGCCACCGGCGATGCAGGCAAGGGCCTGCTCGTAGTGAAGTGCGTTAGGGCTGCCGATATAGACGGCGTCGACGTCGGCGGCTGCCGCGAGCTCATCGAGTGAAGTAAAGTTTCGCTCGCCACCGCGATCGGCGGTAAAGGCAGCACCGCGATTGGCATCGCGTGAAAGCGTGCCCACAAACGCGGCTTGGTCGTTGGCGTTGACGACTTGGATAAAGTCGTCGGTGATCATGGATGTGCCGATGGTCGCGATGCGCAGCATACGTCCCCCTTGCGTTGTTTGGTCTACAGGATGAGTGTAGCGCGTGGGGATATAAAGCTGCGCGAAAACGCTATTACAGGTCGCTCTCGTTAAAGCCGGTGTCGATATCGAGGTTACTGCCGTCGGCCGCCGTGGTGGCGAGCTCATCGCAGCGCTCGTTGAGCTCGTGACCGGCGTGACCCTTAACCCAGATGAACTCAACCTTGTGCTTGCTTTTGGCGGTGAGTAGGCACTCCCACAGGTCGCGGTTCTTGACGGGTTGCTTGTTGGCGGTTTTCCATCCGCGCTTTTTCCAGCCGTCGATCCAGTGCTTATTAAAGGCGTTGACGACGTACTGTGAGTCGGAATGGACTTCGACCTCGCAAGGGCGGTTGAGCGCCTCGAGCGCCACGATAACGGCCATGAGCTCCATGCGGTTGTTGGTAGTCTTGGCGTAGCCGCGCGAAAGCTCGGAGGTAAAGGTCTTGCCGGCGGGGTTGGTGTATTTGAGCACGGCGCCATAGCCGCCACGTCCCGGATTTGATCGGGCCGAGCCGTCGGTATAGATGATGACCTTCACATGGTTCCTTTCGCTGAGTGCTTCTCTCGTGAGTGACCATTGTAGCGCCATGCCCGTCGGGGGCTAGCAGTCTACGATATCTACCCCGTCTCCAGATGGCCGGCTTTCGCGGATGATGCGGTCGAGCTCATCGAGATATTGCTGCAGCAGGGGAGAGGGCTTGCGCTCGTCGTGCATGATGTAGCCAACGTGCATCGTTGGGGCGTCTGCTAGCGGGATCGATGCCATGCCCCATTGCATTTCATTGGAGAGGACACCGGTCGACAGGGTGTAACCGTTCGACGTGATAAGTAAGTTAGTAAGTGTTCCGCGGTCCGAGATTCGTATGTTGCGGTCGCAAGGGATATAGCTAAAAGGTTCCTCGGCGTAATAGAAGGAGTTCGAGGTGCCCTGCTCAAAGCTGTAGCGGGTGTAAGGCGTAAGGTCGGCAAGGGACAGCTGCGGGCGGCGGGCGAGCGGGTGGTGCTCGCTCACGAAGACGTGAACCGTTGCGTCGAAGAGAGGGTGGAAGCTCGCGCGGGCGTCGGCGAAGGCCTTTTGAAGGACGCGGGCGTTAAAGTCATCCAGATACAGAATGCCGATATCGCTGCGAAACGCACGGACGTCATCGATGATCTGCGATGTGGTGGTCTCGCGCATGATGAACTCGAACTTGCTGTCGCGGCAGCGTTCGACGACGTTGACAAAGGCCTCGACCGAAAAGGCGTAGTGCTGGGCGGAAATGGCGAGGCGGGCTTGCGGGGTGCCACCGTCCTCGTAGCGTGCCTCGAGCATGTCGGCCTGCTCTACGACCTGGCGCGCATAGCCCAAAAGCTCGGTGCCGTCGTTGGTGAGCGTGACGCCGCGGCTGGAGCGCGTGAAGATTTCCAAGTGGAGCTCCTGCTCCAGGCTTTTGACGGCGTTTGAGATGTTGGACTGAGCGGTATAGAGGCTCTGAGCTGCGGCGTTGATTGAGCCGGACTCTGCCACGGCGATCAGAAAACGAAGCTGCTGAAGGGTCATCGACGCCACCCTTTCGATTGCTATCTATAAAACCGATAACAGGTTAGCGCTTTTAAGTGATTGACCGAGCGAAACAATGCTCGTACTATTCAAAACACACAAAGGCGGTAGGTAATTAAGCCGACCACGGAACCGGGATGTCAAAAGGAGGACCGCATATGAATTGCTTACCAAGACGAATGCCGGGCTCCTGTTTGCGCCCGTCGGCGTGATCAGGAGACAGCGACTTACTTCTCTCTTTTTTACTTTCGTTCGATCAAGGAGATCATCATGAGCCAGTTCATCAACAACCCCGAGCACACCTTTGGTTTCGATACCCTGCAGCTGCACGTTGGCCAGGAGAGCGCCGATCCCGCATCCGACTCCCGCGCCGTGCCTATCTATCAGACCACGAGCTACGTGTTCCGCAACGCCCAGCACGCCGCCGACCGCTTTGGCCTTGCCGACGCCGGTAACATCTACGGTCGTCTGACCAACTCCACCCAGGGTGTCTTCGAGGACCGTATCGCCGCGCTCGAGGGCGGCGTGGCCGGCCTCGCCGTTGCTTCCGGTGCCGCCGCTATCACCTACACCCTGCAGGCACTCGCCCAGGCCGGTGACCATGTGGTGGCCCAGAAGACCATCTACGGTGGCTCCTACAACCTGCTGGAGCATACCCTCTCCCAGTTTGGTGTCGAGACCACATTTGTCGACGCTCATAACCTGGACGAGGTCGAGGGTGCCATCAAGGACAACACCACGGTCATCTACCTCGAGACGCTCGGTAACCCCAACTCCGATATCCCCAACATCGACGCCATCTCCGAGATCGCCAAGAGGCACGGTCTGCCGGTTGTCGTCGACAACACCTTCGGCACTCCGTATCTGTTCCGTCCGCTGGAGCACGGTGCCAACATCGTCGTCCACTCCGCAACCAAGTTCATCGGTGGTCACGGTACGTCCTTGGGCGGCGTGATCGTCGACGGCGGTAACTTCGATTGGAAGGCGAGCGGAAAGTACGCCCAGATCGCTGAGTCCAACCCCTCCTACCATGGCGTTTCGTTTGCCGAGGCTGCCGGTCCCGCCGCCTTCGCAACCTATGTCCGCGCTATCCTGCTGCGTGACGAGGGCGCCTGCATCAGCCCGTTCAACGCCTGGATCCTGCTCCAGGGCACCGAGACCCTGTCGCTGCGCGTCGACCGTCATGTCGAGAACACCAAGAAGGTCGTCGAGTTCCTGAACGGCGACAGCCATGTCGCCAAGGTGAACCACCCGAGCCTGCCTGAGCATCCCGATCACGACCTCTACAAGGAGTACTTCCCCAACGGTGGTGCCTCGATCTTTACCTTCGAGATCAAGGGCGGCCAGGAGGCCGCTTGGAAGTTCATCGATCACCTGCAGGTGTTCTCGCTGCTCGCCAACGTGGCCGACGTCAAGTCGCTTGTCGTGCACCCGGCTACCACCACGCACTCCCAGCTCTCTGCCGAGGAGCTCGCCGAGCAGAACATCACGCCCTCCACGATCCGTCTTTCCATCGGTACCGAGAACGCCGAGGATATCATTTGGGATCTGAAGCAGGCCTTCGCCGTGCTGGACGAGTAAGGCGACTTGTGCAAGGACCCCTTGCGACTCGATAGGTATAACTGCATAAATGCCTGCTCAAGACGCCTGCGCAAGCAATGGTTGCGCAGGCGTCTTTTTTGCATAGGAAGGGCGCTATTACAGGGTTTTTGGCATGCTTTATGCATTTGAGTTGTGGAAAACTCCTGTTGAGAGGATGTGAGTTTTACGCAATTGACGTGCGCCTTTTGAGTAAAACCGCAGGTCGCGATTTGCTCGAGGTACTATGCAGCGCGATCGAATCACACGCAGCTCAAACGCAGCAAAAACGCACTACGGAGGTTTCCAGCTACATGAGGATCGATTCACGAAAACCGAAAGCCGCTGCCCTTTCCGCCGCTCTGACCGTGGCACTTTTGGCAGGCGCCGGCGCAACTGATGCCCACGCGGCAACACTGTCCGATACGGTTGGATCTACGCCGTCCGAGGCGACGCTGGTACAGCCCGTTGATTATCGCGGCGATGGTTATGGTTCCATGCAGGAGTGGAACGCCTCGATGGAGGCCAAGCGCGATTCCCTTGAGATGCGCGCTCAGATCATTATGAATATGTATGGCGACTATGCTACCGATGACGAGCGCGCTGTGCTGCAGGGTTGTATCGACGGTGCGGGTAGTCTGTTGACGATGGGGGAGGTCGACACGAAGTCGACCGAGCTCGATGAGCTGCGCACTGCGCTTGAGAATGCCAAGCGCGAAGCGCTCGAGGCCGCCGCAGCCGAGGCCGAGGCCGCCGAGGCCGTTCAGGCTTCGTATTACAACGCCGGCTCCGGCTTGTCTTACACGTCTGCTGCGTATTACGCGAACGGCTCGGGTCTGACGCGCTCGAGCGGCGTCAATAACTATAACGGCCGCCGCGAGACCTATTACAGCAGCAATGTGCTTTATCACTATCGCACGGGCGAATGGACTCAGGATTCTGAGGGCTTCTGGCGCGATTCCGACGGCTATTACGTTGTTGCCGCGGGCGATATGGCCCAGGGCTCGACCTTTACGGGCTCCAAGGGTGATTGCAAGGTCTATGACTCCGGCTGCGCTGCCGGAACCACCGACTACTACACCGGTTGGTAATCTGCCTTCACTGATTTGCATATGATGGACGGGCGTCTTCACCGAGCTTTCGGGCAACGTAAAGGCGCTCGTTTTATATTTGTATTTGGGTTAACAGAGCCCTTACCGTGGCACTACGTTGGGCATATGGGCGCGGGGCACACTAAGTCATGAGAAACAAAGTCTTTCCCGTGGAGGAAGTGGTCTCATGAACGCTCGAGATATCGCTATCGCCGCCGTCGCATTGGTACTTGGCTGTCTTGGCCCTACGGCTGCGCTTGTCGCAGGCATGCAGGGCTCATGCGGGGCTGCTCCTATTGTGGTTGGCGCGCTCATCGCAGCAGCACTGCTGGGAAGTGCGGGCGTGACCCTTTGCCGCGATGACGAGGACGAGATGCCGCAGGTGCGGCGCTAGCCGTTGTGAAGCTGGTTTTGCCCATAGATGAAGAAGGAAGCCGCCGCAAGGGGAGCGCCCCTTGCGGCGGCTTTGCTATTGAGGCTGTAGGCTGTAGCACGCCGGGCGCTACCAGCTGGCCTCGATTTCGCGGATGCGCGAATAGAGCCATTCGTTTTGCGGCACCTGGATGCCGTGCTTGGCCGCGAGGCGGCAGATGGTACCCGCAAATTCCTCGACCTCGGTTCTGCGTTGAGCGACGCGGTCCTGCGCCATCGAGGGCATGCCGGCGGGGTCGAGCCCCTCGATGAGATGCACCATCTGCGTTAGGTCTGCCTCGGTGAGCTCGATACCCTCGGCGTTGGCGACTGCAAGCGTCTCGCGCATGGCGGAGACAAAGCAACGACGCTGCTCGGAGCCCTGTTCCGTGGCGCTTCCGTACGTACCGCCGTAGGCCATGCAGGTCTGGTTGATGCCGTCGTTGAGCATAAGCTTGGCCCACATGCGGTGCGCGATGTCTGCCTCGACGGTGTGTGCGATGCCGCAGCGCGTGTAGAGCCCGTCGATGGCGGCGACGGTCGCGGGGTCGGTGCCGGCGGCCGCACCAAAGCGGATCTCGCCCGCATTGGTAAAGGTGAGCGCGCCGTTGAGAAACACAGCGTCCATGCCTTGGCATATTCCGAGGACGGTGTGCTCCCAGCCAAAGCGCTCGGCGATCTTTTGCTCGCTGGTGATGCCGTTGCACAGCGAGGCGATGAGCGTATTGGGGCCCGCGATGTGTTCCATAGTCTTGAGCGCCTGGTCGAGTCCGGTTGTCTTGACCGTGAGGATGGCCAGATCGGCGGGTGTCGCCTCGCTGGCGCGGACGGACTTGAGTACGCAGGGCTTGCCGTTGACGGTGAGCGCATCGTTCGCATGGCGCTCAAAGCGAGCGTCGTCCATGACGTATTCGACGGCATCGTTGCCGAGTGCCTGGGCGATCATGCTGCCGTAGAGTAGCCCGACGCCACCCTTGCCGATAAAGGCGACCTTGTTGATCTGCATATGAATCATCTCCCCATATAAAAGGCGCCCGCGTAAGGGGCGCCTGATGGATTGTATGCTGCCGGGGTGATTGATGGGTGCGCGGAGCGGCTGTTATGAAAAAGAAACGTTTGCCTGGACGCTACGCTGCAGGGCAGACCGCAAAGACGCGCGCGGGATATCCAACGCCATCGCGCACCTTGGGGAAGGTGCAGAAGATGACGGCGCCCGTGGCGGGAAGCTCGTCTAGATGGTCCATGACCTCGATCTGATAGCGGTCGACCGAGAGGATGTACTGTTCGCCGGGGTAGGGGTAGGCGTCCTCACGCGTGGTCACGCTCGCCGGGTCGGTGTCAGCCGGCTCGTGGCCGATGGCGCCGATGTTGCGCTCTTCAACGAGCCACTTGATGGCGTCGAGGTCCCAGCCGGGGTAGTGGGGCTGGCCGTCCTCGTCCTTGTTTTCGAGGTCGGCGAGCTTGGACCAGTCGGAGCGGAAGGCGACGAAAGCGTCCTTGGGAATGAGACCGTGCTCATCCTCCCAGACTTTGAGGTCCTCGACGGTCAGGACGTAGTCGGGATTTGTGGCGCACTCCTCGTGTTTGTCGATCACACAGAGCGGATGCATAAACTCGATGGGTTCAATCTCTCCAAGGGAACGGCCGTCAACATGGAAGTGGCGCGGTGCGTCGACATGCGTGCCGTACTGCGAAGCAACCGAATACTGGAAGCAGCGCATGGGCGCGAGCATGTCCTCGGGCGTGCCGGGCAGGTAGTCGAAGAGCTTGGTGGACTCAAAAGGCTTAAAGCCAAACCAGTGCGGGGTGTCGCACGAGAGCGTGTGAGTGAGGTCGACCCAGCGATAATCGGTGCTTTTGAGCTGGGTTGCGAGGTTCCAAAGGTCGAGCGCGGGCATGGTTGACTCCTTTCATCGGGCTTTTTGCTGATGTTAAAGCGGTGCCGTGACAGCTCGATTTCTGCTGCGTTACGATACGTTCTCGATTGCGATTCCACGATGTTTCGGCCGCGTGACCATTGTGTTTCGCCTTGCCGGGGCGCTGATGGCGAAAGGAGGGGCCGTGCAATACCGCGTTGACCCCAAAAGTGGTAACCGAATATCCGCTCTGGGTCTGGGCTGCATGAGATTTCCCGGTGCGCCGGGCCATCCGGATGCGAAGACAGCCGATGCCATCATTTCCCGTGCGGTGGAACAGGGGATTAATTATCTGGATACCGCGTATCTCTATCCCGGTAACGAGGTGTGCGTGGGCGCCTCACTTGAGCGCTTGGGGCTACGCGACCGGGTGTTGCTGGCGACCAAACTGCCGCATGCTTCGTGCAAGTGCGCGGAGGATTTCGACCGGTTTTTCGACGAACAACTGCGCCGCCTGCGAACCGATCATATCGACTATTACCTCATGCACAACATCACCTCGCCCGCCCAGTGGGAGCGCGTGGTGGCACTGGGCATCGAGGACTGGATTGCGCGTCAAAAGGCGGCGGGCCGCATTCGCCAGATTGGTTTTTCGTACCACGGCAGCGCCGCGGACTTCCTCACGATGCTTGACGCGTATGACTGGGATTTTTGCCAGATCCAGTACAACTACGCTGGAGAGCGCTACCAAGCGGGAACGGCGGGACTCATGGCAGCCGCCGAGCGCGGGCTCGCGGTGTTTGTGATGGAACCGCTTTTGGGTGGACGCCTGGCGGGCAAGCTGCCTCCGCGGGCCCGCGCCGTGCTCGATGACGTACGTGATCCGTACCTGAAGTCGCCGGCTGCTTGGGGACTTTCGTGGGTGTGGAACCATCCTCAAGTCACGATGCTGCTTTCGGGCATGACCGATACCGCACAGGTGGACGAGAACGCGGCATTGGCGGATCGCGCACTGCCGAATTCGATGACGAGAGAGCAGCTCGATACCATCGCACGTGTGCTGGGAGAGTTTGAGAAATCGAATCGCGTGCCCTGTACGGGGTGCGGCTACTGCACGCCATGCCCCAAGGGCATCAGTATTCCCGGCTGCTTTGCCGCCTACAACGCAAGCTATGCGCATAGTTGGTTTACGGGGCTGTCTCAATACTTTACGGCGAGCGCGGTGCGGACGAACGAGCCCAAGCTGGTGAGCAATTGCGCCAAGTGCGGCAAATGCGCACGTCACTGCCCGCAGCACATCGATATTCCCGAGCGTCTCGACGATGTGCGCCGACGTTTCCAGCCTGGCCCCGTAACGGCGGTGCTCAAGGCCTTCGGCAAAACGCGCTCCTCATGACCCTTTTATAACTTGCGGTGGAATAGTTCCTGTTTGCGGCAGAATAGGGGCCAAACAGGAGCTATTTCACCGCAACTGAAGGGGGCTGTCGTGGGCCATCGGGATTCATGTGATGATTTGCGTGAGGTTCGTTGGGGCGTTTTGGGCGCTGGGCACATTTCGCATCGATTTGCATCGTCGCTCAAGGAGGTGGACGGGGCACGGCTTGTGGCTGCCGCCGGTCGCACTCCTTCGCATGTTGAGGAGTTTTGCAGGGCGTTTTCGATTGATGCCGCGCACAGTTATGCCACGGCTGACGATAGCGGCGATGCGGCTTATGATGCACTGATTGCCGATCCCGATGTCGATGCAATCTACTTGGCTCTTCCACATGGCATGCATGCGCATTGGGCCTGCCGGGCACTGCGCGCGGGAAAGGCCGTGCTGTGCGAAAAGCCGGCCGTTTTGAGTGAGGAAGAGGCTCTCTCGATTGCCTCCACCTCTCGCGAGCGCGGCGTGCTGTTTATGGAGGCGATGAAGAATCGGTTTTGCCCGATGCGCACTCGCGTGAAGGACTTGCTTGCGTCGGGTGAGCTCGGCCGTATCGTCTCGATCGAAAGCGTGCAAAAACTCGATTATGGTGAGTCCCCTTCGGGCTATCTGCTTGATCCGTTGCAGGGTGGCTGTCTATATGACATGGGCTGCTATGCGGTCGGGTGGTTTGAGGATTTGCTCGCGGGCGCTTGCGAGGTTTCGTCCCGTGAAGTTCGCTGGCGTGGTGTATCGGGCGGTCGCGTCGATTGGGCCGACGAGATCCATATGAGCGTCGGCGGTATACCCATTCATATGGTGTGCGACGGCAAAGCAACATATGAAAGCCGCTTAACGATTGCCTGTGAGCGGGGCTCGTTGGAAATCGAGCGTCTCCATCGCCCCGAGCTCGCTCATGTGAAGTATTCCGACGGGCGAGTACTCGAAATCGATGCACCATTTGAAGTCGATGATTTTTACTGTGAGGTGTCGCATGCGGCGCAGCTCATTCAGGCGGGGAAGCTCGAAAGCCCCATCATGTCCCTGGCCGCCACACAGCGCTGTGCGCAGATCATCGATGCGATTCGCTTGACGCTCTAGGCTGCGGTGCTGGTGCTCAAGGAGGCTCGGCGGACTGTGCCCCTGATGCCCCTTTTATATCTTGCGGTGGAATACGGTCTGTTTGCGCCAAAATAAGGCACCAATAGACCGTATTTCACCGCAATTGATGAGGGGGAGTTGGAGATGCTGACGATCGGGTGTCATCTTTCGACGACGAAGGGCTATCGGGCAATGGGGGAGACGGCGTTGTCCATTGGCGCCAATACCTTTGCGTTCTTTACGCGTAACCCGCGCGGTGGCAAGGCAAAAGATCTTGACATGGATGACGTGGCGGCTCTGCGCGAGCTTATGGCACAAAACGACTTTGGACCGCTGGTGGCGCATGCCCCGTATACCTATAACCCCTGCTCGGCCAAAGAGCGGGCGCGCGAGTTTGCCCTGGAGGCCATGGCAGAGGACCTGCGGCGCATGGAAGCGCTGCCCGGCAACTACTACAATTTTCACCCCGGTGCGCATGTGGGACAGGGGGCGGACGCCGGCATTCAGATGATTGTCGACACGCTGTGCCAGGCGATGTTTGAGGGGCAGCAGACGACGGTATTGCTCGAGACCATGGCAGGCAAGGGCACCGAGGTGGGCCGTAGCTTTGAAGAGCTGGCGTGCATTATCGAGGGCGTTGTCGCCAAGTGCCCAGAGCTGTCCGATAAGCTGGGCGTTTGTTTGGACACCTGCCATGTGAGCGATGCCGGCTACGACATCATCCATGATCTGGACGGCGTACTCGACGAGTTCGACCGCGTGGTGGGTATCGATCGCTTGCATGCCGTACACATCAACGATTCGAAGAATCCTCGTGGCGCTCATAAAGATCGCCACGAGTGCATCGGCAAGGGATACCTTGGCAGCGAAGAATTTGGTGGCGGTATGCAGGTTATGCAGAATATTGTATCGAATGGCCGTTTGTGTTCGCTGCCGTTTATTTTGGAGACTCCGAACGAACTTGCAGGTTATGCAGCTGAAATTAGACTATTAAGGTCATTGCAGCAGTAATGACTGTCACAAAGTAGAGTATTCCATTCACGTTATGGGTTTGTTTCAATCAGTTTTCTCATTGCAGATTCGTAATTCCGGGTGCATAATATCCAACAGTTTTTGCAGACCTCTGAATCAAACGGGGTCACCGGAAGGAGACTGATTATGAAGCTCAAGAAGCTTGGCGCATTTGCCGCCACGGGCGCTATGGCACTCGCTCTTGCACTGACGGGTTGCGGCTCGTCCAACGCCACCTCTGGTTCTGATGCCGGTTCCAGCAGCTCTGACGACGCTAAGGTCGAGAAGGTCGACGGCTCCAAGGAGTATGCGCTCGTCAAGGACGGTACGCTGACCGTCGGCACCTCTGCCGAGTACGCTCCGTTTGAGTACAAGGACGACAACGGCGATTATCAGGGCTTTGACCTTGAGCTCATCAAGGCTATCGGTGACAAGCTGGGTCTGGATGTCGAGTATGTCAACAATGACTTTGACACGCTGGTTCCGGGCGTCGCTTCGGGCGCCAAATATGACGTTTCCATCGCGGCTATCACCGACACGCCCGAGCGTGAGAAGGAAGTCACTTTCTCCGATTCCTACTACATGGACGATCAGGCTATCGTGACCAAGGTCGATAACACCGACATCACGGCCGACAACTACAGCGAGAAGCTCAACAACGCCGATGCTACCATCATCGTCCAGTCTGGCTCGACCGCCGAGTCCTTTGCCCAGGAGAACTTCCCCAAGGCCAAGATTGTCCCCTACAAGGACGCCACCGAGTGCTTCAGCGCTCTGCAGTCCGATAAGGGCGACGCCGTAGTCACCAACCGCTCCGTTGCCAGCCAGCTGACCGCCGAGCAGTTCAACACCTGCCAGACCATTAAGCAGATTAGCACCGGCGAGGAGTACGCCATCGCCATCAACCAGGGCAACACCAAGCTCAAGGACGACATCAACCAGGCCATCAAGGACCTGACCGACGACGGTACCGTTGACGCCCTCATGGCTAAGTACAACATCAAGTAAAATAGCTACTTGATTGCGCGCGGGCCCTTTCCGCTTTGGCGGAGAGGGCCTTTGCGCTTCTCTTGACGGAGAGCATTTCCGTCTCGTTTTGCCGGCAACTTCTACGATAGGAGCCACCTTGTCTCGACTGAACAAAGGGGCCGCGGAGCAGCGTTTTCCACTGCCCGCCTTGCTCCAAAAGCTAGCCTGCGTCATGGCCGTGGCGCTCGCGCTGGTGTGTGTGGGGGCATATGCGCCCACGACCGCCCAGGCGCTTGAGACCGCAAAGATTACCGCCCGACCCAACACCGGTTCGGGCAGCGCTGTGGTCGGCGGTACCGAGACGCGCATTACCTGGGAGGTCCAGGCCGGTGCCGACGAGGAACTGAGCGGTCTTTCGCTGACGTTTGCCGATGGCACGACCTTTGGTGCGGACGACACGCGTCTGACGATGCTCTCGGGCGATGACCTTATGGACCGTACGCCCATGAAGCCTACGTGCAAGGTCGACGGCCAGACGCTCAAGATCGATTTTGGCGAGACGGCTCCGGCCGGCGGCTATTTCCGCGTCGAGGTCTACGGCGTGACGTTCCCCGTCGAGGGCGGCGACGAGGCCTTTGGCGGCACCTACACTTTGGCCGATGGTTCGACCAAGAAGATCTCCAAGATTCCGTCGGTGGAGATCAAGGGCGTGACGGCATTCGATAACTTCCTGGCCGACCTTAAGGAGCAGCCGTGGGTCGAGGCATGGAATTCCAACATGTTCCTGCGCCTGTTCCTGAACCCGGTCATTTTGGTCCAGAGCCTGCCGATCGTCTTCAAAGGCTTCCTCATGTCGCTCTCGATCGTGCTCGTGGCGTTTCCGCTGGCAATTCCCTTCGGCTTTGCCTTGTCGCTCATGCGCATCTCCAAGTCGCGCATCCTGCGTTGCCTTGCCGGTATCTATGTGAATATCATCCGTGGTACGCCGGCGTTCCTGCAGATCTACATCGCGTTCTTCGGTCTGCCGCTGGCCGGCGTCAAGGTTGACGACTATGTGCTCGGCGTCATCGTCATGGCCATGAACTCGTCCGCCTACCTGTGCGAGATCTTCCGCGCCGGTATTCAGTCGATCCCCAAGGGCCAGAACGAGGCCGCGCGCTCGCTGGGCATGAACGCCTTCCAGACACTGCTCTACGTTATGATTCCGCAGACGTTCCGCAATGTCCTGCCTACGTTGACCAGTGAGTTCATCCTGCTTTACAAGGATACGTCGCTGCTCGCGGCCGTGGGCGTGGTCGAGATCGTCATGAACGCCCGCACCATCGTGGCCACGACGGGCTCCATCACGCCGTATGTGGTTGCCGCTCTGTTCTATCTGGTCATTACCCTGCCGCTTGCGCGCTTGGTGAGCGGTCTTGAGGCGAGACTTCTGGGGACGGCCGAAGCCAAGAAGAAGCGTCCCGCCAAGAGCGCCGGGCAGGTTGTCGCGACGCCCGCCGATCATATCGCCGGTCTGTAAGGAGGTCCTAGCATGAGTGAAGCGAATTCCAACGAGGTCGTCGTTAGCATCAAGAACCTCCAGAAGGCCTTTGGCGATAACGTGGTTCTGCGTGATATCGATCTGGATGTGCATAAGGGCGAGGTCGTCGTAGTCCTAGGTCCCTCGGGTTCGGGTAAGTCGACGATGCTTCGCTGCATCAATCGTCTAGAGCATCCCACGAGCGGCTCGATTGTCGTTGAGGGCGTGGACGTGTGCGCCAAGGGCGTCGACCTTAACAAGGTGCGTACGCACTTGGGCATGGTGTTTCAGCAGTTCAATCTGTTCCCGCATCTGTCGGTCAAAAAGAACGTCATGCTCGCCCAGCAAAAGGTGCTCAAGCGCAGCAAGGAAGAGGCCGAGAAAATCGCCGTCGAGGAACTCACCAAGGTCGGTCTGGCCGAGCGTATCGACTTTATGCCGAGCCAGCTCTCGGGCGGCCAGCAGCAGCGCGTGGCCATCGCCCGCGCCCTGTCGATGAACCCACACGTGATGCTCTTTGACGAGGCCACGTCGGCGCTTGATCCCGAGCTTGTCCGCGACGTCCTTGGCGTCATGCGCGACCTGGCACGTGACGGTATGACCATGATTGTGGTGACGCACGAGATGGGTTTTGCCCGCGATGTCGCCGACCGCGTCGTCTTTATGGACGGCGGCGTCATTGTGGAAGAGGGTACGCCGAGCGAGGTCTTCGACCACCCCAAGAGCGAGCGCACCAAGGCGTTCTTGGGCAATATCTCGTAGCGGCGCGTCGAGGTTGTCGATATAACAAACGGGGACCGGATAGTATCCGGCCCCCGTTTTTGTTTGGGCATGAGCGACTGTTGTTGTGCGGTGCTCGGCTGTCAGTTGCCTTGCGATTTTCTGATGACTTCGTTACGCCAGCTCCGCTCCCAGAGCCCTGCAGGCCGCCTCGCCCTCATCGTCGGGGGCGTCGTAGCAAATGACGGAATCGACGACGTTGACACCTGCCTCGTCGGCGTCGGCCTTCCAGTTGTCCATCCACTCGCCCTCGGCCCACGAATAGGAGCCAAAGAGGACGACCTTCTTGCCGCCGAGAGTCTCCTTGACCTCGTCCCACATAGGCTGAAACTCATCGTACTCGAGCTCCTCGGAGCCCATGGCAGGGCAGCCGAAGGCGAAGGCGTCGTAGTCGGCGGCCTTGTCGGCAGAGAAGTCGGCGCAGGGGATGACCTCAGTCTCGGCCCCCGCGGACGTGGCGCCTTCGGCGACGAGGTTTGCCATGGCCTCGGTATTGCCCGTGCCGCTCCAGTAGACGACGGCGATCTTGCTCATGTTTTGTCCTTTCGGTCGTGCGGCGCTTGCCGCGGCTTGTACGTTCTATCGGGTTGCCTGGGCAAGTTGCGCCAGGCTGCAGCCCTGCTGATAGATAAAAGTGAAGTATTGGGTGCAGGCACGGTAGGCATCAAACGTCGCAAGCGCCTGCTCGACATTTGCGTAGACCTTCCAGGCCCCAAAGACCTTGTAGTTCTCGCCGCGCTGGACGATAAACTCGTGCACGTCGTCGTAGGGATATCCAAGGAAGTAGCCTATTTCGTGCGGGAACTCACAGGTGCAGTCTTTGCTGCAGCTAGCTTGCTGGGGTAGTGCGCATCGAGTCTGGCTGCAGGCGCATTCCGCGACGTTATTGCTCGCGAGCGTGATGCGTGATGCCAAATGCACAAGGCATGTCGAAAGGTCTCTCGTGTCGTAGCCTTCCGAGGTGAGCGCCGTTTGGGCGCGAGGGTCTGCGAAATAGGTGGTGAGGCTTTTGGCTCGGTACGCGTACACGAGCGCTCCGCAGGGCCGCCAGACCAAAACACTCAGGTGGATGCCGAGCGGGTCAAGCTCGCGATTGCACTGGGCGATAACGTTGAGCAGGCGTGCTCGGCGTTCTGCGATGGTTTCGGTTGTGGTCGAGCCGTCCCCGTGGGCGTAGGTGCCTGGATAGGTAAAGAGCGATGCCGGCTTGATGCCCGCGAGCGTGGGAGAGCAGTTGCGCACGACTGCTGCCTGAAACGTTGGGATGTCTATGGTTCGAGTCACGGCGCTCCTTACGGATCTAAACTGTTAGCCTAGGAAAACTTATACACGAAAGTAAGCCATGGTCAACAAAAAAGTTTGAAGACGGAAACTAATTGACCGAACAGACATGATTTTAGGTTAAGATGGGGACACCCCATGGGGGTATCTAGATAGTGCTACTTGAAAGGGGAGCGCATGAGTGACTTGCTCAACCCTGCGAATCTCATCGTGCTGGCCGTCATTGCCGTCGGCATGTTTTTTGGACTGCGTCGCATTGCCGCTTCGACACACGGGAAGAGTTGCTGCAGCGATGGTACGAGCGGCAAGAAGGCCAAAAAGGTTGTTGTGGTGGATACCGATGCGTCACACTATCCCTATAGCGATGAGCTGCTCATCGGCGGCATGAGCTGTGACGGCTGCGCTCAGAACGTAGCCAATGCCCTCAATGCGCTGGATGGCGTGTGGGCAACGGTGACGTATGCGGACCACACGGCACGCGTGCGCTCTAAGCAGCCGGTTGATCGTGGTGTCCTCGAGACGGCCGTGAAAGACGCGGGTTACTACGTCATGACGCTGTAAGCGCCGCCCTGGATGCGCTTCCTTGGCTAGGCTCGTCCGCGCAGTTCGATGTCTTGGATGTCGTCGAAGTCGATGGCGATGTCTTTGAGTTTGAGGAGCTTGAAGGCGGGGAGCGCCTCGTCGAGGATGCCGGTGCGGCTGCGATAGCCGTATGTATCGTAATAGGTGACACGAACCAAGTCGCCACGTTTGAGACCCTCGAGCTTTTTAGAAAGCGCGAGGGCTTTTTCTTCCGTGAGCTCACGTTTTGGCTCGACGGTGATTTCCTGTTTGCGCACGAGTTCGTAGTATCCCGTGAGGGCGGCAAAGGGCATAAACTGTGCGGCGCGGTTGGCACGCACGGCACCGTTGGCGGTGAGGTTGGGGTCGGCGGCGCGGCGTCTGCCCTCGGGGTCCGCCAGGCGCTCGAAGGCGGTCGGCGGGCGCACGGGCTGTTGTTTGGGTTTAGGCACGGTGTCCTCCTACCTGATCGTTGCGTTCGCGTGCGGTGGCACCAGCGGTAAAGCTTAATCCTTTGATCAGGGCGTTCTTGCCGTACTTGCCTTTCACGGCCAACACGGCGCGCGCCAGGTCGCGTTCGCGCTCATCGGCCTCAACATCGCTAAACAGATCGATGGTGGCAAATTCCTCGGGCATGAGGTTGCCAAATCCCAGGTTGATGCGCTTGACCGGTCGTTTGGGATCGACCGTTTGTGCCCAAAGGTCATCGAAATACCCCATGATTTTCTTAAACGAATTGGTGCGCTCGGGCAGCTTGCGCGAGGCGTTGGAGTGCGCAAAGAGTGCGGCATAGCCACCGCGCGGTTTGCCGCCATGCTCTCCCACAAAGATGCCATCGATAGCCTGCGCCTCCCGCACCAGGCGGCGCCGTTCGTCATCGCGCTGGACGGGCTTGGGCGCACGGGGCGCGAGTTCAGGGCCGGCGGTTGCGGTGGGTTCGATGCTCGACGTACTCGAGCGTAGGTGTCCGCAGCCGTCTATATACTGCGCTGTACCGCTGGCGTCGAGGCGGCGTATGTCGGCTCGTTCGCTCGCATAACCCACAAAGAGCGAGATGCTGTCGCAGACCACGTGCTTATCGACTAGGTCCAACACGGCGTTGTCGACCATCTCGCGCAAGACGGTGTAGGCCTGCTCATAGGCATAACCCTTCGAGAGCACCTGTCCTGTGGTGGTCGAAGTCGCTTGCGGGCGATAGGCTTGGATATCGGCGATAGTTGTCGGCTCGCGCCCAAAGGCGTGGTCGATAAGATACTCGGCATTGATGCCGAGCTCGTCGTAGAGCAGGTTTTCGTCGAGCGCTGCGACGCCCATCAGATCGTAGACGCCGTACTTTTCGAGCCGCGCCGCCACGCCGGGGCCGATGCCCCAGATATCGGTAATGGGACGATGAGGCCAGATCTCCTTGCGGAAGGTCTCGTCGTCGAGTATGCCGATGCGGCTGGGTACGTGCTTGGCGGTAATGTCGAGCGCTACCTTGGCCTGGAATAGGTTGGGGCCGATACCGACCGTCGCCGTGACGCCGGTACGCGCGAGGACTTCGTCGCGTAACATGCAGGCGAACCCCTCTGCATCGGTATGGTAGAGGTCTAGATAGGGCGTCACGTCGATAAAACATTCGTCGATTGAATAGACGTGAATGTCTTGCGGGCTCACGTATTCCAGATAGATGCCGTAGATTTGCGCCGACACCTCCATATAGTGCTGCATGCGCGGCACCGCCTTGATGTAGTCGATGCCATCGGGAATCTCGAACAGGCGGCAGCGGTTGTGTATCCCGAGGTCCTTCATGGATTGCGTGATGGCGAGGCAGATGGTCGTGCGTCCGCGCGATTCGTCGGCAACGACCAGGTTGGTGGTGAGCGGATCGAGCCCACGATCGACGCACTCGACGCTGGCATAAAACGTCTTGAGGTCGATGCAGATGTAGGTGTGCTGCTCGTGCGCCATCCGTGCCTCCCATCAAACACATGTTCTTATCGAATACCTGTTCGATAATACCTGCTCGACCGGACACCGTCAAAACCTGTCCCTATTTGGCAGGTATGGTCGTGCGGTTGCATCGGGTTTTTAACGCAGCCCTAAAGAGCGCGAAACAGCTCGGAAAAGCTCGCTTCGTAGCATGAGCCTATTGAACGATACCGCCTATACGCACGGAAGGGTTGTGGGAAAGATGGTCAATTATGGGTTTGGTATGCCGACGCGCCTTGTTGCGGATGGAGATGTGGCTCGCTGGTGCGGGCGATTGGTCGCTCACTACGGTGGCACCAAGGCGCTGGTTGTACTGGGCGGTGACAAGCATACGCGCGATGAGCTCGTCTCGGCAGCACTCGGCTCGCTTGATCGAGCTCTGCTCGAACGCGTGCTTTTTCGCTGCGGCTCGGTTGAAGGCGACGGGGGAGACGAGCTGATCGACGAGGCCGTGGCCCTGGCGACCGATGAGGGCGTGGACTTTGTCCTGGCGATCGGCGATGCCGATACGGCGGGCTTTGCGCGCGAACTCGCTCGTCGCATGGCCGTACTCGATGCCGGCGAAGACGGTTTTGCCCCTTATGGATGTATCGTCTCGGAGGGCAAGGTGCCTGCCGTCGTGGGGGCCGGCGAGGTTCCCGTTTTTGCCATCATCGCGCCCGAACTGCTGGAGGGCATCGGGTCTCCTCTGCGTGAGTTGCTCGGTAGCGTCTGCGCTGCGGCCTAATATTTGGCATAAAGGGTCAGGTTAATTTTGGTAGGTAAAGCGTTTGACCTGCCAAAACAAACCTGTCCCTTTTTGGCCGGTCGCCGTTTGGGGGCCGATTGGCAACGCTCGCTGATTATAGTCTTGACCTGCGCTAGAATAGTGGCATCTGAATGTCCGGGCGCATGGAGGCGTGCGCCCGTATGCTGAGGAGGACTTTATGGCAACTGTTGCCGCACCTATCGACGCTACGTCGACCGCCGCTTGGAAGGCGCTCGAGGCTCATCAGGAGAAGCTCGAGACCGAGGGCATCGACCTCAAGGCCTGGTTCGCCGCCGATGCCGACCGCGTGAACAAGCTGAGCTTTGACGCCGGCGACCTTCACTTCGATCTGTCCAAGAACCTGGTGACCGATGAGACCGTCAAGCTGCTGTGCGATCTTGCCCGCGAGGTGAAGCTCGAGGAGCGCCGCGACGCCATGTTCTCCGGCGAGCACATCAACACCACCGAGGATCGCGCCGTTCTGCACACCGCGCTGCGCCGTCCGGCAAGCGAGAAGGGCCAGCTCATCGTCGACGGCCAGGACGTCGTCGCCGACGTGCACGAGGTCCTCGATCGCATGTATGCCTTTGCCGAGCGCGTGCGCTCCGGTGAGTGGAAGGGCGTTACCGGCAAGAAGATCGAGCACCTGGTGTCCATCGGCATCGGCGGCTCCGATCTGGGCCCGGTCATGGCTTACGAGGCCCTGCGTCCCTATGCCGACGCCGGTATCGACTGCCGCTACATCTCCAATATCGACCCCAACGACCAGGCAGAGAAGCTCAAGGGTCTGGATCCCGAGACCACGCTCGTGATCATCGTCTCCAAGACCTTCACCACGCTCGAGACCCTCACCAACGCCCGCGAGGTCAAGACCTGGATGCTCGAGCAGCTCAAGGCTCAGGGCGCCATCGACGGCTCCGATGAGCAGAACGCCGAGGCCGTGGCAAAGCACTTCGTTGCCGTTTCCACCGCTCTCGACAAGGTCGAGGCCTTCGGTATCGACCCTGCCAACGCCTTCGGCTTCTGGAACTGGGTCGGCGGCCGCTACTCCGTCGACTCCGCCGTGGGCCTGTCGCTGATCGTCGTGCTCGGCCCCGAGCGCTTCCAGCAGTTCCTCGAGGGCTTCCACGCCATCGACGAGTACTTCTGCAACACGCCGCTCGAGAACAACGCCGTCGCGCTGATGGGCTTGCTCAACGTCTGGTACGTCAACTTCTTTGGTTCCAAGAGCCACGCCGTGCTTCCGTACTGCCAGTACCTGCACCGTTTCCCGGCCTACCTGCAGCAGCTCACCATGGAGTCCAACGGCAAGCACGTCCGCTGGGACGGCAGCGCTGTGACCTCCGATACCGGCGAGATCTTCTGGGGCGAGCCCGGCACCAACGGCCAACATGCCTTCTATCAGCTGCTGCACCAGGGCACCGTGGTGGTTCCGGCCGACTTCATCGCTTTCGCCAACACTGCCAACCCCGCTACCGATAACGGCCAGGACGTCCACGAGCTGTTCCTGGGCAACTTCCTGGCCCAGACCAAGGCGCTCGCCTTTGGCAAGACGGCCGACGAGGTGCGCGCCGAGGGCACGCCCGAGCAGATCGTCCCGGCCCGTTGCTTTGAGGGTAACCGCCCGACGACCTCCATCTTCGGCGACACGCTGAGCCCGTTTGCGCTCGGCGAGCTCATCGCCCTGTACGAGCACATCGTGTTTGTCGAGGGCACGGTCTGGGGCATCGACTCCTACGACCAGTGGGGCGTCGAGCTGGGCAAGCAGCTTGCCAAGCAGATCACCCCTGCCTTCCACGACGACGCTGCCAAGGCCGAGCAGGACGCTTCGACCCAGGCGCTCATCGAGTTCTACCGCGCTCACCGCAAGTAGGCTGCGCAGCTAAACCTGGCACTTAGCAGAAAGGGGCCCGTATCCGTTGGGATACGGGCCCCTTTGCTGTTCGGATAGGGAGTGGCGCATCGAGAGGGCGCTCGGTGGCCGCTCTTGCTTCAGGACACTCTGCGGCATTATCAATATACTTCTACGGGCAATTTCATACCACCTACCGGAAGATAGGTGAGCGCCATGTTTTACAGGTGTACATTGAACGTGGTTTTTCGCGCGAAACCACGAATCGACTGCCAGTCCAGAACAGGGGAGGTCCAGCATGACCCTTGCTAAGCCCATCAATAAGTACATTGACTACATCGACGCGCCCGAGGACACGTTCGAACAATATGTCGAGAAGGCACTGAAGTATGACTTCCGTTGCGTGTTTGCGAATCTGCAGGAGTATGCGACTGGCCGCGCCATGCTCGAGGGTTCTGACATCATCCTTGCCGGAGCTATCGACTTTCCTCAGGGCACGATGACACTCGAGGAAAAACTCGCAAGGTTCGAAGAGTATGCCGCATGCGGCTTCACCGAGATCGATTACGTACTGAACCAGGAATCGGTTGAGAACCGTGATTTTGCCGCCATCGAGCACGAGATGACTACGATCGCCGATTTTTGCCGCGAGCGCGGTATCACCGATAAGGTGATCGTCGAGATGTGCAAGCTAGATGGCGACGATGCCGCCAAGCGTCGCGTGTGCGAGATTGCCCTTGAGGCTAAGCCAGGCTTTCTTAAGACGTCGACCGGTAGAAGCTTTGGCGGCGCCAAGCTCCAAGACGTGCAGCTGATGCGCGAGGTGCTTGGCGACGCCGTGGCAATCAAGGCGGCGGGTGGCATCCACAACTACGAGGAGGCTCTCGCATTTATCGAGGCGGGCGCCAGCGCGTTGGGCGCCTCGGCAGGCATCGCAATCGTCGAGGGCGCACCGGAAGACGAGCGCCGCTAGCGTGAGAGTTCAATCTGGGCGCTTTGGGCTTCGGGGAGTTCCGCATAGAGCGGGTGGTCTTCGAGCCTAAAGCGCTCAACTTGTTGTGGGACGTGGCCGCGGACGAAGAGCCAGGAGCGGTCGACGGGCGTTGCCATGAGCGTACTGGGCAGCACGTCGGCGCGCTCCGAGAAGACGCGGGCGCTCTCGGGGTCTTGAAAGGCCAGTACCAGCTGCGTGTCGCAGTTGCCCATGATGGAGCGGGCGCGTGCCTCGCCATAGAGCGCGTCGAGCTGGTTGGTCGACTGCAGGAGCAGCGTCGCCCAGATCTCGCGGCTGCGGATGATGGAGAGCACATTGTCGATCTGCGGCATCTGTAGGTTGGCGAAGTCGTCGAGCATAAAGCGGACCGGGGTCGCGAGGCGGCCGTCGGGTTGTGTATCGGCGTGGCGAATGAGCCCGGCGAACGCCTGCGTTACAAGCAAATTGGTGAGCGGATCGAGGCTACGGTCGAGATCGCTGACGGTGACGAAGAGCGCTCGACGCTCGCATCCCAGAGCTGCGAAATCGATCTGATTCGCATCGGTGTATAGACGGCGTGCTCCATCAAAGCCCAGGCACATGACTTTTTCGGCAAGGATGCCCATGATGCTTGCGTGCATCTTTTCGGCCGTGATGGTGGGTGAGTAGCGCCGCCAAAGTGAGAGCGCGTAGCTTGTGGGGTCGGTGGTCTGCAGGTCGTCGAAAAGGCGTGTCGTGGCGCGGTCTTGGAGATGTTCGCAAAGGTCGATCACCGATGAAAACGTCTGCTCCTCCACGGGCAGCTGTTCACACACATAGGCGATCAGGCAGGAAAGCAGGTTGGCTGTTGCATGGTCCCAAAACGGCTGGGTTTGGTCCTCGACTGGACAGATGGCCTTGGCGACCGAGATGATGTCTTGCTGGTTGGGCTTGCCGTCTTTGGTGCGGCGGATGTGGTTGAGCGGGTTGTAGCCACACTGCTCGATGTCCTCGGGCAGTGTGGTCGCATCGTCAAGATCGGCAAAGTTGAGGCGCTGTACACGATAGCCGTGCGCGGCAAGCACGGGGCCGACTTCGCGGCAGAGCGTCCCCTTGGTATCGAGCACGATATAGCTCGCATTCATCTGCAGTAGGTTGGGCTTAAGAACGTTGCGGGTCTTGCCGGCGCCCGAAGGCCCGATTACAAGCATATTGTTGTTGAGGCCCGTTTGACGCGTGTCACACGAGAGTGTGTGGGCTTGCGCAAGGATGGTGGGGGCCGGGGCGTGCAGGGCTGCGTTGAGGTTAGACATGGGCGGTCTCCTTGGTCGAGGTGAGAATGCTGTGGGCAAAGCCGAGCTCGACGGCGCGCTCGGCCGAAAGGTACGTATCCTTTGCCGTGAGTGTTTGGATACGCTTGGCCGAAAGGCCACTGCGATCAGACAGGATTTGCGTCAGGGCCTTGCGGGTCTGCATGAGACGCCGGCTTGTTTCCTGGAGTGCTAGGGCCGAGCCCCCAGCTCCTTGCGGGATAAGCGGGTCGTGAATCATGAGTTCTGCATGAGGCGCCATACGGCGCTCGTCGCCACCCATAAAGATGATGGCGCCCATAGAGGCCGCAAACTCCAGGCAGATGGTGTGGATGGGACACGGCGAGAGGCGCATGGTGTCGTAGATGGCGAGGCCGGCGCGCACGTTGCCGCCGGGGCTGGCAACAAAGACCGTGATGGGGGCCGTGGGGTCTGCGGCCTCGAGCAGGCGAATCTGCTGGCACAGATCGTGCGCCATCGAACTGTTGATGTCGCCCACGACGGAAAGCTCACGTCGGGCGAGCATCTCGTCGTAGACGGAAGTGAGCGTTATGCCACGAGACGACTCGCGCATCGTGAGCGGGCTGATGACAGGGGTCTGAGTGGTGTCCACGAAGGTTCCTTTCTTAACGTAGGACGAGGTTCTATTTGGGTTGGTGAAGCTGGCGCTAAAACTCAAAGGCATGTTCGAGCCTGCGCTCAAGCTCCGTTGTGACTTTGCGGTCGGCGGCTTTTGCCAGTGACTCGTCGAATGCGCCCAATCGCATCAGTGCGGCAATGGGCGCGGTGTAGACGAGACGCAGCTGGCGTTCGAGAACGTCGGGAAACTCGTTGGGGTCGTAGCGCTTCTGGTAGAAGTGAACGATGCCTTGGCTCATCTCCCGATCGTCGCGGTAACGCTTGAACTGTCGCTGTTGGATATCGATAATCCGGATCGTTTGAGCGCGAAGGCCAGCAGGCGCCAGTGCCCGGTAGCCGTCGAATAGACGATTGAGGCTCAGCACACGGAGCATGTCGATCAGGGTGCGCACCGTTGTCGGGCCGGCTTGAAACCGGGCGGTTGCGCGGTTGTAGCGTTCGCGGTCGAGCACCATGATGCCCGGCGGGCCCTGCACGTCATCTTGCCCGCAGGCTGCCTGCTGATGCCGCGCCTCCAGGGCTTTGAGGCCCATGGCGAGGTCATGGATGGGGAGGGTCAGGGCGTTCTGCAGGTCGAATCGATGGTCCATCAATGTCATCTGCGTCTCGTCGTCCATCTCGAGCCGAAGCTTCGTGTCGAGTGCGGTAATCATGTGTGCCACATGGCCCATGGTGTACGGGCCTTCGGTCTTACCGTGGGGTCCGAGATAAGGGTCGGTAAGTTTGTGGACGGCTGGATCGTTCATGATTTCGGCGCAGCGATTTGCCGAAAACTCGTGGTTACTCAGTGCCTCGTCGACGGGCAGCAGGGCAAAGTTTGCGATCGTTGCAGCGGCGAAGTCGGTGTCGTATCTGCCGTGCAGGGCACGGTCGATGCGTGCCTTGAGGACGGTGTTTGTGGTCTGGGGACGGGTGGTGTTCATAGCGTTTCCAATCTGTGATGTGCTTGCCTGTTTGTTGATGTGTTGGTTGTCGTGAGTGATGTGCTTGCCGTGGGTGATGTGCTGACGTTGGGGTGCTATGCGGTTTTCAATGAGCCCGTGAGGCAGTTGCTGCAGGGGTGGGATGGAACGGCCCATGCAAGGCGGAAGGCATCGTGCTCAAAATCGAGACAGCAATGCTCTGGATGCCTCACATATGGCAGTTACCTCATTAAGTTGTCATTGCGTTTGGGGTTGTACTTTGCCGATCTTCTTTCTCTTACACGCTGAAAACTGAAACTGAATATGCTCGATCAAACGATGACCACCGGAGCGATCTTCTTTAAAGTACGTTGGTTTTGCTGATTTGACAAGAACTAATTTTGAAATTTCTTTTCTACGGGATGAAATGAGGTCGGTGGGGCGGCCACGTTCAGCGTCGTCAGCTTTGCATGTGGTGGCTCGGCGTATGGGACGGAGCGATTGCGCTCCACGGCTACACACTGTTCATGTTTGGGACAATATGACATTTTTCCCGTTGCAAACAGCGCCGCAGTGGGCATTCTGTATGATGACTCAGACAAGGTTGCTTAATGACAGGGAGGCATATATGGCAATCAAGGCCATTGCAATGGATATCGACGGTACGCTCACCAACGATCAGAAGGTAATCAGCCCGCGCACGCGCGAGAAGCTGCTCGCGGCGCAGGAGTCGGGCATTAAGCTCATCTTGGCTTCGGGCCGTCCCGCATGGGGCCTTCATGCTCTGGCGCAGGAGCTCGACCTTCAAAACCACGATGGCCTGTTGGTGGCCTTTAACGGTGCGCACGTGGTCGATGCCCAGACCGACGAGGTGCTGTTTGACCAGGCTATGCCGGTCGACGAGCTTCATCGCCTGCTCGACCACCTGCGTAACTTTGACGTGATCCCTATGATCTCTCTTGGCCGCGATTTGCATGTCGTGGACTCATATCGCTGCATGATCACGCTGCCCGATGGCTCGCAGAAGAATATCGTCAAATACGAGCGCGATGCGTGCGATCTTAAGATTCGCGAGGTCGAGAGCCTTCATGAGGTCGCGGATGCCTATCCGGTGGACAAGCTGCTCACCGCGGGCGATCCGGCCTACCTGCAGGCGCATCACGAGGAGATGTACGCACCCTTTACCGAGACGCTTTCGGGTATGTTTACGGCCGACTGGTACTTTGAGTTTACGGCGCCCGGTATCGATAAGGCACGTGCGCTTCAGGGAGCCCTGCCCAAGCTTGGTATCGATGCCAGCGAGGTCGTCTCGTTTGGCGACGGCCAGAATGATAAGTCTATGATCGAGTGGGCCGGCACCGGTGTTGCCATGGGTAACGCCGTCGATGAGGTTAAGGCAGTTGCTCAGATGGTGACCGCCAATAACAACGAAGACGGTATTGCAGTGGCGCTGGATAAGCTGCTGGGTTAGAATCGCCGATTAATGCATGGTTCGGGCGCCTGCTTGCAGGCGTCCTTTTGTTAGGGAGGGTGCCGTGTCCGCATTTCCGTTCGACGCCGTTATCTTTGACATGGACGGCGTCATTGTCGATACCGAGTATTATTACCTGGGCGAGACTGCCGCGTTTGCCAAGGAGCTTGGGCTTAATCTGACTCAAGAGGAGTTGAATGGACAGGTCGGTACCTCGCATCAGTTCTTTCTCCGCATGCTGGTCGATTGGTTTGAGCGTGCCGGTAAGGGGCATTTTACTGGCGAGGAAGCGTTGGCCCGTTGGGATGAGTGGGCGCATAAACGTCCGCGCGACTATCAGACTTTGATTAACCCAGGCGCCGTGGATACGATTCGAGAGCTGCCGCGCCGCGGCGTTCGCGTGGCGCTTGCCAGCTCGTCGCCCATGGATAGTATCGAGGAAGTGCTCAACGCGTGCGGGCTGTCGGATGCCTTTGAGTATGTGGTGAGTGGCGAGCAGTTTAAGGAGAGCAAGCCCGAGCCCGACATCTACCTGCATGCGCTGGACCTGCTGGGGCTGCCCGCGAATCGCTGCTGCTGCGTTGAGGATTCGGTGCCTGGCATCACTGCCGGCAAGCGAGCCGGCCTGACGGTGATTGCCAAGCGCGAGGAGCGCTTCGGCTTTAGCCAGGATGCTGCGGACAAGATCATCGACCAACTGCCAGAGCTGCTGGAGCTTGCGTAGGACTGGCGATGCGTAATCCGCACCGATTATTGATTCCATATTTGCCAGGGGAGGGCAAATGCCATCGACTGAAGGGTTGACCGACGGAAAAGCGGCAATCCCGCTATATCAACAGGTTATCGATATCATCAAAAATGACATCAATTCTGGTACCTATAAGGCGGGCGCTCGGATACCAAATGAATTCGAATTGGCCGAAAGCTACAAAGTCGGTCGCGTTACCGTTCGGCGAGCCATTGAAGAGCTTGTCCAGCAGGGCTACCTTACCAAGCAGCAGGGGAGGGGCACGTTTGTAAACGCCCCCAAGCTCAAGCGTAAAATCCGCCAGAAGGACGACGTTCAGAGCTTTTCGGACGCCTGTCGTGTCAACGAGATGGAGCCCGGGGCGCGTATTGTCTCAAGAAAAGTGTTGCCGGCCGATGCTGCCGAAGCGCAGTTTTTTGGCGTTCCCGTTGGGTCGGAGCTGATCTGCATTGAACGCGTGCGCACCGCCGATGGCATCCCCGTGATGCTCGAGAACAACACGTACGTTTATGAAGACAACGCCTTTTTGGCGAAGGCGGACCTTACCGATCAATCAATTTTCGAGGTCGTGCGCGAACGGACGGGTCGCGGGCCTGCCCTCACCGAGCCGTGCACGCTTGAGATCGCGTGTGCGTCACCCGAAGTCGCCCGGCTGCTGTCCGTTCCCACGGGAGAGCCTCTGTTTTATATGGAGGCATATTTCTATGACGAGCAGCAACGGCCGTTTATCATCGGCCGACAGCGGATTGTAGGATCGCGCTACGTTTTTGATATCTAGGACGTTGATCAAGAGAACGCCCGGCGGCCCAATTGCCTGCCGGGCTTTTTTGCCGTTCGCCGCCGCTGAACGACCGTTCACCCGAGTCCTCGTAACCTGTCCGAAATATCCTTGAAGTGCTAAAAACACGCTGATAATCTATAGAACGTCATAGGACGTTTGCATTGCGCGAACGTTAAAGCGAGACACGATAAGGTCTCGGGTTCTTTGGAGGTATCTATGTCAGATACGAAGGCGAAGAAGACAAACAGACGTTTCAAATTCAAATTACCGCACGTCTATACGATCATGTTCTTGCTGATCGTTGTCTTTGCGGTCCTGACCTGGATCGTTCCCTCTGGTCAGTATCAGCGCAAGACAATCTCGACGGCGGCGGGCGAGCGTGAAGTCGCCGTTGCCGGAACCTATGAACAGGTCGATAAGAACTATACCGATTCCGAGACCGGTGAGACCATCAACCTGGGTCAGGATATCTTTGCGGTTTTGCAGGCGCCCACCGAGGGTATCCAGGCGGCGGCCGACGTCGTCGCGTTCGTCCTGCTGATTGGTGGTTCGTTTGCAATCATCACCAAGACCAATGCGTTGAATGCCGGCATGAGCCGCGTGATTAAAAAGCTCAAGAATAAGGACATCCTCATCATTCCCATCACGATGACCTTGCTGTCCATTTGCGGCACTACGTTTGGTATGTCTGAGGAAGCCCTGCCGTTCTACGCCATCTTCATTCCCATCATGATGGGCATCGGCTATGACTCGATGACGGCATTTATCATCTGCTTCCTCGGTCCTAACCTGGGATACTGCGCCTCGACCATTGACCCGTTTAACGTTTTGATCGCCCAGGGCATCATTGGTATCGAGGGCAATCCGCAGCTGTGGCTGCGTGCCGTTTCTTGGGTTATCTTCACCGCCGTTGGTATTGCATGGGCCATGCGCTATGCCATGCGCGTAAAGAAAAGCCCCGAGTCGTCCATTACGTATGAGGACGACAAGCTCAAGCGCGTTGAGTTCTCTGTGACCGACGCTTCCATCGAGGAGGAGTTCACCACCCGCCAGAAGCTCGTACTGATCGATTTCGCTTGCGGTATGGGTATTATCGTCTGGGGCCTTGTTACCCAGGGCTGGTACATGAATGAGATCTCTGCCGTGTTCCTTGGTATGGGCCTGCTTGCCGGCATCCTGGGCGGTCTTGATCAGCAGACGATCGCCGAGGAGTTCGTTAAGGGCCTTGCCGACTTTGCGTACGCCGCCATCGTTATCGGTATTGCTCGCGGCATTCTGGTCATCGCCGAGGGCGGCATGATCATCGACACCATCCTCCAGGCACTTGCCACCGCACTCGCCGGAGCGCCGGCCGCCGTGTACACCACGTTTATGTACGTCGTTCTTGGCCTGCTCTCCCTGCTCGTTCCCTCGAGCTCTGGCCTGGCGGCGCTCACCATGCCCGTTATGGGTCCCCTGACCGAGCTCATGGGCCTCAATCCCGAGGCTGCCGTCACCGCGCTCCAGTTTGCCAACCAAACCATCAACACTATCAGCCCTACGGCGGGCATGACGGTTGCCGGCCTTGCCGTGGCAAAGATCTCGTTTGGCCAATGGTGGAAGACCATTTGGAAGTTCTTCATCTTTATGGTCGTGTTTGGCTTGGTCATTACCGCCATCTCCGGCATGCTTCCGGCGTAAGGAGGTCGCGATGTCCGATCGTTTGACGGTGCTGACGTCTAAGAGCGTCTTCACCGGTACGGAAGACCAGCCGTTTGAGGGTTTTGTCGCGGTACGCGGCAATCGGATTGAAGCTGTCGGTGGCGCTGGCGAGGCAGGCTCGTTTCTCGCCCAGGCGGATGAGGTGATCGATTGTGGCGACAGGACTGTCATGCCTGGCCTGGTCGATGTGCATACGTTCTATACGGGCTGGGCGTTGCGAAGCCTGGGGGCCGACTTATCCGAAGCCTCTGACGTCGACGAAGTGGTAGCGCTTTTGCAGTTGTGGAAGGATGCCCACCTCGATTGCGCCGCCGCCTTTGGGCACGACCTTCCTGCGTCGCTCGCCGAAGACGTCGAGAATAAAAAAACGGCGGCAGCGCTCGACGGCGCCTTCGGAGATATTCCCGTTGTCTGCTTTACCCCGGGTGCCGAGACGTGCGTTCTCAACGCCGCCGCCAGCGAGCGCTATGGTTTTACGCCCGAGGCCTGCTATGCCGAGAAGATCTGGCGTATGATGCGGGACTTCCTGGCGCTTCCCGAGGCGCGCGCCGGGTATTCGGATTACATGGCGATGCTGAACGCTCGCGGTGTCACGGCTATCAAAGAGATGGCCTTCGATGACTATTACGGATTTGCCGATGAGATGGCACGCCGTGAGGAATCTGGCGAGCTGACGGTTCGCGTCTCCATGATGTCGCAGCCGGTGGGTGCCGGGGCGAATCTGCCCTATGCCCGTGCGGCGCGTGATCGCTTCCAGGGACCGTTTGTTCGTTTCTCGGGCTTCAACCGCATGACCGATCGCGGCGTATGGGCGGGGCTTGCCGAGATGATCGACCCTTATGAGGAGACGGCCGATGCGGGGGCTGCCGGCAAGACGGTTGTCGAGGAGCCCGAGTGGGGTTTGATTGAGGACGAGCTGCGCGCGATTGATGCCGAGGGCTTCCGTTACTCGCTTCATTGTCAGGGCGACGGCGCCGTTCGCCACACCGTTGCGCTGTATGCCTCGCTGCCGCGAGATGAGCACGGAGCCATGCTTCGACGCCACGCGATCACCGACCTCGAGAACTCTGATCCGGAAGACCTTGCCCTTTTTGGCAAGCTGGGCGGAATCTGCGAGGTCTACCCCCAGATCCTCACGCTCGATAAGCGCGAGGACTGCCTGTCGATGATGCGTCGGCAGATCGGCGAGGTCCGACTGCAGCACAGCTGGAACCGTCGCGGTATGGAAGGCGCGGGATGCACGGTGTGCTGTGGCACCGACCTTCCGCTCTTGATTCCGAGCCTGGGCGAATCGATGTTTAGCGCATGTGGTGGTTTCTTTGCCGACGGTTTGTCCGTGAATGAGGGTAATACGCTGACGCTTGCCGAGCTCCTTCGTGCATGGACGGCAGGGGGCGCATATGACCTGATGCGCGAGGATGAGCTGGGAACGCTCGAGGCCGGTAAGCTTGCCGACATCTGCGTGCTCGATCGCGATGTGTTTGGCCTTGACTACCACGATGCTTGTGACCTTGCCGTTGATATGACCATGTCGGACGGACGTATCGTGTTCGACCGAAATAAGGAGGTTTAGCATGCCTGAAACCAAACCGACGCTTCGTCGCGAGCAGATTGCGGGCATGAACATCCACTACATCATGTGGTCGCTCGACTATTTTTTGGATACGCAACAGCGCCTGGGCTTTGAGTCCATCGAGCTGTGGTGCGCCGAGCCCCATGTGACGCTCGATCACACTGGGTATTTTGAGGCCGAGGTTCTGGCGAAAAAGGCCGCCGACCGCGGTCTGCGCTATCGGACGCTCTGTCCCGAGAACGTGGTCTATCCATGGCAGTATTGCGCTCGTAAGCCGCTTCACGAGCAGCGGAGCCTGGCGTATTTCAAGCATGGCATCGAGCTTGCCGAGGTGCTGGGATGCGACCGCATGTCCGTAAACTCGGGTTGGGGTGACTGGGACGAGGATCGCGAAGAGGCGTGGAAGCGCAGCCGCGAGCACCTATCCATCTTGGCGGAGTATGCCGGCGAGCACGGTCTGGTGCTAACGATGGAGAGTCTGCGTCCCGAGGAGAGCAACCTTGTGACGACCGTCGCCGATGCCAAGCGCATGATCGATGAGGTCGCGAGTCCGTATCTGCAGCCTATGGTCGATACGACCGCAATGGGTGTTGCAGGTGAGTCGCTCGAGGACTGGTTTGCCGCATTTGGCGACGGTGCGATCCACGAGATGCACTTTATCGACGGCGATCCCTATGGCCATCTGGTCTGGGGCGACGGCAAGCACGATATGGATGCCTTCGTCGCCACGCTCAACGCCCATGGTTTCGATGGCATGTTGGGTCAGGAAATCACGGACGGTCGTTACTACGATGACCCGGCGGCGGCAGATGCCAAGAACATGGCCGCCTTCGAGAAGTATCTGATTGACTAGATAAGATTTTGCTCGGCCATGCAAGACACGCCATGCATGGCCGGCCAAACTGGAAAGGAACTAAACATGAACGCACACGATCTGATTAAGGAAGCAATTGCCGAGAAGGGCAAGTTCGACAGCGTTTACTGGATCGCCTGCGGCGGCTCCATGATCGATCTGATTCCGGCCCATGAGCTCTTGCAGCGCGAGGCGACGACGTTCACTTCGTATATCTATACGGCCCGTGAGTTCGACATCATGCGTCCCCGTCGCCTGGGCGAGAAGTCTCTGGTCATTGCCTGCAGTCACAGCGGCAATACCCCCGAGGTCGTCGAGGGCTGCGAGATTGCCCTTGCCGCGGGCGCGACGGTGATTGCGCAGACCGATAACGCCGGTTCCAAGATCGATACTGGCAAGTGGGTCACCTGGGTGTACCCGTGGGGCGAGGGCGTTCCGCAGGCCGAAGTTCCTGCCGGCATCTCGCTGTCGCTCGCGGCCGAGCTGCTCGACCAGCAGGAGGGCTACGCCGATCTCGCCGACATGTATGCCGGTATTGCCGAAATGGATAAGATTTTGCCTCCCGCACGCGAAAAGGTAAATGCCGAGCTGGGCGATCGCTTTGCCAAGCTTTGCCAGGAGCATGAGTTCTTCTATATCCTGGGAAGCGGCCCCAACTTTAGCCAGACGTATGGCTTCGCCATCTGCTCGCTCATGGAGATGCAGTGGCAGCACTGCAGCTATATCTACTCTGCCGAGTACTTCCATGGCCCCTTTGAGGCTACCCAGGATGGCGTCTTCTACTTCTTGCAGATGGGCTCGAGCGAGTGCCGTCCTATGGACGAGCGCGCCCTGGCGTTCCTTGAGACCCATACCGACACGCTGATGGTGCTTGATGCCAAGGAGTACGGTATGGAGGCCGTGCCGGCGAGCGTTCGTTCCTATCTGGATCCGGTGCTGTTCTACGCTATGAACTGCGAGCTGCGTGCAGCGCGCGGCAAGGTGTTCGATCATGATCCCGACTTCCGCCGCTACATGGGCGTTGTTGAGTACTAGGAAGGATAGATACCATGGCTTTTAACGTTAACGCGCTCGGGTTCGGTGACAACGTCGTCGATCGCTATGAGCATATCCATACCATGTATCCCGGCGGCAATGCGGTGAATTTTGCCGTTTACGCCAAGAAGTGCGGTGCTGCGCGCTCCGCGTACATGGGCATCTTTGGCAACGACGCCGCTGCCGAGCATGTGATTGCAAGTCTTGAGGACGAGGGTATCGAGCTCGCTAAGTGCGAGCAGCTTATTGGCGAGAACGGCGCGGCGCGTGTGACCGTGGTCGATGGCGACCGCGTATTCCTTGGCTCCAATGAGGGCGGCATCCGTGGCGATGCGCGCTATGTGCTCGATCGCTTTGATCTGGCATACATGAAGCAGTTCGACGTGGTCCACTCGGGTAACTACTGCTTTACCGAGCGCGAGCTCCCCAAGCTGAAGGCTGCGGGCATCACCGTATCGTTTGACTTTTCGGACGATTCCACCGATGAGTACTATGAGCAGATTGCCCCGTTTGTCGACTTCGCCTTCTTTAGCGCCGCGGACGCTGCGAGCGAGGATGAGATTCGCGAGCGCCTCGCCTGGGTGAAGAGCCTGGGCCCGCGCTTTGTGTCCGCGACGGCGGGCGCCGAGGGCTGCATCGCCTATGACGGCGAGCGCTACTATCGCCAGCTGGCAAAGCCCGTAACGGACATGAAGGACACCATGGGAGCCGGTGACTCGTTCCTTACCTCGTTCCTGATGTGCTACCTCGATTCCGCCAAGCGCGGCGAGGACGGACCTGAGGCCATTGAGCGTGCGCTCGATTTTGCGGCAGGTTTTGCCTCGACCGTGTGCGGCATGGAGGGCTCTTGGGGTCACGGAGCTCCGATCGCCGAGTAGCCTAAGAAAGCGCTGGGCGGCTTGGGGCTGAAGCCTTGGCTGACTGACGCGAGATTACATCGGAATTCGGATAGGGGCTCGCCTTGTGTGGGCCCCTTTTTGATTGCTGGAGAAGACAATGGATATCAAAGCATGCGCAGCTGGCTTCTGCTGTGCGGACGTGTATCAAAACATCGGCGTGTTCTATCCGACTGGTAATGGCATCGACTGGGGTATCCATCTGGCGCGAATGGGCGTATCGGTGTCCGCGGTGTCGGTCGTCGGAAAGGACGAGTACGGAGACAAGATGCGCGAGGCGCTGGCTGCCGAGGGGTTCGACATCTCGCATCTTCGCGTGGAGGACGGCGATACCTCGGTGATGCTCATGGCGTTGAAGGACGGCGTCGACCGCGTGCATCTCGAGGCGATTGACGGTGTTATGGAAACGTACCGGCCAAACGATGATGACCGGGCATTTATCCTGGAGCACGATGTCATCCATACTGACCTGTTTGGAAACTGCTTAGACCTGCTGCCCGAATGGCACGAGGCAGGCAAGACCGTCGTCATGGACTTTTCGGTGTTCAGTCAAGATCCAGAATACGCCTGCGAGAACCATTTTCCTTACGTGGACTATGCCTTTATGTCGTTTGAGGAGGATAGCGCGGAGCTGCGCGACTGGGTGCGCCATGTGCAGGAGCTGGGTCCGCGCGTGGCGGTCGCCACGCTTGGCGAGAAGGGAAGCATCGCCTATGACGGTGAGCGCTTCTATGAATGTGGGATCGTGCCGGCCGAGAAGGTCGTCAATACCGTGGGCGCCGGCGACTCGTATATCGCCGGATTCACCAAGGGTGTACTGGATGGGCTTGACGTGCCGGCATGCATGCGTGCCGGTGCCGAGCTTTCGTCCCGAGTCATTGGGTCGTTCGAACCGTACTAGGAACAAACACCTGGAAAGGAGTGCAAGATGGTAATCGATATGCTGGTCCAGCCCATGCTCTACGGCGAGATCTATACGCCAGGCGACGAGCCAGACGGCTTTGGTTTTTGGGAGCGCGAGTTTGGCATGGGGCACATGGGCCCCATGGACTGGGATGAGCTCGTGGCCGAGATGGATGTCTGCGATGTGCGGAAAAGCGTGCTCATGCCGCTCGATGTGACCACGGCGTGCGGCGGACACTTTGGCACCAACGACCAGGTTGCCGCGCTTGTTGCTGCGCACCCCGATCGTCTATGGGGATTTGCGAGCGTGGACCCGCAAGTGAGTGGTGCCGCCGACGAACTGGAGCGCGCCTTTACCGAGCTGGGGGCCAAGGGGCTCTGCCTGCATCCGGCAAAGCAGGGTTTTGCGCCCGATGATGCCGTTGCCGAGCCGCTCTACAAGCTCTGTGAGCGCTACAACAAGCCGGTGGTTTTTCATGCCGGTATGTCCTGGGAGCCGGGTGCGGAGCTTTCGCGAAGCCACCCGCTTGCGTTTGAGCACACCATCGCAACGCATCCGGATGTGCGCTTTAACCTGACTCACTTTGGTTGGCCCTGGGTGCGCGAAACCGTGGCGATGCTGCTCAAGTATCCCAATTGCTATACGGATGCCTCTATTACCTATATCGATTCGCCCGAAGAAATGATGCAGCGGCTCTTCACCGTCGATATGGGACCGCTGTGGTATGAGCGCGCCCTGTCGCATCAGGTGATGTTTGCCAGCAATACGCCACGCTTCCGCGCCTTCAAGCTCAAGCGGGCGCTTGATACTGTGCCCATGCGCGATGAGGCGCGGGAGAATCTGTATTCCGGTACGGCGCTGCGTTTTCTGAAAGGTGATGAGTGACATGGTGACACTCGAGACATTGAGCTATCTATCGACGGCGCCCGACCAGTTTATCGACATCACGGAAGATGTGCATGCCGCCATCGAGCGTAGTGCGGTGACCGATGGGCTGGCAGCGATTATTTTGTCGCATACGACTTGCGGCATCGTGGTGAACGAGGGGCTTCCGTGCGTGGAGACCGATCTCATGGAGACGCTCGATCGCATTGCCCCGCCCGATGCCCCCTATGCGCATGCTCATTTCTTGCCGAGCTATGGCGCCACGGGCAATAACTCCTGTGGCCATATCAAGAGCATGATTTGCGGCAATAGCTGCTTCTTCCCCGTTCAAGACGGCCACATCGTATGTGGCGGAGCCCAGAACATCTACCTTGCGGAGTTCGATGGGCCTCAGAAGCGAAAAGTGTACGTTGAGGTGCTGGGCGAGTAGCAGCTGATGCCTGCGAGTCGGCGAGCTAAAGGAGATTGACCATGTCGTTTATGGCTTCGATGTTTGGGACCGAGAAACCGGTCATTGGCATGCTGCATCTGCAGCCGCTGCCTGGCGATCCTCTGTATTATCCGAGCGGCAGCGTTTTGCGCGTGATCGATGCCGCCAAGCGCGATCTCGAAGCGCTGCAGTCGGGTGGCGTGGACGGCATTCTGATCACCAATGAGCTGTCGATGCCCTACGAGCAGCATGTGTCGGCAGTGACCCTTGCCGCTATGGGGCATGTCATCGGCGCTCTTGCCGCGGAGTTCTCGACCCCTTGGGGTGCAGAGGCTATTTATGACGGCGATGCCACGATCGAGCTGTGCGCCGCCGTCGAGGCGCAGTTTACTCGCTGCAATTTCTGCGGTGCCTGGGCTGGCGATCTTGGCCTGATTAATCGTGACTTTGCGCACACCATGCGCCGCCGCGCCGCCCTGCGTCTGGACGACCTAAAGATGTTCCATTTCATCACAAGCGAGGGCGAGGTGTATCTTAACGACCGTTCGACTCCCGATATTGCCGATTCGCTGGTATTCAACTGTCTGCCCGATGCCCTTGTCATTGGCGGGTCTGCTGCCGGGCGCGGAGCTTCGGGCGAGCTTGCCGACGAGGTGCGCGTCCGTGTTGGCGATGTGCCGGTGGTATGTGGAACGGGATGCCGCGAGAATACCGTTGCAGACGTGTTTTCGCATTATGATGGCGCGTTTGTCGGCACCTGCCTCAAGCGAGACGGCAAGCTCGACGCCCCTGTCGAAGCCGAGCGGGTCGTGCGATTCATGGCTGCCGCCCGTGCCGCGAGAGGGGAGTGAACGGCATGCCGTACTATCTTGGCATCGACATCGGAACGAGTGCGTCCAAGGGTGTGTTAATTGATGCGGAGTGTCGAATTGTGGCGCAGGCATCTTGTCAACATGAGACCGAGAACCCTCGGGATGGTTGGTATCAGCACGATGCAGAAGCGATTTGGTGGGGTGATTTTTGCCGGCTGTCTCGCGAGCTCATCGAGCGCGCGGGCATCGAGGCGAGTCAGATCCGCTGCGTAGGGTTGTCGGCTTTGGGCTGTGATTGCGTGCCGGTCGATGAAGATTGCCACGCCTTGGCTCCGGCAATTTTGTACGGGGTCGACGCTCGCTCGAAGCCGCAGATTGACGAGCTTCTTTCTGAATATGGTCCCGATCGAGCTCGTGAGCTCTTTGGACACGATCCGTGTTCGTCCGATATCGCTCCCAAGGTCCTTTGGTTTAAGGAGAATATGCCCGAGGTCCATGAGCGGGCAGCGAAGTTTCTTACGGCTTCATCCTATCTATGCGCCAAGCTCACCGGCAGGTTTACGATCGATCGTTATCTTGCCGAGGATTTCCTACCCTTATACGATCGCGAGACGTGGCGGGTTAATGAGCGCGGGTGCGCGCGGTTCTGCCGTCCCGACCAGATGGCCGAAGTCATGGCGGCGACCGATATCGCCGGCGTAATCACGAATCGTGCAGCGGATGAAACCGGTCTTGCGAAGGGAACGCCGGTGCTTGTCGGAACGGGTGACTCGGGTGCCGAGGCGATTTCTACTGGAGTGTTCTGCCCCGGGGACATGATGGTGCAACTCGGGAGCACGGCCTACTTTATCTATTTGGCGGACCATATGGTCGATGACGCTCGTCTATGGCCGGGGACATTCATCATCCCCGGAACTTACGGCATCTGCGCCGGCACCAATACTGCAGGTGCGTTGACGGCATGGTTGCGACGCGAGTTGTACCGCGATGCCGTGGATGCCGAACGCTCCGGCGGCCTCGATGTCTATGAGGTCATGGCGCGCGATGCCGGGCAGGTAGGTCCCGGAGCGGATGGCCTTCTGTGCCTTCCATACTTTGCGGGCGAGCGCACCCCGCTCAACGATCCCGAGGCGCGCGGCGTGTTCTTCGGTCTGACCGAAAGGCATACCCGGGGTCATATGGTCCGCGCGGCTTTGGAAGGGATCGCCTATACGGTCGCAGCGCATGTTGATATTATCGAGCGAGATCATGGATTGCCTATCGAGCACATCATGGTCGTGGGAGGCGGAACTAAGAATCCGGTATGGATGCAAGCGATTGCCGATGTCTGCGGTCGTGAAGTATCGGTTGCGAAGGTTACGGTGGGCGCATGTTTTGGCGATGCCCTTATGGCGGCACTTGCTGGCGGTGCCTATTCATCATGGGGTGAGCTTGCCCGGGTTCTTGGGGTCGCGCAAACGATCGAGCCTGATATGGACGCTCATGAGCTGTACGCATCGCGCCGCCATATCTTTGATGAGCTATATGCGCGAAATTGCGACCTTATGCACGAGCTGGTGTAGCGCCGCCGAATAGCCCCACGCTCTTATGGGGGCCGCGTTGTGCGATTCGCATGTCCCTTGAGGGTCGTGGGCAAAAAATGCCAAATATGAGTACTGTCACTAATTTAGTGGCAGCAAAATCAGGCTCTTGAGGCATTTATTGAGCGTCTGCGGGGGTAGCGCGCAGAGATGTGGTGTAAGAGGCGGGGCATGCCCCGCCTCTTCCCTT